>NZ_LZDS01000001.1 GCF_001678755.1 Acinetobacter gandensis
TTGGGTGGCTTCAGTAATAATACCCGTGGTACGAAAGAGTTCGCCTTGATCGGTCACTTGATCAACTGCGACTTGTGCGCCAATAAATTGTTTTAATGGAATAAGGGCATTGGTGGATAGGCAAATCAAAGTCGCTTGCACGCCTTGATTCAATACATGCTCCCCATCAATACGTTGAATAAAAATCTCTGCGTTCAAAGCAGGATTGGAAAATTGAACATGAATAGCGCGTTTTTGGGCAGATAAGCCTAACTGATCCAAAATATTAGTAATTGTATTTAGCATAGTAAAAATTAAAAAATTTAATAGTTATTCATGATTATTGCGGCAAAATTATAACAGCCACGAAGCGCATCTAGTCTGCGATTTTTCTAGTCTTATGTAACTGGATCAGCTTGCTCAAGCCACTATAGAACAAGCTGTAGAGTACTCATTATCCTTTTTGCACCAAATAATGAAATTCTTTATTGCCATTTTCGTCAAGATATTCTTCTTGAAGTAAAAGCTCATGTCCTAAATGCATACAAAACTTTGGAATATCCCATGATGTTGAATTATCAGTCGCAAAAACTTCAACAATATCACCTGATTTAGATTTACGAATCGCTTGATGCAACATCATTACAGGTTCAGGACAGCGTAAACCACGCGTATTTAATTGAGTTTTAACTTCACCAAATTCAGACATGTATACAAAACCAAAACTTTATTAGGTCATGATTATAACCGTTTCCATTTATTTTTTCCGATCAAGCTGAGAGGATTTACAACATTCAAAAAATAGTACAACTCAACCTCAATCACATAAATTAAATATGAACGATGGGTAAATAGATTTCACACATTAATAGATAGACAACTGTCTAGACTACGGTATGATAAAATCATAATTTTTAGATAGTAAGAGTCTTCAGGAAAGATCATGCAAGAGGAATCAGGCCCGTCGTGGGGCATGCGCGGCTTACGTAAATGGCTGGGTACTGCACCAGAAACCCGTGACGAACTGTTAAAATTGGTACAAGATTCACGTCGCTTTTTAGAACCCGATACGGTGGCAATGCTTGAAGGCGTACTGGATTTACCAGCAACAAAAATTCGTGAAGTGATGACGCCGCGCACGGCAATGATCAGCTTACAAGAAGATGATCAACTACTCGACATTTTGCACGTCCTCGTAGAATCAGCACACTCTCGTTTTCCCGTGTTCTCTGCAGATCAACCCGACAATGTTGTCGGCATCCTGTTAGCCAAAGATTTATTGCCATTTTTGACCGAACCCACCACCAAAGTGGATATTCGCGCCCTGATGCGCCAACCCTTATTTGTCCCTGAAAGTGCTCGTTCTGACCAAGTTTTACGTATGTTGAAAAATACTCAAACTCATATTGCTGTTGTTATTGATGAATATGGTACAACTTCAGGACTGGTGACTTTAGAAGACATTTTGGAAGAAATTGTCGGTGAAATTGAAGATGAACACGACAAAGTTGATGAAGAAGCCCAATTCATTATTCCTGACGATGATCCACTCAGTGCAAACACATGGTTAGTTCAAGCACTTACACCAATCGAACATTTCAACAATGTTTTAGATGCTGAATTTTCTGATGATGAAGTAGAAACTGTGGGCGGCTTACTGCTTCAAGAAATGGGTCTCGTGAGTGATTTACAAGGTCAAGTGATTGAACTTGAAAATTGGGAATTTACCATTTTGGAAGCAGATGCACGAACTATTCATCTGATCCGAGCTGTCCGTAAATGAGAACCTATTTTGATAAGCTGTTAAACTCATCACAACAAAAAAAACAGCTGCCCATCATCTACCCTTTACTTATTTCTTTATTTTCAGGTGCCATCTTCAGCTTGTCGCTGGCACCTTATCATTATTGGTGGTTGGCAATTCTGTCGCCTGCCCTACTGTATGCTTGCCTCAGTAAACGAACAGCAAAACAGTCCTTTTTCATCGGCTTAGCTTATGGCTTTGGACTGTGGTTTGTCGGTGCTTTTTGGCTTTATACATCCATACATGTGTATGGCGATACCAATTCCATTCTAAGCGTCTTGATGATTGCGATCATGGCATTGGTTATGGGGCTATTCACCGCAGTGCAAACTTGGGTTTATCGCCGTTTTTTCCCTGAAACTCCGCTGACCTTTGCACCACTCTGGGTATTCTTTGAGTGGAGTAAAACTTGGGTCTTTACTGGCTTCCCTTGGCTATTTGCAGGCTATGCTTTTACTGAACGTTTTCTTGATGGCTATGCGCCCTTATTCGGGATTTTCGGCGTTTCATTTGTCGTCATCCTTTTAGCCTGCGCATTGGTTGAAATTTTACGTAAACGTATCTTTTGGATTGTGCCTTCTGCCATTGTACTTTTAGGGGCATGGGGTGCAGCACAACTGAAATTTGTGCAACCAAAAGCTGAAAAACCACTCAGCGTATCCTTAATTCAAGGTAACATCCCACAAGATGAAAAATGGCTCATTGAGAAGCAAACTGACACCTTAATTAAATATGCTTCACTCAGCCGTACTGAATGGGGCCGAGACCTAATCGTTTGGCCTGAATCCTCTATTCCAATGTTCCAAACCGACATTGAACCGTTTTTAGATGCAATGAATATGCAAGCAACTAAAACGGGGACAGCATGGGTGACAGGCATTCCTTATTGGGATTTGGCTGAATCGCAGCAAAATAATCACCCAATGTACTACAACAGTATTTTAGCCACTGGTGATGAAGCTTCTGGTCTATACAAAAAACAGCGTCTCGTGCCTTTTGGTGAATATATTCCCCTCTCTGGTATGTTGAGCTGGGTTTTACCTGCATTGCAAAATGATCCATCTATGAGTGGATTTTCGCGCGGTGCGATTGATCAAAAGCCATTACAGGTAAAAGGTCATGATTTAGGTACAGCGATCTGCTATGAAGTGGCCTATCCAAACTTAACGCGTCGTAATGCAAGTCAGAGCGATTTCCTTGTTACCATCTCAAATGATGCATGGTTTACGGGCACAGCAAGTCCACATCAACACTTACAAATGGTACAAATGCGTGCCAAAGAAAATGGCCGTTGGTTTATTCGTGCTACCAATACGGGTATTACCGCTTTTATCGATCATAATGGCCATATCGTAAAACGCGCACCAATGGATAAAGATGCGGTATTACGCGGTGAACTTCCTGCAATGCAAGGTGAGACGCTTTATACCCGCTTAAGTGATTGGCCAGTGCTGATTTTCTCATTACTTTTATTGGTACTTGGCTGGATATACCGTCCACGTAAAGTAGATGTATCTTTCAAATCACGTCGTTAATCATTATGTGAAAGCTTATTTGTTTAATAAGCCATAAATGAATAAAAAAAGCGAGCAGATGCTCGGTTTTTTTATTCATTTATTCAAAACTATAGGTTTCAAAGTAATTTCGCACCTAAGGGAACATCTTGATCGGGCACACAAAGCGCCACATGACCATCCATATTATGAAAACCTGTGACTAAACATTCGGACTGAATTGGCCCAATTTGTTTTTTAGGAAAATTAATCACTGCGACCACCAATTTCCCAATCAATTGTTCAGGCTGATATAACTGCGTAATTTGCGCACTGGATTTTTTAATCCCGATAACTTCTCCAAAGTCGACATGCAAAATATATGCAGCTTTACGCGCTTGCTCAAAAACCTCAGCTTGCACAATGCGCCCTACACGAAGCTCAACTTTAAAAAAATCCTGCCAATCTATTGTTTCCATCAGATCCACGCACTGTTTATTATTGTGATGGAACAGTATAAGTGTGAATAAATTCAACGCCATCCATAAGCATAGACAAAGCATCCTTCAATACAGACAAACAGCGGTTCGTCATCGCACCTTTGAAACAAAATATTAAATTGAATAGAGCTTTTAATTGGCATAAAAAAACCAGAGCGATCTCTGGTTTTTAAACGGGTCAATACTTAAGACTGGTGCAATGCTGAATTTAAAATTGAGTGACTAAATACGACATCATTGCTGCAAGTGATAACATAGGAATATATCTGTAAATACGAACAATAACTTGTTCAAGCGCAGAATGGTGCTGTTCATTCAGTGTCGCAACTGTTGCTTTTAGCGCAGACCAAAAACTTAAAGCCAGTAATGAGCTCATGAGACTAATTGCAAAAAAGCCCACCATAATTTGGCTACTGCCCTCTGTGCTTTGCCACAAATGAACAATGCCTTGGCTCAACGGCAATATGCTTAAAATCAAAAGAACAGATTTCAGCATTGACCAATGAAACTGGTTGATTTCATCCGTTAACAATAATGCTTTCATTCTATCCTCCATGGCTAAATAAGTACCATAAGAGATATTATGCGTGGTTTTATTTAAATGAAAAGTCCATATTTCTCCATATTTTACGATAATTGTAATCAATAAAATTGGGAATAATTCTTATTATAAATATCAACTTTAAGTTATTATATTATTTTAATAAAATTCAATAATTTAACATTATAAGTATAATTAAGATTTATTATCACTTCACTCAAAATTGAATCAACCAATTAAGTGAAGTGATTAAATCCATAAAACCTGAATCTATAATTATTCTCAATTAATGCTTATAGAAAATATCTGCATCATTATCGGTACCACCGGATTGACCATCTGCACCAAACGAATAAAGATCATATGGGCGACCTTCCGATCCCGGAATCACATATTGGATATCGTTATCCCAACTGTCTTTCGGGTAGCCACCTTTAACATAGCCACCTGGTAACCAATTTTTTGCAGACTCTGGTTTGGTAATTAAGGCATTTAAACCACCATCTTGCATCGATGGAAATTTACCATTATCCATTTTGTACTGATCCAACGCCCCTGCAACAGACTTCAAGGTAATGACAGAGGTATCGACTTTGGCTTTTTCACCACGGCCCATCACATTTGGAACAATCAATGCAGCTAAAACGCCTAAAATGACGATCACCACCATGACTTCAATTAACGTAAAACCTTGTTGCTTCATATTTTTAATCTTCTGCTGCATGTTACATATCTCTGTTTAAGCAAGCTCTAAATCATATTGTTCATGTTTACGATTGGAAGCATCACTGCAATCACAATCACCAAAACAATGCTGGCCATAAACACCAACATCAATGGTTCCAAAAGTGCCAATAAGGTTGAAATCAGGGTTGTGACTTCGCGATCTTGCATGGTGGATGCACGTTCGAGCATACGATCCAATTCGCCTGAACTTTCGCCACTTTTGATCATTTGTACCATCATCGGTGGAAAATAACCACTTCGCTCAAGCTGTGTTGCCAAATTACCACCTTCAGTTACTTTCTCTGCAGCTAAATTGACAGAGTCTCGAATCACCCAGTTATTACTGACGGCTGCACCAATCTTCAGTGCATCGACCAGCGGAACGCCCGACTTGGTTAAAATAGACAACGTACTGGCAAAACGTGCCGCGTTAATCCCTTTCGACAATTTAGAAAATAATGGTAATTTTAAGGTCAGTCGATCAAAGGCATAGTGCCCTGCTGCTGTTCTTAAAAAACGTACCAACAGAAAAATACCCAGCACACTACCCACCAATAAAAATGGCCAGGCCATGCGAATGAAATCGCTGGCTTTCATTAACGCCACGGTAATCCATGGTAAGGTATCTTTGCTTTGATCAAATGTTTTGACAATATCAGGTACAACATAGGTCATGAGACCCATCACAATACCGAAAGACATCAACATTAGAATAATGGGATAGATCATCGCGCCTTGCACTTTCTTTTGCATGGCGAAGCGGTTTTCAGTGTAATCCGCAAGTTGGTCTAAAATTAAATCAAGATGCCCTGAACGTTCGCCTGCGGCAATGGTGGCAATATAAAGATCTGGAAAGCGCCCTGCCTGTTGTAGTGCATTGGCCAATGAATGACCTTCGAGTACTTTCGAACGAACCGACATTAATAAATTTTGCACATGGGCTTTTTCGTTTTGCTTGCCTACAGCACGAATTGCTTCTTCTAAAGGAATTGCAGCTGCCACTAACACAGAAAGTTGACGAGTCAACAACGCCAAATCATAGGCGGTTAGACCCTTTTGAAACCAACCTTGCTGATGATGTTTGTCTTTTTGCTCAATTGGATCGACAGCAACGGGTATAAGCGACTGGTCTCGAAGTTGCTGACGAATTTGTCGTGCAGAATCACCCTCAAGCACACCCTTCTGCTGCTTCCCTGAAGCATCTATGGCGGTAAACTGATATGCAGGCATTGTAATGCTCTAATTTTCCAAAATATCCATCAGCGCAGTTGCGTCTGACCATCAAAATCATTCATATTCTTAGATATAAAATATGAGCTCACTCTAACACAACTCTTTTACGATCTCGACGAAATTTAATCAGGAACTTATCCACGTTTTATGTCAAATTCAGCGAACATTTCTCAGCCTATTTACCGTATCCGTGTTGCTGTTCCGGTTTATCTGTATGACTGTTTTGATTACAGCTTAAGTCAAGAGCAATATCAACATGCACAGGTTGGTGCACGTGTCGCTGTGTCATTTGGTCGACAAAATTTGACTGGCATTATTGTTGAAAAAATTGCACCCGATGCCCCGCTTGATTCCAGCTTTAAACTCAAAGCCATTACAGAATTACTCGATGACCAAGCAATATTAGATGAGAAAGTTTTAAGTTTATTGACATGGTCAGCGCAGTATTACCAGTTTCCAGTTGGTGAGGTGATGCAAAGTGCCTTACCGACGCTGCTGCGCCAAGGCAAACCTTATAACTTATTGGCACGGACATGGAACCTGATTGACCATAATGCTGAAGCCAAAATTAAACGTTCAGAGCGTCAGCAAGAAGCGTATAAAATACTAAAATTACATCCCACAGGCACAGGTGAAAATCTTTTAAATCTGTCAGGTGTGGAAACAGTAACACTCAAAGCCTTAGAGAAAAAAGGCATCTGCGAATGTGTATTAGCAGAACAAGACTTTAGCCCGATGCCGATGAGCATGGCGCAAATGCCACTTACGGCAAACCCTGACCAAAAAAAAGCCATTGATACCGTATTAAAAGCACGTAAAAAATATCAGGCCTTCCTGCTCGATGGCTTAACCGGCAGTGGTAAAACTGAAGTTTATCTACAGATTATGCAAGAGGTACTAAAACAAGGAAAACAGGTCTTGGTTTTAGTTCCTGAGATTGGACTTACTCCACAGACGATTAGCCGCTTTCAGTCCCGCTTCCACTGCAATATTGCCTTATTACATTCGGGGCTAAACGATTCAAAACGTATGCAAGCATGGCAAGCCGCACAAACGGGTAAAGCCTCTATTATTTTGGGTACACGTTCAGCCATTTATACGCCGCTGCCAAATCTAGGTTTGATTGTACTCGATGAAGAGCACGACCTTTCCTTTAAACAACAAGAAGGCTTCCGCTACCACGCACGCGATGTTGCTTTGTTCCGTGGGCATTTAGAGCAATGCCCTGTCATTCTAGGCTCTGCCACACCTAGTATTGAATGCTATGCCCTTGCCAAACAAGGCAAGATGACAATTTTGGAACTCAATCAACGTGCAGGCACCGCAGTGATGCCCAAAATGCATATATTAGATTTGAAAGTTGCGCAAAAACAGCATGGCATTAGCCAACTTTTGATTGGTGAAATCCGTAAACGTCTTGAGAAAAAAGAGCAAGTATTGGTGTTTTTAAACCGCCGTGGTTATGCACCTGTACTGATTTGTGAAAGTTGTGCGTGGCAAGCCAAATGCCCACATTGCGATGCCAATTTCACGGTTCACCGTACGCCCTATCAACATTTACATTGTCATCACTGCGGCACCATTCACCGTATGCCAGATCACTGTCCACAGTGTAATCATCAGGAGCTCAAATCTATTGGGATGGGCACAGCTAAAGTTGAAGAAAGTTTAAATGAGCTGTTTCCTGAACATGAAGTCATTCGCGTGGATCGCGACTCGACCAGCCGCGTTGGTAGTTGGCAAAAGATTTATGACAAAATTCAAAAAAGTGAGCCTGCTATTTTGCTTGGTACGCAAATGCTGGCCAAAGGTCATCATTTCCCTTATGTGACGTTGGTAGCAATTTTAGATATAGACTCAGGTCTACTCAGCGTAGACTTCCGTGCGATTGAACGTACCGCTCAACTGATTGTGCAAGTCACAGGGCGTGCTGGCCGTGGCGAACGTAAAGGCGATGTATTCCTACAAACATTAAGACCCGAGCATCCCTTACTCAACACACTGGTTAACGAGGATTATCGCAAATTTGCACAGGAAACAATGAAAGAACGGGAAATGGCCTTGATGCCCCCATTTCGTTATGCCGCCTTGATTCGCTGTGAGTCCAAAGATCAACAAGTGAATACGGATTTTTTACAGCAACATGCCCAACAGCTACGTCAAGATTCGGACAATATCATCGATATTTGGGGCCCCATTCCTGCACCTATGGAACGCAAAGCTGGGCGCTATCAAGCACATATGGTGCTTTTGTCGCAAGACCGTGCGCGCCTACACTATTACTTACGCTATTGGTGGCAAAACCTATTGCATAACAAGCCATCAAACATGAAGCTCAGTTTAGATATAGACCCACAAGAACTGAGCTAAACGAGTACACTGAATAAACATCAGTTCAGTCATACTGAGCTGATAAAAGCTGCTACACATGACCCTAGGACTGGCAAATGTCTCAACTGTTACAGATTACAATTTTCCTTGGCGCCTCCCTACTGCTTGTTCCCTTACTCAAGCGTTTCGGGATCGCCACCGTATTAGGTTATCTGTTTACTGGTATTTTGCTCGGCCCCGATGTATTTAACATAGCAAGTGACCCTGAAGCTATTCAAGAACTGGCCGAATTTGGGGTGATTTTGTTGATGTTCTTGATTGGCTTAGAACTACGCCCGCAACGCTTGTGGAGTATGCGCAGCGCAATTTTTGGTATGGGCAGTTTACAAGTCGGTATTACCGGTATTGTACTTGCAGTGGTGAGTTTCTTTGCCTTACAGCAAGGTATTGCCGCGAGTGTAGTGATTGGTTTTGCATTAGCACTGTCGTCCACCGCTTTTGTTCTACAAATGCTGAGTGAAAAACAACAACTCAATACCACCTACGGGCAGCAATCATTTTCGATTTTGCTGTTTCAAGATATGGCGGCAATTCCCTTAATTGCTGTAATTCCACTATTGGCAGGCACAGAATCATCCCATCACGGCATCGCCTATTTTGCAGCGATTATTGCCACCTTTAGTGGCTTGTTTTTGTTTAGCCGTTATCTGATGCGCCCATTCTTTCGCTTTGTGGCTAAAAGTGGCGCACATGAACTGATCACTGCCGTCGGCTTGTTCATTGTTTTGGCTGTGGTCGGTCTGATGGATGTACTTGGCATCAGTACCACACTGGGTGCTTTCCTCACAGGTGTGTTACTTGCGGACTCAGAATTCCGCCACGAACTAGAGGCCAGTATTGCGCCCTTTAAAGGCTTGCTACTCGGTCTATTTTTTATGACCGTTGGTATGACCACTGAATTATCTTTATTTATCGATATGCCTTGGTTGATTATTGGGGGGACGCTGGCTTTACTGCTCATCAAAATGATTTCACTGACTGCCATTGCCCGTTATTTGAAAAATTCATGGCGCAACAGTTTATTGTTGGCAACATGTTTAGCACAAGGCGGTGAATTTGCTTTTGTCGTGCTGAGCGTGGCAAAAAGTGAAAACGTGATTCAGCAAGCCATTTTGCAGCCCATAACCTTGATCGTGACCTTGTCGATGGTGCTAACGCCAATGCTCTATTGGCTCATGCAATCACAAATTCTGCCGCGTTTTAGTACTAAAACCGTACCTGAATACGATGAAATTCCAGATGAACATAATCCTGTTATCATCGCAGGATTTGGTCGTTTTGGTCAGATCATTGCCCGCGTCGCCCACTTACAGCACCTATCATTTACCGCAATCGACAGTAATCTTGATAAAGTCGATTTTGTACGAAACTATGGCGGACACCTATATTATGGCGATGCCACCCAGCCCGACATTTTGCGTGCTGCCGGCATTGAACATGCCAAGATATTCGTACTTGCCATTGATGATATTGAAGATTCAATGAATGTGGCACGCCATATTCGTCTCAACTATCCGCAGTTAAAACTTTTGGTTCGTGCACGTGACCGTCATCAAGTACATCTGCTACGTGATTTAGGCATTGAACATATTTGGCGTGAAACCTATTTATCATCTTTAGGCATGGCCTATCACATGCTGTGTGATTTAGGGGTCAGTGAAGATGATGCCTATAAGAGTATTGAATTATTCCGTGATTACGATGACAAACTATTAGCCCAGCAACAACAGTTCTATACTGATGAACAGAAAATTTATGAAACCCATCGTAATGCGTTAGCAGAGCTTGAACATCTATTTGAAAGTGATGCATTGGCTCGTGAACAGCCAACAGGTGTAGATTTGCAGCGTGGCTTACACCGTCACCGAATTGACGTCACAAGAGATGATAATGAATGACTTGTGTTTTACAATATCGTCACCATTAATGCTGGGTTATGGAGAATTTTATGTCTGATTTACGCCAACGCTTTTTTATCGAAGATAGCCCTGTACGTGGTGAAGTGGTTCATCTTGAAGAAACCTTGAATACAATTTTTGCGCAACGTGACTATGCACCTGCGGTTCAAGTTCTTTTAGGTGAAATGCTTTGTGCAACTGCTTTATTGGCAAGTACCCTCAAAATTAAAGGTCGTATTAGCTTGCAAATCCAAGCTGCTGATACATTTAAATGGGCGATGGCTGAATGTAATCACCTTGGTGAAGTACGTGCCCTTGCAGACTATGAAGAAGATCCTCATTTCCAAGCAGCAGATGACAGCAGTATTGTGCTGAAATCATTGGTAAACCCAGTTTTATTTATTAATATCGAACCTGAATTTGGTGAACGTTATCAAGGGATCGTTCCTTTAGATAAGCCAACACTCGCTGGCTGCCTAATGCAATATTACGATTTGTCTGCGCAGATTCCGACACGTATTGTCTTGGCATGTGACAACACATTAGCTGGCGGTTTATTAATTCAATTGTTACCTCGCAACAGTGAAGAAGAACAACGCCGTGTAGACGAAGACTTATGGCCTCGTCTTACCATGTTGACAGAAACACTAAAAGCGGAAGAATTGACTACCCTGCCAGCCAACGAAATTTTATACCGTTTGTACAATGAAGAAGAAGTTCGTCTGCCTGAAGTTGAAGCATTAAAATTTGGTTGTACTTGTTCGAAGGAGCGCTGTGCCACTGCGCTTGAACAAATTGGTGTCAGTGCTGTACGTGAAACCTTAGAACATCAGAATCCAATTGAAATGGATTGCCAATTCTGTAACACCAAGTACACCTTTACCGCCGAAGAAGCCTTATCTCTGTTTGGTGAACATCTAAGTTAATTCACCTACTCAGTCCAAATAAAAAACACCCTTCGGGGTGTTTTTTTATTTCACATCTTTATGGACTACAGTGTCATCCATCTAGAAGTTGACCATACATATGCCATTTACTTAAATCATAAAGTGACGAACAGATCTTGATATCTAAATGTATTCTTGTAGAATCGCGCATGAAATTTAGGCACTAAAATCAATACATGCTGAATTTCAAAATTAAAAAAATAGCAAAAAAAATGGACAATAAAATGGATAAGAGAACGATCCCTCTACTTTTCAGTTTAGCACTCTCAAGCACAGTCTCTGTGCAAGCAGCAGATCTAGCTGGAAAATGGAAAACGATTGATGATAAAACGGGCTATGCCCGTGCCGAAGTGCTTATCAGTAAACTCAAAGATGGTAGCTATAGCGGAAAAATCACCAAAGTACATGCGATACCCAACCGCCCCGCAATCAGTCATTGTGAAAAATGCGAAGGTAAATTGAAAAATGCGCCTTTACTTGGTTTACCGATTTTATCGGGCTTCCAACTTAGTGGTAAAAAGGACAACGAATACATCAATGGTAAAGTCATCGACCCACTGTCAGGCCATATGTATCAAGGTAAAGGCCAGCTCAATGCACGTGGTAATGTCCTGACTCTCCGAGGCTACGTCGGTACAACGCTACTTGGACGCACAGTGTCATGGATACGAATTGAATAAGTATTAATTGCATTATTCAGGCTTTCATTGCCGTAACAACTTGAACTCCAGAGCAAGAAGCTACGGCACACTTAAATCTAAACGCGGTAAATTCCGACTAAATTACTAGTGTGATTAAATTCATATTTTTATAGAAATTAAATAATTAATTAAAACAATTGAGTGAAAAATAAATTAAATTTCTCATAGGATGAGTAGCAATTTTCAAATTATTCAGGCTATATTAATTCCATAATTTTTTTATGCCTTTATATTATTAGGCATTTCTTTATGGGGTACATCCGATGACATCTCACAAAATTTCCACTCTCCTCTTTGGCCTATGTACAACCTTAAGTTTGAGTACATTTGCGGCAGGTGATCCCTTAGTTGGTACATGGAAAACGATTGATGATCGGACAGGATATTCACTGTCAGATGTCGTGATTCGTAAAGACAAAGACAATCACTACAGTGCAACCATTATCAATACCCGTAACATCCCAGGTGCAACCCACTACGATATCTGTGCTAAATGTAGTGGAGCACAAAAAAATCAGCCACTGATCGGTCTAACCACCATGACAGGACTTACTGCTGACCCAAGCCAAGAAAATAGCTTTGTTGGTGGCGTCATACTCGATCCAAAATCAGGACAACAATATCATGCGCGTGCTCGTTTAATGAGTAATGGTAAGCATCTGGTGATCCATGGTCGCTTAGAAGGTTCATCGCTCGGTCGAAATGTCACTTGGGTCAAAAACTAAAATTAATTAAGCCTTCTTGTCTGAGGGCTTTTTTAGCAAAAAAATTCGAGCAAAAACTCTATATTATTGCAATATTCAACCAAATAATGCCAATTAAATCACACCTATCAATTTGATTTAATATATTTTTATATATAAATTAGGCGACTTACTCTAAAAACATAAAACTGAATTTTCAGGGGATGAAATGAACAAAATCTATAAACAATTTTTAGCAGGCTGTGTATTTTCTGCTCTGTCAGCATTGTCAATTGCTGCTGAAAATGATCCCTTAGTCGGTAAATGGAAAACCGTTGATGATCGTACAGGCTATTCACGTGCAGATGTAGAAATTCGTAAAAAAGCGGATGGTACCTATGAAGGTGTTATTGTGACCACACGCAACGTACCGGGCACAGATAAAATGGTGATTTGCTCAAACTGCCCTGGTGAATTGAAGAATAAACCATTTATCGGCTTACCTTTTATATGGGACTTTAAACAAGACCCTAAGAATCCGCGTGAATACCAAAATGGTAAAGTACTCGACCCGATTGGCGGTAAGATTTACAAAGGTAAAGCACGACTCAGTACCACCGGTCGTCACTTAACCTTACGCGGATATGTTGGGGTTTCAGTCATTGGTCGTAGTGTGACTTGGGTAAAATATTAATTTCAAACAATATTTTAAAAGGCCCCGTATCGGGGCTTTTTTGTTGTCATGTTTTGAAACAATAAGCTGCAAATATGGACTGTTGCAGTTTGATGAACCCTCTTATATTGATTAAAACATGATCAATATTTATACAGAGAGTATGCCTGACAATCACTATCAAACTCTCGGTGTAGCACGTGATGCTTCAACCGATCAAATCAAGAAAGCCTACCGCAAACTGGCGCGGAAATACCATCCTGATGTCAGTAAAGAAGCGGATGCCGAAGCGCGGATGCAAGCCATTAATGTCGCCTATGACACACTTAGTGATGCTGAAAAGAAAAAGCAGTATGACTTTGAGCTTGACCATCCACAAGGTTTCACGAGTAACGCTCAGGGCTTTGATCAATCACAATTTTACCGCCAAGCGGGATCACAGGGGCAAAGTGCTGATTTCAGTGGCTTTGAAGATATTTTTGGACGCTTTGGCCAAGGTTTTGGTGGCGCAGATTATCAATATCAACGTAATCAACGCCAAGCTCAGAGCTTCCGTGGTGAAGACCAACATGCTAGCTTAGAAGTTGATATTGATGTGGCCTATCATGGTGCGAATCAGACCATAACACTTCAAATTCCAAGTTTGAATGCATATGGTGAGCCAGAAGTCCAGCGCAAAACCTTGGCTGTTAAAATTCCTGCGGGAATGAAATCGGGTCAACAGATTCGTTTAGCTGGACAAGGTCAAAGTGGTTACAACGGTGGCGCGTCTGGCGATTTATATATTGAAATCCTCTATAAGCACACTGAAAAACTTCGAGTTGAAGGTTCTGATATTTATCAACAATTGAATATTAGTCCCTGGGAAGCAGCACTTGGGCAAAAAATTGAAATTCAGACACCCGATGAAAAAACACTCGAGCTCCAAATTCCTAAAAATGCACGTGAGGGTCAGCAGCTACGATTAAAAGACAAAGGGATACCAAATAAAACACCTGGTCATCTTTACCTGATCTTAAATATAGTGATACCTCCTGCCCAAACTGAACAACAGCAACAAGCCTATAGCGCATTTGCTGAGGCCTTTCCGTCATTTAACCCAAGACAGTCTTAAGGAGAGCGTTATGACCACCATTCATTATCGTGAAATTGTCTGTAACGGTTGTAAACAGACTGAAATTGTAGATGAGAAAAAGAGTTTTGATCTACAGCACTTTGCCTCTGCCTGTGGGCAAAGCCCTGAATGGGTACTCCAACTACTCGAATACGATATTTTGCCTAGCCGTTCCGAAGAACGTATTCATCAATTTTTTGGTGATGATATTTCTAGAGCGCGGCGAGCGTACCGGCTACAACGCGACTTCGATGCCAGTTTCACTGCCGTCGCAATGATGTTGGACTTAATTGATGAAGTACAACAATTACGTCGCCAAGTAAAACATCAACAATTTCAAACACACTAAGAAACCACACGAATGCTCTGCATTGCAGGGCGTTCTTCTTTTTTTACCTGCAGAGAGAACTGTCGACCATCATGAAAACAAGAGATTGCAATAAAAAAGTCAAAAACATGTTTCCAGAGTTTCGAGAGTTAGTCACACAATTACGTGATGAAAACCCTCACTTCGCACGAATCTTCGAAGAACATGATGAATTAGATCGTGAGATTATTCAGCTTGAGCTTGATCCTGTGAATCATCACAACAGTGACATTGAGAGTATTAAGCGTAAAAAACTGAAATTAAAAGATGAAATTTATCGTTTACTGAAAAGTAGCGAAAATAATGATATACCTTAAATATTCATGCGCTTAAAGGAAGGAGTTCCCAAAATGATGCATGTTTTGCGCGGCACAGGCCATTCTATATGACATGATAAAATCAGTACTTACTGAGACTGTTGTCACGATGAATTCACTTGTGCTGCTTGCCAACCTTACTTAATAAGAACAAACATATAAAAGGAAGAATTCATGTCAATACGTCGTATCGTGTTTGGATCATTGCTCTGTGTCAGTGGATTATTACAGGCCAATGATATTACTGGGTATGGAAAACAATTGATGACCAAACGGGCTATTCTCGAGGTGATGTCACTGTCGTCAAAAATGCAGATGGAACTTATAGTGGGAAGCTAACGGCGATCCGACCGCTACCCTATAAGCCCTTAGTTGAAATTTGCGTAAAATGTAATGTAAAGGCAAGTTGAAAAACACACCTCTCGTCGGCTTAGAAATTATGCGTGGTTTTAAGCAAGACAGCAAAAACCCATTGGAATATAGCGGTGGCACCGTACTCGACCCGTTGTCAGGGAATGTCTATAAAGGTAAGGCCAAACTCAGTAGCACAGGTAAACGTTTATCCATGCGTGGCTATATTGGTGTGTCTGCACTAGGACGAAGTACGACATGGATTCGCGCAGAATAAAAATGTATTAAGCACTCAATCAAGTCAGCAAGCTGACGAACAATCATTTTATTTTCGTCAGCTTTTCAATTTCTTTCATGGTCTTGACCGTGCCTTTCACTGTTCCCTTCACCGTCTGCTTAATGGGTTCATAGTCCATAAACCAAAATAAATTCATATGTTGATCGCCATGTTGCTGTGCCAACATATCAATCACGCTCTTTTCCCCACGCCCAACCAAATGTCGTCGATAGAAATAATACAGCAGCAATATTGTGGTGATGAGCATGATAGCCAACATCAACCAAAAGCCTGTCGGTGATTTTAAGCCTGGAATAAACTCAAAATTCATTCCATAAATACCTGTCAATAAAGTCAGTGGTGCAAATATGGCGGTAATAATCGCCAGAATCCGCATATTTTCATTGGTTTGGTTGGCCACTGCCGAAAAGTGTAAATCGATTGCAGCCTGAACTGCACTGCGTAAACGTGTGGTATGTTTTTGAATTCGTTCAATATGACTGGTCAAATCATCCACGCGTACCAACATAATGTCCTGCTTTTCACTACGCTTTTTACCCTTTAGATGCGGGTAATTATCGACAATTTCATCACGTAATTCTTGTAAAGTCTCGATCTGCTCTTCACACAGATTTTCGACCTGTTGAAAGGCCATATTTTCTTGTAGCAATTGATGCCACTTGGTAAAACGTCGATGTCCTTGCAATAGTTCTTGTTGCCAAAACTCTACACGACGCGTGAGCGGTACACGTAAATCTAAATAACCATCTACCATATTGTTGAGTAATCGCAGCGCAAGATCGAGCGGTGTAGTAGCCAGCTTTCGCGGTTTATTTTGCTCATCTATCGGTCGGCTAATCAACGTTTCAATTCGCTGTAAATAACTCTCAATGGCTTTATTGCCTTTTTCGCGAATGGTAATTAAAACTTGCGGGGTCAGCATAAAACTAATCGGTGTTGTCGCTAAACCAAAAACTCGCTCATGCTTTTCTAGCGCTTGTTCACCAGCAACGATTTGATCATCTGGCGTAATCATTTTGCGAAAAATCAGCAGATCATAGTCATCTAAAGTATCAAAAGCACATGGATGTTCTAAATTTAAAATATCGCGTAAATGGTATTCATTGACGCGTAGTTGGCACTGTTGAAAAATTTCATTTTGCCAAGCTTCTGGTCGATTCACCACATCTTCACGGGTGCAATCAATCCAGATAAATTCTGGCTCTTGATCGGCTTGCTGTTCGCGCTGCGCTTGGTCTTGGACATAAATATGTGAAGCGGTCGGATGCTGAAAAAAATAGTAGCTTTGCATGACTCATTTTTTATTGTGTTTACATTTGCATAATGCCATAAAAAAAGCCCTCAAAAGAGGGCTTTTTTTAGACTTTAAACATCATTCAAAGTATTAAGCTTGTTCGATGTCTTTCATAGTCAATTTAATACGGCCACGGTTATCAACGTCAGCAACCTGAACTTTGATTTCTTGACCTTCAGACAATACGTCTGAAACGTTCGCAATGCGTTCGTTAGAGATTTGAGAGATGTGGAGTAAACCATCAGTGCCAGGAAGGATGTTTACAAACGCACCGAATTCTACAATACGAATGACTTTACCAGTGTAGATTGTACCTGGTTCGATTTCAGCAGTAAGCGCTTGGATTTTCGCAACAGCAGCAGAAGCAGCCGCTTTAGTTTCACCAAATACGCGAACTGTACCGTTGTCTTCAATATCAATCGCTGCTTTCGTTTCTTCAGTGATTGCACGGATTGTTGCGCCGCCTTTACCAATGACATCACGGATTTTGTCCGGATTGATGTTAATCACTTGGAATGTAGGCGCGTGCATAGAGATTTCAGGACGAGCGCGTGAAATCACTTGGTTCATTTCGTTCAGGATGTGCATACGACCAGCATACGCTTGGTTCAATGCAGACTCCATGATCTCTTCAGTAATACCTTCGATCTTGATGTCCATTTGAAGTGCAGTAATACCGTTTGCAGAACCTGCTACTTTAAAGTCCATGTCGCCAAGGTGATCTTCGTCACCCAAGATGTCAGAAAGCACTGCGAAACGCTCGCCTTCTTTCACTAGACCCATTGCGATACCCGCAACTGGTGCTTTAAGTGGAACACCTGCATCCATAAGTGATAGAGAAGCACCACATACAGAAGCCATTGAAGATGAACCGTTAGATTCAGTAATGTCAGATACAATACGGATGACATACGGGAAGCGGTCAGCTGCAGGAAGAACAGCTTGAACACCACGACGTGCTAGACGACCGTGACCAATTTCACGACGTTTAGGACCAGATTCACGACCAGTTTCACCTACTGAGTATGCAGGGAAGTTGTAGTGAAGCATGAAGTTATCTGTTTTAGTACCTGCAAGCGTATCAACCATTAACGCATCACGAGTATTACCAAGTGTAGTCGTTACTAATGCTTGAGTTTCACCACGAGTGAACAATGCAGAACCGTGAGCACGGTCTAGAACGCCAACTTGTACGTCGATTGCACGAACAGTTTTTGTATCACGACCATCAATACGTGGTTTACCAGACAAGATGTTGTCACGAACTGTACGGTATTTAAGGTCTTCAAATAATTCGTTTACTTCATCAGCAATGCCAGTTTCGTCATTTTCAGGAACGAATTGAGCCAAAGCTTCTTCTTGAAGTGCATCAAGGGCTGCATAACGATCGTGCTTAACAGCGATAGTGTATGCTTCAGAAATTTTCGCTTCGAATGCTTCTTTTAATTTGCCAAGAAGTTCTTCGTTTTTAACTGGAGCAACCCAAGTTGACTCAACCGCACCAGCAGCTGCAGCAAATTCTTTGATCGCTTGGATCGCGATTTGCATTTCGTCATGACCGAACAATACAGCACCAAGCATTTGGTCTTCTGAAAGTTCTTTCGCTTCAGATTCAACCATCAATACAGCTGATTCTGTACCTGCAACAACCAGGTCAAGATCAGATTCTTTTAACTGTTCGTGGTTCGGGTTAAGGATGTATTCGCCGTTGATCAAACCAACACGCGCGCCACCGATTGGACCACGGAAAGGCGTACCTGCAATCGATAACGCAGCAGATGTACCCAACATTGCAGCAATGTCAGCATCCATCGTTTTGTCAGAAGAAATAACAGTTGCTGTTACCTGGATTTCGTTGAAGTAACCTTCTGGGAACAATGGACGAATTGGACGGTCGATTAAGCGTGAAATTAAAGTTTCAGCTTCAGACGCACGGCCTTCACGTTTACCGTAACCACCTGGGATACGACCCGCTGCATATTGTTTTTCTTGATAGTTAACAGTCAATGGGAAGAAGTCTTGACCTGCTTTTGCTTTTGGTTGAGCAACAACAGCAACAAGGACTTGTACGCCGCCCATAGTAATCACAACTGTGTTTGCTTGACGTGCAACACGACCAGTTTCTAACACAACATTGTGCTGACCAAACTGGAATTCTTTACGAATAATATTAAACATCGACATGTTTTATTTTTCCTAGTTCTTTTGAACAATTATTCTAGTGGAGACCCCTAAGGTTTGGCATTCACAACATAGTTTTAAATGACAAAGCTTAGAAGCCGACCTCACCAGACAATTAATTACCCAAAAAGAGTAAAATTTGAATTTAAGACACAAAGAAGGAGCGAATCATCGCCCCTTCTCCATTATCCAGCCAAAGCTGGATAGACTTTAGTTTTCAGTAATACAGCACTTAGCATGCAATAATCCGAAAATAAAAGTTTAAATCGAATTAACGACGTAAACCTAAAGCAGCGATCAAAGCGCTGTAACGAGTAGCGTCTTTACCTTTAAGGTAGTCAAGAAGCTTACGACGTTGGTTAACCATACGGATAAGACCGCGACGGCTATGATGGTCGTGTTTGTGCTCTTTGAAGTGACCTTGTAAATCATTGATTTGAGCAGTTAAAAGAGCTACTTGAACTTCTGGTGAACCAGTGTCGTTTTCAGCGCGAGCAAATTTAGCGATGATCTCTGCGCGATCTGCGTTAGTTAAAGCCATTCGATTTCTCCGAGATGCTTAAGGTTAAAATTTGATACGAATCAACTGATGAATCAGCTGACTGCCGTGCATCACTACAGCAAGTGCATTATATTAAGGGAAAATGGGTCTGATTGCAAAAAGAGATGACCATCAGCACAGGGATTTTCACCTATAAATTTAGGCTCAGCGCTTGAGTCATTTATTCTGCACACCACATCAGCTTTTCTTATTGTTTTTTATATAAATATTATTCTAAGCTGAATTAAAAAATATATCGCTCCAAAGACTTTGCCATTTAATGGTGAATTCTTTTTACTCACTTAAACTCCATATCCACTCCTAATGGCTCAGGTTAAAAAAAAGCCCGAGCTAGGCTCGGGCTTTTTTGCGCTGTAGTTTCTTCTTTTTTAATTATTGTTTTATTATTTATTGTTTTATATGGCGCTTTTTCGCGTCCTTATGTTAAACATTCCATGTTTTAACTCACACTTCCTTATGTGGTAGATTTTGCCACAACTCCTTGAAGTTAAAAGTCGTATTTTACGTATCTATATGTAAGCCATTTCGTACAAAACTTAAACAGTATTAAACCAATGTTACATTGAGACATATCGCGATTTTCAGACATAAAAAAGCCCTGTAGTCTCTCCCAAAACTACAAGGCTTAGCGGCTGTAAGTTTCCTCTTTCCTTACTTCACTGTAAGTTCGCTGTCTTTTGACGTTATCATTATATTTATGCGATTTTACTCAACTGTCCGTGTTGAGTTCTTTTTGTGTGAAGTCATCTTCTCAAAAACAGTACAAAAGCTCCATGCGCAAATCTCCTGAATCAATGTAAGCATTTTCTTACAAAGCACGATACATTTTGCCTATACTTTATAAAGACAACTGATTGTTAATTTTTTCTAAAAGACCGCTACTCCGTGTTGTACGTTTGGTGAGCGCTTTTGCAAAAGCCTCTTTTGCAACCAAAAGGCTGACAACTTTTTTCGCCCGCGTGATCCCGGTATAAATCAGCTCCTTACTCATCATGGCTGTGGCATGATTTTCTAGCACCACAGCTGTATGGGTAAATTCAGAACCTTGCGACTTATGAATGGTAAGTACGTAGGCAGTTTCAATATTTTTAGGTAACCGTGTCGCCATGACCCACTTATTTAAACTTGGAAAATAGACTTCAAATTGGGCTGAATTTTCTGATGGTCGTTGTAAACAAATGCCAATATCACCATTCGACAGACCGAGTTGATAATCGTTATAGGTCATCATCACAGGACGCCCCACATACCAGTCCCCTTGCTTTAATATCCCAAGTGCATCCAATACGCGCAGCTCAATTTGCTGATTAAGCTCATGTAAGCCCAACTTGCCAAAACGAATCGCAGATAAAATACGATAATGATCAAAATTTTGAATCACTTGCTCTAGCCATTGATCAAATTGATCTTTTTGCTGCTGTGCCTGCTTTAAAATCTCGACAAAGGGCTGAAAGCCATACATCAACTGATCATAGTACTTGCCCCATTGGATATTCTCTTGTGTATCCTCGGGTAAGTATTCCAATTGAATCACATCTGACATTTCGGCGCGCAGCGGCACAGGAACCAATGTACTTGGCTTAACCACATCGTGCTCAAATTGAGTCAGGACTTGTGTCGTGCTTTGCTGTTCAGCTTGCCTTTGAATAAAGGCTGCAAACTTACCAATGGCGGCATCTGAAACAAAACGGCGACTGTTTTTTAAATGAGTGCGATTTTCTGCTAAGGCATCAACCTCTTGTAAATTTGCCAACACGGCACCCACATCCACAGAAGCCAATTGTTCCGCATCACCCAGTAATATGAGCTTGGCTTGATCTGGTACAGCAGCGAATAACATTTGCGCCAAACTTAAATCGAGCATTGAGGCTTCATCAACCACGACCACATCATAAGGTAAGCGCTGACGTTCATTAAAGCGAGGGATATAACGAGTGCCTAAACCGAGTAAGCGATGTAGGGTCACTGGCTTTAAGGTTTTCTTTAATATTGAATAGTGCTGTAATGCAGGATCTTTAAATGCTGCTTGCAAGGCTTCTTCCATACGCTGCGCGGCCTTACCCGTTGGTGCTGCCATAGCAATACGTAAAGTTGGATTGGCTTCATTTAATACGGCAATAATACGTGCCAAGGTATAGGTTTTTCCTGTACCAGGCCCACCGGTAATAATATTTAAATGCTGCTGATACACCATATTCAGCGCTTGAACCTGAAACGTATCTGTTAATAAATCTTTCGCAATATCAGCAGCCAGTGCTTGAGTTGGCTGTTGTTTTAGCCGTTTTACTTGCACTGCCAAAGCATACTCAAGTGACCAATAACGGTATAAATACAGGTATTGATCATCATAAACAAAAGGACTCGGTTGTTTCAGGGCGATACTTTCAGGCTGAGCCAAATGCTTTAAGCAACTGACTTGTGCAGTATTAATCTGAATACAACTGTCGCCATTTTCAATTGCTTGCATTAACTGTTGAATTAACTGCGTGGCTTGGGCTTGATCGCTAATATCCGATGCAAATTGCTGCAGTAAATAGGCGATCCAATCTGGCATAACGAGGTCATTTTCAGCCGGATCAAGCACATTTTTAGCGCTTAAAACCGTGCTTTTTAATGAATTTTTCTCTGTCGTGCTCAAACCCTGTACAGATAAGCTTTTCTGATCATTTTCCACACAGTTATCCTCAAACTTATCCACAGAGCAATCTATTGTTTTCATTTCATTATTTTGCTGGCCAAGGGATTTATTCACGCCTGAACCTCAGCTTTTGCACTTAAAATTTCATCTAATTTTTCAATGAATGCATCGTCTGGTTTCCAATAATGCACTCCTGCATTGCTTTGACCATCCATACCACGCAGGTATAAATAGCTCGCTCCACCCAAATGCTGTCGCATATTGTAATCTTTCATCACCACTTTTAAATAGCGATGTAGAGCCACCAAGTACAATGCAGCCTGTAGCCAATAACTAGAATGGCTCATGCTTTCACGTATATGCTGACTGTCATACTGCGCAGTAGATTCGCCTAAATAATTACTCTTATAATCGGCAATGTGATAACGCTGACCATCAAAATAAACCAAGTCAATTGAACCAGTTAGATAGCGTGCAGTAAACACATCATTCAAGTCTTGAATGTTCAAATCCGCTTCTTTTAAGCTTTCAAACAATGTACGAATTTTGCGGATTCCAAGTGCTCGATCCGCCAAACTCATGTGGAAATCCATTTCTGAACGGTATTCACCATCTTGCAATTGGCTCAAACTAAAGCCGCCATGCAGCGGTGTGTGAATGATTTGTGAATACCATTCGTGCATTAGATTCACTACATTTTCAATGTCTTGCTCATCATTCCCTGTTGGCCCCAATTGCTTAATCAGTTTTTGTAGCATGTGGGGCGAATCAAATTCCACATCACTTTTAAAACGGGTCGTAATGGATTGTGCCAAACGATCGTCAGGGGTACTGAATTTGACTTTTTCCATGAGTTTATGCAAAAAGCTTCCCGGCTTTGTGCCTTTTGGAAAGTTTTTCTTAATCCATGAAATGGGTTCAGAATGCGTTGCGATTTGCATTTCAGCCTGTTCCACTTCATCTGCCGCACTCTCATCTGTCTCGGTGATTACAGCTGCAAGTTGATCTCGCTGCGCATAAACTTTATGTTCAGTTCGCGTTAACGCAGTAAAGCTGGTTTTCTCTCGAGGGTAAAAATTTCCTACAGGTATCACATCTGCCTGTAGTGCTATGGTTTCTTCTTTCAGCAGAACCAGTTGATCCAATGCAGCTTTGAGCACTTCAGCCTCACAACTTTCATGATGATTGAAGGATGTCGCGGTTAACCCACGCCAAAAAGTTAGCCCTGAACGCTCGGCCGCTTGTTGCTTTTTCTCATCTGCTAAATGTCTAAGCACCGCATAAACCCGATAACTGGCACGGGTAAGCGCCACATACCAGAGGCGATGATGTTCTGCTTCATTTCGTGCTTCATGCTGCTGTCGGTCATCTTCAGGTAAATCAGAGGTTTTGACCGCAATCACGCGTTCAAGCCCAAGGCTTTTCTTCTGATTTTCCTTTAAAGAAAAATTCAGACTGCTTTTTTCACTTAAACCTGCATTGGCGCCTAACAGAAATACACAACCAAATTCCAAGCCCTTTGAGGCATGAATAGTCATGAGCTGCACACCTAAATTTCCCGTCAGTTTGCGCTCTTGGGTACTTTCATTATTAATGCCTAAATTAATCTGCCGAATAAACCACTGATACAGCTTATGCGCACCGGTGTAATGCTCACTTTGCTGACTCAATAATTCGGTCAGATGCCGCAGATTCACTACAGTACGTTCATTGTCACGACTTTGACCGGCTACCAACCGTGTCCACACTTGAAATAGAGTCATGCAGCTATTCCATGCGCTACGAAAACCTTGCTCATTCCAAATCAGGCGGATCTGTTCAAGCTGCTCAATTATTCGGGTTAAACCGTCAGGTTGCTGTTCTAATTCAACCAGTGCTTTTAAATCATAGCCCAATAAGCGACTCAGTAAGGCACGTTTCACTTTGGATTCTTGGTAAGGGTTTAAGATGGCTGTCAGCAATGCGGCAACATCTTGCGCTATTGCACTCTTATAAACGCTTTCACGAGAGGCTTTGTAGCAAGGAACGCCTAAATGTTGCAGCGCCTTTTGCACCTGTTCTAATTCAAAATGGTTTTGTCCCAATACTGCAATATCGTCCGCTTGCAGCGCCCGAGCACCAGATTTTTCCTGAAAATATAAGTGTCCCTGCTGTGCCTGATTAAGTAAGGCTTGTATTTGCCAAGCCACTTGATCTGCTTCATTCGAGTCTTCTTCAAGCTGTAACCAACGTAGGGGCTGTGGATTGACTTGTTGATGATCAATTAAGGGGGGATGTTCACGTTCACCGGCTTGGATTGGGGTGTATTCGACCTGTTCACCAAAGTCCATCTGCCGATGAAACAAGGCATCAACCACTTCCACCAAGTTTTTCACTGAGCGATGGTTTTTATTTAAGGTATAACAACATCCACCCTTGGTTTGTATGTCATGTCGTGCTTTGCGATAAGTCAACATGTCACCACCACGGAAGCCATAAATCGCCTGCTTGGGATCTCCAACCATAATCATACAACCTTGCTGTAAGCGCGTTTTTTCCCGCCAAATACTCGACAGCATGTCATCTTGATCTTGGTTGGTATCTTGGAACTCATCCACTAAAATCAGAGGATAACGAGCCAAGACATGTGCAGCAAAGCTATCTTTCCCTGCTGCTGAAGTCTGTTGCAATGCATCCGACAAAGTCCGGATTTGCTGAGAAAATGTGGTTTCACCTGCTTGCTGAAGAACTTGTGGTAGACGCTTTTTCACTTCCTGCGCCAAATAGAAATTCAGATATTGTTCCACTTGATTGAGATGATCAAACGCTTCAATAAAGGCACGAAGTTGCTGTACAAACACATGTTGATAAAACGTGGTTTGCACATTCGGTTGTTCCTCAACGACTTTGTCTTTAAAAGCACGATCCTTCCAAAATTTTTTGGTAGGATCAAAAAACAACTTACGAACACCTTTTACAATCGATTGCAAGGAAGTCGTTTCTGCAAGGACAGCTTGGCTTCCCTGCTGTTCAAAATGTTGCAAGAAGGTTGGTAATTCCGTATTAAATAGCGTGAAAAAAGAGCCTTTAGTAAATCGTTTCGCTTCGACATAATTTTTATATTCGCTATTAGCATCAAAACAGCCTGCTAACTCCTCTTTGGCTTTTGGCAACAATTGCACCAATTGTTGACAGATATTTTCAAAATGTAGCAGCGTATTTTCAGGTAATTCAGGTACGCGCAAATCAACTGAAGGGAAATTTAAGCTTTCCTTCACCACACTCAAATAATAGTCTGGCCCTTTGAGCTGATTATTCAGCATCAAATACTCAATTAAGTGTACAGGCTGCTGCTGTATCCAATCACGCAATAAATCGTGGATTAAACGCTCAATATGCAGGTCTTCATCATCACTAATTTGTACCTGTTCAATACGACCACTTTCAAAAGCAAACTCACGTAATAACTTTTGGCTAAAACTATCGAGCGTACCGACAAACAGCTCTTCATACTGTTGTAGTACTACATTTAAACGATGATATGCATAGTCTAAATGATGCCCATGATCTTTTAATACCTGCTGATACAATGGATCGCTAATCGTTTGCTGTAAGGTTTGTAATTCAGACGCAGAAGTGGCCAGTAGCCCATAAATAAAATCACGGGTTTCTTCTATGCGTAAACGAACACGTGCCTTTAATTCAGCTGTAGCTTTACGGGTAAATGTCGTCGCAATCACCTGATTTGGCAGATATCGATCGAGAAAAATACGCACCATTAAGCTTGATAAGGTATAGGTTTTACCAGTCCCAGCTGAGGCTTCAATCCAATGCAGACCAGTGAAATGCATATCCGCAATCGGGTTGATCGAAACGTTGATATTGTGCTGCGGCATATTCATTTTTTACCCTCAGGCTTAATCAGCTCTAGTTTTTTCACTCCATCCTGTTCACCATCCATGACCTGATATAGGCGTTCAGCATAGTATGTGCTGGACAATTGAAATAATTCATCCGCTGCCTGCTGCTGTAAAATAAAGCGCCAATCGCGATGGTGACAATTGGCTTCATCAGATTCTAGCTCAATACCAAAACTATGATTATTCAGCCATTTATCTTGTAGTTTTTGCAGATTGTCTGGAATAACCTGTCCATTTTCATTTTCTACCCAGTGGGTCTTTTCTTGACGAATCAGTGCCGCAGGCAGTATCACAGGCCGTTTTTGTGCATGTCGCCACAAACCAAACCAACTTGCTAATTGCTGTTTGGCTTGTGCAGAACTCAAGCCATGACAGATGATGGTTTTATCATTACAAATCACCTCACGGACGTATTGCGCCCCATCTTCACCTAAGTCCAAATAACTTAGCCAAAGTAAATATTCCAACCACGTTTGGGTTTGGCGCTTCGGCTTGGCACTCGAGGCCATGCAACTCAACCAAAGTGTTGCATGCTGATCTTCAGGTACTTGAATACTTAAGAGTAAATTGTCCTCAATATTTAAGTTTTGCTGTGTGGTCGCAGTGATCTGACGACCATCCAAACGCTGCACTAATTGCGCTTGCTCTGCTAAGCTAATTTTCCATGTACCTGTGCGGGTATGTCCGACAGGCAGCACATCTTGGAACAACGCAATATTTGGCTCAATTCTGCCGTCTGTTTCATCATCTGTTTGTGTTGTGGTATGAAGTACTGCATTGGGCTGAACATAATGTTTTTGTAGTAGTTCACGCACATGATATTGCTGCAATTTATCGAGCAATAGAGGCTCTTGCTGCGGCAATTGATCACCCGTGTAAACACTGGCCACCCCAAGTGTTTTCAGGTACAAACGTGCAGGAAATACTACATCTTTAATCCACTCCTGCCCATCCAACACTCGTATTTCAGTATCTTCCACGACTGGATAATCACGGTTAATCCAAGGCTGACGTGGGCCAGCGCTGTGCTGAATTTGCTCCGCCACCGCAAACCATTGGTCTTGAAAACGTAAACTTTTACTTGGCTGAAAACCTTTCGGATCAAACGGTTGTAAGGGATGAACGTGATAGAGCGCTTCAAGCTGCTGAGGTATCCGTAAGCCCTCTAAATCCAGCATAGCTTCATGCGGCTGATCTAATGTTTGAGGACAGATCATCTTGGCTAAAAATTGGCTAAATTCATATAAAACCGAAGACGGCTCACGGCTTTCACCATCATTGACATCGAAGCCGTTATAGAACAGCCAGAGTGACTGCCGTGCAAATAATAAGGCGTCTAGAAATGCACCCTTATCGTCTTCTAAGCGTGAACGATCACCCAATACCGGTTTAAGCAATTCCATCAAATCAAAAGGCACTTGCTGATCACGGCGTGGAAACTTGCCACTATCCATATTCATCAAGACCACCAAGTCATACGGTACTTGGCGCACTTTACCAATATCGGCAAAAGTAACTGATCCGGTCGGTTCAGCCTGCTCAGCCGAAGCCTCTAAACTTTGCTGTATTTCTTTTAAAATCAGCATCAAAGGCAAATCAAAACTCTCTGGCAATGAACCCACTTTTTCACTTTGCGCATTATGTAGTCGCTGTATCACTGCGCGTAATACTTTACGAATATCCTCAAAAGCACGGCCACCTGTTTCAGCAAAAGGCTTCAAATCTGCATCTAAATGTTCAAGCCACTGTTGCACTGAATGACATGGCAATGTTGTTGCCTGTGGATTTAACCACTCTCGACGTTCTGCAATATCTTGATAAATTTGGATAAGTGTCTGCACCAATTCAAAGTCGGCACTTAAAACGCCTGCAAAACTCAAGGTGCCAGCAAAAACCATATGCTGCGGAATCGCCACTCCCAAAACCAAACGATCTAAGGCAAATTTAAAGGTGTAGCGATAGTCCTGATCATTTTCAGCCAAATACGCCTGCATATGCTGTTCGTCTAAGCCACGACGGAAACCAGCATTGATCAACAATTCCATCATGCGTTCCATTTGTACATGATCGAGTTGATAATAATGCTGTACCGCATTTAAATTCAGCCAATCGTGAAAGTCTTCAGCGCTAAATCGCCCTTGGCTAATTTCAATACGCCCAACAAAAGCTTGCCACGCATTATTTACATCTTGGCTAATCACCCCAGCAATTTTCACTGGAATATATGGCAAATCTTGAGCCGTGCGTGCAATACCACGGGTCGTTGAAAACACCGTACGAATATGCGGTTCCAGCTCTTTTAAATTCGGCACCAAAATCAAAACATCGCTCGGATGACGAGGTGCTTCAGGTGTTCCTGCTGCCAACCATCGTACCAATTGGTCTCGCAACACTTCCAGTTGACGCAAACTAGAATGACAAACATGGAATTGAATGGATTGATCTTCTTGCGCTAAAGCATAGCCATGTTTTTCTGGCTCTTGCAAAGTCATAATGTCATGCTGAATCTGCCCCAGTAATGTATTGGGTTCATCTTCAGGAAAAACATCTTCCCAACCTTCACCACCTGACATATTCACCAATAAGGAAAAATTATCACGCGCACGCTTACCTAAACGGGTTAACAGCGAATGTTGTGACTCACGTAGCTCTGCATTGGTGGTATTTAAATAGGCTTGGATTTGTTCCGTCGTCACCTTAGGGTTTCGCTCAATATAACGCTGCTGTAATTTCAAGTTATAGCGGTCTTTCCACACCGGATCGACCATATCTGCCCAATATTCACGCGATGGGTTGAAATAAAGTAAGTGAACTTCTGTGAACTCACCAAGTCGATACAGAAATTTCAACTGTGCAGGCGGTAATTCCAAGGTGGTAAAAACAAAAATTTGTGCAGGTAAGCCATTATAGGTTTGGTGACGTTCATCATCTTCATCGACAGAACCATCCCCTAAAGAGAACTCCAATTGCTGCTGATGATGGTATTTAGCTTGGTGTAGCGCCTGCCAAAATTTGTTATCAATCTCAAAGCGATCATTAAAGTCTTTTTGGAACAATGCATGCCAAAGCCAGCGTTGCCATTGCTCTAACTGTGCCGCTTGAGTCGGTAAATATTCCGCTGCTTGATCAGGCTTAAATCCAGTTAATTGCAATACATCGAGTGGCTTATTTTTTGTCCACGCACTGAGCCAATCGGTATCACAATGTGGACACACCCATGTTTCTACACCTTCATCTGGGGTATGAATACAACTGCCACGATAGGTTGCATAGTTTGTAAATAATCGTGTGACTTGCGCTGCAATCCAATACAGCATTTCCTGACGTTTACTTTTTCGTTTATTCAGATCGGATAAATTGGCGCTATTGTCATACACACGTTGCAACAACACCTGTAAATCGGCAGGTGTATTTGCGGTGTCCAGGCTATCCGATTGAATGAATTGCGCTAAGCCATGATAAATACGCCACTGCATAATTAAAGGCGGCGTGTTAATCCCCTTAATCCGCTCACGATCTTGTTTGGTCGGTAGCGCCCACTCATAGGCTTTCCACTGTAAGCCTAAAATTTTGCGGTGATGCTTGATATTGGCACTGATGCTGATTTTTTCTGAAATCTGCTGTTCTAGCCACGTGGCAATAGCTTGATCGGGGACAACAATATGGCGCTCTTGTAAGACAGACAGCGCATTGGTTGATTGCTGGGTTTTGAGCTGATCGATCAGACAATCCACCAATACTTCGATGCGCTGACTTTGAATTACGTGTATTGCCATGTTTTACCTATACCGCCTACGTGACCAACTACTACAAAATAACAATGATTATTTACTATACATCTTCGACTGTCTATGCGACTTTGACAAGACAATAGATTGCAAAAAATGCTTTTAAACAAGTATCTTAATGATACTTTATGAGAAAAAAACCAATATTGCTTTAAGGGTATCTGCTTATGAAAATAGACAACATTCCAGAATCAATTGATCCCACCCTAAATCTGGAAATTATTCGTGCCGAATGCCTTGAACTCGTCAAAAAACGTGCTTACTTTTCTGCAGGCGCTGCGATTATTCCTGTGCCATTTTTAGATGTGGTGATTGACGTTGGCATCTTGTCACAGTTAATTCCAGAAATTAACAATCGCTTTGGTTTAGCACCTGAACAAATCAGTGTCTATGACCCCAAAACCAAACAAATTCACTGGAGTGAGCTACGTAAACGTGGTGTCGAGTTCTCTGGTCTCGTGGTTGCACGAACTGCCATGAAGAAATCACTCAACAATATTGCAGCGAAGTACATCACCAAACAAGTGACGAAATTTATTCCACTCGGCGGCCAGGCCATAGCAGCCACTTTGGGCTATATTGTGATGAAAAAAGTCGCTGAAACCCATGTTGAAGAAAGCTACCAACTGGCTAAACGCATTCAACAAAAATTTCCAAATCAACCGACACCCACCCCACAAAATGGCTAAGACGGATAGATCGATTTAACAATATAAACCCCGCCATGTGCGGGGTTTATATTAAGTGTACACGCTTCAACTTAATCCGCTTTTAATTGCTTTAAAATGGTTTGCAAAATTTCTAAACGAGCACTGTGTTTATCATTGGTCGAAACAATATGCCATGGCGCATATGCAGTATTGGTTCGCTCAAACATATCAGCCGCGGCTTTCAAATAATCATCCCACCGCTCGCGGTTACGCCAATCATCTGGAGTAATTTTAAAACGCTTATGTGCTGCTTCCTCACGTGCTTTAAAACGCAGCGCCTGTTCATCTTTACTAATGGCCAACCAAAACTTTATGACCACCGTTTGACTGTCAAATAAGTCCTTTTCAAAACGATTAATTTCATCATAAGCGCGTTGCCATTCCACATCGTTAGCAAAGCCTTCAATTCGCTCAACCAAAACGCGACCATACCAACTGCGGTCAAAAATAGTGATCTTTTCTTCTGGCAAAATTTTATTCCAAAAACGCCATAAATATGGTCGACGCAACTCATACTTTTCAGGTGCGGCGATAGTGTGAATTTCATATTCACGAGGGTCGAGTTTTTTCACAATGCGCTTAATTGCCCCACCTTTGCCGGCTGCATCCATGCCCTCAAATGCAATCACCACATTGCGGCTATCAAAGCGTAACGCTTCAGCAACTTTACGACTGAGCTTTTTCAGTTCCTGCTTATAGGCTGCCGCATCAGCAACTTCCGTACTGGGTTGTAATAATGCTTCAGGAATTTTCGCTTGTTTCCAACGCCCGACTGCTTTGTTCGGATGCACTGGACAATGCTTCAACGTCGTTAAAATATGCTGCGCAAATTGCTGATCACGCACCTGCTCATCTTCGCAATCAATGATTATCCAATCGTTCGTAAATCGCTGACGTAAGCGCTGTAAATTGTCATACTGTTTTTTATTACGCCAGTCTAAGCTATGCAATTTATGCCAACGCGCTTCGCTTGGGTCCATATCATCCAAACGCTTCTGCAACGATTTCCAAGACAGATCAAACCAAATCTTAATCACATCGACATTGTTATTTTTCAGGTCTTGTTCATACGCTCGCATATTTTCAACATAGTCATCAAATAGCGTTTCATCCAAGGGCTTAGAAACATGCATGGCGGTACTGAGCAAATCACTGTACCAATTGCCAAACAGCACCATAATCTGCCCTTCTGCAGGAATAAAACGTGCGTAGGACTGCCAAAAGGTTTGTTTCTGATTAAACATAACTGGTGCATCGGCTTTTACCCGCAGGTAACGTGGATCAACCCATTCACGTAGTTGTTTAACAGCTTCACCTTTACCCGCCAACTCAATTCCACTCACTAAAATCAGTACACTTTTCGCATTCGGCTGACGACTGGTATTTTTCAATTGATACTGGGCTTCAATTAAATCAACAGAGAGTTGTTCTTCATCCATTAATTGAAATTCTGTTTCTTCTTCGCGCATGATTAACCTGTTTATTTTCGTTCTGATTTCAGTATAACCACGCCTTTAAATTTGCAACAATGCATTTCATGTCAAATTAAGTACGCCTAAACTGGCTATTTCTGCAACAAACTGACCCAGTTTGTATCGCTCTTTGATCAGTTTGCCATAGCAGGAAGCCGAAACACCTACTAAGATTCATTCATCTGAAAAAATAATTGAGACACCGAATGTCCAAACTTGCGGTACTGGATGATTTACTTGAATTGTATTACCAATTGAATTATCACAAAAAGCCAGAAATTTTAGCGCGTTTACAAGATGTGCAGCAGTGGCAAAAGCAGCGTATGCAACACACCCATGCCAAACAATTTGCAGAAAAGCACAATGTGTTAATGTCGGAATATTTTATTAATCGTTTATATGGCGGCCCCGACTTCGATGCGTTAGCACAACAGATTGCACGTCTGACCCGCTATGCACACAAAGCAGAAAAACTCATTCCTGATAACGCCATTAAAACTGGCACATCTGGTGTGCAATTGGCCATTTTAGCGGTGCAATTAGATGAGCAAGTGGCAATGCAACTGTTAGAAGATTATCCATCAAATCCCCCCTTAACAGATGAGATGATGCGCCTTACCTATTTAAAGTTAGATCAAGGAAAAGACCGTTTATTACAATTACAATTGCTTGATGATTTAGGTCGTAACCTCGATAAATATATGCGTTCATTTATGGTTTATACAGCGTTCAAAATGTGTAAAGGTGCAGCCAGCAAATACAACTTTGAAATCATGTATGACTTTATGCAAGACGGCTTCCTTGCCATGAAACCACTGAAGTCCGCAGAAAAATTTGTCCGTGAATTTACCGCGGTAGAACGTCAAATTGTTCAGCGTGTGCATGCTGGTGATCCAAACCCGTTTCGCCCTGCGGCATAAGGCAAAATGCCTGCACTTTGGCGCAGCATGGGTTATGCTAAGACGCAAAGTGCAGCAGTAGAATTCAGATTTTTTATAGGGGATTTGCAAAGCAATTACAGCAGATCCTTATTTTTTCTGTATATTATTCATAACAAATGCAATATGACTGCTGTATAAGCACAGAGAATCTGTCATCATGCTTGCAAAGCAACATTAACCCTATTTATATGTTAGGAGTGACTCTAATGTCTAACGAGAATCAAACGCCCGCCCCTACACCTGAGTCGGCACAAAATACAGACAAAGCGAGTCCATTCTTAACTGAGCCATTACCACAAGGGACAGCACAAGGTCAGCAACAATCTTTAGAACAACGCCTGACCGATACGCCTGTGACTGGTTCAGTACCTAAATACAATTTGCCACGTGGTGCTAATACCGGCAACGTCGGTGCAACAACGCACTTCGGCTATCAAACCGTAAACAGTGAAGATAAAGCACAAAAAGTAGCTGAAGTTTTCCACTCTGTTGCAAGCAAATACGACATCATGAATGACTTAATGTCATTTGGCATTCACCGTCTTTGGAAACGTTTTGCCATTAATATGTCGGGTGTTCGTCGTGGTCAACACGTGCTTGATATCGCAGGTGGTACTGGTGACTTGGCTAAAGTCTTCAGTCGTGAAGTCGGCCCAACAGGTCATGTCGTACTGTCAGATATTAATGAATCAATGTTGAATGTTGGTCGTGATCGTCTAATTGATGCTGGCTGTACCAATGTTGATTTCGTTTTGGCCAATGCTGAAACGCTAGAACCATTTGCAGACAACAGCTTTGACCTATTGACTATTTCATTTGGCCTACGCAACGTGACAGACAAAGATGCTGCGCTTGCAGCCATGTACCGCGTGCTTAAGCCAGGTGGTCGCTTATTGATTTTAGAGTTCTCAAAACCTGTGTTTGAGCCATTCTCAAAACTCTATGACATGTACTCATTCACTGCGCTACCAATTATGGGCAAGCTGATTGCAAACGATTCAGAAAGCTATAAATACCTTGCAGAATCTATTCGTATGCATCCAGACCAACGCACCCTGAAAGGCATGATGGAAAATGCCGGTTTCCAAAACTGCGACTACCACAACTTAACAGGTGGTATCGTTGCGGTACACCGTGGTTTCAAACTTTAATACCGCAGGCTGAACTATGTGGTCGATTCTAGCACTCGGTGCAGTTGAACGATTAATTCATCATGTAATTGATTTGGATGCGATCACCCGCATCCAACTCAATGAATTGCAAGGCAAAATGCTGCGTGTGGTAATCGACTCACCACAGCTATCAGTGGATGTATTCTTTGACCAAGAAAAAGTTCGCTTAGAACCTACACCAACAGGCCATACTGAAGCCGCATCCATCTTCGAACAGCGTCCGTTTGAACAGCAAAAGCAAATTACAGAAGCCACAGCGACGCTGCATGTCAAAACCGTGATTGAATTGTTAAAACTGCTGTTAGCTGAAGATGTTGGCAATATTCCACTGCAAGGTGATTATCACTTATTGCAAGATATTCAGCGCATCATGCAGCAAGCTGAACCGGATTTGGCTGCACATTTAAGTCCATGGATTGGCCCGAGCCTTGCTCATGAAATTGGCAAGCTGCAACTTGCACCGAAACATCTTAAACGTACTTTACAAAGCCATTTGTTCTTTGCTGAAGACGCATTAAAAGAAGATTCAGGCTTGCTTGCCCCACGCTGGCAGATGGACGACCTGAATCAAGACACCCGTATTTTGAATCAAAATTTAGACCGTGCAGAAGCTAAAATTCAGCAACTGCAAAATCAAATTGATTCCTTACAAGACAACATTTAAGACTAGGTAATTACATATATGATTCCGCACGTTTCACGTTTACTCGACCTTTGGCGCATTGCCGCGCACTATAGACTCGACACGTTGTTTCCTGCGGAAGAATTACCTGAAAAAGCCCGTCATATTCTGTCCATCATTCGCATGCACCCTGCGGCATGGTCGAGCCGTGAGCGTAAAAATCCGCTCAAACTCAAAGAAGCGATGGAAGAAATGGGCCCGCTTGCGATTAAGCTCGGACAGCTTTTATCGACCCGTCGTGATTTGATTCCACCCGAAGTTTTAAAACAGCTTGTTTTATTACAAGATCAAGTCAAACCATTTGGTAATGATGTCGCAAAAATGCGTATTCAAGAATCACTCAAGGCCGATGTAAATACCTTGTTTGCCCGCTTTGACGAACAACCGCTTGCTGCTGCATCGATTGCTCAAGTGCATACCGCAGCGCTGCATGATGGTCGTGAAGTTGTGGTCAAAGTGACCCGTCCGAATATTCGCAACCAAATTCTGCAAGATTTTGAAATTTTAGAATGGCTGGGCCAGTTCCTAGAGAAACGTTTAGAAGCAGCACGCGCATTACATTTATCTGAAATTATTCAGGACTATCGTCAAATTATTTTGAATGAATTGGATTTGACTTTAGAAGCAGACAATACCCGCCGTATGCGTCATTACTTCACGGGTTCAAGCATGATGTATGTGCCTGAAGTCTATATGGACAGCCGTGATGTGATGGTTGAAGAACGCATTACCGGTGTGCCAATTTCAGATATTGCGACTTTTGACCGTTTGGGCATGGATCGTAAAGATTTGGCGGAAAAAGGGCTGACCATCTTCTTTACCCAAGTGTTCCGCGATAACTTCTTCCATGCGGATATGCATCCGGGTAACGTGTTTGTTGAAACTATTAATCCAAGTAATCCACGCTTTATTGCATTGGACTGCGCGATTATGGGCGAGCTGTCGAAGCACGACCAAATGACCGTTGCACGCATGTTGCTTGCAGTGATGAACAGCGACTTTATGCAGCTGATTCAAATTGTGCATCAAGCGGGTTGGATTCCACCGGGTACAGATCAAGATGCTTTGGCGCGTGAAATGCGCCGCACCGTCGGGCCAATGGTTTCTAAACCAATGCACGAACTGGACTTTGCCGGCATCCTGATTCAAGTGATGGATATTGCCCGTCGTTTCCATCTGGAAATTCCACCACAATTGATGTTGTTGCTCAAAACTTTGGTACATGTAGAAGGCTTGGGCACAGACCTTTACCCTGAATTAGACATTTGGAGTTTGGCTAAACCAATCTTGACGGATTGGATTAAAGCCCAAATGAATCCGCAGAAAAATCTTAAAGAACTCGGACAAAAAATTCCTGACCTGTTACTCGGTGCACAAGATTTACCAACCTTGATGATTGATAGCCTCAATGGCTTGAAAAATCAGTCGGCATGGCATGCAAAACAACTCAATGAACTACAAAGCATGCGTCTACAAGTGGAACATCAGCAAAAGCGTAGTTGGGTATTTGGCAGCATCATGGCAATTTTCCTATCGATTGCCATTATCTCGCCGTGGTATGTTTCGATTGTTTTAATTGTACTTTCAAGCATATTAGCTGTGTGGCGTGTATTTAAATAAAATATTCTAAAATGTCTCGGAAAATCACTTAAAATAGTGATTTGAATATAGACATAAATTTGCTTCAATCTGTTTTGCGCCTTGATAAATCAAGGTGCAATACCAGGACTCTAAAATCACTTCAAAACGTTTAAATACTTATTAACTTTAAAAAAATTAGAAACTTTAGAATCAAGATCGCAGGTTAACTATGGCATACAGTTATTTAGGGGTGCTGTATGGTCGAAATCCACTCAGAGCGTGCGCCACTGCATTGCTATATAGTTTTTCGACCCTGCTTGATGTATTCGTCCATTTGAATATGTATCTGTCCTTGATTGCATGGCAACCTGCACTCAATACCACCATGTATCGAATGCAGCACAGTTCAGCTTTTTGGTGGATCATTCTCTTTAACCTGCTTCCCTGCTTATTCCTTGTTTTTTTGCCACAGCACAAACTCATGTCGGGGTTAAATTATTGGTTATGTGCAGGCACAGTCTTTTTTATCCTTAATCTATTTATGTGGGCAGTATTTCCGATGGCTACTTGGGTGATTGTCTGCTTGAGCCTGTTTCAACTCCATCGACATAACGAACTTTTATTACAACAGCGCTATTAAACACATCTACATGACTGATAAGTCATGAGTGGTAAGTTTCAGCCATTGGGCCAATTTTAAAAGCGACTAAAATAACTGTACGACTGTATTTTTAGTTTGCTGCCATGACCCAAATTTTGCATAAAAGACCACCTTCGCTGAATATCCGTGCTGGCCACTTAGCACGTCAGTTGATAGAACAAGAAGGCTTACAAGCATCACAAGTTGATATTATTCCTGGTGCGGCGGGTGGCCCAAAAGGTATTGGCATTCAAGGCTTAGATCAGGCGATATTTGCTGACTTTTTACCACGTGCAGCACAGAAACGTACTTTAATTGGTTCATCTATTGGCAGTTGGCGTTTTGCCAGTATTGCGGCATGGGGCGCAACTGAAGGCACAAAGCGCTTGTCTGAGCTCTATACCCACCTACACTTTCATAAAAAAATGAGTCGTCAAAAAGTGAGTGATATTTGCCGTGGTATGTTGATTGATCTCATTCAAGGCAAAGAAGGCGAGTTGGTCAATCATCCTGACTATCATCTCACCGTCATTTCTGTCAAAGCTCAACATATCTTCCAAAGTGATAAAGCTTTGCCTTTACTGGCCTCGGTTGCAGGGATTGTCGGTACGACTGCCGTAGCCCGTAAGCACAGTCGTCACTTTATGCAACGTGTAATTAGCCAACCACAATCAGGTCCACAATTTAAAATTGATGATGATGGCTTTACTACACACTATCACTCGCTTACACCAGACAGTGTCACGCCTTGGCTGATGGCTTCAGCATCCATTCCAGGTGTCATGGCCGCAATTCGTGACATTCCAGATGCTCCACAAGGCAGTTATAGAGATGGTGGCTTAATTGATTACCACATAGATTTACCCTTCCAAAGCCAAGGCATAGTATTGTATCCACATTTTACTGACAGCATTACACCGGGCTGGTTTGATAAATTATTTAAACGTCAGGCTAATCCTGACAATCAAGCACGTACCCTTTTACTCTCGCCATCACAGGAATATCTTGCAAGCTTACCGTTAGGTCGTTTACCTAACCGTAAAGACTTTACCCTCAAAGGTTTAGACAACCAGCAACGTATTCAGATGTGGAATCAATGTGTTGCTGAAAGTCAGCGTATGGGCGATGAATTTTTAGAAATGGTTGAAAAGCAGAATTTCCCTGCGTTTATGCAAGCACTTTAAGCGTTACAGTATTCTGTACAAATGGGCGTTATAATACCGTTAGATTATTTAGGTCAGTATGTTAGTTAAGATTTATGCGGATATTTTTAATTGTTTTGCAGTATGCCTGCGTCGCTTTTGCACTCTTCCTTGGCTATCAAGTTTCTACAGCTCTCATCAGTGGTCAATACGATTTAATGGAAGTCGTTGCCGATGTAGGTACAATTTTAATCTGTATTGATTTAGCGGTGTTTCTCTTCACTTCTAATGCGAAACAAGGCATTAGTATTGAAGATTATGCGAAACAACTAGAGCAAACCCCTTCTAAATTGGTTTATGTTACCCGTAAGATGGGGCATTTCGGTATTTTACTGATTATTACCAGTTGGATTGTTCCGATGATTCGGTAGGTCTCAATGATTCAATAAAAGGATCATCGCTTCATGCTGATGATCCTTTTTTTATCGTGGCTAATTTTCACCTAAAAAATTAACTCGACCAGTTTTTACGTCGTAAACCGCACCAACTATTGCTACTTTGCCATCTTCAACCATCTGACCTAATACTGAGCTATTTTCTAAGATATAACGAATATTGTAGTGCACGTTCATTTGCGTGACTTGCTCTAAAAATGCCGGACTAAGTTGCCGTGGCTGTATTAACTCTGCGGCACGTGAAACGGACTCATTCAAAGGCCCTAAGACATACTGTATATGTGGCATTTTCGTCAAACTCTGAATCGATTGACCAGCTAAATGCAGTTGGCAGGCACTTGTAACAGCACCACAGTCTGTATGCCCTAATACCATTATGACTTTCGCTCCTTTCGCTTCACACGCAAATTCTAGCGAGCCTAGTACTTTCTGCCCTGCGACATTTCCAGCAATTCTTAAACTAAATAAATCACCAATCCCCACATCAAAAATCATTTCCGTCGGAGCGCGTGAATCCATACACCCCAGAACGGCTGCAATCGGATGCTGACCATCTTCAGCAGTTACACGAATTTGGCGATAGATATCGCGCTGCAACCGCTCATTTTGTACAAAACGCTCATTACCAGCTTTTAATAACGCAATCACATCTTGCGGACTTAAACGCTTTTGTAATGCAGCCGTACTAATATCAATATCAAGAACTGACTCTTGAGCATCAGCATAATGTGCTTTGAAACCAATCAATCTGACGTCAATTTTCCGTCGTAACGCAGTTTCCTGCTGATATTCTTGTATTAAATGGAAAATATCTGCATCCATATCATTTACATGCGTCGCATCAATAACGAGTTTTTCACCTCGATGAATATGCTCTAACGCTGAAATTAAAGCAGAACGATTTAAAAAGCTGACCTGCGAAGGTAATTCAATACGTGTAATAAAACCATGTAGATGATGCTCTTTATAGACTTTCAAGCCTTTATTAAAATTGCCATACAAAATGAAAGCCGCGCTACAACATAGACCGATCAAAATACCCGTCAATAAATCAGTCGCTAAAATTGCACCTAAGGTAATAATAAAAGGTAAAAATTGTTTTATACCCTTACTATATAGCTGCTTATACAACTTTGGATGTGTCAGTTTAAATCCAGTCAAAATCAATATCGCAGCAAGTGCAGATAGTGGAATCATATTCATGATCGGAACCAGACACAGCACTGCTACCAATAGCAATACACCATGAATTATTGCAGAACATTTAGTTTTCGCCCCCGCACTTGCATTGACTGAACTACGTACAATCACTGAGGTTAAGGGCATACCACCTATTGCTCCTGAGACCATATTTCCTATGCCTTGTGCCCACAATTCTCGATTTGGCGGCGAAGAACGTTTTTGTGGATCAAGTTTATCTGCTGCCTCTAGATTTAATAAAGTTTCCAAGGAAGCCACAACTGCTAAAGTAATAGCTCCGGTATAAATCAGTGGATTATTCAATGCCGTCCAATCAGGCAAGATGAGTGCACTCTGCGGGTTATCCCAAAGGTTGGGTAACTGTATTAAATTAGCGCTATCAATTGCCCATGTAGATCTCATTATCACCCACAATGCATTGATGATAACAGCACATACCACGGCAAGTAATGCTGAAGGTAAGATCCATTTTTTTAATGGTGTTTGATCCCATAGCAGCATAAGTCCAAGGCTCACCACACCAATCAACGCAGCGCCTTTATCCCATTGCAGATTTAGATTGTTCTGCTGCACAAGTGCATTCCAAGAGAAATTACTTAAACCTAGCAAATATGGAATTTGACTAAAAATTAAGATTAAACCGATGGCTGCTAATAAACCTAAAATCACATTATTAGGAATAAAATTGGCAAAGAAACCAAGCTTAAATAAACCAAAGACAATTTGAATGAGTCCAGCCAGCATGACAGATAATAAAAAGGCAGCATAATTGCCGCCAAGGAGTTCCAATTGAACTAAAATCACTGCTGTTAAGCCTGCCGCTGGACCTGCGACGCTAATATGTGAACCACTCAGGAAACCCACAAGAATGCCTCCAACAATCCCGGCTATTATTCCTGAGATAATGGGAGCACCTGAAGCAAGCGCAATACCTAAGCACAATGGTAAAGCCACTAGAAATACGACAGCACCTGATAAAAAATCTTTTAAATGAAACCTCTGAATGAATATTTTGGAAGTCATAGTTAACCGTTTATAATAAATGTGAAAAATTAGATTTAAAAAATAATGGCCTAAAGCTTTGTAACCGCGTTATGGCGAGAACAATATTGTCGGACAATCCAATTTTTAAAAAGGTAATATTTATAGACTTATTGTGTGATTTTTATACTTTATTGCTAATCTTAAGATTAGACTCATATATCATCGCTATGGCACTTATATAAAAAAACCTCCCATTAGGGAGGTTTTTAACAATTTGAATTAAATCTCATCAAACCCACATTGTTTTAAATATTGATAAGTACTGTCGTATAAAACTTGTGGTCGAGTCCAATCGTTCTGATCAGCTTTAGGTAAGTAAATCACCATACCTTGTCTGGCTCTGGTCAATAAAACACGATAAGCATTAAGCAAATATTTTTGTTTCTCGACCTGTTTTATATTTTGCCATCGACTCCCTTTAAACGCTTGATATTTCCAGGCTCGATCAAAATACAAATTAATATCCCAAGCAACACAGCTGTAATCAATTTCTAAGCCTTGTACATCAAACTCCGTTGCAACATCCTCTAAATAGTATGCGGAGCGTACATCATTCACTGGATTCAAAAACCAATCTGCAGGTGTAATTTTATTTTTTACATCAATCCCTTCAGCTTTTAAACGCCGGCCACCAGAACTCGCTATTAGACCAAAACGCTCAGAACCTTTGGCCTTATCCCTTATCCATTTTTTAGCAACACTCAAGTTCCGACATAGCATTATTGGATAATGCTGAAACATGGTTTGATAAATTGCTTTAGCAGCTTCGGCCTCACCTTCTAAAACATGTTGAATCAACTGTGAAACTTGCTCACTGCGAAATGAGCGAACAGAAACGTTAAGATGTAAATCTGCCTCATTTATGCCATTCTCTTTAATCCATTTTTGGTGATCTGGATTTGTTAAATACACTTTTTCTTTTACGATTTTATCGGAAAAATAGAGCTGCCAATCTGGATACAAACGTTTTAATGCAGCCAACCACTCAGAAACTCCAGCTTCCCCTGTATTAATTTCCTGCCCACCACCAATTAAGCAAACGATCACACACCAATCTGTATGCCGATCCATTACACTGATTAAAAATTCTGGCTCAGACATTGAAAAATTATCGATACCCTTTTTTTGCTTCATAAAATTAGACACTTGTTCCTTTTGCCAAGCCCTTTGTGCTTCATCAAAAATCACAACTTTTTCAATAGGAACCTCATCTGACTTCAAATAATGGTCTCGAAAATGATGTATGTTTTGAATAAAGGCTTTAGTTTCGCGTTCCGCATCAGAACGTGTCTTTTTTTCTGTGCTTAATTTCGCATGTTCAACCGTATTACGAATTAATGCTTCCCTGAGCACATCCACTAATGGTCCATTTCCAGATAAAAAAACAGAGTGTTCTTCCTCATCAACTTTTAAACGTTGATTAGCAATATTTAAACCGGCCAATGTTTTCCCAGCTCCAGGGACTCCTGTTAAAAAGCAAATTGTTTTCTGATTATTTGTCTTTGCATCTTCAATAATATGTTCAATCTTTTTTGAAGTAATCGCTAAGTTTTTAGTTCCCGCATCACTTCTTGAAATTTCATCTACTGTATGTCCCTGATAAAGTGCTTGAGCAGCTTCAATAATTGTTGGTGTCGGTTTATAACGTGATTGCGCCCACTCAAAAGGATTTAACTTTCTTGAACTTGAAAATTTATCTAGAGCCTCTTTAATCACGGCATATAAATTTTGTGCATTGCAACATAAGGTATCCTCTAACCTAGATACAGCTAACCAAGATTGTTCGCAACTTTCAGCCTGAGTTGATACTAAAAGCGGTATTACTTTGTGCAAATGGCTGCCTTCATGGAAGTTCAGCAAATCTAAGCAGTAATCAATTGTCTGAGTCTTAGCATATTGAGGATAAGCTTTTTCGCCCACTTTAAATTCAATGACAAAAATTAGATCACGTATTAAAAGAATGTTATCTACGCGCTTTCCCATCCGAGGAATTGAGAACTCAAAAAATATCTCTCCTTGTTCAAGCGAGCCAAACTGCTGCTTTAAAACCTCAATCTGTTTTAACCATGCATTCTTTTGCAAATCTTCTAAAGCAAACGCATGATGCTGTGCCAAAGCCCCCAAAATTTCATGCTCATTCTTTTCTAAAAACTGTTCTACTGAGCTCTGAAAATAACTTCTCAACATATGAATATTCAAATTTATTATGCATTTAATAAATTTCATCTTACATAAAAAAACCTCCCATTAGGGAGGTTTTTTTAGAACTTAAAGATTACTTCGAACCTTTAATCCCTGCTTGTAATAACAATGCACCCAAACCACCAATTTTGTTTTCTTGTGGTTTAGCCGCTTGATGTTTCTTGCCTTGTGGGCGGTCGCCTTGAGGACGAGACTGCTGTGGACGTTTCGCATGTGGCTTACGCTCACCGCGTTGCTCTTGCTGTGCATTATCACGACGTGGTTGACGTTGTGGTTTTGCCGCAACAGCGCCTTCAGCACGCATCGACAAGTTCACACGGTTACGTTCAACATCAACGTTTAACACTCGAACTTGTACAATTTGACCTGGTTTCACCACTTTATGTGGATCTGCCACAAATTCATTTGCAAGCTCTGAAATATGAACTAAACCGTCTTGGTGAACACCTACATCAACAAATGCACCGAAGTTGGTTACATTAGTAACCACACCTTCAAGCTGTAAACCTTCCGTCAATTGACCAACTTCAGTAATGTCTTCACGGAATTTAGCCGTGCGGAACTCTGGACGTGGGTCACGGCCTGGTTTTTCAAGTTCAGATAAAACGTCTTGAATTGTCGGTAGACCAAATTGGTCATTCACAAATTCTTCGGCGTTTACTTGGCGAATAATTTCAGTATTACCAATAATATCTTTGACTGTGGTTGCTTTCGCTGCCACAATTTTTTCTACTAAACCATAAGATTCAGGGTGAACAGCAGAAGCATCAAGTGGCTCAGAACCATCTTGAATACGCAAGAAGCCTGCTGCTTGTTCAAAGGTCCGCTCGCCTAAACGAGGAACTTTTTTCAAACTTTGGCGGTTGTCAAAACGACCATTTTCTTTACGGAAATCCACAATTTGCTGTGCAATTGATTTATTCAAACCCGCGATATAACCCAAGATTGCAGATGATGCTGTGTTCACATCTACACCAACTGAGTTCACGCAGTCTTCAACTACTGCTTCTAGTGTTTTTGCTAAACCTGTTTGGTTCACGTCATGTTGGTATTGACCTACACCAATCGATTTCGGATCAATTTTAACAAGCTCCGCCAATGGATCTTGTAAACGACGAGCAATCGACACTGCACCGCGAATAGATACATCTAGCTCTGGCAATTCTTGAGATGCCAATTCAGATGCTGAATAAACAGATGCACCCGCTTCAGAGACAGACACACGAATCAAATTCAAATCCGTATTCGCAGCCATCATTTCAGCCACAACCGCTTCAGTTTCACGGCTTGCAGTACCATTACCAATCGCAATTAATTCAACATTGAATTCGCGGCAAAGGCGCGCAAGTTCAGCAACTGAACCAGCTTTATCTTCTTTCGGGGCAAACGGGTAAATAGTGCTGTGTGCAAGTACATCACCTGATGCATTCACAACGGCCAATTTCACACCCGTACGGATACCAGGGTCAACACCCAGAGTGGTACGCGCGCCTGCTGGTGCAGAAAGTAATAAATGACGTAGGTTTTCAGCAAATACATCCATCGCTTCAGCTTCGGCAGCCAAACGTTTTTCAGTCAATAATGAATGCTCAATAGCAGGACGTACTTTGCCCAACCAGAACAGTTTTGCTGTTTGTTTTAAGAAATCTGCGCGTGCTTGAGGCTGTGCAGTTTCAACATTGTATTCAGTTTCAATACGTGCCAATGGTGCATCATCTTCACCATCGACTTTTAAGCCTAAGACATTTTCTTGACGGCCACGTAGCATCGCCAATAAACGATGTGACGGCACTTTATTTAAGCTTTCAGAAAAATCGAAGTAATCACGGAATTTTTTACCAACTTCTTTTTTCTCATCACTTGCCACTAAACTTTTTAACATTGCTGTTTTTGCAAATGTTGCTTTGAGTTCAGTAGTCAATGGAATATTTTGCGCCCATTCATCAATTAAAATGTGTTGAATCGCATCAAGTTGACTTTCAACATCTGCATAATCTTCATGGCTAAAGCCTGCCAAAGCTTCCGTAGGATCGATCGCTTCATTAAAGATTTTTTCAGCGATTGGGCCTAAACCTGCTTCTTTTGCTTTAAATGATTTACTGGTACGTTTTGGACGATACGGTGCGTAAATTTCTTCTAATGCATTTTTAGTTTCTGCTGCATTTACTCGTGCAAGTAAGTCATCAGATAACTTGTTTTGTTCTTTTAGAGACTCAATCACTTTCTCACGACGATCGAATAAATCACGCAGGTAGGCAAGACGTGTATCAAGCTGACGTAATTGAGTATCGTCCAAGCCTTGCGTCACTTCTTTACGGTAACGAGCGATAAATGGAACACTGGCACCCTCATCAATAAGCTTGATGGCAGCTTCAATTTGATTTGGACGTACGGCAATTTCTTTTGCCAACTGCTGAACTAAGTCAGTCATCGTATTAGATCCCTGCAAGGATAAGTTCTAAAAGCCATGATTATAAAGACCAAGACCATAAAATCCACAATTGTTTTTATAAATTTATGCGTGGTTTTTATTGCCAATCCATAGCAATGACACATTTTTTTACTAAACTGACTATGAAACAGCAAATTAGCGAATCCAGCGTACAGAACTTAAACCGCTTAACATGTATACATTTGGTATCTATGTCTTGATTTTAACTGCAATATTTGTTGCTTTAGAGCATAGTAAATTTATATAAATGAATCGTATACTCAAGTGAAATCTACTTTTTGTTTACGATGACAATAAAGAATAAAGGAGCACGTCATGAGTTTAGTTGTACCTGCTGAAAAAACAGATGCCGTACATGCCGAAACCGACCGAGTTGAACGCATTTTGGTTGTCGATGACGACGTTCGTCTGCGCACGCTCTTACAACGCTTCTTAGAAGATAAAGGGTTTGTGGTTAAAACCGCACATGATGCGACTCAAATGGATCGTCTGTTACAGCGCGAACTTTTCTCTTTGATTGTGCTTGACTTCATGTTACCCGTTGAAGATGGCTTAAGTATCTGTCGTCGCTTACGTCAATCAAATATTGATACACCTATCATTATGTTGACTGCACGTGGCAGTGACTCAGACCGTATTGCCGGTTTAGAAGCTGGCGCAGATGACTATCTACCTAAACCATTTAACCCAAATGAACTTTTAGCACGTATTCGTGCGGTATTACGTCGTCAAGTACGTGAAGTTCCTGGTGCACCAAGCCAGCAAATGGAAGTGGTTTCATTCGGTCCATGGTCACTGGATTTGTCTACCCGCACATTAACACGTGAAGGCCAAGTGGTAACGTTAACGACCGGTGAATTTGCGGTTCTTAAAGCTCTCGTTCAACACCCACGAGAACCACTCACCCGTGACAAACTAATGAATCTTGCACGTGGTCGTGAATGGGGTGCAATGGAGCGTTCAATTGACGTTCAAGTCTCTCGCCTACGCCGCTTGGTGGAAGAGAACCCTGCCCGCGCTCGTTATATCCAAACCGTATGGGGTGTAGGTTATGTATTTGTTCCAGATGGTGCGGAATAAGATTAAACAAAGATAAATGTCGCTAACACGACGGAGTCTTTTCATTAAACCTAATAGATATGCAATAACCTGTGGTTCGCCTTACTTTTGTTTCGGCAAAAGTAAGCAAAACCATTGTCATCCGCAAAACTCGTCCATTTTCTGCACATAGATAAAATCATCGCAGAAACTTTATATATTAAACACCTCCTGCCTCAAACAGTTGCGGATGACCTGAGCGCGTATCGGACATGGTTTATGGTTCTAACACTTTAAATTTTGCTCTAGGATAATACGTGAAACTCGAACCAATCGACCCACAGGAATTTACCGACTACGTTGCCTACTCCGAAAAAAAACGGACACATTGGGAACGCTTCCTCGATAAAATTAAACCTCGTTCGGCAGCCATGCGCACCACCGTATTGGTCTTGTTTGTGGTGTTTTTTAGCCTGTTCATGTCTTTATGGTTCTTCTGGCGTACACTTTACCTCCCTGAAATTCAACAACATGCACGCTATTTAGCAGTTGAATTGGAAATAATTAACAACCCCGATCTACGTATTTTTCACAACAATGCCGAAGTCGATGTCGATGACTGGATGCGTAATCGTGTTGGCATTGAATATGTCACCGATCCTAAAGAGTTTCCGAACGTTAAAGACAAAGTTATTGCTGAATTCTTTACCAATCAAATTGAGAAAAAATTAGCCAAGGAAATGCGTATTGACAATGCCACCGTGTATTTCCAATTTAAGCCCGACCCACGCATTTGGATTCAAACACCCGAAATGAACGGGAACTGGGTCCGTGAACCATTAAAAACCTATGCGAACTATAGTGCTGAACTAATTCTCGGATGGTTACTCGGAATTCCGCTGATTGCTGCCGCGATTATTTTAACTTTAGTGCGTCAGCTCAACCGTCCACTCAAACGCTTACAAGATGCCGCGAATAGCTATAGTAAGCATGGCACTGCACCATATTTAGAAACCAACCATGGCCCACAGGAAATTCGTGAAGTTAACCAAGCCTTTAATCACATGGTGTATACCTTAGAGCAGACAGAACGCGACCGCCGCATTATGTTGGCCGGCATTTCTCATGACCTACGCACCCCACTGACACGCATTCGACTCAGCGCAGAAATGATGCCCGATGATGACTTCTTAAAAGAAGGGCTGATTTATGATGTTGAAGATATGGATGCCATTTTGAATCAATTTATTTCATATATGCGTGATGGTTCAGATGAAACGCCTCAAGATACCGACTTAAATGCAGTACTACAGGAATTAGTCATTCAATTTAAACCATTGGATATTCGTTTTGAGCCACAGGATTTACCAATTATTCAGGCACGAACCCTGTCTTTAAAACGTTTAATTGGTAATCTCATTAATAACTCGAAGCGTTATGGTGCCGAACCGATTGAACTATCAACCGAATATGAAGGCGATCATATTAAAATTCGTGTTGCTGATCATGGTGAAGGGATTCCTGAAGATCAAATTGAAGATTTAATGCAACCTTTTGTACGTGGAAATGATGCTCGAACCATCCAAGGAAGTGGTCTAGGTTTAGCCATTGTAAAACGAATTGTAGACATCCATTCTGGTGAACTTTCAATTCACAATCGTGCCGAAGGTGGACTAGAAGCGATCATTTCCTTACCAATCAATAAATTAGAAAATGATGAAATTTTAAACAACAGTCCATTAGAAAAAATCAAACAAACTTTGACTGAACGCTTTTAACAAGCGTTCAAAAAAAAGACAAACGATTTTGTTTAACGATTAACCGTTGTATTTTTTTACTTTAATAATCAATCAAATAAAAACCATAAAAATATCTTATACCCACATTTTTTCAAAAAATTAGACCTTAGCCTAACAGGTATGCAAAATGGCTTTTTTGATCGGTACAATCCGTATCAGTTTTAGGAATTTCACGAGAGTATAAGATGTCTTTAGATCGCATCCGTTTAGCGTCACTTCACGATAAAGTAATCAGTGCTAAACAAGCTGCTGAATTTATCAAAGATGGTATGACTGTAGGCATGAGTGGCTTTACCCGCGCAGGTGAAGCAAAAGCAGTGCCTTTAGCATTGGTTGAACAAGCGCATGCGAACCCGTTGAAAATCACTTTGATCACGGGTGCGTCTCTAGGCAATGACTTAGATAAAAAATTGACTGAAGCAGGTGTTCTTGCTCGTCGCTTACCGTTCCAAGTTGACAACACTTTACGTAAAGCCATTAACAAAGGCGAAGTGATGTTCATTGATCAGCATTTGTCTGAAACGGTTGAACAAATGCGTAACCTTCAGCTTAAAAAGCCTGATGTTGCGATTATTGAAGCTGTTGCTATCACTGAAGATGGCGGTATCATTCCCACAACTTCAGTAGGTAACTCTGCTAGCTTTGCTATTTTTGCTGAAAAAGTAATTGTAGAAATCAATACAAATCTAAGCCCTGCATTTGAAGGCTTACACGATATCTACATCCCGACATATCGTCCAACACGTCAAGCGATTCCATTGACTCATGTTGACGAACGTATTGGTACACATGCAATCAACATCGATCCTTCAAAAATTGTAGGTATCGTATTTAACAACGAATTGCATGACTCTCCATCTACAGTGACTGCACCTGATGATGAAACTCAAGGTATTGCAAACCACCTGATCGCTTTCTTTGAAAAAGAAGTTGAAGAAGGTCGTTTACCGAAAAACCTAGGTCCATTACAAGCAGGTATCGGTTCAATTGCAAACGCAGTATTGACTGGTCTTAAAGATTCTAACTTTGAAGACTTGATCATGTACTCTGAAGTACTTCAAGACTGTACATTTGAATTGATCGACGCAGGCAAAATGAAATTTGCTTCAGGTTCTTCTATTACGCTTTCTGCTAAATATGGCGAAAAAGTATTTAATAACCTTGAACAATACAAAGACAAACTTGTATTACGTCCACAAGAAATTTCGAACCATCCAGAACTTGTACGTCGTTTAGGTATTATCGGTATCAACACTGCACTTGAGTTTGATATCTACGGTAACGTGAACTCAACTCACGTTTGCGGTACAAAAATGATGAACGGTATTGGTGGTTCAGGTGACTTCGCACGTAATGCACACTTGGCAATCTTCGTGACTAAATCAATTGCGAAAGGCGGTGACATTTCATCTGTTGTTCCATTTGCTTCTCATATTGACCATGCTGAACACGATGTTGATATCCTTGTAACTGAACAAGGTCTTGCTGACTTACGTGGTCTTGCTCCACGTGAACGTGCTCGTGCTGTAATCGACAACTGTGCTCACCCAAGCTACCGTGATGCGTTGAACGATTACTTCGATCGCGCATGTGCAAAAGGCGGTCAAACACCTCATCTGCTTCGTGAAGCGCTTTCTTGGCACATCAACTTCGAAGAGAACGGTCACATGTTGGCAGCTCAACCTGAAGTTAAAACTGCTTAATTGACAGTTGTATAAAAGACGCTCTTCGGAGCGTTTTTTTATGGCTTTTATTTTTCTATATAGCTTATCAAGGGCGCAAAACTCGATTAATCTAAATTGGTCAAAATAAATGCAAAACTATATATGTTTATTATTCGCCCCTATTTAGAATCCGATTTAGATGATGTCATTGCACTTTGGGAACTGTGCGGATTGACCCGTCCGTGGAATAACCCTGAAATAGATATCTTTCGTAAATTGGCGCAGCGCGATCAACTGTTTTTATTGGCGGTCAAAGATAACCAACTGATTGCAACCGTTATGGGTGGCTACGATGGTCATCGCGGATGGGTTAATTACTTGGCTGTACATCCTAATTTTCAACGTAATGGTGTTGCAACGGCATTAGTGCAACAACTAGAAAAACGTTTAATTGCATTAGGTTGCCCAAAACTACAACTGCTTATACGTAAAGATAATATTGATGTACAAAGCTTTTATGAACAATTGGGCTATGACGAAATTGACGTCATTTGTTTAGGCAAGCGTCTAATTCAAGATTGAAGCCGGTCTCATTTTGTTTAATCACACTTACTTTGCATCACAAAATTGACCTGCAAAAGTAATCGCTGTGTTCGTAGAAATGGATGGATTTAACATTTTCATGATATGAGCCAAAGATCAAAAAGGGTTTGCATTCCTTGGCTTTAAAATTTAGGATTTGCCCCCATAACTCCCAAAGAACATTGAATAGAGATTTATCATGCGTGTAGATATTTGGTCTGACGTGGTTTGCCCATTTTGTTATATTGCCAAAAAACGCCTTGAATCCGCTGCTGAAGAAGCAGGCGTTGAGCTTGAAGTATTTTGGCATAGCTACCAATTAGATGCGGATGCCCCTGCTCGCTTACAGATTTCAAATACTGAGCGTTTAGCGCAAAAGTATGGACGTAGCATTGAAGAAGTCGAAGAAATGCAACGTAATATTGCTGCAATGGCAAAAGCTGAAGGCATTGAATTTAACTGGGAAAATGCAAATTCTGGTAACACATTTAATGCACATCGTTTAATTCATCTTGCACAAAGTAAAGGCTTGGGTAATGAAGCTAAAGAGGCTTTTTTCTATAGCTATATGACTCAAGGTTTAGCAATTGGTGAACGTGAAACTCTAGAAGATGTGGCTTCACGTATTGGTTTAAACCCAGTTGAAGTTGATGACTTACTTGATTCAGATGAATATGCTGATTTTGTCAAATACGATGAAGAAGTCGCACGTGATCAGCTCAAAGTTACGGGTGTGCCATTCTTTGTCTTTGAACAACGTATTGCTTTAGCTGGTGCACAGCCTAAAGAAGTTTTCTTACAAGTTTTAGAAAAAGCTGCTGAATTACCAGAACAGAAACCAACACCAATTTGTTCTGATGACAGCTGTGAAACACCTGAAAAATAAGGCTTAAAATTTATTAGTATTAATAAATTGATGAGCAAAAAAAATCCCCAATTGGGGATTTTTTTTATATGCACTACTCGCCATCATTCAACCAAGAAGCTAATTTTTAAATTCACACGATATTCAGCAATCTTATTATCTTTCACCACGACTTTTTGTTCGTTAATCCATGCACCTTGTACATTTTTAACCGTCTCAGTGACCTTATTAATACCAGTTTGAATGGCATCTTCAAAACTTTTTGTACTACTAGCATTGACTTCAACAACTTTAGCTACCGACATTTTAATAATCCTCATTGTTATGATTTTTGAACCTTCATCATAAGATCAAGTCATGCTAATTGGTTATTTTTTAAACACTAAAACATCAAAATATTACATGCCTTACACATGCAGCTTCATTTTTTGTCTTACAAACAAAAACGTTGCTTTACATGCGACAAATACTTATCTCACTAAGAGCAGGTTAGGCTAATCATTAATCTTTCATCAAGTTTTGGAGCGACACCATGACCATTGAAAATCAAAGCACGAACAATCCAACTCCGACAACAACCCCTTATTCCGCAACCACACCGCTCGATATACCGACCTCAACTACGGCTGAGGCTAAAAAATCACGCTTTTCACCAACAGTAAAAGGTGCGCTGGTTGGCGCGGTCGCAGGTAGTGTACTCCCCGTTTTTGGCACGTTCAGTGGTGCGATTATCGGTGGTATTGCAGGGAAAATTTATGAGAAAAAGTGTATTAAAAATTAAACATTTTTAAGCACATCCCTATTAGTTCTACGCGCTTGAATACGTATAAACAGGTTAGAGTAATAGCTCTAATCAATTGTTTTATATAATTTTATTTTATGCCGTTTGTCGTTTGTTGCCGATTCGATCATTTCTAGTTGATTATTTTTTGATATTATTTTCACGTAAATTAAAGATATCAATTTTCTCCCAAGTCTGACTTTGGTCAGACGAAATGATCGTTAGGAATACATTATGAACGCTCTTAAATGTGCTTTAGCTGTTGCTGTTTTAGCTCTATCTGCTAACGTTGCTGCGCAAATCGTTTATGTACCAGATTTTCCAGTTAAAAAAGCAGTAAGTACTGAAACTGCAAATGCTGAAACTAAAGCACCTGCAACTGAAGAAGCAACTCAAGGTGCAACAACTGCTGAAAAAGCTGCATAATATTTAGCAGAATTTTCATGCAATAAAAGCCGATTATTCAATGTAATCGGCTTTTTTATGCCTGAATTTTTTATTCATAAGATTGATCAGTTTTAATTAAAAATAACCAAAATTAAGATCAAACGTTTTGTTTAGAATTACCCAAAGTGAGGCCTTTTCACCAAGCTAGTAATGGCTTTAAAAGCAACATACACCATTTACTAGAATTTTTTTTGCTCAAAATGAGCATTATTTGTCATTACTTGAATTTTATTGCTAGAAGCTGACAATTATTTCCATGTTTTTTTTAATGAAATCCCTATAATCAAAAAATAATAATATTCTTAATTTTTTATTCATAAGCATTGCCCTATGCAAGAACTTCAAGCACTTATACAAGGAAAAATTTCAGCTCAGGCCATAGATATTGACCAGCTATTAGCTTTGGCTAAAAAATATAATGATCCCAATTCTTCAGAATATAAATTAGTGGATCTTGCCACCAATATTGTGTTGGCTAAATATTTAGAAAAAGCAAAAAAAGTCATTTAGGACGATATAAAATGGATGCTCTAATAAAAGCACAATTGATCAAAGAAATCCATGATCTGACTTACAAACTCGAGCATCGTTCATTGAGTTTGTATGAAACTGCGATTTCTAAAAAGCGCATACATGACATTTTTGCTTGCTGTGATGAACCCATTTTTCAAAAGCAAATACTTGAATATAAAGCTCTGACACAACCTGAAGTTGCAGCACAAACATTTGCCCTACAGACCCCTTTTGCACTCTCTTTCCGAGGCTATTTCTTAGAGCATGAAATGCTTGAAAATGCACTTTATGCGCAACCAGACGCGGGCTGGGCTTTCATGCATGAAGAAAATCTAGGCTGGCAAATTTGGCTGATACCGGCACCCTCACGTACAGCATTAATCAGTGAATGGGGCGATTTCAGCAGATGCTATGACTGGTTGCTGGAACAGCAGCAAATCTATCGTTGTCTGGCCACGGATAACGAGATCAGTAGCCTTACTGTACCGCTTCGAATTGATCAACAAACACTGAAGCATGATCGTCTAATTGAGCAACAAAATGAACTTGAATTAAGGTCTATGCAGCCCGCTATCCTTATAAAAGACGAAATTGAAACGCAGTACAATCTTGCTAATGAAACCTTAGCTCAAAAACAACAAGTACACGTTGCAAGAGAGAATCATCATATCGAAGAACAGACTGCCTTTGATAACTTAGCACTCACCCCATTAGCCCACACAACACAGACTTTCCCTGAGTTCATTCATATTGGTGCTTTACACGCGCAGCTAATCCCCCCTGTTCATGATGTTTTAAATACACAGCAAATTTTTGCGTTAGATGTATCATCACAAAATGAATTAGGGACATATATAGATTTCGTCTTGCATCTTTCTGAGTTCAATTCATGGGAAGCATGCCCCTGCTATATTGCGGAACAATTAGATAAACAGTCACAATTTATAAAATATCTCGTTCTTTTAGGGGCAGAGAACCAAATGGAAGCGATCCGTCTCGCATCGTTGTTTGCTGAGCAAAATAGTCACTACATAGCTTCTTTGAAAGTCATTTCGAATACAGAGTTGGATATTTTTATCGATCAACCCGAGCAGCTGTATCAGTATTATCAAAATGCAGAATTGCTATGGAACAAAGATCATTATTTTCCTTTTATTCCAGCGGCTTATATTCACACTCAAAAATTTCTGCATTTTGATGAAATGGACGCAGATTTTGAAACGCCTGTCTTACTGCTTCAAGAACGTAATAAAATTCGGCTGATCCATGGTGAAAAGCGCATGGCTTTATCGCAGGTTGAACACGCTTATCCTTATTTGTTGCTAAACCGTCAACAAGGTATCAACTGGCAAACAATTCAGCATGTCATTCAACAATTAACGCCGCCCATCCAGGTCACACAACTCTATACCGCATTAAAGGCGCATATTCAGGAATAATTGCAGTGCTTTTGTAGTTTAACTTGCTTTTTTTATACAAATTTTACAAAACTACAGAAGCAGATTCACTTAATAAGAGCCAAAACATATGCACAAAAAACAACAGCACTTTGTTAGGACTTTTTTACTGACAGTTTCTCTGGGTCTTACTTACCAAAGTATTTGGGCAAATGAATCAAGCAGCACAGCGACGCTACCTGTGACGGATGCTGAATCTAAGGATAGTGCTGACACAGACAGCATAAATACACCGAAGAATTACGATTTACTCGACCAAATTCCACGTTGGATTGATGCCTCACCAACGTTCTTGCCAGGCCAATCTGATCACGCAATCGTACCGAATACAAACCAAACTGAAAATAATAGCTGGACAGATCGACAACAGAAAAAAGTCCGAAATTGGGCAGATCGAACGGCCGTTCGTATGGATAACTGGTTTGGTCAAAGTGAGCCTGATAAACCAGCCAATGCTACCCTTAGGGTGATTTTAGACAACAGTTGGAATAAGCACGATGAATACGAAATTAAGCCACGTATTCGCGGTAAAATTAAGCTTCCCACTTTAGAAAAAAAATTGAGTGTGGTCTTTGGTGATGACTCACTTGATAATGAATTAGAAAATAATACTGCAATTACCAATGAAAACCCTGCGGGGCGTAGTGATAAAAATTATGACAATAAGCAAACCCGTGAAGATAACAGTTCACTGGCTTTACGTTGGTCAGAAATTTCAGATCGACTACCCTTCGAAACTGACGCTGATCTAGGTTTACGTTCTGGTGATGATTTATATGTCCGCTTAAAAGCAGCTAAAAAATGGCAATTAGATAATGATTATAGTTTTCTAGCCGAACAAATTTATCGTTATGGTATTGATAGTGAAAATTATCTACGTACCAATCTTGAATTGACCCATACTCGCCCAGGTGAACCTTTCATTTCAAATCAGTTCAATCTGACCTATGCCGATACTCAGGATGATGATTTAAAATGGGACAATTTCAGTTATCGCCAACACCAGTTTTTTAAAGGCAATCGCTTCAACTACGGCCTGTATACAGGTGGATTTTATAATAATGATCAACTGCGTCTAAATAGCTGGGGACCTTACATATCGTGGCGCCAACCATTTTTGCGTGAATGGTTCTATATACAAGGTGATCTCAATTATTTAAATGACCATCGTGAAGACAAGAGTCACTACCTCGGTGCCCTCGTTCGTTTAGAAGCCTTGTTTTAATTGCCCCATAAAAAAGCCCATCACTTAGAGATGGGCTTGAATACACATTTAACTGCAACACATTAAATCGCCTTAATTACACTCACGCGATCATTACGCATAATACGCTGTTTCTTTTCAGCCACTTTTTCTACTTTCGGCATATTGTACTGAACACGATCATTACGAATGACACGACGGCTATCCACAAATGGATTGATGTCATAATGTGCGACATGTTTTGTCACTTGTACACGATCATTACGCATCATTTTTTTTTACTGCTCTCAGCCAAAGCCGATTGCATCATAACGACAGATAACATTGATACGACAACGAGAGATACAAAAGTTTTCATCAAAAAAATTCCCAATATTTAATAATCGCTATTATAGATTGTTTTTAATTTTTTAATTTGTTTTTAGAATTAAAACTTGGACGTATTTATTTATCGCTTTCATCGAAAAATTTAATCTCGATAAAAAGAAAGCCTCCTATAGGAGGCTTTCACATTTTGACTTGCTTATTTTAATAATAAGCTGTTAATGCGTTTAATATACTGTGCCGGATCTTCAGGTAAGCCGCCTTCAGCAATCAACGCTTGATCGAAGATCACATTCGCCAAATCATCAAATTGCGCTGAACCTTCTAATTTTTGTACCAATGGATGCGATGGATTAATTTCTAAAACAGGTTTTGATTCAGGTACCGCTTGGCCTGCTTGTTTCAGCATACGAACCAGTTGCGGTGACAACTCACCCTCAGCCACCACCAAACACGCAGGAGAGTCTACCAAACGTGTTGTTACACGGACTTCAGAGGTCTTATCTTTTAACGCATCCGAAAGTTTTTCAACAACAGGTTTAAACTGCTCAGCAGCTTGCTCAAGTGCTTTCTTCTCTTCAGCATCTTGTAGATCACCCAAATCAACTGCACCTTTCGATACGTTCTGTAATGGTGTGCCATCAAATTCAAAAACGAATTCCATTGCCCATTCATCAACACGTTCGGTCATGAGCAGTACGTCAATGCCCTTTTTCTTAAACAGTTCAAGTTGTGGTGAGTTTTTCGCAGCATTTAAACTATCAGCCGTCACATAGTAGATCGCCTTTTGGCCTTCTTTCATATTGGCTTTATAGTCTGCAAATGATGTTTTCACTTCATCATTATTCGACGACGCAAAGCGTAATAATTTTAGAATACGCTCACGATTCGCCATGTCTTCGCCTAAGCCTTCTTTCAAGACTGAACCAAACTCGGCGTAGAATTTTGCAAACTTCTCTTGGTCAGCAACATCTTCAGATTTCGCTAAACCATCTAGCACCGTTAAAATACGGCGTGCATTACCTTCACGAATCGTTTTCACGTCACGACTTTCTTGTAATAACTCACGACTCACGTTTAAAGGTAAATCTGCACTATCCACAACACCCTGCACAAAACGTAAATAATTCGGAATTAAATTATCCGCATCATCCATAATAAATACACGTTTCACATACAGCTTAATACCTGCTTTAGCTTCACGAGTGAAAATATTGCTTGGTGCGCGTGCAGGAATATACAGTAATTGCGTATATTCCGTACTTCCCTCTACACGGTTATGTGCCCATGCAAGTGGTGCTTCATAGTCATGACTTAGATTCTTATAGAATTCAGTATATTGTTCTTCACTGATTTCATTTTTATTACGCGTCCATAATGCACTTGCTGAGTTAATCGCTTCCCATTCATCTGTTAGTACATATTGACCCGGTTTTACTTCTTCGCCTTCGGCAGCTTCCTCTTGTTGCCAAACTTCTTTCTGCATTTCAATTGGCAAACTAATATGATCAGAATATTTATTAATGATCTGCTTTACTTTGTTACGATCTAAATAATCCAAAGCATCTTCACGTAAATGCAAAATGATGTCGGTTCCACGTGAAGCCTTATCAATTGGTTCTACATCAAACTCACCTGTACCATTACTAACCCAACGTACCCCTTCAGCGGCACTAACCCCAGCACGACGTGATTCCACCGTAATCTTTTCAGCAACAATAAAGCCCGAATAGAAACCCACACCAAATTGGCCAATTAATTGTGCATCTGATTTCTGATCACCCGTCAGCTTCGACATAAAGTCTTTAGTGCCTGACTTGGCAATCGTTCCCAAATGATCAATCGCTTCTTGTTGTGTCATACCAATACCATTATCAGAAATGGTAATCGTCTTCTGCTCTTTATTTAAATGAATGCGGACATGTAAATCTGGATCATTTTCATAATATTCAGGGTGGTTAATGCCTTCAAAACGTAATTTATCACAGGCATCAGATGCATTTGATACCAACTCGCGAAGGAAAATTTCAGGGTTTGAATATAAAGAATGTGTTACTAAATGCAGTAACTGAGCCACTTCCGCTTGGAAGCTATGTTTTTGAGATTGTTGTTCGCTCATCAGTCTCTCCGTTCATACTGAGTAAAATTATTAACTGCCTATATGAATGGAGTGAGTTCAATAATTTTCAATAGCCTCAAAATAATTTTTTCGCAAAAAATATTTTTATGGCTTTCATTTTTATCAGTTTAATTGATGGGATGAACAAGACTTAATAAGGCCCCATTTTATAGATACGATCAAAATGCAGATCAAGCTGCTGCTGACGCATGTTATAAACCTGGCTCAAGCAGGATACGGATTCCTGGCAGCGGTCACGGAACTGCAGCCATTTCACCTGATCACGTTGAATCACCGAACGTGTTCCCATCGGCACCATACGGCGCAAGATGTTATAGCTGGTACTCATTTTGACATCCGCATCATTCAGCAAACGATGTTCACAAATTGTTTTCTCAGTCGCGGTTGTCGCTTTCTGACAATTAAAACTGGCAGCATAACTCTGTGAAATAAACAGCGTGCTGAAGATCAAAAGACTCTTCGACAAAAAACTCATGCTTTGATCTTCCTTATTATTAAGTCGTATTCAATTAATATTTACTTTATTCGTTTTAATATATTTGAGTATTGCCAATTTGCTCAATTTCAATACGTTATAAATCGTTGTTATTTTGAAAAAAAGCCCCATTCAGGATGAGGCTTTTGGAAAAAGTGAACCAAAAAATTGGAGCTTAGAATTTATAGCTATAACCGATTGTATACACCCAAGGATCGATTCCAAATTCACCTAAATTAATTTTTGTACCATCAGCAGTCTTTGCTTCCAGATCTGTATCTAAGTCTGCATAACGTGCATCAACAAAGACACCCCAGTTTTTTGCATCCGCTGGCTGGAAGTTAAAGCCGACTTGGCCAGCTACCCCATAAGCAACATCTGCATCAAGCTTTGCTACACCTAATGCGTCTTTTGCAGTTTGGCTAAATTCTTCATCCCATGGAATGAATACTGTAGCACCTACACCGATATATGGAGTAAAGCGGCTTGAATTTTTAAAATTATATTTGGCTGTGATTGTTGGTGGTAGATGTTTTAATGATGCAATTTTCACATCACCCGCCATCTCAACATCATGTTTAAATGGGGTAGCCAATAATAATTCGGCTGAAATATTGTCATTGAAGAAATATTCGACTGAAGGAGTAAAATTGAGTTCGCTACTTGCTTTAGCATCTTCAACTACACCAGGAATCAGGTCAGTTTCCTGAGTAGGCGCTAATACAGAAGCCCCCACTTTCACTTGCCATTGCCCTGCCATCGCAGATGCTGAAAGACCCATTAATGCAATTAGAGCTATTTGCTTTAACATTTTAAAATACCCCCAAGGGAAGAATAATTATTAATAAAATATGTCTTAATTAATAATAAACATGGCTTAAATTAATATGCAATAGAGGTTTTAAAACTAATTTTTATTTATTATTTAAGTATATGTAATTATTATACATTTATTTTAAATCGACCATATTGGTTGGTTTTAAATACCCAGTAAATTAATCAGATTAAAATAATAATATTCAGAGTAAAATAATCAGGTTTATATTAATTTTTTATTTAAATATATATTTTAAATACATCTTATAATTTATTTTAAATCTAGGCAAATCTGCTCCGATTTATATCAGAGCAGATTAAAAAGAACTTACAGAACCATGGCTGCAATCCAGCCAAAAATGATAAGCGGAATATTAAAATGAATGAAGGTTGGAACCACACTATCCTTCATATGGTCATGCTGACCATCCATATTCAGACCGGATGTTGGACCTAGAGTTGAATCTGATGCTGGAGAGCCGGCATCACCCAAAGCAGCCGCAGTCCCGATGATCGCAATAGTTGCTGCAGGACTAAAACCAAATTGAATACAGAGCGGTACATAAATAATCGCCAGAATCGGAATGGTAGAGAATGATGAACCGATACCCAGAGTAATCAGCAGACCAATCAACAACATTAAAAAGGCTGCAAGTGCCTGGCTATTACCAATCCAGTCAACCGACGCTTCAACCAGCGCAGGAACCTGTCCTGTTGCCTCAATCACGGCAGCAAAACCTTGCGCGGCAATCATGATAAAGCCAACCAGAGCCATCATACGCATACCAGTGATGATCACATCATCTGCTTCTTTCCATTTAAAGATTCCGGCACAACTCAAGATTGCGACACCGACCAGACCGGCAAGAATCATCGAATCTGAATAGAGCTGTACCACAAGAGTTGCAATCACCGCGATCGCTGCCATCCAGATGGTCAGTTTGGCAATTTGTGGTTTCGCTGATTTTTGTTCTACACCCAGTTCAGCAGAGATACTTTGCTGCTGTTCCACATGGATATCTTTATAAAGACGTGGCTTACGGTAGCTGATAAACATGGCTACCAGCAAACCCACGAACATACCTGAGACCGGAATTGCCATCGCAGCGGGAATCTGGTCATAAGTAATCTCAAAGCTATAAGGTTTACCAAAGGTATTGATGTTATGGCCCAGAATATCATTCAGGAAGATGGCACCAAAACCGACTGGAACCAGCATATATGTTCCCACCAGACCAAAGGTCAGCAGACAGGCCACCAAACGGCGATCCAGCTTCAGATGGTTAAATACCAGCAATAACGGTGGAATCAGAACCGGAATAAAGGCGATGTGCACTGGAATCACGTTTTGCGAGAAAACGGCAGCCAATGCGACTGTACAGAAGATCAGATATTTAACCTTGCTCTGTGCCTTTTCTGATGCCTCACCTTTTAAGGTAGTGATCATTTTATAGGCCAGCAAGTCAGGCAAACCGGAGCGTGCCAAGGCCAAAGCAAAGGCACCCAAGATGCCATAAGCCAAGGCAATTTTAGCGCCACCGCCCAGACCATTGTTAAATGCGTCTAAAGTTCCCTGGAGGCCAAGACCTGCCAGCAAACCACCCGTAACAGCACCAATGACCAGGGCAAAAACCACAGGTACACGTGCCAATGAGAGTCCAAACATGACTCCAATAGCAGCAAGAATTGCGAACATAATGAATTGGGAATGAGAGAAAACGGCTATTTTATCAGAAAATCCGGATAAAAATTCTTCCACTTATCCCTTGCCGAGTCACGTTCCCAATCTCCGTATTAAGTGGTCGCTGTTAATTTCTGCTGAATAAAATTATGGATTAGATGAGCCACCTGTTCCGGCTGGCTCAAAATCGCCCAGTGATTGGCATTTAATTCTACCCGGGAAAAATCTTTTACCCATTTTGGCATTTCATCAATCAGATCTGGGCCAACAAACTGGTCCTTCTTGAGCACAATTGCCTGTACCGGACAGACTGCAAAACGCTGTCTAGGTCGAGATAAACGCGGTAAAAAGTTCGCCCGATACAGATTAACGCCATATTTTCCGTCTTTGACAATATTCTGGTTTAGCGGCAGATTTTCCTGCTGTTCCAGCTGACTGATCATTTTGCCCCAACGTTCTGCATTAAAGAAATTCCATGCGGTAGGCGCTATAAAAGGCAACTGGAATACCGCGATATACCAGGACCTGGTCATCTGTTTAAAGAACTTGGTCTTATGCTGTTTAAACTGTTCACGCATCCAGAAAGCCGCATGATCCAAACATGGCCCAGAAATAGTTGAATAAGACAAAATACGTGAGCGAAATTTTGGCTCAGTCACCGATTCCCAAGATTGGATAGAACCCCAATCATGCGCGGCCAAATGAAAACAACGTTCACCTAATACAGCGTGAGTGACGCTATCCAAATCAAGTGATAATTGCTCCAAACGATAATCTCGAATGTTTCGAGGCACGGAAGATTGCCCTGCGCCACGTACATCATAGCTAATGACATAAAAATCATGAATCAGATGCTGAATCACAGGCTCCCACACTTCCTGATTGTCCGGATAGCCATGAACCAGGACGAGTGCAGGGTTAGCCTCATTGCCCCATAACTTTACAAAAAGCCGCTGTTGATCGGTCGTATTGACCCACTGAGTTTGTACTTGCATTTTTGTTGTCCTTTTATTGTGACTTTCGCATTGACGTTTTATTTAGGATTGCGGGCAATGTGATCAATGCCACATTTTTAAAACTCATTTAGTATGATGAGCTCAATATAAAAAGAAATTGACCGCTATGAGCATAATCCAGAAAATAATGACAATGCCAATTGTCTCTAAATTTTTATTGAATCATTATGCCCCATATAAAGGTGCAGGGATTTCGATTGATAAAATTGACCTAGCAAATCATCATATCCGCGTCAAAATGCCACTAACACGAAAAAACCAAAATATCGTTGGTGTCCATTTTGGTGGCAGCCTATATTCGATGGTCGACCCATTTTATATGCTCTTGCTTATGCATCATTTAGGTTCTCGTTATATTGTTTGGGATAAAGCTGCAACTATTCAGTTTTTATCACCTGGTCGCGGTATGGTTTATGCCGATATTCAACTTGATCCAAATGAAGTCTCACACATAAAAAACTTGGCGGAAAATCATGCTCCGGTTCTACGAAATTACACCTTAAATATTTTTGATGAAGCTGGTGTGCGTATTGCTGAAGTGCAAAAAACATTATATATCCGTCGTAAACAGCCTCGGCCGCGCAAATAAAAAGGCGCTTAATCCATAAGCGCCTTTTTTAAAAATGATAACGTTGAATTAACGGTTTTGTTCAATCGCAGCACCTGCACCGCCCCCGATTGCGCCACCAATTGCAGCACCGGTATTACCACCAAAAATGCTTTTACCGACAGCTGAACCAATCGCACCACCTACGCCACTATAGGTTGCATTTCGGTTTGAACCATTTTGGGTTTTACTTCCCACGGCAGCACCTGCACCACCACCAATCGCCGCGCCTGTACCACCACCAACATTGTTACCAACGCCACCACCAATAGCACCACCAAGTGCTGCTGCACCAATACGCTGTTCATTCGGGCTCATGCTCTCACAACCAGCAAGCATCATGGTTGACATAGTCGCTACTACAAATACGCTCATTAGTTTTTTCATTGCGATGATCCTTGTCTTCTTTAATTCGTTTCAGTCTAATTTCATTGTATGAAACAATTCCTAAGAGCTTGTTAAGTCTCTAGACATAAATGCTGCATTTTGTAAAATGCGTACAGATATTCTAGCTTAGAAACTATTCAGCACTTTCTGGATTGTCATCTACAATCAATAAATCTTTGGTGGTTTCACCATTTTCAGTCAAAACCGCATGTGAAATTTTAGCTTTGGTTTCAGGCTGGGTTGCTTGCTCCAATTGAAGCGTACGTTTAATAGGCGCTTGGCCTTTTTTAAACTCCATGCCTTCCGCATCAATATTGGTCGTTTGGCGAATCACTTGCCCTTCTTGTTTCACTGTCGTTTTGGTTTCAATTTTTGAGGTTGGCACAATGACACCACCACGTTTTACTACAGGAATCGACAATTGTTTTTCGGAAAATTCGCCTTGCTGATCTGAAAGCTCTATTTCACGTGCCACAATATCTTGGCCTTTATTGCTCATTTCCAATACGGTAGCAGTCACCTGACGCACAGGCTCTTGCCCAGCAACACGGCGAATAACCTCTGTTTTTAGTACCGGTACAATTGCTTTATCCTGTACAACAATTGAATTGGGCATCGGCGCAGCAATCGCTGCAAAAGACGTGAACAAAGCAGAAACAGCTAAAAATTTATAGGTTAGTTTCATTTAAAGACCCCATATTGTTTAAGTTTAAATATCAATAAATTTGTTATGTACTTTTTTACTATAGGAAATTAAACGATATTAGGAAAGCTTTAATTTTCAAATAATCAGCATAAAAAAAGCCACCCGAAGGTGGCTCTTTTTTGAATGGTTTAAAGGCTAATTAAAGACCGTTAAATTCATCGCTAAATGCTTGGCTTAAAGCTTGATCTACATCAGAGAAATCATTGTGAAGTTCAAGCTCTGCAGCTTCAGATTCTTGACGACGACGCTCTAAGTGGTAAGCCAAACCTGTACCCGCTGGGATCAGACGACCTACAACTACGTTTTCTTTCAGACCGCGTAATTCATCTTCTTTACCTGTTACAGCCGCTTCAGTTAACACACGAGTTGTTTCCTGGAACGATGCAGCAGAAATGAACGAGTCAGTAGAAAGTGACGCTTTGGTAATACCCATCAATTGACGTTCAAACTTCGCTGGGAACTTGTTCTGAGCTGCCACTGCTTGGTTTTCTTGAACAACGCGGATGTATTCCACTTGTTCGCCTTTGATGAAGCTTGTATCACCACCGTCAGTGATTTCAACTTTACGCAACATTTGACGTACGATAACTTCAATGTGCTTGTCGTTGATTTTTACACCTTGCAGACGGTATACGTCCTGAACTTCGTTCACGATGTAGTTTGTAAGTGCAACTTCGCCTTTCAAACGTAATATGTCATGTGGGTTTTGCGGACCATCAGAAATGGTTTCACCACGGTTCACATGCTCGCCTTCGAACACGTTAATGGTACGCCATTTCGGAATTAACTCTTCGTAAATCTCAGAGCCATCATCCGGAGTAATCACAAGACGGTTCTTACCTTTGGTTTCTTTACCGAAGCTCACGATACCTGAAATTTCAGCAAGGATCGCATGTTCTTTCGGTTTACGTGCTTCGAACAAGTCAGCTACACGCGGTAGACCACCGGTAATATCACGTGTACGTGAAGATTCTTGTGGTACACGACCAATAACGTCACCGACACCAATTGTTTCGCCGTCGCGAACAGTCAGAATCGTATTTTGTGGCAAGAAGTAGAACTGTTCGCCGCCATCCGTTGTATCCAATACAACAGCTGGACGCATATCTTTACCAGATGCTGGACGTGAAGTTACTGGAAGTACTTCAATAGTCGTCATACCTGTTGCATCATCAGTTTTCGATGTAACAGTTACGCCATCAGCGATTTGGCTGAAACGTACTTTACCTGCAACTTCTGTAACAAGTGGATGTGTATGCGGATCCCAAGTCGCTACGATACCGCCAGCTTCCACAGCTTCGCCATCTTTAATGATGATTGAAGCACCGTATGGAAGTTTGTAACGTTCGCGTTCACGACCTAAATCATCCGCAATACCGATTTCACCTGAACGTGAAGTTGATACCAAGTGACCTTTAGCGTGTTGTACTGTTTTCACATTGTGGAAACGTACTGTACCTTTGTTACGAACTTGTACGCTGTTTGCAGCAGAAGTTCGGCTCGCAGCACCACCAACGTGGAACGTACGCATGGTTAACTGAGTACCTGGCTCACCAATTGATTGAGCAGCCATTACACCTACAGATTCACCTGGGTTCACTTGGTGACCACGTGCTAGGTCACGACCATAACACTTCGCACATACACCGAATGTAGACGCACAGTTTACAACTGAACGTACTTTAATTTCGTCGACACCTGCATTTTCAATAAATGCAGCAAGTTTTTCATCGATCAATGTGTTACGTGCAAGAAGAACTTCTTCTGTACCCGCTTTTTTCACATCTTCAGCAACTACACGACCCAATACACGAGTACCAAGGTTTTCAATTACATCGCCACCTTGAATGAACGGTGTCATTACTAGACCGTCGTAAGTACCACAATCTGGCTCAGTAATTACTAAGTCTTGTGCTACGTCTACAAGACGACGAGTCAAGTAACCAGAGTTCGCAGTTTTAAGTGCTGTATCGGCCAAACCTTTACGCGCACCGTGTGTTGAAATGAAGTACTGAAGTACTGTCAAACCTTCACGGAAGTTTGCTTTAATTGGTGTTTCAATGATCGAGCCATCTGGCTTAGCCATCAAACCACGCATACCCGCTAACTGACGAATCTGAGCTGCCGAACCACGGGCACCTGAGTCAGACATCATATAAATCGAGTTGAATGATTTTTGTTTCTCGTCTTCACCCTGTTTGTTTTTAACAGTTGTGAATGACAAGTTGTCCATCATTGCTTTCGCTACTTGGTCGTTTGTACGTGCCCAAATATCGACAACTTTGTTATAACGTTCGCCGGCAGTTACGAAACCTTGCTCAAATTGTTGTTCGATTTCACGAACTTCAACTTCAGCTTTTTCGATAATTGCTTGTTTTTGTGGCGGAATCAACATGTCTTCCATACCAACAGACACACCTGAGTGAGTCGCTTGACGGAAGCCCAAGTACATCAATTGGTCAGCAAAGATAACCGTATCTTTTAGACCCAATTTACGGTAGCAAGAGTTGATCAATTTAGAGATGTTCTTTTTAGTCATCTCAACGTTAATTTGTTGGAAATCCATGCCTTCAGGCACAACTTCCCAAAGTAAACAACGACCTGGTGTTGTATCAACAACAATCGTTTGTTGTTCACGGTTACCATTTTCGTCGATTACAGTTTGGTGTACACGCGCTTTAACACGAGCGTGTAAATCAACTTGACCTGTTGCAAGTGCACGGTTTACTTCGTCAGTATCCGCGAACACCATGCCTTCACCTTTGGCATTAATTGCATCACGTGTGATGTAATAAAGACCTAAGACAACGTCCTGAGAAGGTACGATGATTGGCTCACCGTTCGCAGGAGACAAGATGTTGTTAGTTGACATCATTAACGCACGAGCTTCTAACTGAGCTTCAAGTGTTAATGGTACGTGTACCGCCATTTGGTCACCGTCGAAGTCGGCGTTAAATGCCGCACAAACTAACGGGTGAAGACGAATCGCTTTACCTTCAATTAGAGTCGGTTCAAATGCTTGAAGACCCAAACGGTGAAGTGTTGGCGCACGGTTCAACATTACTGGATGTTGACGAATTACGTGAGCAAGAACGTCCCAAACTTCTGGTGTTTCGCGCTCAACCATTTTCTTCGCAGCTTTAATGGTTGTTGCTTGGCCAGATGCTTGTAGTTTCGCGAAAATGAATGGCTTGAATAATTCAAGTGCCATTTTCTTCGGAAGACCACATTGGTGTAAACGTAAAGTAGGACCTACAGTAATTACCGAACGACCTGAATAGTCAACACGCTTACCAAGTAAGTTTTGACGGAAACGACCTTGTTTACCTTTGATCATGTCTGCCAAAGATTTAAGAGGACGTTTGTTCGAACCAGTGATTGCACGACCACGACGACCGTTATCCAGCAATGCATCCACAGATTCTTGCAACATACGTTTTTCGTTACGTACGATGATATCTGGAGCCGCAAGGTCAAGAAGACGTTTCAAACGGTTATTACGGTTAATTACACGACGGTAAAGATCATTCAAGTCAGAAGTCGCGAAACGACCACCTTCTAGAGGAACTAAAGGACGAAGATCTGGTGGAAGTACTGGCAGTACAGTCAACACCATCCATTCAGGCTTATTGTTCGAATCTTTAAACGCTTCCATCAATTTCAGACGTTTCGATGCTTTTTTCAGCTTCGTTTCTGAAGTTGTATTTGGAATTTCTTCACGAAGACGTGAAATTTCTGCTTCAAGATCGATGTCTTTCAACAAGTCTTGAACAGCTTCTGCACCCATTTTCGCGCTGAATTCGTCACCGTGTTCTTCTAATGCTGTGAAGTATTCTTCATCGTTTAGAAGTTGGTATTTCTCAAGCGGAGTCATACCAGGATCAGTAACAACATAAGATTCGAAATACAATACGCGTTCGATATCACGTAGCGTCATGTCTAATAATAGACCAATACGGCTAGGAAGTGATTTTAAGAACCAAATATGTGCAACTGGAGAAGCAAGGTCAATATGACCCATACGCTCACGACGTACTTTTGCAGTTGTTACTTCAACGCCACATTTTTCACAAATGACGCCTTTGTATTTCATACGCTTGTATTTACCACACAAGCATTCGTAATCTTTTACTGGACCAAAGATTTTGGCACAGAATAAACCATCACGTTCTGGTTTGAAGGTACGGTAGTTGATGGTTTCTGGCTTCTTCACTTCACCGTGAGACCATGACTTAATCATTTCTGGTGACGCAAGACCAATACGGATGCGATCAAACTCTACAGGAGCATGACCGTCTGAATCCGTCTTTTTGCGCATGATATCGAGCAAGTCTTTCAATTTTTTTCTCCGTGTGTTGTGGAGATTTTCACTTCACAACTGGGTCACAAATATTGTTTTTTAACTGAGTAATCCCCCTCAATCCCGCCTGATTTAAGCGGGAAACTCCCCTTAAAATAAGAGGAGTAAATCCCCCCCTTATAAAGGGGGTTGGGGGGATTGAATGGTTACTTAGTCACCATTTTTCAGTTCAATGTTGATACCTAAAGAACGGATCTCTTTGGTCAATACGTTGAACGATTCAGGCATACCCGGATCCATATAATGGTTACCATCTACAATGTTCTTGTAGATACGAGTACGACCTTCAACGTCATCCGATTTCACAGTTAACATTTCTTGAAGTGTATATGCAGCACCGTAAGCTTCAAGTGCCCATACTTCCATCTCACCGAAACGCTGACCACCGAATTGAGCTTTACCGCCCAATGGTTGTTGTGTAACTAGAGAGTAAGAACCAGTAGAACGCGCATGCATCTTGTCGTCAACCAAGTGGTTCAGTTTCAACATGTACATGTAACCTACAGTTACTGGACGGTCAAAACGTTCACCTGTACGTCCATCATACAATACTGTTTGACCAGTACGTGAAATGTTCGCAAGTTCAAGCAACTCTTTAATTTGTGATTCTTCAGCACCATCAAATACAGGCGTCGCTAAAGGAACACCTTTACGTAGATTGCCTGAAAGTACCAAGATTTCTTCATCAGTTAAGCTATCAAGATCTTCTTGCTCGCCACCAACTTTGTTGTAAATCTTGTCTAAGAATGCACGAAGCTCAAGAATCGTACGTTGCTCTTTCATCATCTTGTCGATTTGATCGCCAAGACCTTTTGCAGCCATACCCAAGTGAGTTTCAAGAATCTGACCCACGTTCATACGTGATGGTACACCCAGTGGGTTCAACACGATATCAACAGGTACACCGTTTGCATCATGCGGCATGTCTTCTACTGGTAAGATGTTAGATACAACACCCTTGTTACCATGACGACCTGCCATCTTATCACCCGGTTGGATGCGACGTTTTACAGCAAGGTAAACTTTAACAACTTTCAACACGCCAGTTGTAAGCTCATCACCTGTAGAAAGTTTGCGTTTTTTCTCTGCAAATTTCTCGTCAATCTCAATGCTCTTCTCTTTTAAGAAAACTTGGATTTGAGTTAGACGTTCAGCAACTGCTTCATCTACTGGTTGAATTTCAAGAAGTTCAACAAGCTCTAAGCTAGACAATAAATCTTCAGACAGTTTATCGCCACGTTTAGTCGTGCCGCCGCCATTCGATTCTTGGCCTTTCAACAAGCGAACGATACGTTCACGTGCTGCTTCTTCGAAGATTTTGTATTCTTCTTTCAAGTCTTTACGGTACGCATCAAGCTGTGCTTTCTCAATTGCTTGAGCACGTTCGTCTTTTTCTAGACCGTCACGTGTAAACACTTGTACGTCAATAACTGTACCTTTAACGCTTGAAGAAACACGTAAAGATGAGTCTTTTACGTCAGCAGCTTTTTCACCGAAGATTGCACGAAGCAATTTTTCTTCAGGTGTTAATTGCGTTTCACCTTTAGGCGTTACTTTACCTACAAGGATGTCGCCCGCAGTAACTTCAGCACCAATGTAAACGATACCTGATTCGTCAAGTTTAGAAAGTGCTGCTTCACCCACGTTTGGAATATCGGCAGTAATTTCTTCAGCACCCAATTTAGTATCACGTGCTACACATGATAATTCTTGGATGTGGATTGACGTTAAACGGTCTTCTTGAAGAACACGCTCAGATAATAAGATCGAGTCTTCGTAGTTGTAACCGTTCCAAGTCATGAACGCTACACGCATGTTTTGACCTAATGCCAATTCACCGCCATCTGTCGATGGACCATCAGCAAGAACGTCACCACGTGCAACTTTGTCGCCTAAACGTACAACAACGTTTTGGTTAATACATGTATTTTGGTTCGAACGTGTGTATTTGATCAGGTTGTAGATATCTACGCCTGCTTCACCCGCGATCATCTCTTCTTCGTTTACACGAATAACCACACGAGATGCATCAACAAACTCAATACGACCACCACGTTTCGCAAGTACACACACACCAGAGTCATGCGCTACGTTTGCTTCCATACCTGTACCAACGAGCGGTTTATCAGCACGTAAAGTAGGCACAGCCTGACGTTGCATGTTTGAACCCATCAATGCACGGTTCGCGTCATCGTGTTCAAGGAACGGAATCAGTGACGCCGCTACAGATACAACCTGCTGAGCAGATACATCCATATGCGTTACTTTTTCAGGAGGCATACGTACGAAGTCACCTTGGTGACGTACAGATACGAACTCTTCAGTCAAATGACCGTCTTTATCTACACCAGAATCGGCCTGTGCAATCACAGTACCTACTTCTTCAATCGCAGAAAGATATTCAACATCATCAGTTACACGACCTTCAACAACTTTACGATACGGCGTTTCTAAGAAGCCGAAGTTGTTACATTTCGCATAAACAGACAATGAGTTGATCAAACCAATGTTTGGACCTTCAGGAGTCTCAATTGGACAAACACGACCGTAGTGAGTTTGATGTACGTCACGTACTTCGAAGCCCGCACGTTCACGTGTTAAACCACCTGGACCAAGCGCCGATACACGACGTTTGTGTGTGATTTCAGACAACGGGTTGTTTTGGTCCATGAACTGAGATAACTGGCTTGAACCAAAGAATTCTTTGATTGCAGCAGCTACTGGCTTCGCATTGATTAAATCTTGCGGAGACAAGTTATCAGTTTCAGCTTGTGATAGACGTTCTTTAACAGCGCGTTCTACACGAACAAGACCTACACGGAATTGGTTTTCTGTCATTTCACCAACAGAACGAACACGACGGTTACCTAAGTGGTCGATATCGTCGACTTCACCTTTACCGTTACGGATTTCAACCAATGTTTTTAATACATCAGTGATGTCTTCGTTAGAAAGAATGCCTTCAACTTCACGAGACTTCTGATCTGTACCTACTTCGTAAGGACGACCCAAACGACGGTTGAACTTCATACGACCTACTGGTGATAAGTCATAACGTTCAGAAGAGAAGAACAAGTTGTTGAATAAGTTTTCAGCAGCTTCTTTTGTTGGTGGCTCACCTGGGCGCATTACTTTATAGATTTCAACTAGCGCTTCTTCGCGACCAGTTGTTGTATCAGCACGTAATGAGTCAGCAATGAACGGACCACGGTCGATGTCATTGGTATAAAGTACGTTAAATTGTTTAACGCCACCTTCAGCCAATTTCACCATAATTTCATGGCTTAGTACTGTATTTGCAGCAATTACTTCGCCGTCACGTAATGCAACGTCTTCAGCAATAATACGTTCATACAAATATTCATCAGGTACTAAAAGTTTTTCCAGACCAGCTGCTTCCATTTGACGAACATGACGCGCATTAATACGTTTGCCTTGTTCAACAATTGTTTTGCCATCTGTACCAACGATATCAAATTGAGCCATTTCACCACGCAGGCGTTCAGGCACAAGATCAATTTGATAGCTACCCATGTCCAGGTAAACAGGAACTTTTTCATAGAACATGTCTAAGATTTGTTCGTTGTTATAACCCAACGCACGAAGCACTACAGTCGCTAATAATTTACGACGACGGTCAATACGAACGTATACAAGATCTTTCGCATCAAATTCGAAGTCTAACCATGAACCACGGTAAGGAATGATACGAGCAGAATAAAGAACTTTACCGCTAGAGTGTGTTTTGCCTTTATCGTGGTCAAAGAACACACCTGGTGAACGGTGTAATTGAGATACGATTACACGCTCAGTACCGTTAACAACAAAAGTACCGTTGTCTGTCATGAGTGGCATTTCACCCATGTAGACTTCTTGCTCACGCACGTCTTTAATTGTCTTCGTTTCGCGATCTTTAATGATCAGACGAATTTTTACACGCATTGGTGCAGCATAAGTTGAGCCACGAAGGATACATTCGCGTACATCAAACTCAGGCTTACCAAGACTATACTCAACAAATTCTAAAGCAGCATTGCCAGAATAACTTTCAATAGGAAAAACTGAACGAAATGCGGCTTGGAGACCGATATCTTCGCGGTTTTTTGGAGTTTTGCCGTCTTGAAGGAAGGTTCTGTACGAGTCCACTTGAATCGCGAGCAAGTACGGAACATCCATTACCTTGGGCAATTTACCAAAATTCTTACGGATCCGTTTCTTTTCGGTATATGAGTATGCCATCTGGAGTCCTCGGAAAGTAAACTAAGGCCGCCTGCAGAACGGACTTAGAAGGAATTACGCAGGCCGATATGGCCACCACTTTCACAAATGCTGCAATTTTTAGTGGTATTAAAACGCTTAACAATATTTTTTTACTGAAAAATATTGGTAAGCGTTTGTTTTTATAAATTATTTCTAATTTGTATGATTTTTATATCATGCAAACAAAAATCGAGCCGATTATTGTAACGCAAAAAGGCTGATGACCCAAGGGGCACCAGCCAATTTGTGGAGTCGATTATAAAAAAATCGACTCCCCTTAAGATTACTTAAGTGTAACTGTAGCACCAGCTTCTTCAAGTTTTTTCTTAAGCTCTTCGCCTTCTTCTTTAGAAACGCCTTCTTTAAGAACTGAAGGAGCGCTTTCAACAAGATCTTTAGCTTCTTTAAGACCAAGACCAGTAGCTTCACGAACTGCTTTAATTACAGCAACTTTGTTAGCACCGAAAGAAGTCAACTCAACGTTGAATTCTGATTGTTCTTCAGCAGCAGCAGCAGCGCCAGGAGCAGCAGCAACAGCTACAGCAGCAGCAGATACGTTGAATTTTTCTTCGAAAGCAGAAATAAGTTCAACAAGTTCAAGAACAGTTTTTTCAGCTACTGCGTTTAAGATTTCTTCGTTTGTTAAAGCCATGAGATTAACTCCAAATGGGTATTGAATGATGTGTGTTTAAGTTTGAGCTTATGCAGCTTCTGACTCGTTTTTCTCTTTGAGCGCAGTAATAAGGCGACCCAATTTCGAAATAGGAGCTTGAAGTACGTTTGCAAGCATAGTAAGAGCTTTCTCTTGGTTTGGAAGGTTCGCGATAACGCTAACTTCAGCACCTTGATAAACTTTACCGTCAAATGCAGCAGCTTTAAGTTCAAATGCTTTATTAGTTTTAGCAAATTCTTCGAACAAACGAGCAGCAGCGCCCATGTCGTCTTCAGAAGTTGAGAAAGCTAAAATTGTTGGGCCAACAAGGTTGTCGTTCAAGATATTGAATTGAGTATCTTGAAGAGCGCGTTTAGCCAAAGTGTTACGAACTACGCGAGTAGCAACACCCAGTTTACGAGCTTCAACACGTAGAGTAGTTAATTGCTCTACAGTTAAACCTTGATAGTCAGCAACAACAGCAGCAAATGCAGTAGAAGCAACTTCAGTTACTTCAGCTACGATCTGTTTTTTGCCTTCGATAAGAAGAGCCATTGTAAAACCTCCTAACGGTGATTTATGCACTCAAACAAGTGCACTCCCAATTCGTAAATTCATTACTGAACTTACACGCGGAGGATGAACAAATCACACCACCGCGTCTACGCAGGCTGGACGATTAAGAAAAGAGCATAAAACTCCCCTCACCTGCGGTCTTTGACGCTGATAAACGAAAAATTTATCAATTCAAAGTTTGCCTAAGTTTGCAAGTAGTCCGAAACCGGTTTCTTCTTGCGTAATATTTGAAGCAGTGCTTCAAATATTACTCAGGGCTTTAAAATTCTGTAATAAGTCGAAACTTATTTAGAAACGTTAGCTACGTCAATAGTAAGACCAGGACCCATAGTTGAGCTCAAAGTGATCTTTTGAATGTAGATACCTTTAGAAGTAGCAGGTTTTGCTTTCTTAAGGTCAGCAACAAGTGCTTCAACGTTTTGACGAACAGCTTCAGCAGTGAAACCTACTTGACCGATCGCAGCGTGGATGATACCCGCTTTGTCTACACGGTAACGTGCTTGACCAGCTTTCGCGTTTTTCACAGCGCCAGCTACATCAGGAGTTACTGTACCCACTTTAGGGTTTGGCATTAAGCCACGTGGACCAAGAATCGTACCTAATTTACCCACAACACGCATAGCGTCTGGTGCAGCAATTACTACGTCAAAGTCAAGGTTACCCGCTTGGATGCTTTCAGCAAGATCATCAAAACCAACAACGTCTGCGCCTTCAGCTTTAGCAGCTTCAGCAGCCGCGCCTTGAGCAAACACAGCAACACGTACAGTTTTACCAGTACCTGCAGGAAGTGTAGTCGCGCCACGAACAACTTGGTCAGATTTACGAGGGTCAACACCTAGGTTTACTGAAACATCCAAAGATTCTTTGAATTTAACAGCAGGGATAGTGTTAAGAACTTGCACTGCTTCTTCCAAAGTGTAAACTTTGTTTGCTTCAACAGCAGCAGCAATGGCTTTTTGACGTTTAGTTAATTTAGCCATGTCTTATAGCTCCACTTCCAAGCCCATAGAACGCGCAGAACCAGCGATGGTACGTACACGTGCGTCTAAATCAGCACCAGTAAGATCTGGTTCTTTAGTAGTCGCAATTTCTTCTAATTGAGCACGAGTCAACTTACCAACTTTAGTTTTGTTAGGTACAGCTGAACCCTTTTGGATACCAGCAGCTTTCTTAAGAAGAATCGCAGCAGGTGGAGTTTTCATGATGAATGTGAACGACTTGTCGTTGTACACAGTGATCACTACAGGAATTGGAAGACCAGCTTCAACTTTTTGCGTAGCAGCATTGAATTCTTTACAGAATGCCATGATGTTTACACCACGTTGACCTAGTGCAGGACCAATCGGTGGAGATGGATTTGCTTTACCAGCTGGAACTTGCAGCTTGATATAGCCGTCAATCTTCTTAGCCATTTTCAATTACCTCTGGGTACAAGCGCCGATGAAGGCTCCCCAATGATTTCAAGTAACGACAACCGTTACAACAACAATGCCCGACTTATAAAAAATCGGGCGTTTATCAACCAACTAAAATTAGTTCGCTTTTTCGACTTGTCGAAATTCGAGTTCTACTTGAGTCGGTCGATTAAATACATTAATCGTCAAAGTAAGACGAGATTTTTCGTATTGAACTTCTTCCACCACGCCTTTAAAGTCGGTGAATGGACCATCAATAACGAGTAATTCTTCACCTGGCTCAAACATTGTCTTAGGACGAGGTGCTTCACCAGTATTACGTACACGAGCAAGAATCGCATCAGCTTCTTTTTGCGTAATCGGTGCCGGTTTTTCAGCCGTACCACCAATGAAACCTAAAACTTTTGGACATTCTTTAACAATGTGCCAAGTTTCATCGTTCATTTCCATTTCGACTAACACATAGCCTGGAAAGAACTTACGCTCTGACTTACGTTTCTTACCATCCTTCATTTCCACCACTTCTTCAGTAGGGACAAGGACTTCACCAAAGCTATCGGCTACAGCGCTACGCTGGATTCGATCATTAAGTGAGCGTAACACTTGTTTTTCATAGCCTGAATAGGCATGAATAATGTACCAACGTTTCATAGCTCTCTTACCCGATAATAAACTTCATTAACCAGCTCAAAGCGTAGTCAAAACACCATAATAAAATGGATGCCACTAAGACTACAGCAAGTACCTGCCAAGATGTGGTCACAGTCTCTTGCTTTGTTGGCCAGCTCACTCGACGTAGCTCAATACGAGCATCTTTCAACAATCGAACAAAGCCTTTGCCTTGATGGGTGGCGTATAATAAACCTAAAGCCACGATGATACAAGCCAAAATCACCCCAACACGAACCCAGACATCATTCGCTGGTGCCCAGTATGCTGGCAAATATTGATTCACCATCATTGAACCGCCGAGTAAAATCAATGCGATAACCCACAGAACAAAGTCCAGAGGGGAACCAGAATTAACAACTTCAGCAGAATTATTTCTTTGAGGAATTGGCGCGTCGCTTAATGCGTCACGCGATTTATCATTCGACATTTTTGTACTCGTCGTAGAATTCGCGACTTATTATATGACCAGTTGAGCCAGCATCAAGCTTCTTTTTTAAAAAAATTGGCAGGCCAGGAGGGACTCGAACCCCCAACATTCGGTTTTGGAGACCGACGCTCTACCAATTGAACTACTGACCTGCAGAGCAAATCGAGAGTCGTAACTCTCGATCTGTATTTAACAATGTGTATTATGCAGTAACTTTAGCAACTACACCAGCACCAACTGTACGACCGCCTTCACGGATTGCGAAGCGTAGACCTGGGTCCATTGCGATCGGGTGGATAAGCTCTACTGACATCTCAACGTTGTCACCAGGCATTACCATTTCAACACCTTCTTTAAGTGCAATCGCACCAGTTACGTCAGTTGTACGGAAGTAGAACTGTGGACGGTAACCGTTAAGGAATGGAGTATGACGACCACCTTCTTCTTTAGAAAGTACGTATACTTCTGCGTCAAATTTAGTATGCGGTTTGATTGCACCTGGTTTAGCAAGTACTTGACCACGTTGAACGTCTTCACGTTTAGTACCACGTAGAAGAACACCACAGTTCTCGCCCGCACGACCTTCGTCAAGAAGTTTACGGAACATTTCTACGCCAGTTACAGTTGTTTTAACTGTATCTTTGATACCAACGATTTCAACTTCTTCGCCTACTTTAACGATACCAGTCTCAACACGGCCAGTTACTACTGTACCACGACCTGAGATTGAGAATACGTCTTCGATTGGCATAAGGAATGGAAGATCGATAGCACGTTCTGGCTCTGGAATGTAAGAGTCAAGCGCTTCAACAAGAGCAACAACAGCTGGTTCGCCGTATTGACCTTGGTCACCGTTAAGAGCTGCAAGAGCAGAACCACGGATAACTGGAGTGTCATCACCAGGGAAGTCATAAGTAGAAAGAAGTTCACGAACTTCCATTTCCACTAATTCAAGAAGCTCTTCGTCGTCTACAAGGTCGCATTTGTTTAAGAATACAACGATGTAAGGTACACCTACCTGACGAGAAAGAAGGATGTGTTCACGAGTTTGTGGCATTGGACCATCAGTCGCAGCACATACAAGGATCGCGCCGTCCATCTGAGCAGCACCAGTAATCATGTTTTTAACATAATCGGCGTGGCCCGGGCAGTCTACGTGAGCGTAGTGACGAATAGTTGAATCGTATTCTACGTGTGAAGTATTAATTGTAATACCACGTGCTTTCTCTTCAGGTGCAGAGTCAATTGCAGCGTAGTCTTTCGCTTCGCCACCAAAAGTTTTTGCACATACAGTTGCAATTGCAGCTGTTAAAGTTGTTTTACCATGGTCGACGTGACCAATTGTACCCACGTTAACGTGTGGCTTATTACGTTCAAACTTAGCCTTAGCCATGCTCTTCTTCCTCGTTTACGTCGAAAACAATTCTGAGTAACACCCAGCTCCGACATATCGCCTAAAAAATAAACACCCAATACTTGAAAAGCAGACTAAATAGCCTGCTTTTTGGAATCTTGTGCAACAATGTTGCTAAACTGTAATCTGGAGCTCTTATCGAGATTTGAACTCGAGACCTCTCCCTTACCAAGGGAGTGCTCTACCACTGAGCTATAAGAGCAAATATAAGTACTTCAATATATATGGAGCGGGAGACGAGGGTCGAACTCGCGACATGCAGCTTGGAAGGCTGCCGCTCTACCAACTGAGCTACTCCCGCACGATGTTGGTACAAACCACTTATTGAAGTCTTAAAATTGGTGGTGAGGGAAGGATTCGAACCTTCGAAACTTTCGTAGCGGAGTTACAGTCCGCCCCCTTTGACCGCTCGGGAACCTCACCATTTTACACTTACTTCAGTGTTGTTCTTTTTACTCACTCTCAAACTTCTAAGATGGTGCCGGCACACGGATTCGAACTGTGGACCTACTGATTACAAGTCAGTTGCTCTACCAACTGAGCTATGCCGGCGTTTCTTAGTGTTTCGTACGTTTCGTATCGGAACGGTGTGCAGTTTAGCAAAAACAAAAATCTGTGCAAGTGTTTTTTCTAAAAAAAACGTGAAAAACTCACAAAATCAATCCATTTGACGATAATTCAACCGCTTTGATCACTGCGCGAGCTTTTATTTGGGTTTCATTCCATTCAGATTCAGGATTTGAGTCATAAACCACCCCTGCTCCCGCCTGTACATAGACCTTATTTTCACGAATTACACAGGTACGAATCGCAATCGACATGTCCATTTCACCATGCCAGCCTAAATAACCAACAGCACCGCCAAAAATTCCACGTTTGACCGGCTCAACTTCGTCAATAATTTCCATTGCACGTATTTTTGGTGCACCAGATAGCGTACCCGCTGGGAATGTTGCCTTAAAAACATCCAACGCATCTACATCATCGCGCACTTCACCTTGCACATTTGACACAATATGCATGACATGTGAATAACGCTCGATCACCATTTGATCAGTCACGTGAACTTTACCGATTTTTGATACACGACCAACGTCATTTCGACCTAGATCAATCAACATCAAATGTTCTGCAATTTCTTTCTCATCAGATAGCAGATCTTTTTCCAGCGCCAAATCTTCTTCTTTGGTTTTACCACGTGGGCGTGTACCCGCTAATGGACGCACGGTTGCGATACCATTTTCTAAACGCGATAAAATTTCTGGTGATGAACCAACAATATGAAAAGGTGTATTGTTTTCTAAAGTCTGCCCTTGCACCAAGAACAAGTACGGTGATGGATTAAGGTGGCGTAATGCACGATAGACCTGTAACGGCTCACCATCAAAGTCTGAGACCATCCGATGCCCTGGTACAACCTGCATCACATCACCCGCCTTAATGTATTCTTTCACCTTGGCAATCGACTCAATAAAGTTATCGTGCCCTGTAATAGATTCAAAATTTGGTGCAGTGTGCTTTTCAGCAATCAAAACAACAGGTGTTGCCAACAATGCTTCGATGTCATCGAGCTGCGCTTGTGCTTTGGTATAAGCCGCTGGATCATTCACATCTGCATGCACAATTAAAAACAGCGTATCTTTTAAGTTATCAAAGACAATGACTGTCTTCGATAACATCATCCAAATATCAGGAATGCCGACTGGATCAGCTTCTGGGACATTATTCAACTTAGGTTCAATATAACGTACAGCATCATAACCAAAGTAGCCCACTAGACCACCAGTAAAGCTTGGCAGTGCAGGTAGCTCTTGCTGTGTCGGCACTTTAAACTGTGCTTGGAAGTCACGTATGTATTGGAATGGATCTAAGCAAGCCTGTTTTTCGATCTGACCATTGGTATGTTGAACCGTTAATTGCCCTTCATTACAAGAAAATACGGTCGATTCACCTAAGCCAATGATTGAATAACGTGCCCAGTTTTCACCACCTTCAACAGATTCAAATAAATAGGCTTGTTTATGTTGTTTTAATCGAGCAAAGACAGATAAAGGCGTTTCCGTATCTGCTAAGCGCTGGCGATACACAGGAATGAGGTTATAACCTGCTGATTTTAAATCTTCAAATTGAGCTTGTGTAGTCATCTTGTTTCTCTATCTATTTTCGTATGATTGATTTTCATTTGCTATTTTGGATGCTGAATTAATCACGCCATCGAAAAACTACACACTCACTCATTCCCACGTCCTTACCCACTGCTTATTTCAACCCAATAATTCTTTTAAATTATCAACCACCATTTGTGGCTGGCAATCTTGAATATTTTCCCCATGATTATAGCCATAGCTGACCACAATACAATCGATACCCGCACGGCGTGCAGCTTCAACATCATTCACCGAATCACCAATCATTAGAATTTGCTCTTTCGGCAAACCATAATGTTCTGCACAATACAAAAGTTGTTTCGGATGCGGCTTACGCTCTTCAAAGCGATCACCACCAATTACATCTACAAAGTATTGATTCATCCCCAGTGCCTCAACAATGCTGCGCGCAGGCTGCTCAGGTTTATTGGTGACACAAATTAAAGTCTTTTGCTCAGCTTGCCCCCATTTTAAAAATTCTAGGATGCCATCAAAAGGCTGTGTTAACACACAAGGATCTGCATTATAAATTTTCAAGAAAGTTTGCAGTAACAAATGATGTTGTGCCGCATCCACCTTACCAGTCAAATGTTCTAATACACTTTGACAAAATAACGATGTTCCTTTACCTATCCAATTACGCACCTGCACTTCTGTCACAAGCGGCAACTGCAAGGTATTCAAACTCATATTCATGGCACGATATAAATCTGAAGCTGAATCCACTAGGGTTCCATCCAAATCAAACAAAATCATTTGGCGATCTGCTAGGCGTACATCCAACATTTTTACCCTCTTTAAATTGAAACTGAAACAAAAAAGGCATGCTCATGCATGCCTTTTGATTGAGCTGTCCAAAATTATTTGAACATTACCCATGCAATAATGGCAAGAATGACCAATACAATGACAGAGATCAAACCCACAGAGGCATTTTTTTGCGCTTCTTTTTCTTGCTCAACGCAGCTCTCTGGAATTTCAACATTGCAGGCTTCGGGTGTCACAGGCGCATTAACATCAACCCCTTCAGGAATTGGTGCTGGCTTAGGAATACCCACATTCGTAGGCATACCATCACGGGTTAACTGCACCGAACCATCACGTTCTTTGAGTTCAGGCATGCCTTGATCATTCATTTGCTGCGCAGCAGACTTTTCTTGCGCAGTTTCAGATACAGCCACAGCTTCTGCTGGCTGTTGAATAGCTTCAACACTTTGAGTCTCATTAATGCTTTGCTGTATTTCAACAGGCACATCAACAGCTTTAGCAGGTGCAAGCACGCTAAACTTTAAACTCGCAAACTGAACAATATCACCCTGTTTTAATAAAGACTCACCATCCAAACGCACATCATTAATAAATGTACCATTTGAAGAGTTTAAGTCCTGCAACCAGAGTGCCTGTTCTTTAATTAAAAATGCCGCATGCTTACGCGAAATTTCAGATTGTTGTAGCACAATATCGGCCTGTTGGTGGCGACCCACCAACATATCGCGATCAATACTGATTTCCTGACCGGTTAAATCACCTGAAATCGCTTGAATTTTCCAAGTCATAGCTTATCTCTCTTTACCTAAATCAATCATAACACAGAGAATATCCATTCCCATTCTGACAACTTGGCGTCGATTGTGTGAACGGTTGATTTTTTTGAAATGCTAACAAATTTTCAGGGTTCAAATGTATGGTTCGGTATTCATCTTTGTGATCATTCATTCTATTGGCAGAAGCTGATGCTTCATCCAACTGAAAAGATCTAGATAAACCTGCAACAACCATCGGTTGATCAATTTTTTGCACCACACTTTGCTGAATTTCCCGCACTAACACTGATTCATTAACCTTTACATTCATTGTGTGGGTAGATTGAGCAACAGTAACTTTTTTTGTGGACTGTGGTTGTGTCGGTAACACATGATAATTTGAACTTGTTTGTCGACTGCCATTTGGTACAGCAATTGTTTGACGCTTAACAGGTGGCTCAATCGCAACAGGGGTTGTCACCACAGGTTGTGTCACTTGTGGCTGTGCAACAGGGGCCGGCTGAACGGGTGCAGGTGCAACACCTTTAGACACAGGAATACGTTGCTGATAAATATCTTCAACACTTTCAGGCAACTTAGCAAAGTTGCCATCGGTATCCAGTGCCAATTGCAAGCTATATAACTGGTTATAACGCTGCTGTGACATTTTTTTCACATCAGCTGAATTACCTACAATTGTTGGATGAATGAAGATTAATAAATTTCGCTTAACATTGGACTTGCCCTCAGAACTGAAGAGCTTACCCAAAACAGGAATCGAACCTAAACCAGGCACAGACTGACGGCCATGCTGGGTATTATCTGAAATTAACCCACCTAAAACGATGGTTTGACCATGCTCAGCCAAAATGGAGGTTTTAATGGCACGCTTACTGGTCACCAAGTCAGATGCTTCACCTTTATTGGTTTTCACATCTGAAACTTCTTGCTCAACCTCTAAACGAACCGAACCACCATCACCAATGTGCGGAACCACTTTTAAGGTCACACCGACATCTTTACGCTCGATGGTAGTATATGGATTTGCAACGCCTGCTGCACCGGTCGATACAGAACCTGTTACAAAGGGTACGTTCTCACCAACCACAATATAGGCTTCTTCGTTGTCCATGGTCACAATCGACGGCGTAGACAGTAAGTTCGACTTGGTTTTTTCTTTTAATGCTTGAATCATGGCACCGTATAATTTACGAGAACCATCACTTCCTTCTCGATAATCACCCAATACTAATGATGTTCCCGCACCGACCGCACTACCCGCGCCCGCAGCACCACCTGTCAAATAACCTGCTGCAATATTTTTTAAACTTGAACCAAAGTTATCAAAGTTAATCAGTCCAATACCACTACTGATATCCCCTAATGCCCATTGCACACCCAATTGATCTGCATCGGAACCCTCTACCTCGATGATGGCAGCCTCGATCAATACCTGTTGACGACGGATATCTAATTGTTGAATAGCTGATTCGATTTCACGCATCAATTGCGGATCAGCTTTGACCACCAAAGCATTTTGCGTCGCGTCAGCAATAATGCTAACACCATTGGCATTAAAGCTACTGATACTGTTTTGATTATTTGAATTATTATTACTGTTGAGATTAATCCCAGAACTAGTATTGTTATTGGCTGTTAATGACTGATTATCAGATGTGCCGTTGAGTAAGTTACTCGTTGAATTATTATTTGAATTAGCCGAATTATTGTTACTTGAAACCGCCTGCCCAGTCACTAGCCCTTGTAATATTTCAGATAAATTTTTCGCACTGGCATATTTTAAACGGAAGACTTTCAGCCCACCTAAACGATCCGCTGCAGGAACATCTAAGGTTTCAATCATCTGGCGGATACGTTTACGCGTCGCTGTATCCCCTTTAATAATAATACGATTGGTACGATTATCAGCGATCAGGCGAATGCGCGAGCCTTTCGGATCTTTCGACGCACCTGTCGAGCTCATTGCTTCAAGCAAACCAATCATTTCTTCCGCCTGACTTGATTGCAAAGTCACGGCTTCAATATCATTTTGCCCAGTTCCATCCAAATTACGAATAATGGTTTCAAGCTGATAAATATTGCTCGCACGGTCTGAGACAATTAGCGCATTGGTCCCCGCTACTGCAGACAAATGTGCAAACTGTGGCATCAATGGGCGTAAAGCAGGGATCAAGTCATTGGCATTGGTATTATCCAACCAAATCACACGCGTCACAATTTGATCGCCCGAAGCACGGTGTCGGGCATCATAAGGAATACCTGAACTTTTAACGTTACTATCAGGTACAAGCTTAATGGTATTGCCTGATGGAATGGCCACCACACCATTAACGTTTAAAACACCCAAAAATAAATCGTAGACTTCTGTTTTATTTAAAGCCTTATTGGAAATGACTGTGACATTACCACGCACACGAGGATCAACAGCAAAGTTTTTCCCCGTGATATCAGCGACTTCATTAATGAACGCTGTTAAATCAGCATCACGTAGATTGATTTTCCAAGTTTGAGCGAAACTTGCCGTACTGACCATCGCAGCCAAGGGCAACATGGCATAGGCAGCTAGAGTTGAACGATTATTATTAAAAAAAGCCATATACGCCTGTGTTTCCTAACCCTATATAGTGATGAATCATCACTAAAAATCCTGTTGTATGGTCATCACTTGATCACCACGTTTTACTTCAAGTTTCACCTGCCCTTCACGGCGGGCTTGTTCTAATAATTGCGCTTCTGATTGCCCCTGACCTACGCTTTGCCCATTTAAAGACATAATACGGTCACCTGGTTGCAATCCAAGCTTATTTCTTAATGCGGCCGGTGTGCGGCTTGTCACTTCAAAGCCACCACTTCCTGAAGGGGTAACTCCCATTTCTTGCATATATTGTTCACGGTTTTCAGCCATGCGCTGAACTGCTTGCCCAATCGCCGTTTGTGTCTGACCTTGTGCTGTATTTGATGTCATGGTGCTATTATCTGTGCTGCTATTTTGCATCGTTGCATTGTTGGTCGCATTGGCTGTAGGGACAATCGGCTGATTCAACCCATTCTCGATGCCTTTAAATGCCAGTTCCCGTGTTGCTCCATTGGCTTGACGCAAGATCACTTTATCCCAATAGACTTCTGACAATTGATAAGAAGAACCTTCTATTGTTTCACCTACCAAGTAACGGTCTGAGCTTTCATTAATTTTGATCACTGCAGATGAATAGCGACTTGGCTGCCCAACCACCACACCTTGTAACACCATATTAAGTTGTTCGTTTGCTGCATTTGATGATTGTTCTTGAAACAACGCAAACGAACTAATATTCGGTACTTGCACTTGAGCAGAACCTAGCTCAACACGCTCAATTTGCATAGCCTGAGGTGGCGCAATCAATAGCCAAAAAAATGCTGCTAATTTCCAGCACAAATATAAGATTAATAAGGCCAAGACCAATGGAGCAATACGATCAGCTTGCTTCCAGTTCAATTCGCGCATTGTGTCTACATAATTACGCATTAGTTCACCCCAGCTAATAAAGGCTGACGTGAACTAATCACATAAGTATCAAGACCAGCTTTACCTTCATAGGATGCAACATTCATCAAAAACCGCTGCGTGAGCTGCACATCTAACATCAAGTCTGGCTCAAGCTGCAAATTCATCATTTTTTGTTCACGTTGATCCCGCACATCAATCGTTAACTTGCCGTTATCATCTTTTAATTTGGCCATCAAAACAGGAATATTCATCGACTCTTGGCGCTGTGCAAAGGTAAAACCAAGATCTCCACCCGCCCATTGTAATTCACCATCCGTAGCACTAAATCCATGTTGCGGCTTGTATTTAAACTGCACGTCTTTCAGCTGGATCGCATTGATTGGCCATTGCCATTGGGCAAAACTTTTTAATGTTTCAGGTGCAATTTGCCCTTCTAACGCTTTAATGGTGATGGCTTTACCCAAGCCATAACCCACTACGCCTTGTAGTTTGGTGTTACCGCTATGAATTTCAACATTTGCACCAAGACGCAATAAGATCAAATCCCAAGGTCGTGTCTTCCAATTTAAAGAACCTTTAAGGTTACCTTTGGTCCAATCCGCTTGGCCATGCCAAATATTGCCGCTAACGTTGTGCAACATTTGATTATTTTTATAAAATTTTGTGATCAACCATGCTGCTGGGACTTGCAGCAAGACAAAAATAAAAAAACTCAGGATGGCGAAAATGAGCCATCGAATATTATTAGATTTACTGATCATCCCACCACAACCGAACTTTCAACTTTACATCCATGATTTAAACTTTTTTTCTTTATAGGCACATTATGCATACTTTTTCTGCATAGCCAATTCAAAGAGCTAAAAAAACCGAGCATTTGCTCGGTTTCATCATCCTAGATTCAGGATGTTACGACTTGATGAAAGACTTAGATTAAGAAGTCTTCAAGTTTTGCGCCTTTTTCAAGCTCAGCAACTAACCAACGTGGTTGTTTACCGCGACCTGTCCAAGTATCAGCAGCATTCGCTTTACTACGGTAACGTGGCTCAACAGCTTTACGTGTTGATTTTTTACGTTTGTTCGCGCCAGATTCAAGAATCTGCTCTACGGTTAAATCTAAGTTTTCAGCAATTTCTAAAATACGATTATACGCATCTTCAATCGCTTGGTCTTTTTTAGACGCAATTAAAGCTTCCGCTTCAACTTGTAATTTCTTTAACTCTTCAACTGATAGATTGCTAATATCAGGCATAATCTTTACTCCGAAATATCGTATTATTTTGCTTTTTAAAACTTGCACATAATATTTATAATAAAATAATTATTCAATAAACAATTTACGCTACACAACAATAAATTAACACAAATATATTCATTTCATCATGCATTTTTGTATTTAAATATTATTTTGAGCAGTCAATTCAATTTCTTTAATACGTTGTTTAATATTTTCAGGTATCGCCATTTTTTGCATCAATTGATTATCGACGCATACAATAACTGCATCACCCGATGCTACATAGGCTTGCTGTGACTCGCTCCATAATAGATAACTCATACGAAATGCACTATTTCTTAATTCTTCTACTCGCGTTGCCACTTTTAATTGATCTGGATAAATTACAGGACGAATAAATTTGCACTGACTTGATGCAACAACAGTAAGTACATCTTGATTAAATATATTCAACAAATCTAAATATGCAATTCGTGCACTTTCCATATAGCGATAATAATGCACATTATTAACATGACCAAATGCATCCATATCGCCCCATGCAACTTTTTGTTCATATATCACAGGATAGTTGTTTAATTCTTGCATATTCAATTTCCTTATATTTTTATTTCCATAAAATTCGCATTGTTTTCAAAGATTAAATTTAATTGTCGAATTAAATCATCCTGCTGATTTAATGCTGATTTAATTCTGAGATAGCTCATTAATACATCATCAGGATATTGTGCCAACAAAGCATCCGCTTCTGCACTACGCTGGGTTGCGTTATAAATATTCCACTTTGCAAAATTCAATACAGGCAATGCAGGATATTTTTGTTCCCACAGCGCAATCTGTTGCTCCACCGCGACATAGTCAGGATTTTGTTTGAGAAGTTGTGCCTGAAACCACATATAAAACACATCTTGATTAAACTGCTGTTCTAGCAGATGCACAGCTAATCGTTCATGTTCTTGGCTCATATCCGGCATGCGAGATAACACTTTGAGCCACAGCACTTTGACCGCATAATTTCTCTCGGCAATTTGATCCTGCAAATCATGGTAACGCTGTTTTAAATTCTGCAAATCATCGACATCTGCTTGATCAAAAGCTTGTAATAACTGTGCCAACCAGGCCTGCTTAGTCACCTCATCCAAATGGCCATAACGTGTTGAGCGTAAATACAACCATGGAAATTGTAAAGCAAAGGCACCCCACAAGGTATTCAAGCGCTGTTCATACGCAGTTTTTACTTTATTTAACCATGGTGACAATTCATGTTGATTTAAAAACTCTAAATGCGTTAATGCTTGCTCACCATCATTTTGTCCTAAATAAATTTCTATTCGTTGTAATTCAGCCAATTCAAAAGCCATAGGACTGGTTTGATTTAATGCCTGTAATGCTGCTGGATAATCTTGCTGAATCCAAGATAATCGTGCATCGATCACACCTTTTAATAAACCGGACTCAGTAAATGCTTGTTGAATAAAATCCTTTTGATCATGTGCAGCATTCAATAACCAAATAACTGCGAGCTGCTCATAAGGGTGCAATTTATTAAAATTAAAAACCGTTTCACTTTTGCGTTGTTCACGGCTTAAATAACGCTTTAGCCCATACCAAAGCATTTGAACAAGAAAACTGATTAAAGCTAAAACAAAAACAATAAACCAAATATTGGATTGGACTTGCCAATTACGCCAGTAAACATAGACATAACCAGCACCATAACCGAAGCTCAATACACTCATAATGGCTATGGCAAATAAGCTAATCAATAAATAGGCCAATAAAATTTGTTTCATCGCCATTAACCTATAAGTGCACGGGTATTTAATTGAGGAACAGATAAAACAGGTGTTTCTTTTAATTGCACTATTTTTTGTTGTATCTGCTTTAAATGTGGATCAGGCAATTGCTGCATGATTTGAATAATTTCAGTCAATTCTTGTTGAAATTCAGGATACTGCCCTTTCAACATAATTTGCTGAGCCAATAATAATCTGAGTTGAATTTCTTTTAAGACAATTCCACGTTGTAATAAATCCACACTCGGCCGTTCAACAGCTTCAACCTGAATCCAGCGACTCAAAAATGACTGTTCTTTTTGTTTTGGTGTATTTTGATAAGGCTGCTGTATTTCTTTTTGCAGTGCTTGATCCAGTGTCTGTAAAACTTGTTTAATTTTATTTTGCTGAGTTTGGCGCGCAACCACATATTGCGTCAGCATCTCTCGATCTTTCGCAATCACCTGATGCAGACTCATTCTAAGTGCGGGTGCCAAACTAAATATTTCCAGCTGTTGATCTAGCTGATTCAATTTTTCTAGCGCCACACCAAATTGCTGCTGTTGTAATGCGAACTCAACCAACTCTAAACGCTGACCAATCAAAGTAATCGGCTGAACACCAACGTGATCATCTGCTTGCATTGCTGGCGGATTTGCAGGTGAAGAAGTTACAGGCTGACCATCATATTGTCGCTTCATCGCAACCAACTGATCATTCAAACCTGCATTTTGCTGCTGCAATTGCGTTTGCTGCTGCATCAACTCCGTTTGTTTGGCATTCATTTGATAAACATCAAAACTTAACTTGAACAGCCAAAGTAGCGCGGCAATGACAACAACAATAACCAACCTCTTCATGTATTTCCCTGCACCTGCCTAACCTGCTGCAAAATATGTAATGCATTTAAATCGTTTAATTGCAGTATTTTGAGTTCTAAATTTGACTGCTGTCCGTAATGTTCAAGCAATTGCATCAGACGCTCGCCCAACACCAAATAATATGCATCCGCAACACATTGTGGATATGGCTGCATCAGTCGCAACCAATTGAGCCAACTGGCTTCACTGGTCACGAGCATACAATACGAAGATGACGACTCAAAAACAGTACGATTTTTTTTAATAATTTGTTCGGCTTCAGTTGGACATTGCCGATGGTATAAAACAAAGTTAAGGACATGAATACCACGATCAATTAACTGCTGCATCATAAATTGGCGACCACCTTCACCACGCCAAAATGCAACTGTGGCACCAGCAGCCAATTGTTCTAGAATCGGTAAACTCAACATGCCTTCTGAAGTTTCGACTTCTGGAACTGCACTATTGATACCGTAATCCGCTAATGTATTTGCAGTTGCCTGTCCTACAGCAATCCAATGAATCTGCTTTAATTGCTCAATCTTCAGTCCCGCTTGAGCCAATCCAGCCATTCCCATATGTACGGCAGAAGGACTCACCACAACAATGACTTGCGCATACAAAAGGGCTGAATATAGCTGCGCCAAATCTTGTGACCATGGGGCAGCTTTTAACTCAAGGAGTGGAAGCTCTAGTACACGCACTCCGGCCTGTTGCAAAGTCTCAGTGAGAACCGCTGCACGATCTTGAGGGCGTGTATTGATAAACAACATGTATTAATACAATGCCTTCAAAATATCACCAGCACCTTGCGCTAAAAGCTCTTGTGCTAAGGCAACACCAAGTTGTTCAGCGTTCTCGCTTGCGCCAATTTGCTGTGCTTTCAGTAATGTTTTACCGTCCACACTGCCGACACGACCTTCTAAGTGAATTTGACCATTTTGCAGTACTGCATAACCTGCAATTGGAACTTGGCAACCACCTTCCAAATACGCATTGAAAGCACGTTCTGCACGTACACATGCATTAGTTTCACTATGCATTAAAGGCTGAATAAAATCTAAAACGGCTTGGTCATCGGTACGGCACTCTAGCCCCAATGCACCTTGACCTACTGCTGGTAAACTAAATTCCGGTTGGATGGTATGACGGATACGCTCGGCCAAACCCAAACGTTTCAAACCTGCACTCGCCAAAATAATGGCGTCATAGTTACCCGCATCTAATTTTGATAAACGTGTACCCACATTGCCACGCAGATCAATAATCTCAAGGTCAGGACGTTGTTTTAAAATCTGACATTTACGGCGTAGACTTGATGTACCGACTTTTGCACCTTGTGGTAGCTCATCAAAATGATTGTAGGTATTCGAAACAAAAGCATCGAGCGGATCTTCACGTTCACAAATTACCGCTAAATTTAATCCTTCAGGCAGCGCCATCGGCACATCCTTCATTGAATGCACCGCTAAGTCTGCACGACCATCTAATAAGGCCGCTTCAAGCTCTTTTACGAATAATCCTTTACCACCAATTTTAGCCAAAGGTGTATCAAGAATTTTGTCACCTTGAGTGACAAAAGTAACCAACTCAACTTTTAAATCGGTATGGAGTGCTTCTAAACGCGCACGAATATGTTCCGCTTGCCATAATGCAAGCGGGCTTTGTCGAGTTGCAATCTTGAGGATTTTCATAAAATTTAAAATGCAGTCTGTTTAAGCGTTATTCTAAACTTAACCTGCTCACTTTAAAATGCAAGCATATTTAAATTTGAAAATACGCGTGTGCATTATAATTTTTGAATTCGCTCACGTAAATTTGGCAAATGACGGCGACTCACCGCAAGGCGTTCTTCCAGATCGCGACAACGCACTTGGTATTGACCTGAACTCACAACCTCAAGGCCATCTAGAAAACCAATAGAAACCAAAGCGTTACGATGGATACGTATAAAACGATCACCAAATTCATTTTCTAAATCTTTTAGCGTCTCATCAATTAAGACACTGCCATTTTTATGTCTTACCGTGACGTATTTTTGATCTGCTAAAAAGTAGTAAATATTTTCAACAGGCACCAATTCCACACCACGATAGGTTTTTGCCGCTATTTGATGTCGGCTGATTTTGATTTCGTCCATATTTTCTTTTTGTTTTATCGTGCTCAGCTGAGCTTGGGTTAATTTAATAATATGATCTAAAACCTGCTGCAATTCCTGTTGCATAACTGGTTTTAGCAAATATCCCTCTGCATTTGATCGAAACGCATCAAGTGCATGATGATCATAAGCAGTACAAAAAATAATTGCGGGCATTGGATCTAACTGACGCAAATATTGCGCGCAAGTTAATCCATCCATTTCAGGCATTTGAATATCTAATAGTATGACATCTGGCTCTAGGCTTTGAACCAACTCAATTGCTTGCCGACCATGTGTTGCTGTTGCCACAACATGATGTCCAAGTTGAGTGACTAAACGTGACAATCGTTCTATCGCTAGAGACTCATCATCACAAATCAGGATGTCCATATCTCCTCCTTTATACAGTTAACATCAGTTGTTTTTATAGATTAACTGTAATTTTCTACTTATATCGATATTGCACCACAGTCGTATACATTCCTTCGCCTGCATTGGTTTGAAAGATGACGCTTTGACCATAGTATGCCTCAAGTCGCTGCTTCACATTTTCAATTGCAATACCATTCCCCTGACGTAAATTTATTTTATCCTGTGTATAAGGATTTGTAATAACGATATTTATTTGATTTTGTAAGATTTCAATCAATATACTTATCGTACTCTTTGTCAGAATTTTTTCAACTCCATGAAAAATACTATTTTCTAGCAAAGGTTGTAAAGTTAATAGTGGAATTTGTACGCTTGAGTATCGATCTGACGGCTGTAATTTCCATTCAACATTTAAACGATCTCCCAATCGCATCTGTTCAATCGCCAAATAGCGCTGACATAAGTCTATTTCCTCTTGCAAACTCACCAACTTTAACTCTTGAAAACTGGCTCGAAATAATCGAGACAGATTTAATAGCATTTGCTCTGCTTTATCCGGATCAATTGCGATTAAACTAATGACACTATTTAAACTATTAAATAAAAAATGTGGATGAATACGTGCCTGCATGGCCTGTATACGCGAATTTAACTCGCTATGTTGTTGACGCCCCCACTGTTCTCTTAAATATAAATAACGAAAACAAAATGCGCCAAGCAATACACCATAACTTAAATGCAAAACCAAATTTTGCGTCGCCGTAGCCAAATTAAGGTCTGAAAGACTCATATTTGTACCAAAGTGCAGCAAGATATTTAAAGCGACTGTCGTGAGAAAGACCAAAGCTTGTAGCAAACTAAAACCACACAGCAAAGCCATTTTAATACCCATTTGACTAAATCGATCTTTCCAGAGATCTACAAAAGCCGCAAAGGCAAGAAGTATCCAGTTAATAAATAGAATATGTTGTAAAACAGAATTTAAGCTCAAAGCCTGCCATGATTGCGCCTGTGCTAAAGCCAACACCAAGCCTAATATATTACCTGCTGCAAATAACTCCAGAAGATGCTGCCAACGCCCCATTCTGCTAAAAAAATACGATGCCGGATCAAGCCTATTTGAAGAAGTCGAAGATAGATGTCGCTTGACTGCGGCAACAGAGCTCGAATTTGCTATACTGTTTTTAGTTCTACTGCTTTTTATCTTATTGAGCCGACATGACCACATCTTCTAATTCCTCAAATCCGTCACAAGCCCAAACTTCAGGCATGTGGGGCGGTCGTTTTTCTGAAGCTACTGACGCTTTTGTTGCTGAATTTACAGCATCTGTACAATTTGACCAACGCTTTTATAAACAAGATATTGCAGGTTCAATTGCACATGCAACCATGCTTGCAAAAGTAGGCGTATTAACCGAGCAAGAACGCGAAGACATCGTGAATGGTTTGAACACCATTCAAGCTGAAATTGAAGCGGGTAACTTCGAATGGCGCATTGATCTTGAAGATGTGCACATGAACATTGAGTCTCGTTTGACTCAACGTATTGGTATTGCGGGTAAAAAACTTCATACTGGCCGCAGTCGTAATGACCAAGTTGCAACTGATATCCGTTTATATGTACGTGATGAAATTGATGCCATTTTAGGTTTGTTACAAAAATTGCAAAAAGGTATTTTGGGTCTCGCTGCTAAAAACACCAATACCATTATGCCTGGCTTTACTCACTTGCAAACCGCACAACCTGTGACTTTCGGCCACCATTTAATGGCTTGGTTTGAAATGTTGGTACGTGACTCAGAGCGCTTAATTGACTGTCGTAAGCGTGCTAACCGTATGCCATTAGGTTCTGCTGCACTTGCAGGTACGACTTACCCAATCGACCGTGCATATACTGCTGAATTATTAGGTTTTGAAGCGGTTGCTGAAAACTCGCTAGATGCAGTGTCTGACCGTGACTTCGGTATTGAGTTCAACGCTGCGGCATCTTTAATCATGATGCATTTGTCACGTATGTCTGAAGAAATGATCCTATGGACATCTGCTCAGTTCAAATTCGTGAACATTCCAGACCGTTTCTGTACAGGCTCTTCAATCATGCCACAGAAGAAAAACCCTGATGTTCCTGAGTTAATTCGTGGTAAAACTGGCCGTGTTTATGGTGATTTGATGAGCCTATTGACCCTCATGAAAGGTCAACCATTGGCTTATAACAAAGATAACCAAGAAGACAAAGAACCGTTGTTTGATGCGATTGATACCGTTCGTGGTTCATTGATGGCCTTTGCGGATATGATCCCAGCATTAGTACCAAACATTGAAATCATGCGCGAAGCAGCACTTCGTGGTTTCTCTACAGCAACTGATCTTGCTGACTACTTAGTTAAAAATGGCGTTGCATTCCGTGATGCACATGAAATTGTAGGTAAAGCCGTTGCACTAGGTGTTCAAGAAGGTAAAGACTTATCTGAATTAACACTTGAGCAACTTCAGCAATTCTCTGACTTGATTCAAGCGGATGTATTTGAAAAAGCATTAACTTTGGAAGCATCAGTCAATGCCCGTAACCACATTGGTGGTACGGCACCGGCTCAAGTTGAAGCTGCGATTGAACGTGCACACGCTCGTTTAGAAAAACTTTACGCATAACTGTTCAAGTTAAATGGAGTATTGATATGTCTCGACAAGTTTTTTGCCGTAAATATCAGGCTGAAATGGAAGGTTTAGACTTTGCACCATTCCCCGGTGCAAAGGGTCAAGAATTGTTTGACAGCGTGTCAAAGCAAGCTTGGCAAGAATGGTTAAAACACCAAACAACGTTAATCAATGAAAAGCGTTTAAATGTGTTTGAACCAGATGCAAAAAAGTTTCTTGAAGAACAGCGTGAAAAATTCTTCAGCAATGATGAGTCTCTTGAAAAAGCCGAAGGGCTCAAGCCTGAAGCGTGATAAAGCGGAGCACTGCTCCGCCACGCTGCAAGACGAGAAGCTATGCTTCGAGTGAAAAAAAGGCGCTGCCTTATTTTTCTGCAAGACAAGCGAAGCGCGTAGTTCTAATTGTCAAAATGGGAACTCATTCTGGGTTCCCTTTTTATTTTAAGAAGCACTGCCCCGCTCTTTCGCAATACAAACCTCGAAGATGTGCATAGGCTTGAATAAAAAAAGAGACTCTATGGAGTCTCTTTTTTTATTTTAGAAGCATTAGTACACTAGGCTAAAAGAAAGCGGAAGCGTAATTTACAACCACATCACAGGGTCTAAAAGGCCGCTTTTTATCTTGATCTAAGCTAAAACCAAAAGCAGAACTAAACGAAAAATATTGCTTATTTTTTTATTTAAACCATAGAGAATAGTGGTAAAAATTATGAGCTAAAATATTTTACAGCACAAAAAGTTTTTATTACGTAGTCAATTTTATTTCAAATTAAATCATTCAATATATTATAAAAAATTAAAATATTTCGATTTTCTAGGGTTCAATTAACACATTTAACTGGCTTTCAAAAGGCAGATTACACCAAAGTTAGCCTATAAGTTGTATCAAAAATTAAGTTTGTAAATCTGTGATACATTTCTCAATAAAACACAACATTACACTACAAGAACCTACATGCTTTTTTTAAATCACTTTCCTATAATACAAATCAAGGAGATGGAAACATCTTCAATAATAGCGATAAGTAACCCCGATTTCCTTCCCAGTCTTCCCCCAAAGTCTGGGAATTTTTTTATCCAAAATTTGCCAATTTTAATAATGATCTAATCACATAAAAGAATTTTTGGCTTCATCTGTTCATTCCTGTCTTCACTTTATAATTTTTAAAAACACAAAATTTAGTTAACTCAAATAGTTGGCCATAAAAAAGCCCCTTATGAAAGGAGCTTTTCAACTGTAATCGTCAGTTTAAGGCTGTTTTAAATAGGGCCATGCGGCTTTTAAATAAATAAACATCGACCATAATGTTAATACGACTGCGGTATACAGTAATCCATACGCCAACATTTCAAGTGGTTGCCAATTCAATAAGAAGACTGAAATTGCAATCATTTGAAATGCTGTTTTGTATTTACCGACAGTAGACACTGCAACGCTAGTACGTGCACCCAGTTCAGCCATCCATTCGCGTAGTGCCGAAACTGTAATTTCACGTGAGATAATGACAATTGCAGCAAATGCCATAGAAATGGTCGGCTGCCATTGCACCAAGACGATCAATGCCGCCGCAACCATCAATTTATCTGCTACAGGATCTAAAAAACGCCCGAATGCAGAGGTTTGATTTAATGATCGTGCTAAATAACCATCAAACCAATCCGTCACAGCAGCAATAACAAAAATCGACGTCAACAAAATATGACGTGACATACTTGCAACATGCTCACCCACACCCATTGCAGGTGGCCAATAAGCCACAAGCAAAAATACAGGAATTAAAGCAATTCGTGCCAGTGTTAAAATATTAGGAATATTCAGGATTCGACCTGTTGTCATAGACACCCCAGTTTTCCCCTCATGCACGATGTAAATGCAGAATAATTTGAGGATTTATCCATCGTTAGTTGCACTCACTTTATACGAAATGCCTAGCAGTGTCACTAGGCAAACACTGTAACCGTCTGCCGTGCAATTGCAATTAACCGATCCTGATCATCCCATAAATGCGCATATTCTGTTGCATAACCATCTGCTGCATAGTCTGTAAATACTTTATATTTAAACCAGTTATGCACATTCGATTGTAATGGATGTACATAGGTTAAAGTCCAGGTCAGTGAGCTCGCTGGTGCCATGGTTTTAAACATGGGTAACACGCCAGGCGGCCACATATCCATCGAGACCAATAGATCAGCCTCAGTCATCTTCCGATTTTCATGTTTGAGGGGATTGAATCGCATCCAACCACTGAAGTCGGGCTTACGACTGGCTGTACATGGATATTGCCCATCAACCCAGGCCAAATCCATTTGCTGAAAGCATTGCGGTGCCAGTGGATGATGTTCTGCAATTTTGAGTGTTTCTACTTCTGGAAAAGTCGGTGCGATACGCTCTTGATTAACAACAATCGAGGATTCACGTGGAACACCAAAGCTCACCAATAGAATACTTTGCACTGCATCATCTTGCCAAAGACGGACTTCAATGGTGGTCACTGACTTGCCCTGTCTTAAAATTTCCGCAGCTAAGCGGACAGGTGCCAATTGAACAGGGCCTACAAATGTCACATTACAACTGAGTAGACGACGCCCCGTATCAGCTAGAGTTATCAAGGCCTTTTGCATCATCATGCCTGCAACTAAACCACCATAGATGGTTCTGCCTTGCAACCAACCTTCTGGAATATCCACCCATTCATGCTGTTCTATATGTTGATATAACGCTGTAAGTGACATATCCATCCCTGATCTTTTTTGAATTTTATATCATTGTCTAAAACTCAATTGATGTGAATGATCAGTGACCCATGCGTCAATGTACATTTTGGCAAATACATGCAACTTATCATGCTTAAAAATATCAAAAAGTCTTATTCGTGCAGGATTTTATAAATGGTTCTTGCCATTACATCACCTAATCCCGGCACCAATTTCAAATCATTTTCCGAAGCTTTGAGTACCCCCTGAATCCCACCAAAGTGTGTCAGTAAATCTCGGCGACGCTTTGGTCCCAGTCCAGGAATGGCTTCAAGCACCGAAGAGCCTCGCTTTTTATCACGTTTCGCTCGATGTTTAGTAATGGCAAAGCGATGGGCTTCATCACGCACTTGTTGAATTAAATGCAGCGCTTTATGGTCTTCAGGTAACTGGATTTTTTCACCATCGGTAAAGTGTAAAGTCTCTAAACCAGGTTTACGTCCTTCTCCTTTCGACACCCCGACTATAAAGGCATCTAACTGCAGTTCTTGCATGACTTCCATCGCCATGTGTAACTGACCTTTACCACCATCAATCAGCAACAAATCAGGTAACATGTTCTTTTTATAACGACGAGTCAGCGCCTGACGCATTGCAGCATAGTCATCGCCTTCAGTAATGTCATTGATGGCAAATTGCCGATAATCACGTTTACGTGCACCACCTGCATCAAAGACCACGCAGGAGGCTATCGTTGCCTCCCCCATTGTGTGGGAAATATCAAAACATTCAATACGATCTATCGGACGACCAACCACTTGTTCCAGTTGATGAAAACGTTCATTCAATTCAAAATGATCAGCCAGTTTGCCTTTAATGGCGTGCTGCACATTCATTTGTGCAAGCTCTTGCCATTCGGCACGGGTTTCTCGCACCTTATGTTTGATTTGAATTTTTTTATCAAAGTGCTGATGTAGTGCATCTTCCATGTCTTTGCGGTCTGGAATCTCTACATTAACAATCAACTCAGCAGGAATTTCATCTGCCACCTGAAAGTAAAAATTAGCAATAAAGTCTGATAGCATTTGTCCTAAGTCATCGCCCTGCATATCAGGGAAATAGCTTTTCCCACCCAGCATTTTACCATTGCGTACATGCATAATCTGCACACAGGTCACCCCTGCTTGATAAGCAATCGCAATAATATCGGCTTCACCTTTAACCTTATAAATCGCCTGTTGGGTTTGCACATCACGTAGTAGCGCCATTCGGTCACGGTAAAATACGGCTTTTTCAAACTCGAGTGCTTCGGCCGCCGCTTCCATTTTGGCAATCAACTCTTGGTTGAGTTCTTTGGTGTCTCCTTGCAAGAAGCGAATCGAGTTATTGACATCCTCTTTATAATCTTCGGGTGAAATCAAACCAACACATGGCGCAGAACAGCGTTTAATTTGGTATTGCAGGCACGGTCGTTTGCGCTGAGAAAAATAGCTATTTTCACATTGGCGTACATTAAAAAGTTTTTGTAATACCACCAAGGTATCCCGTGCGTTATAGGCACTCGGATAAGGTCCAAAAAACTTACCAGCTTGATGCTTACCTTTCCCACGTCCTGCGGCAATGCGTGGATAGGGCTTATCGGCAGAGATAAAAATATAAACATAAGACTTATCATCACGCAGCATGATGTTATACGGCGGACGATGCAGCTTAATCAGGTTTTGTTCCAGTAACAGTGCTTCAGTTTCGGAACGCACCACTAGCGTTTCAATGTCATAAATACGGGCAACCAAAGCCTGTGTTTTGGGATGCTCGATGGTTTTAACAAAATAACTCGACACGCGATTTTTTAAATTTTTAGCTTTACCGACATATAGTAGTTCACCCTCTTTGCCGAGCATGCGATATACGCCGGGCAAGGTGGTCATGTTGGCTAGAATCTTTTCGATATGTTCGCGTGCGTTTTCGTTCACTCAGAATGTTATCCCATGCTATTTAGCGCTGTACTGACATGATGTGATGCTTTGCCTTGTATTTTCAAGCAATCAAATGAATTTATTCTTGTTGGCAGCAATGATCTGATTGCTAAAAGCTATTAATGGAAAATTCTAATTTTGCTATGCTCAGAACATCCCACCATAGGAACATAATGCATGACGAATGCTAATCCCGCCATTCATGTGGTAAAACCGACGACTTCGACCTTAAGTAATGCCGAAAAAAAACGTTTGATGGGGAAGCCTCGTTTTCATTTTGAACCGCTTGAGGTTATGCAACTGTTAAAACAGCGCATTATCGGTCAAGAGGATGCGTTAAATGAAATTGAAAAAATGCTGCATGTAGTTAAAGCAGATTTTTCTAGTCCTGAGCGTCCACTTTCTGTCACCTTAATGCTCGGCCCAACTGGTGTTGGCAAAACTGAAACCGTGCGCTTGATCAGTGAAGTCATCTATGGTCGCCCCGATGCTTTTTGCCGCATTGATATGAATACCCTTGCTCAAGAACATTATGCCGCTGCAATTACTGGTGCGCCTCCGGGTTATGTCGGTTCAAAAGAAGGTCATAGTCTGTTTGATGAAACAGCGATTGCCGGCAGCCACACACGCCCGGGTATTGTTTTATTTGATGAATTGGAAAAAGCCTCAACCGAAGTTTTGCGTGGCTTAATGAATGTATTGGACAGTGGCAAATTAACCCTGACATCCGGCACCAAAACCATCGACTTTCGTAATTGTATGATCTTTATGACCAGCAATGTCGGCGCACAAGCAGCACAGCAATATTTAGATAAGCTGAATTTTTTACCCGAAAAAATTCAAAAGGTTTGTCTGAAACGTGTGCCTGTCAGCAGCATTATTAAAAAAGTCATGCAGCGTAAATTTGACCCTGAATTTATTAATCGTATTGATCGTGTGTTGCAATATCAACCTGTGCAAGATGATGCACTGCCGAAACTGGTGGAAATTGAATTGGAAAAACTTAATCAACGCCTACAACATCAAAAACGTAGCATTCAGCTTACGGATGCTGCAAAAGCACATTTTTATCAAAACCACGATATTCGTTACGGTGCGCGCCATCTAGCACGAAAAATTCGAGTCGAACTTGAGCCCATTTTGGCTGTATATTTTTTGAATTATCCCGAACAAACTGAAATACACCTAGATGCACAACTTGGACAATTGGTTATTCTTAAATAATTCACTTGTCTTTAAAAGGCATGCTCACATGTCTTTATTCTGCATTCTTATATTTATTGGATTGGAACACCAATCGCTTTAGCAAAAGCTTGCGGATCTTTTGGTGAAACCATGACAAATTTGGTTTTGCCATCTTGTACATATTCAATTTTTAAACGTTTAATGGAAAGCGCAGGTGCTGCCGATAAATCCTGACTTGGGCTAATTCGCTGGATATTCTGTAATGGAATCTGCCAACCTACAAACATACTGCGAATATTCAGCTGTTCCGCAGAAATCTGATAACGCGTATTGAAGGGCCACCAAAGCAGTAGCACCGTCAAAATATACACTGCGCTATGCATAGGATATTGCTGCATCGTGCCTTTAGCTTGCATGGTGAGTAATAACTGGATGAGTAAACCACTCATACAAATAATAAATGCGACTACCCACCAATCTTTTTTAGAATGAAATACTTGCATCTTACCCCCTCATAAGCTGCTTTTATTCTATACAAGATTTAGCCAAGCGCATGGATGCGAGAGAATATTTTTTCACTCATTCCGCATTGATTAAAGCATCATTTTTCCAGTATAGCGTTAAGAGCCTGTGGCTGCTTATGACACCTCACCTTGACTGGCTTTGTATTGCTTCTTGACCAAATACATTTCGGCATCTGCCTGTTGCACCAACGTCATGGCATCAATATAGCCACTAATATGATCCGTCTGGCGCACACCAATACTCAAACTCAAGCCACTTTCCATTTCTTCCACGGTTTCAAGTAATCGCGGAATAAAACTACTTTGCACATGCAGTTCAGTACACCCCGGTAACACCAAACAAAATTCGTCCCCACCATAGCGAAAACAATGATCATCTAACCGCGCGACTGACTTAATCGCCTCAGCGACCGTTTGTAAAACTTGATCGCCTTTAGGGTGCCCTTGCTCATCATTAATTTTCTTAAAATCATTGATGTCGATAAACACTACAGTAACTGGATCTAGATTTCGCTGTGCGGTATATAAAATACTGGTGAGCATGGAAGATAGATGTCGAACATTCAGTAATCCTGTCAACGGATCACGTTGAGAAAGCTCCTCCATTTCTTGTGCACGGAACTCAAGTGTATGCGCATATTGTTCCATTTTTTCACGTGAAACCTTCACCTCACTAATTAGACTCCAGACATAGGTTTCAACCACCAATGTGGTATCGAACATGAATAGTTTTTCTAAGGTATTCACAATGCCATGGCACTGTTCCACATCATTAAAAGTGCGTCGTATCAAACTAAACAGCATAGTTTTTAAAGTATGTACAGCCGACAAATACAGCTTAGGCTCAACTCCAATGCGTTTATGCACCAAGCCAATGCGTAAGCGGTTATTCACATAAGCACTGTCATAACGCCCAGAAAATAAATCCAATAAATATTGATGCTGCGCGCGTTGCAGTCGCTTTAAGGTATCTAAATCACCAATCAACGTGGCAATTTCAGGAATTGAGGTCTGATTTTCATAAAATTCATCGACCATGGTGTCTAAAATGGGCGCGACAATGCCACCAATTGAAGCCAGTGCTGCGAGTTCCTGATCCGTCAATCCGAGTAATTGTTTACGCCGTTCAATATCCTGCATCGAAATATGCATTTGATGCATTAAGGTCTGATTTGTCGCTTTCATCTTAGATTACCCTATCCCCAAACCAGAGTATGCTCATCATATGAGGGTCAATGACCATATGTGATGTATAGACAAATACTGCATCTTTATTGAAAAATTCTGCTCTATTTGTCATCAAGCGATATTGTGGTTGTTCTTTAAATTTTGACCGAACTGTATTGTTTTCCTTGAAGTCGCAATGCATCTCCGAATAGTAAAACGCGACAATACGCCTATGTCCTTAGCACGCTGTTCTAGCTCTCATTAAACATTTTATTTTTTTTATTCTGCATTCACGATAACCGATATTTTGCATGCTGTCAGCATAAAAAAACGCCCCTAAGGGCGCATTTTTTAAATATTTATTACACTTTTAAAATAAATATGGGCGAACAAAAATAAGGAAGAAAATACTTAGCATCAAGAACCATTTTAGGAAATAGTACATTGAGCGATTGGTTTTTTTCAGTGCTTTGGCTTTAATTCGAAGCTGATAGACATAGCCAAAGACCTTGTTTAAGCCACCCGTTTGATCACCACTTTCATTAGGTGAACTCGCCGCAGTCATCACATTTTTACCAAACCAATGATTAAAACGTTCCATCCATTTAGATGTTAAAGGGCGCTCTACATCGGCAAAGAAAATAATACGATTTTCTTCAGTTTTATTTTCTGCATAGTGAATATAAGTCTCATCAAATACCACACTTTCACCATCACGCCATGAGTAACGTTGTCCATCGACATCAATAAAACAGCGATCATCATTCGGCGTTAATAGCCCCAAATGATAACGTAATGAACCCGCATAAGGGTCACGATGGCGAACCAAACGACTATCGGGCGCCAACTCAGTAAACATTGCCGCTTTAATCGAAGGTAATGTTTTGAGTAAAGCCGTGGTTTTCGGGCAAAGCTCCGCCGCTGATGGATGTGCGGAGTCATACCACTTTAAATAAAATCGCTTCCACCCCGTCTTAAAAAATGAGTTAAAGCCTAAATCATCATAACTGCTTGAAGCTTTAATCCCACCCTGTTCATACAATGCTTTCGCTTCATCACGAATCATTTCCCAATGTTCATCCAACACTTTTAAATCTTTAAAGTGTTGTGTTTCGATATAAGGTTGATTGGGTACTTTGGAAAACATGTACATCAGAAAATTAATCGGTGCGAGTAGCGTCGAGTGATCAAAGAACTGACGATAAAAGGAATGACGAACCTTACCGCGCTGCTGAATATAAAAAGCAGAAATGACAAAGACCGCCAGGATAATCCACTTAATCATACAAGGACCTGGAGCGTTGAAGCAAAATGCTTAAATCAAGAAAAGAATTTTAAAAACCAGGACATTGTAACATAGCGATTATTTTCGCTTAAATATGCGCCATAGAACACTGTGTTGCACAAAGTCATACCTTGAAACAACTGAGCGATTGACCATTCTGCCAAAAATTATCCTTGCATTTTCTTGATTTTTAGCTGATTTACCCAATATAAAAAATAGTTTTCGAAATAAAATGTGAATTGAAACATAAGCTTCAGCACATTTTATTAGAACGCGCACTAAAAAGACTTATAACAATCAGTTTTCAAAACGAAAAATTGATGACCCTAGCGTCACGGCTTGATACAACTTGTTATATTCTTTTTGGATATAGTTATCGTAAGATTAGCGAGGCAAAAAGTGTACGCAGGAAGCGCGTACTCGCTTCACAACATCAACTTAGAAGTCCTCCAAAATAAAGGAGATCAGGCATGATCCACGCTGGCAATGCCATTACCGTCCAAATGCTTTCGGACGGAATTGCAGAATTCCGCTTTGACTTACAAGGTGAGTCGGTCAACAAATTTAACCGCGCAACCATTGAAGATTTTAAAGCTGCGATTGACGCTGTTAAAGCAAACGGTGATATCAAAGGTTTAATCGTAACTTCAGGTAAATCTACATTTATCGTTGGTGCAGACATCACTGAATTTGGTGCGAACTTCGCTCAAGGCGAACAAGCGATTGTGGATTGGGCATTGCCTGTTCACGACATCTTCAATGCGTTTGAAGATTTAAACGTTCCTAAGGTTGCTGCAATCAATGGTATGGCATTGGGCGGCGGTTTTGAAATGTGTTTAGTGTGTGACTATCGTGTGATGTCAGAAGCTGCACAAGTTGGCCTTCCAGAAATCAAACTTGGTATCTACCCAGGTTTTGGTGGTACGGTTCGTTTAAGCCGCGTGATTGGTATCGACAATGCGGTTGAATGGATGGCAATGGCTAATCCAAAGAAACCTGCTGCTGCGCTCAAAGACGGTGCAGTTGATGCGGTTGTTACTGCAGACAAACTACAAGACGCTGCAATTGACCTTGTGAAACAAGCAATTGCTGGCCGTCTAGACTGGAAAGCAAAACGCCAAGAAAAATTGGATCCTGTTAAATTGAACATGCTTGAACAAATGATGGCATTCAATACAGCGAAAGGTGCAGTTCTTGCTAAAGCAAACCCGGCGCAATACCCTGCACCAAAACTTCTTCTAGACTCATTACAAGCAGGTGCAAGCCTTCCACGTGATGAAGCATTGAAAATCGAAGCGCAAGGTTTTGCTAAAGCTGCGGTAACTCCACAAGCTGGTGCGTTAATTGGTTTATTCCTTAACGACCAAATTGTGAAGAAAACTTCGAAGAAATATGAAAAAGGTGCTCACCCTGTCAACCAAGCCGCTGTACTAGGCGCGGGTATCATGGGTGGTGGTATTGCTTACCAAGCGGCAAGCAAAGGCACACCAATCATCATGAAAGACATTGGTAACCCACAACTTGCTTTAGGTATGAAAGAAGCCAATGGCTTACTGACCAAACAAGTTGACCGTAAGAAAATGAAGCCTGCTCAAATGGGTGAAACTCTTGCGCGCATCCGTCCGACTTTAAGCTATGACGAGTTTAAAGAAGTGGACATCGTGATTGAAGCAGTAACAGAGAACCCGAAAGTAAAAGGTATCGTACTTGCTGAAACTGAGAAGAACGTTCGTGACAACACGATCATTGCTTCAAACACTTCAACAATTTCAATCACACGTTTGGCTGAAAACCTACAACGTCCTGAAAACTTTGTCGGTATGCACTTCTTTAACCCAGTTCACATGATGCCATTGGTTGAAGTGATCCGTGGTGAGAAAACATCTGCTGAGGCAATCGCAACGACTGTGGTTCTTGCTCAGAAAATGGGTAAAACGCCAATCGTGGTAAATGACTGCCCGGGCTTCCTTGTAAACCGCGTACTGTTCCCTTACTTCGGTGCATTTGACCTTCTACTGAAAGACGGTGCTGACTTCCAGCAAGTTGATAAAGTGATGGAAAAATTCGGCTGGCCTATGGGTCCTGCTTACCTCATCGACGTTGTGGGTATCGACACAGGCGTACACGGTGCAGAAGTTATGGCGGAAGGTTTCCCTGACCGCATGAAGCCAGACTATAAAGGCGCAACTTTAACCATGTACGAAAACAAACGTCTTGGTCAAAAGAATGACGTTGGTTTCTACAAATACGAACTTGACCGTAAAGGTAAGAAAGCCAAAGTGGTTGACCCAACGGCTTATGAACTTATTGCATCTGTTGCAACTGCGGAAAAACGTGAATTTGATGCGCAAGAAATCATTGACCGTATGATGCTGACGTTCTGTAACGAAACTGTTCGTTGCCTAGAAGACAACATCGTAGCGACTGCTGCTGAAGCAGATATGGCGATGATCATGGGTGTAGGTTTCCCTCCATTCCGTGGTGGTCCATGCCGTTACATCGACCAAACAGGTGTCGCTGAATACGTAGCGCTTTGCGACAAATATGCGTATTTAGGTAAGGCTTATGAAGCGCCACAAATGTTGCGTGACATGGCTGCAAACAATAAAAAATTCTACGGTTAAGGAGCAACGTGAATGGCTACTTTAAATCCACGTGACGTTGTCATCGTTGATGGCGTACGTTCAGCAATGGGTAAAACCAAAAATGGTATGTTCCGTAACGTCCGTGCTGACAGCTTATCTGCTGAATTAGTACGTGCGCTTGTTGCTCGTAACCAGTTTGATACCAATGAAGTTGAAGACGTAATCTGGGGCTGTGTAAACCAAACCCTAGAGCAAGGTATGAACATTGGTCGTAACATTGCATTGTTAGCAGACTTACCACGTACTGTTGCAGGTCAAACAGTGAACCGTCTTTGTGGTTCTTCTATGCAAGCAATCCATACAGCGGCTGCGCAAATTGCAACTAACCAAGGTGATGTTTTCATCATCGGTGGTGTAGAGCACATGGGTCACGTTGGCATGATGCACGGCATCGACATCAACCCAGAAGCGTCTAAGCACTATGCTAAAGCATCTAACATGATGGGCTTAACGGCTGAAATGTTAGGTCGTATGAACGGTATTTCACGTGAAGAACAAGATGCGTTTGGTGTTGAATCACACCGCCGTGCTTGGGCTGCAACACAAGAAGGTCGTTTCAAAAATGAAATCGTGGGCGTTGAAGGTCACGATGCAAATGGTTTCAAAATCCTGTGCGATATCGATGAAGTGATTCGTCCTGATGCAAACCTTGAAGCGTTCCAATCGTTACGTCCAGTATTCGATCCGAAAGGCGGTACGGTAACTGCAGCAACATCTTCAGCTTTGTCTGACGGTGCTTCTGCAATGCTGCTAATGTCTGCTGAACGTGCTCAAGCTTTAGGTCTTAAGCCACGTGCTGTAATTCGCTCTATGGCAGTTGCGGGCTGTGACGCTGCGATCATGGGTTATGGTCCTGTACCTGCAACTCAAAAAGCACTTAAACGTGCTGGCTTATCGATTGCTGATATTCAAACGTTTGAATTGAACGAAGCGTTCGCAGCACAAGGTTTGTCTGTTCTTAAAGGCTTAGGCATTTATGACCAACAAGACCGTGTGAACTTGAACGGTGGTGCGATTGCATTGGGTCACCCATTGGGTTGTTCTGGTGCGCGTATTACAACGACTTTGCTGAACGTTATGGAACAGCAAGATACACAAATCGGTCTTGCAACGATGTGTATCGGTTTGGGTCAAGGTATCGCGACAATTATCGAACGTGTTTAATTTTTAATTAAATACTGAGATAAAAGAAACCCCGCTTATTGCGGGGTTTTTTATTTGTTAACTAAACTCGCATGAATAATACTAGAAGCCCCTTCTCCCTCTGAAGTAAGCAGCATGCACCACAAGAGGGTGAGGGGAAATTTTTCATATAAATCCTCTTCCTGAGCGGTATTCTGCGCAAGTCTCCTTAAAAGGAGAGGGAAATTTCATAGTGAAATAAATTTTGTTCAAAAATCTTCAGCAATAAACCGTGCTAAACAAACCTTAAAAACGTCTCAGCATATTTTTAAAGTTAATACGCTAATTCTCGATTTTCAGCGATTTTTGAATTATTGTAAGGCCTAAACCAAAACTTAAATATGCATAACAATGATAAATAAACGACTTCACTACCTCTTAAAGATGAGCTGCCTAAGCACTTTTATTTTTCTTACAGCTTGCGTTACAAATAATCAAATCGGTGAACTCTCCCGTGATCTGTTTCAAAAATACGAAACAAAATATGCATGGAGAACAATCCTTGAAGATGATGTGATCGCATTTGGCAAACCCGCTAAAGCAATACCCAATGAACCAATCGATAGCATCGTAGTCGCAGGCAATAAATACAGCTATTTGATCAATAAAGGCGGTGCTGATTTTATTCAACTGATTAGCCAACTCAATCCACAATATATTCGTCTCCATCGAGAACTAGAATTTAATTCTCCGAGCCCGGACAGCACTAAATTTAGCGGAAGCTTTAAATTTTATTATGCGCCTCCCAATGGAACACTAAGCCCTACGGAAAGAGCATTATTTAACCAATATGGTGTAGCACCATGTGATTGTTCAAAGGCAGAACATCAAGATCATCTGTTTAATTTAGAAATTGCAGGTACGGTTTACCCAAAAGTTGCGAATGCCGCAGATTTAAAGCCCTTAAGCCATCCCTATAAGATCCGTATCCAGCATTACGAAGACCAAAGTGGCTATGTTAAAAAGTCAGGGCAGGAAAAAATGGCAGAATTACCACTATTACCTTTAACACTCACAATCGACATCATTCAATTGCCTCTAAAAGCTTTGGGCTTTATTTATCAGCCTTAAATCAGAGTATGATCATATTCAATTGGTTGAATTTTCTAAGTACACATACAGCCTGACTAACTCAAAAATGGTTCCCATTTTTCCATTATTCAGTAAATGTTGAGTTGATCCCCCAACCCTTCAACTCAACATCCTACAATTCTAGGCTTAAACTTTTTGCGCCAACAAGGTTGCAAAATGCTGTTTAATCCGATTACCCTGCTCATCGACCCGATGCAGCTCACCGACATTTTCATTGTATTTCACAATATTCCAGCCCTCGTATAGCGCACTTAACTCGCCTGCTTTAAACGTAAAAGGAAAGTCAGGCTGTGCCGGAATATCCGACGTGTCCATCGCGCAAACAATCAGGTTATAGCCATTAATATTCGTGGCTTTTTGCATCTGCTGAATCAGTGGCTTCACTGTCTTGGCTTCTAAAAACATCATCACTACAGTACAGCAGATAAAGTCATATGCACCTGTAATACTTTGGTCTGCATTGAGGTCACGTTGCTGTACATCAATATGCTCAATGCTTTCTGCGGTAATAATCTCATGTAAATTTTGCAAACTAAGTGGATTTACATCCCAAGCATCAACCTGATAGCCCTGCTGATTTAAATATAGGCTGTTACGTCCCTCACCACAACCGACATCCAAAGCACGACCACCTTGCAAATACGGCGCTGCTGCCAAAATTTCTGAGTGCGTTGGGCTGAGTTGATACTTCTTATTAAAATAATCCTGTGGTTGGCAATAAAAACTCAGCTGACATTGCACATCATCACTAACAGAAACAATTTTATGCCACGCCTGAGGTTCAATAAATGGCGGCTGCAGCGCTGGACTAAATACATGTTCGGACAAGACCTTTCCAGCATCATCTAACATGGCAAAATTCACTTCACCCTGAAGCACAGTCAGTTTTGCCCATGTCCCTGCCTTGGTATTGTGCTGACGTTTAAAACCCTCCGGAATGGTCTGCTGAGTCCATATTGGGAGTTCTTTATAACTCATCAATTGATTCATTTTGTTTTAACTCCACAGTTTCATCTTGTTATATAGATCAATAAATAGCGATCAATCTAGCTTCAGCCTAACAAAGTATTCCACCTGATAAGTGTCGAAAAGACAGTTTAATTTGTCACGGCTTGCCTTTGTAGGTTCTCCCGCTGTTATTCGTTTGTAACATTAGTGGATTATTCACACAAATAAGCAGCATGCGTTCTAAGTTGTAACCTACAACGGCAATATAAGGCATAGAATTTACAATGCCTTATTTTAACTAAGTTTTATAGAGTGATGACTATGAACGCAATCAAAACTACTTTAGCAATGGCTTTAGTTGCTGCGACAACTTCTACAATGGCGGCTACAGCTGTTGAACAAAAACCAGCTACTGTAGTTGAAGCTGTAAAAGCACAAGCAGTAGAAACTAAAACTGCTACTGTTGCAGCTGCAAAAGCAACTAAAGATGTTGTTAAAAACCAAGTTGCTGTCGCTGAAAAAGCAACTGAAACAAAAACTTTAACAATCAAAGAAACTACAAAAGCGAAAGCTGTAGATGCTAAAAAAGCTGTTGTAGCAAAAGCTGAAACTGCGAAAGAAGCAACTGTTGCTAAAACAGTAGCAGCTAAAGATGCGACTGTAGCTAAAACAATGGAATCGAAAGAAACTGTTGTAGCAAAAACTGAAGCTGTAAAAGATGCAGCTGTTGCAACTAAAGATGTTGCTGTGGCTAAAACAGTCGCTACGAAAGATGCTGTCGTTGAAAAAACAACTGAAGCAAAAGACGCTGCTGTAGAAAAAACTGAAGCTGTAAAAGCTGAAGCGAAAAAAGACTGCGCAAAAAAATGTGCTGAGAAAAAAGCTGAAGCTGCTAAAGCTGAGAAAAAAGGCTTTTTCTCTTGGTTCAAAAAATCAGCTTAATTTCTGATTTAAAAAAAGATGCCGAAATGGCATCTTTTTTTTGCTTAACTAAATACATTTGTGCAAATTATAAAACTGCTGGAATAATTTTATGCGTCACAAATTGGTTTTTACCTTGTGTTTTCGCTTGATACAAACACGCATCGACTTGCTGTAAAGTACTTGAGTAATTTGATAAATCTAATTGCTTAAAGGTCGTCAGCCCCATACTAAACGTCACTTCCAAACGTGTACGATCCAGCTTATATGGATTTTTTTCGCAGGCATTTAAGATCGACTCACACAAATCTTGTGCTTTGTCTAGATCATAATCCTCAAGCAAAATTAGGAATTCCTCTCCACCCCAGCGACTAATAAAACTATTATAAGGACTACATTTTTTTAAAATTTTAGCTAAATGCACCAACACAGCATCACCCACTTGATGCCCATATTGATCATTTATTTTCTTAAAATTGTCTACATCCAATAAGATGATACAACCATTTTCAAGGCTCTCTTGTGCAACCATTTGTTCTTTAGAGGCATGACGGTTTTTAAGTCCTGTTAATTCATCGCAAAAGCTCACCCGTTGCAGTGCCAAATACAGGCGTCTATTACGTGCATATAACTCACATATAAATAAGAAAATAATGAGATAAATACCCAAAGCTAAACGATAAGAACTGATCCGAGACAACATATGAACTTGGGCATCAGACCAATACTCTCCTGCTAGTGGCATCGCACCATACCATCCACAAATCAGTGTCATTAAGCCGATAAGCAAACAAAATGTTTTCAGTTTATATTTCACTGCGTAGTAGCACATCAGCAGTGGTAGCACCATACATGCATAAAAAATTTGATCATTTGAAATCACGTACTGGATGAGCAATGCCACCACTAAGTACACGTAATCTAAGAGCGGAACGTTTGCCCATTGGTTAAAACCAAAAAGTAAACACACCACAGCTAGACTGGTTGCAAACTGTTCTAGAAAATAATCGACAAAAGCAAAATATTGATTATCCATTTGAAAGCACGCAACAAAGATTAAACTTCCTGCAAATGCACTGACAATACTCGGTACGGTCAACATCATGGTGTGTTTAAAACGATTGGTTTTTAAATGACTGAGTGCCAAATAGATTTTTACAAACACCCAAATTTGTAGTGCTGAAATCGCGCACAATAAAAATTTATCTTCAATGCTTTTGACATGATCGACCACAAGTGCAGCCACAAAAATAGCGCTGAAGCCAAAAACTACAATCAATAAATCATGGCTTAAATGCTTTCGCAGCAAAATTAAACCATAAGCCGCAAATGGGTTTACCACCCAAACAGGGCTGATAAATAATTCATAGGTATAACCAATAGACACCAATGAAACCGCAAAAATGGCGAGCCATAGCAGTACTAAATTTTTCATAGGGTAAAAGTAATCTTCTCTAATTCTGTTTTTAAAATTTGAATTCAAACCCCTTTTTATGTTTGGGTTTTATCAATGCATGTCAGCTCATCTTGTTCTGAGTTATCGCTGAATGTTTTAAAAACGGGTTAAAATTTCCACAGTATTTTAGGTTATTTTTTTCACAATTTTTTCAAATAGATGTATGCAATTTGCAAATTTAACTAACAAATTATGCCTTATGGTCATTGTTTTTATATCAGTTTATCGCTTTTAAGTCTGAATCAAGCACTTATCTTTAAATCAAGTTCATAATCCACCTTATATTAAGCTTATCTAAATTACCGAATTTTCAAGTGAAACATGACTCATTTTTAGTCTTATTTTTAAAATAATAATTTTAAAACTATCTTAGAATTTGAAGTTGCTCCATTAGCCAAGCGATGTATTTTTCTTGATCCATAAAATCGGGAGCACTGCCAGTATCAAGGCTATAAAACTGATGATTGAACTCAATGACAATTTGTTCAGTTAAATACCAATCTTCAATCATACGGAAATATTGACTAAAGAAAAAACGGTTTTTCCCCAATTATTTAAGCTTTCCAAACGGGGATATTGACGGTTAGCGAGAAAATCGTGATAGACCTGCTGTATATCATCAAATACGTATATGCTGCGCATGTAGGTTGACCTCGGGCAATGATGCAAAACGCTGCTTGCTATGACTTTAGCCAACCTATTTGAAAGTTAGATGACAATTCTCTAAAGCTTTTGTTTCAACTCCGTTCTGTTCTTTTGTCGAATCTGATCCATTTGCGTATTCAGTTGCAGCATCTCGCTATAAAGCTGATTAAACTGCTTCAATGGCTCATCTTCATAGAACATAAACAACTTATTTTTCTTTTCCCATTTATGTACTTTGATCACCTTAAAAATTTCATCTGCCTTAGCAAGACTTTGCTTTTCCAAATCAAATAAAGCATGAGATTCATCACTATCACGGCTATCTCTTAAACTTTGGGTCATTTGTTGCCTAAAAATGTTCTTCACGGGTAAATGCTTCGCTTGTTCTAAGGCATTTTCTTCTTGCTGCGTCGTTTTTTGCTCATAAGCATCTACCACAGCATGAACCTGTTGCAACATTTGCTCGGTTTCTTGGTAGTTGTTTTTCTTATCTTTTACCAATCGATCTATGTCGAGGAATTTGTCCCAGTTCAGAGCTTTTAAATCACGAATATATTGATTACGCGCTTCAGCACGTTGCAGCATTTGGCCTAAAATAAAGTCGGACATGACTTTATAATCACCCTTTAAGCGAGCATCTGACAGATCTATCTCAATCGGTTTTTCCCAATTCTGTGCCTGCTGAAATATCTGTTCTGTCTTTTCAAGTAAAACAACTTGATAAGCATCAAATTGAGCGGCTTCTTTTTGTTGGGCTGAATATTGATAAAACATCCAACCAAAAACCAGCACGGTGGCACAAGCTAAAATTATAAAGATACGCGGCATATTCAGCTCCGAATCCCCTTTTGATTATCATAACCAAAAATACAAAAATATGGCGATAAAATAAACAAATCTACTTTTCTCAAAATCAAACGCACCTCCAATGATCATTGCAGCAAACACATAAAAAAGGAAATTCATGGATTAAGCATGAATTTCCTTTTACGTTTTGTAGAATGAAATGAATGTTATGGCGATGTTTTCGGGTTGATATTCAATTGGCGATCAATCGTACCCATGTTTATTTGGTCACGGCTAATTTGTACCGAAGTTGCATTACGATCGATACCAAACGGCTGCAACATAATATACAGACCATTGCGTGGATCGGAAGATTGAAGACCTGCAGCAATATCTAACACGTGTTGCTGCATCAAAGGCGATAAATTGGACATGTCTGGCATTGCTGCGGCAGGTAAAATATCCATGTTCGATACAATCGTTGCATCGACACCTTTATTTTGCGTGTCACGCTCAAGCTCCATGACACGGTGCTGTAATGCTTTACGACGATCGACCTGTTCTTGATATTCAACAATACCAGTTTCAGCACGCATTTCACGCTCTGCCATAATGGTTAAAGCAGGCATTTGTATCGCTTCTTGCTGTTCATCTGTATTCGTTGCAGCAAAAGTAGATGATGCTGAAAGAGTGGCACTAGCAAAAAGCAAAACGGCAACAGATTTTGGGAGAGTCATCATGTTGAATTCCGAGCAAATTGACGAAAAAGTGAAGCACCAAATAGTGCATTTTGAAGTCTATATTGTACAACAAATCATCAATTTTACGTTTTGAAGCCCGACAAACGGCATATTATGCCGTCATGAGTACACGTTTAATTTTGAATTCAAAGTGTTAGTTTTTTTGGAACACATTTTTATCTACATTTTGAATTCAAAATCAAAATACCGAGTATATTTAGCTAGGTTAATTTCAAACTCATTGTTGAGATACGCTGCCAATGCGTAATAGAACTGGAAAATGTAACTGATATTGTTGCTTATTCTGCTGCTGAAAAAAATCGAGCAATGCTGCAAGAGGCTGTTGCTCGGGATGCAGCTTTTGATAATGTTTTAAGCCTGACCATGTTTGTAGATAATTCAATATCTGCTGAGCGGGCCATGCATAATCCAAACTCAATGTCGGCGTTGTATATTCATGAAACGGAAAAGGAATCGTTTGATAGCTTTCATCAATATAGCGACGTTCTGCATCCCAATATCCCTTTAAAGTTTCGAAATACAATTGTTGGAGCAGCTCATTCAATTCTGTTTGTTCCGCTTGAATCAAACCATAACCAATGACTGCAATCACGCCATTAGCTTTAAGTACGCGTTTTACTTCGGTATAAAAACTATCAAAATCAAACCAGTGAATCGCTTGTGCTACCGTCACTAAATCCACGCTTTGGCTTGGCAAAGGACACTCAGCTGCTTGAGCAGCCTCATAATGTACATTGGCTAAATGCGGAGCCTCCGCCAATTGAGCTGCACTTAAATCAGTCGCTAAGATTTGTTGAAAATGGGGAGCCAGTCGTTGGGTAAATTGACCAGAACCTGCCCCACAATCCCAAGCCAGCTCTCGTCTATTTACATATTTTAATATCGTTTCCACGATAGCTGGAGAATAATCCGGCCGAGCACGTTGATATTGTTTGCTATCATCAGAAAAGAGATCTTTCATTTAGAATATTCATTGGTTATTTTTCATCAGTCTAATATAGTTTTTACTGCTTAAAACTTGAACTTAAGTCATAGCATTAAAGTAAAAATGATGTGTGAACTTACTGAATCACGTTCTGAATATAAAAGCTCGTTTGTGCAATGGGTTCCAATTGATCATTCATTTGATAATATTTCACATCATAATGACCGGGCTTCCAACCTGCGACAGGGCTGAAACTTACCCAATTTTTCTCACGCTGAGCACTTACCCGCTGCGGCATAAAAAATAGCACTTCTCCAGTAGTTTGATTGCTCCAGCGTACAAAAACTTGTTCATTACTCGGTGTTTTACCTAATGTATCAAAGTGAGCAAATAGCTGTTGTCCTTTGTAAATATCACGTGGTAATACATTTTCGCCCCCATACTCTTGGTGTGCCATAACCGTGGCTCGTCCACTCATTGGCTCGTCAGGTTTATTTTTAGCATCAACAAACTCACCCACTAAATGCTTTGCAAATTCATGCTTGTTTCGAATGGCCGATAAATCATACCCAGAAAATGCTTGCTGCAAATATTGATCCATTTGCTTTGATGTCGCCTGATCAATGACTGCATTCACTTGAGTCATTTGATTTTTTAGTTGCTGTTGTAATTCAATATTATTTTCAGATTGCACCGGTATATGTTGCTGAAAATTTTGAATAAAGTGATTCCCTGTCTGATCGTTATTACTTTCTATAACGATGGGTTCAGATGCAGTATTGGATGGGGCTATGAAATAACCCAATCCAAAACAGACGAGGCCAATCGCTATTGGCATCAAAAATTTCATCGTTTTTAATTACACGTTATTGTTTCAGTTACATTATTAGCGAGCGTTATTTTCAGACTTCCACTGGTAAATAAAGCCCCCTTATTCAGTTGTTCTTTGGTTAGATTACTACCTGACAACAATCTTAATCCTTCTGAGGTACAAATACCTGTCTGAGTATCATTCGTGAGCTTTAATACACAGCCAGCTGTTGTCACTTTATGGGTATTTGCTATAGGCTCAGCACATACTGCTGTAATCACGTTTGTAGATGGTGTTTTAAGATCACATGCTGAACAATCTTGACTCGCACCACCACACGCATTTGCTGCTTTTTCACTGCGACAAATATATGTCTGAGTACCAAAAGTAAATTCTTTTTCATATGAAGAATTAAAACTGCCACTACTTCCACCACCACATGCCGTTAATACAGCACTTGTCATTACGGTTAAAGCCATTACTATTTTTTTCATATTCATCGTCATACCTTATATTTTTTAAAATTTTTTAGCTATCGGTCAAATTATATTCGGTCGATTGTATTAGTTGCATTGCACAATTGATCAACAAAACTAAATCTGAGACGAAAAAAAACCTCAAACAATGTTTGAGGTTTTTTTGAATATGGTGGCGAGACCCAGGATCGAACTGGGGACACACGGATTTTCAATCCGTTGCTCTACCTACTGAGCTATCACGCCGATGCGGTGTATTAAGCCGTATCTCAGTTAATTAGTCAATCATATTTATAAAAATATTTTTTGTATGCATAAATTTTAGGCAAAAAAAATCCCTGATGGGATCAGGGATTGATAAACTGAAAATCAGTTTTGAATATGGTGGCGAGACCCAGGATCGAACTGGGGACACACGGATTTTCAATCCGTTGCTCTACCTACTGAGCTATCACGCCGATGGGGCGTATTAAACAATTTAAGCTGGATGCCGTCAAGCATAAGCATGGGCTTTTTTCTCAAATGTTTATTTTTAAATCAATATTTCACACTAATCGCTTACTTTTTGTCTTATTTACATTTAAATCTGAGTTAATTTAATTATTCAGCTGCGTCAATTTTACCAATGTGTGCTAAACAACGATGAATCGCGCCACAACCTGGCTCGAAGGTTTTTACACCTTTTTCTTCTTCCATACGTGTCGCTTCACTCACTAGACGTTCTGCAACACCGCGGCCTCGGTTAGCTGGATGTACTACGATATATTCCAAGGTTTTACTTTCACCTTGGCCGCTACACCAAATGGCACCAATCAATTTTGTATTAAATTCTGCAGTGTAAACTAAGGTATACTGAGCTAAGTTCTGCTCAAGTTGTTCAATGGCATCTGAACCGTCGCTAAATTCTGGGCTCGTGTCATACAGTCGCTCAAGCTGGCTGCGCACTTCATCATTTTCTAAAGAAGTATAGGCATGTACGGTAATAGGCATTGATAAACCCTCCTGAGCAATCTAATATGCGGTGACTTTTCGTCACGGCGAAAACATTTTTACATCAATCATTTTGACGTATTTGAGGAACGTGTCTATGACCGATCGTATCAGTGAAGTAGTAAGAAACACTAACGAAACCAAAATTCGAGTTCGCGTGAATCTTGATGGTTCTGGTCAAGGCACTTTAAACACTGGTGTTCCATTTTTAGATCATATGATTGATCAAATCAAGCGACATGGTCTGTTTGATATTGATATTCATTGTGATGGTGATCTTGAAATTGACGACCATCATACCGTAGAAGACTGCGGTATTACACTCGGACAGGCGTTTGCACAAGCACTTGGCAACAAAAAGGGCTTAAAACGCTACGGTCATTTTTATGCACCGCTTGATGAGTCGTTAAGCCGTGTTGTGGTTGACTTATCTGGTCGTCCAGGCCTATGGATGGATATTCCATTTACACGTGCTCGTATTGGTACATTTGACGTTGACTTATTCTCTGAGTTTTTCCAAGGCTTTGTGAACCACGCGTTAATGACGCTACACATTGATAACTTAAAAGGTAAAAACAGCCATCACCAAATTGAAAGTGTGTTTAAAGCATTTGCACGCGCACTTCGTATGGCATGTGAAATTGACCCTCGTGCAGAGAATACTGTCGCTTCAACCAAAGGAACATTGTAATGACCCGTATTGCCCTTCTTGACTATGGCATGGGAAATCTTCACTCAGCTGCAAAAGCACTCGAACACGTCGGTGCAACGGTTGATGTGACCAATGATCCAAAGCTGATTGCTCAAGCAGATAAAATTGTATTTCCTGGTGTAGGCGCAATGCGTGATTGCATGCAAGGGATGCATGAAGCGGGTATTGATGAAGTTGTTCGCAATGCTGCATTCAATAAGCCTGTACTCGCAATCTGTGTGGGTATGCAAGCCTTGATGCAACACTCTGAAGAAAATGGTGGTGCAGATGCACTCGGTATTTTTGAAGGTGTGGTAAAACGTTTTCCTGATGTAGACGGTTTAAAAGTTCCACACATGGGCTGGAACCAAGTACATCAAGCTGATCCAAGCCATCCAATGTGGAAAAACATTGAACAAGATGCACGTTTTTACTTTGTACATAGCTTCTATGTTGAACCGAAAGATCCAGCTATTGTTGCTGCTACCTGTGACTATGGTTTGCAATTCTGTACCGCAATTCACAAGGAAAACTTGTTTGCGACACAATTCCACCCAGAAAAAAGTCATACAGCGGGTCTACAATTGCTGAAAAACTTTGTGGAATGGGATATTTAAAGTTCCGTCCCATCCAAAAAAGCCCGCACCTTGCGGGCTTTTTTGTACTGTTTATTTTTCATCCTTTTATTTTCTACATATTCATTTTAGAATTTGCCTACTTATAAAAATACCAAAGCCTAGGAATAATAATGAATACCTTCACATCTGACTCACCTACCCAAGCCAGTGGTCGCTTTAGCCGTCGCGCTTATCTTGCTTGGAATCTACTCCTCGGCATTATTTTTATGCTGATTGCTGTTGTGGTCGCCCTACTCACTCCCGGCGCTCAAAATAGCCTTACTGAAGGAGCAATGTCGACGCCACTCATGATTATTTTCTTTATCATGTACGCCATTGCGATTTATTACAGCGTCATTTTCTTAATTCGACGTTTACATGACCGTGACCATTCTGGATGGCTTGCCCTACTAATATTAGTCCCTGTGCTGAATATTTTGTTTGCGCTCTATGTATTATTTGCCCCTGGTAATAGCGGTAGCAATACATTTGGACAACCACGCCCGACCAAAGGCTGGGAAACAGTGCTGGCAGTTTTGTATATTGTCGTGTTTGTTATTGGCATACTCGCTGCGATCATGGTTCCGTCTTACCAAGACTATGTGATCCGATCACAACAAGCTACGATTCAAGAATAATCCTTATATGTCGTGTATATCTGCATAAACAGCAACACATATTCTAAGACAAGCTCACTCAGGTGAGCTTTTTTATACTTTGCCTTTATAATCAACGCGCTTTTTATGTTCAGGATAAATCCTGCCATTTTCACATTTTTATGTCGTTTTTAGCTCATTAGTTGTGTCTAAAAATGAATGATAACAATACTTTTTAAGATAATTTAAGATCATTAAATATGAATAATTCACCCAATATAAACTCTGGCTGGAACCGTGACGGTCGGTTTAATCGCATGTCATTTATCGGTTGGAATACCTTTTATGGTCTGATGCTGACGTTAGTCATGCTGGTCATTGTTATTATGATGCCAAATACCATGAATGCCTTAATGGCTTATGCTGAAAATCCGATATTACAAGGCTTTGCACTTGGTTTTAATATTTTACTTTTAATTCCTTTGATGATTTTCTCAGCGCGTCGTTTACATGACTTCAATATGTCGGGCTGGTTTGCGCTTTTACAGCTGATCCCATTGCTCAATATTATTATATTTATTGCAATCATACTCATCCCGGGTACTGCAACTGCCAATCAATATGGCGAGCCACGTGAATCAAAAACATGGGAAGTGGTTTTGGCCTTTTTATTTTTAGGTCTATTCTTCTTAATATTGGTTAACCTACTCTTTACCCTTAAATATTTCTTTTAATTAACCTACTTCATTGATGTAAATATATACCGCTTTGAATCACCTTCAGCGCGGTATAAATGCATTTAGTATGTAAGTTTCACCCACAACAGCTTGATTGCTTTTCAGGTTTAAACTGACTAGGCTCAACAGATAAAATCTTGAACGAATACTCATGAACGATGCTGTACAACCGCAAATTTTGCCATCTAAAGAACAAATTAAAAGCTTTCCACTTTTTCAAAATTTAGCTTTCGAACAAATTCATGTAATTCACTGCTTAGAACAGTGTCTAACTTGGGCAGAACAACTAAATACAGCAGCCGTACTGGGTTTTGATTCTGAGTCAAAACCAATCTTCAATAAAGGCGAGGTTTCAACAGGGCCTCATTTAATTCAATTGGCAACTGCACAGTATGCGTGGCTATTTCAAATGAATGAAGAAACATGGACATTTTTAAAACCGATTTTTAGTAATCGCGATCAAATCAAAGTTGGCTTTGGCTTAAAAAATGATGCACATTTATTTCGTAAAAAAAGTGTTGAGCTTAATAGTGTCTTAGAACTTTCTAAGTGCTTTACATCTTTTGGTTTAACCCAGCCTGTAGGTTTAAAAAATGCCATGGCGTTGCTTTTTGCGGTCAATTTTCCGAAGTCTAAATCAGTCAGCACTTCTAATTGGGCCAAAAAACGCTTAAGCCCAGAACAAATTCGTTATGCAGCAGCAGATGCCTATGCACCAGTACTGGTATTCGAAGAATTATTACAACGTGGACTCTTGCCTAAAACCATTCCAAATACCTCTTTAAAGCTACGTATTAGACCCAACAAATCAAATAAACCATAATAAAAATAAGGATTTATTGCACCCACCAAATGTAATTGCCCTGTAACGGCAATTTGCACCAGCTTATTGCACTCACACTAATCTGAACTCAGTCGAGTTTTATTCTGCAATGCCGTATTTACGTTGTATTCGGACCAAGACAATTATATTTTGCTTTGCCATGAATCATGTATGGGTTAATAAAAATGTCCGCATGCACCATTTAAGTACAATTATATGATTGATTTTTATTAAATAAATTACATTAATATACACTTGTATTTAAATTCACATAATCTCTTGATCGCATTGAATTTTCCATCCTAATCACATGATTTTTCTTCTACTTTATATATTTTTATAATTTGTTTTCACGCTTCGCATTTTGCTAAAACAAGTCTGCCAAATAGATAACAACATTTTATTTTAAAGACTTGGAGAACCATCACATGCTGAACTTATTTACAGGAAAAATTAGCGGTGTATTAAGCCTGACTTTACAAGGTATTAGCAAAGCTGTCGGTTTAGTTTTAAATACAGTCTTGGATACTGTAGATACCGTTTTAGACACGGTCAGCCACTTAACAGCGCCTATAACTGAAGCACTGATTGAACTGCCAATTATTGGTAGCAGCATTGAAAAAGTCTTAACTATTGAAAACAATTTAGTGAGCACACTCGGTGATGGCCTGCATGCTGTGGCAGATCAATTGGCAACGGGTGACTTAATTGGAGGCGTACAAACAACGCTTAATGGTGTCACTGGCCTTGTGGGACAGACAGTAACAGAAGTCGCGGGCTTAGTAGATCATATTGCTGGTGTTGCAGCACCAATCACAGACAGTCTTGCTGACGTTCCAGTATTAGGAGGAATATTGAATGCTGTCGGCGAAACCACAGAGAATTTGACTGGCTTATTGGCGGAGACAGGCAATTATGTTGCCAGTATTGATCCCACTGAATTATTAACAGGGGTATTAAGTGATCCTTTAGGCAGTGTTGGTGGCGTCGTACACGATGTATCAGGTACCGTAGATGCTTTACTTGACGACCTTGCACCCATTACCTCAGTTGCATCTGAACTTCCAGTAGTCGGTGACATTGTCAATGTTGTAGGCGAAACCTCCACTGCTCTCAATCATGCCTTATATGACGTCGGTTCACTACTTCAATCGCTCAATACAGATTTGTTGCAAACCACAAGCTACACCTAACCGATCAGAAAGAAATATGCGCCTTTTGCGTGAATAAAAATAAAATCAAAGAATAACTTTCCATCCGCCTGACATCGTTCAGGCTTTTTTAATTGTGCAATTCTGATATTAGCCTTTAGTGAATCAGCGTTTATTTGATAAGATTAAGCACAAATTCATTCTTATTTTGATTGAGCAAGGAGCGAAAGCATGCTGATCATCCCTGCAATTGACCTGAAAGATGGCAAATGTGTCCGTTTAAAGCAAGGTCGTATGGAAGACGATACCGTATTTTCTGACGATCCAGTGGCAACTGCACAGCATTGGGTAAATGAAGGCGCGCGTCGCTTACATTTGGTTGACTTAAACGGTGCTTTCGCTGGTACACCAATTCATAAACCTGTAGTTGAAGCCATTGCGAAAGCTCAGCCTGAACTGCCAATTCAAATTGGTGGTGGTATCCGCTCACTCGAAACCATCGAACATTACTTAGATGCTGGCGTATCATTTGTCATCATTGGTACAAAAGCAGTAAAAGAACCTGAGTTTGTCGAAGAAGCATGTAAGAAATTTGCCGGTCATATCATTGTTGGTATCGATGCCATGAATGGCATGGTTGCAACGGATGGTTGGGCAAATGTGACAGATGTGAAAGCAACTGATCTTGCAAAACGTTTTGCCGATGCTGGCGTTTCAAGCATCGTTTATACCGATATTGCACGTGATGGCATGATGCAAGGTGTGAACATTGAACAAACTGTGAATTTGGCTACATATTCAGGTTTACCTGTGATTGCATCAGGTGGCGTAACTAACCTTGATGATGTCCGCAATTTAAAAGGCCAACCGGGTATTTTAGGGGCGATTACAGGTCGTGCAATTTATGAAGGCACATTAAACCTACGTGAAGCGCAAGCTTTGTGGGATGACCAAGCGTTCTAAGCATTGCTTATGTAAAAAAGAGGTCTTTTGACCTCTTTTTTATGCCAATAATTTAACTTTATACTCAATTTGAATGGCTTAGGCTTAATTCACGCAATTTCGCATAAAACGTACGACGGTCGAACCTGAATTGATATAACGATAATTTACATCACTGGCATAGACGTGACTTTGACCTGCACTGAATGTGACAGGTTGATTATTGAGATCCAAGGTTAATTGACCTTCAATCACAAAGATCATTTCATGCCAACCAGCCGGATCAGGTTCAGCACAATAAATTTCATTGGGTGCTAAAGACCATTCCCACATTTCTACATGCTGTTTAGCCTGACAGCTCGATAGAATTTTGGCATAACTCTGACTGGTTTGCCCTTGCCAAAGTTGCTCATGGATCCTTTCAGCAGGTTGTTCGGCAGCACGAACCAAGTCCACAAAACTGACTTCTAACGCATCTGCCAGCCAACCCAACTTCGCCAAACTAATATTGTCCTGACCCGACTCTAAACCTGCGATGGTACGTCGGCTCACGCCGGACAAATCAGCCAATTGTTGCTGCGTAAGATTCTTAGCATCTCGGTAATGTTTTAAATTAGATGCAACATGCTTTAGCACATGCGTTGAATTGGTCATCGGATCAATCTTTATGAGAATTGTGCAATATATTGCACATTTAATAAAAATAAGACAATATGTGCCTTAAATTTTTATCAGCTTTTCACTATGTTTCCCGCCACGCTCTCACAGAAAGCACCACAAATTGCGCTCATTTTAATTACTGTCATATGGGGTGCGAGCTTTATTACGGTTCAATATGGCTTAAATTTTAGTAGCCCAGTCTTGTTTGTTGGGCTGCGATTTGCTGCTGCCACGATTGCGGTGAGCCTGCTTTCCTTAAAATATCTGAAGCATTTTTCTAAACAGGATTTGATTGCTGGAGCGAGCATTGGTGCTGTTATTGCCATCGGCTATGCCACACAAACTGTAGGTTTACAGACGATTAGCAGTAGTGAATCAGCTTTTTTGACCGCGCTATATGTCCCTTTAGTACCATTTTTTATGTGGCTTTGTTTTAAAAACACCCCACATTTAATGACGTGGTTAGGTGCAAGCTGTGCTTTCGTCGGTTTAGTGTTTTTAACGGGTAATGGCTTTGGCGCACTCCATTTAAGTTTTGGCCAACTGATTACCCTATTCGGCTCAATTGCGATAGCATTTGAAATCATCTTGATCAGTTACTTTGCAAATCGTGTGAACCTACGCCGCGTAACCGTCTTGCAATTGGCATTTGCCTCTCTATTTTGTTTTTGCTTTGCCCCGATGATTGGTGAAACCACATTACCCGTTTTTGAATGGAAGTTAATCGCGGTTTTATGTGCTTTAGGACTAGCGAGTGCAGTTATTCAATTGGTCATGAACTGGGCGCAGCGCATAGTTGATCCTGCTCAAGCTGCGATTATTTATGCCGGTGAACCCGTTTGGGCTGCCATGATTGGACGGATTGCCGGTGAACGCTTAACTCCTTTGGCTTTACTTGGTGGCTTGTTTGTAGTGTTCGGCGTGATAGTTAGTGAATGGCGACCTAAGTGGTTAAAGCGTAAGTAGCTCAAATCTCTCACCTTTAAAATGAAAAAAGCGGCCCATCAGCCGCTTTTTTTGAATATACCGAAATTTTTTAATCATACATTGGACGGTTATCATTCACACGAATTAAACCTTTAATGGCACGGTAGACAATCCAAATCCATGACAAGCCAATCACCGCAACACAGAATGTACTCGCTCCTAAAGCAACACCAGCAAAGGCGTTGGCATTATTGCCGGTAAAGAATAGGAAAATAAATGGTACAAAAGCAATAATGTTCCAAATCAGATACCACCAAAACGTACGAATTTGCCAAGTAAAATGACTTTCAAAAATTGAACCACGGACATCACTACGTTTCACATAGTTAATAATCAATGCCAAAATAGCCAATAGCCCAGCAGAAAAAATCGCAACAATATAAAGAATGTACAAAATAATAGTTAATAGGCGGTTTGGATCTTTATCAATGGAATAGTTCATTTGACTCCCCGTCATTTTATTTTTAAGTCCATTTCACCTTAAATATGTAGCAAGTTAAAAGGTGAAATCAGCCATAAAATCAGTAATATATTAAAGACTATGGTACAGAAATAAATTTTACGAAACGGTTGTTTTTGTGTTTTATGTCGCAAACGTTGCTGCGCCAACCAGGCCGCAGGCCAGCCACCTAAAAATGAAAGGATGTGTAAGGTATTTTCTGGAACACGTCGGTTCCCCAACTGTGCAGCCTCTTTGTCTTGCGCATAAAACCAGTAACTAAGCGCATTCATAATACTGATGAATAACAGCACCATGCCACTGAGCACACCTGCAACACATAAGCCAGCCAGTGCCAAAATATAGATAACACAGACAATTTGCATCGGCGCAGCTTTACGCGGCATGTTGACGATATTTTTTTTCTGCGGACGTCGACTTGGCTGTGTTTGTGATGCCTTTAAATAATGCACTTGCTGTGCACGAAAGCGTCCACGCTCATCTAAAATCACCACGTAGTCCAAGGCACAGCCCACAATAGGACGTGGCCCTGGACGGGAAAAGTCTTTGATATGCAAAAATACGCGATCTTTGGTGCTGTCGTTGGGTTGAATAAAACCATAGCCTTTATCATCAAACCACTCTACTAAGCGCCCCTGATCACGCATACTTTTCCCTCACGTTATTTTTAAGTTTAAGCAGTTACAAATTTTAGTCGTTCAATCAACATATTACGCATTTCATCTGGGTTTTTCTGCAAAATATCATTTCCAGTACGCCCTTGCGCTGCATTTTTCTGTGCCACTTGTAAACGCATCATCCAGAAACGGCCTGCGGCCATCGCCAGATATAACTCAAGACATGACTTTTCATCTGCTGTTAATGGACGCACTGTTTCATAGGCATTTAAAAAGGCAATGGCTTTTTCTTCATTCAAATGTACATCTGGATATTCAGTACAGAAGTCATTTAAGGTAATGGCAATATCAAACAGCAACTCATCTTTGTTTAGTTCGTAAAAGTCTAAAATACCGTTGAGTTGATCACCGTCAAATAAAGTGTTGTCGCGGAACAAGTCAGAATGGATAAAACCTTTCGGACGGTTTGGATACATGGCTGTGAGCACATCATACAAACCTAAAAGATTATTCAACAACATGGTATCGGCGTCGTTCAAGCTTGGACGAATATCTCGTGATACCTGTAACCAATAGGCATGATCCCGATATTCAGCACGTTCTAAAGGAAAGTCTTGTAATGCCACATGCATTTTCGCTTGTGCAACTGCAATCGCTTCAGCTTGTGCCAACGTTGCTGGCATCGGGTGTTGACCCTGCATACGCGGCGCAATCTGAGCCGGTTTATCTTTTAAGCTATGAATCGCTTTACCTGAATGACTCAATGGCACAGGTACGGCTAAACCGGCTTGCCCCAAGTGCTCAAGTACCGGCACCAACTCGCCTGCACCCTGCTCATCCATTTCTTCAAACACGGTTAAAACATACTGACTGCCATTTTTACAGACAATAAAATAGTTGGTATTTTGAATACCCCCTTGAATCGGAATCAGGTCAATCACCTCCAATTGATAAGGCGCTGCAAAATCCTGAACTTCCTTTAAAGTCAAAGTGGTATAAACCGACATAGAAAACCTGCGAAAAAACTTACATATTTTTGATAGAATAACCGCTCCGACTACTAAGGTGTAGCATCTAAGTCGCGAAGTTTCATAATCGGCTGTTATTTTTGGAAAAAATTATGCTTGCTAAACGTATTATTCCTTGCCTCGACGTAGACAACGGTCGTGTAGTGAAAGGTGTTCAATTTCTTGATATTCGTGATGCAGGCGATCCAGTAGAAGTTGCTCGTCGATATAATGAACAAGGTGCAGATGAAATCACCTTCTTAGACATTACTGCTACTTCAAATGGCCGTGATACCACTTACCGTACGGTTGAGCGTATGGCGGAATCTGTGTTCGTTCCACTGACTGTCGGTGGCGGTGTCCGTAAAGTTGAAGATATCCGTTTATTGCTAAATGCTGGTGCGGACAAAGTGAGCATTAACTCTGCCGCTATTTATAACCCAGAATTCGTACAAGAAGCATCTCAACGTTTTGGTGCGCAGTGTATTGTGGTTGCCATTGATGCCAAGAAAACGGCTGAAAATAAATGGGAAATCTTTACCCATGGTGGCCGTAAAGAAACAGGTATTGATGCTATTGAGTGGGCTATAAAAATGGCTGACTTCGGTGCGGGTGAATTATTAGTAACCTCAATGGACGCAGATGGTACCAAAGCGGGCTATGATCTTGAACTGATGCGTAACATCAATGACCGTGTCACCATTCCTACTATTGCCTCAGGTGGTGTGGGTAACTTGCAACATTTAGCCGATGGTATTTTAAAAGGTGGTGCAGATGCGGTTCTGGCTGCTTCAATCTTCCACTTTGGGCAACACACCATTCCAGAAGCTAAGAAATACCTTTCAGAACAAGGGATTGAAATGCGTCTTTAATTGACCCTTGCTGTAAATCTGTGTAAAAAAGAGCGTCTATACGCTCTTTTTTTGATTCATCATGTACTTAGACACTGCACTATTTCTTGCGGGCTTAGGTAGCTTGCTGTTGTTTGGCCTAGTTGCTTATGGACTTAAAATAAGCCAAAACACGCAATCTATGATCATCTTGCTGATGATCTGCGGTTTTATGTATATGTATTTATTTGGCTTAGATCAATATCTTGAGTCAAACTATCAAAAAGCATTAGATACACCTCAACAAACAACTACATGCGCTGTATTTGTTCGACAAATTCAATTCAATATTAGTCGCAAACAGCAATCTGAAACAGCATTTCAATTCAAAACAGCACATTCTGAATTTTTAGAATTTAATGGTGATCCGATCGCCTTCCAACACATTCCGCAGTTGCAATATTTACAATCGGGTCATTCTTATTGTTTTCGTTATGCAAGCGACATTCATGATTGGAATGGACGCTTAATACTCACAGAATTACACCCTTCCCCAAATTAATCATAAAAAAAAGGAGCCTCAAGGACTCCCTATAAACCAAGAAAAACTACAGCACTTGGTTCGGTACTTAAACAACTAAAAAATATACATAGCAACATCATCCGGCCAGTCGTGTCTCGCCTTCTGATACTTCAAATATAAGCAACTTTGTCTAGTAAAGATTGACAATAGATTCATATTTTATTGACAAATCACGACAGTACAGCACATGAGTGCTAATCAATTTCACGATTTTTTAAACAATACTAGAAATGATTCAAACCGTTTCAACTTTTACTGCAGTCACAGTTTTGACCTGTTTTGCTTCTACCCACTTTGCAGGGAAAATACGCTCAACCACTTTATTTAAAGGTTGAGCAAGTATTGTAGGTAAAGCAATGCCCGAAGGGTTCTGTTCTTTTAAGTCAGCTGATGAAATTACTCGCGTCCCTAAAATGTAATCAAACCAAGGCTTAGTCACACACCAATTAGCATCCTGATTTGAGTTCATATGATGATCATAATGCCACGGTATTTTGCGTTTCGCCCATTCAGGTTCCAAATGTGCGCGGCGATGAATATAGTAATAATTGCCTGCACAATACAGAACAGACAAACTCATCCCTTTTGAAACAGGATAAAATAAAGGTACAAATACACCTGCAACAGCGACCAAGGACAATATTTCATTTTTGGTTCGCCAATTACTGATCCCTTCTACATAACCATAGTCTTCAAAATCGGTCTTACGCACTTCACGATGATGTTCCCAGTGGGATTTCATACTGTTGGGTACGGGACTATAGCGTGGTTGTCCCGCACGATGGGTACCATGTAATACATATTTATGCGCAACCCACTCAAAGGCATTGGCAACCACTAATCCTGCAATAAATCCTTTCCACATGGCTTTCATCTCCTCGTCTTCTTTTGACTATAGGCAATGAAAAAGTCTAGATATTGACCATTTTTTTCAATATTATTGACAAAACACGACAAAATTTAGAATTAGAAAAACATGCAACAGCTAAAGGACTACACTGGCTCGGTCTATGGTGGGCTTGGGCATTTACTCTATGCTTACCATCAAGCCAATGGCATTGCCATTACTGAAAAATTAAAAAATATCCAAAACTTAGAACGTTTTGAATATGTAGTATGGCGTGATTTATTAATGGAATTAGATCAGCAATTAAATAAGCCTGCATTGGGTTTAGAGATTGCCGAACTGGTTCAACCCAAACATATTGGCATTATTGCCTACATTGCCTTGTCATGTGAAAATCTCGGCGAAGCCATGTTGCGCTATCACGATTTTCACCGTTTGATTTTTGATGGTAGCCCTTTGCAGGTCGAGGTTCAAAATGATTATTTCTCTATTGGTTGGAATGATCTGCCTTTAAATATGGCCAATCAATTAACCGACGAAGTCGCCATTGCCCTCATGCTGCAATTTTTAAAACACTTCATGAGCTTTGAAGACATTTGTTTGCATGAAGTTCATTTTCATAATCCTGCACCTAAAAATGTCGCACAATATGAACAATATTTTCGCTGCAAGGTTCGCTTTTCCCAAGAAAAGTCCAAAGTCATTTTACCGATTCAAGAGCTTTCTCGCCCCTTTGCTCAAGGCGATCAGACCTTACAAAAGTTGCTGATGCAACAAGCTCAATCGCTGTTAGAAAAACTGCCGAATACCACGCAAATTGACCAACGTTTGCAGCAAGCCATATTAATGGGCTTACAAAAAAACTTATTTCAAATTGAACATATTGCACTACAACTGAATTTATCTGTACGTCAATTACAACGCCATTTACAACAACAAGGCACCACCTATCAACAACGTATGCAAGAAGTTCGCTGCATGATGGCAGAAGCGTTTCTGCGTGACCCACATTTAAGCTTACAAGAAATTGCGCTACTACTCGGCTATTCAGAACAAAGCGCATTTCAACGTGCATTTAAACAATGGCGAAGCCAAACACCACAGCAATGGCGACAGCAGCAGACTAGACCGCACATGCAATAATGTGACACAGTTATCATTTTTTCATTGAGATTTAGCTAAAAATCCGTTAAACCTATGCGCATTACGTTGCGTTAGAAACAGCTGCAGCAGCTTTTTATGTTTTTAAAAACATGAGAACGAAACAAAGATAAATGACAAAAACAATTGGAGTCAGCAATGAATAAATATTTAGCCGAATTAATCGGTACATTTTGGTTAGTGTTTGGTGGTTGTGGTAGTACGGTACTCGCGGCTGCATTCCCAGAACTGGGCATCGGCTTTGCAGGTGTATCCCTTGCCTTCGGTTTGACCGTGCTTACAGGTGCTTATACACTCGGTCATATCTCAGGTGGACACTTTAACCCTGCAGTCAGTATCGGCCTTTGAGCGGGTGGTCGCTTCGAAGCAAAAGAGCTTGCACCCTACATTATTTCTCAATTAATTGGTGCTACCTTAGCGGCATTTATTCTATACATTATTGTACAAGGCCAAGCAGGCTTCACAGGCGTTGGTGGCTTCGCAAGCAATGGCTTCGGTGAATTATCTCCAGGTAAATATTCAATGATGTCTGCCTTGGTGATTGAAATTGTACTGACTGCCATGTTCTTGATTGTCATTATGGGTGCAACAGATAAGCGAGCGCCTACAGGCTTTGCACCAATCGCGATTGGTCTTGCACTTACCCTCATTCACTTAATCAGTATTCCTGTGACTAACACCTCTGTGAACCCTGCACGTAGTATGGGCGTTGCATTCTTTGCAGAAACTGCTGCACTGTCTCAGGTTTGGTTATTCTGGGTTGCACCAATTGTGGGTGCTGTGATTGGTGCGGTCATTTATAAAGTGATGGCCAAAGAGTCTTAAAGTAAATTTACACTTTTTATAATGTCACGACACATCAAAAACGCTCACTTTCAGTGAGCTTTTTTTTCAATTAGGAATTCAATCTATTTAAATCTCTGACTTATAAAAATGGATTTTCCACTTCATTGTCATTTTCGCCTTGCTGTATTTTTTCAGGCAAGTCTGTCTGTGCTTCAAGAGCTGATACCACTTGATTAATAAACTGTTGTAAGGCTTTGGCCGCTTGCAAACCGGCCTGATCCTTGGTGAGTTGTAAATTACCGTAGAGGTTAATCCGGTCTTCACCATTTTCTAAGGTTAAATCATGAATCGAATGGGATTCACTGCCATTTTCATAGGGTTTAAACATCTAATTGTTGTCCTTATTATCGTGTTGCCACTTGAAATGTGCGTACCATGAAAGCGGATTAAGCCCACAGTTTTAGAAACTTGAATGTCCAATTTAGCGTTAACTTGGCATTGTATTCAAGTCTGAAGCATAAAAAGTCTGGTAGAAAATACACCGCTTTATTTCAAAATTTGCAGCAGATATTGCAATAATTCTTCAATCAACTGTTTCAAAATTGCATCTTGGCTGCTGTTGTTATTGGACGCATCACTACCCGTGTCTGAAGTTATACGGCCCCCACTCGATTTAAACTCTTTTTGCAGCGCTGTTATTTTATCGGGACTGACTTCATCGGCACACGAACTTTCAGCATCCCAATGTAAATATGCAATCTCTTGGTTCTGTTTGACTTGAGTTGCTTTCAATGGCAAACGATAGGTATTGCGCTTTTGGTCTTCAGTCAATTCAGGGAAGACATTAATACCCGTTAATTCCTCTAAGGCACAGATACTCATGATCTTGACTGTGGGAGCCGTATCTCTAAGGGTATTATCTGCATAATACACGCCAGCAACACCTTTTTTCGGCAAGTAGATGGCCTTGTAGGTTGCCGTAGGAACAATCACACCCTTACCGATCGTCTTCAGTTTTTTCGCGCTATAAACTGGCCCAGTCACAACGTAAACATCTTGCTTCTGTTTTGTGACCAATGCACGTGTTGCTTCTTCCAATTCACGCCATACTTGCTGATTATTTTTTGGCGCTTGTGGCACCATATTTGCCAATGAAAAACTATCTAATTGAGCCGCTTTGTTTGGCATATCGGCATTCGGGGCCATATGCCCACGGTCATAGCCTGTCGCTTTATAATCTGCAAGTGTCGCGCGGTATTCTGAAGGGACTCGAGTCTCTTCATGGAAATTATCTTCACGGGGAATTTTTTGGCTTAAGCGCACAGGTGTCAGTGATTCAGCGACCCAAAGCGGCGTTTTGGAAATGCCAGAATACATGACATTAAAGCCGTTAAAACACAGTGGAAAACTGTTTTTATGTAAACTGTCACGAACTAAATATGGCGGTACTTCACGATAAAACTGATCCAAACAAGCACTATTCGATGATGAAGACATCGAAACCAATTGTTGTATTTTTTCTTGTCCAAAGGCAATTGCGAAACTTCCTGTCGCCACCAACCCCAGCAGCACTTTTATGCCGTTCTGACCAAACAATTGAGACAAGGGATTTGATGAACTACTTTTCTTTTTTGCCATGGTTTACAACAATTACATCTAAAAAGGACTATTTTTCCGCAGCTTAACAAGGGTACGAATTTTAGTACACTTTTCTTTTTTAATTTGCTTAACAATTGAACAAATATTGCTTAACAAAGCAACAGTCGATGTAACGTTTTGTCGCAGTTGTACAAGCCTTTATAAGAGGTCGTTAAACAGTTCCGTATGTTTGATTGAATTTACACAGAAAAATATGACAAGGTAAAAATACGAAAAATTGCGATAAAAATATACGGAGTGATTATGCATTCTAAGATTTTAGGTTTAGGTTTGATTTCAGGTTTAATGAGTGCCGCCGCTTTTGCAGAGCCACCGATTCAACCAGGCGATACTTTAGAAAGCTTATCTAAAGTGAAAGTGGTGACCACAGTCAATGGTCAACCCGGTTCTATTGAAGAGCTAGTGGCAAGTGGTCAAATTAAACTTGCTGAAGCTGCTGACGTGACTGCATCCTCTGCTGACCAAACATTAAACCCTGATCAAGCGCAAGCAAACCAAATTGATCCGAATGCAACTGCCGTTGAACCTGCTCAAGCAGAACCAACAACAGCTGACGCCCAAAATAGTCTTCCTATAGAGGATCAGAACTTAACGGCTGTACCACAAACTGATGTAGCTCACCAAGAAGCTGCCATTGCCGCTAGTCAACAAGCTGAAGCTGTAGTCAATGAAGCGGCTCCTGAGTTAGCACAGCAACCAGCACCTGCTGCTACTGAAGCGAATGCAGCACCGATTATTGCCTCATCAGCAAATACTCCAGTAAATGCTGATGTTGAATCTGCTGCGTTACCAGAAGCTCCTCAAGCACAGCAAGATGCATTTATGGCTGCACCTGAAGCACCAAATGCAGCAACTACTGAGAGTGCAATTCAAGCTCAACCACAAACTGATGTAAGCGATGATGTCATTCAAGCGTCACCAGAAGCACCACAAGCAGATGAATCTATTCAAGCAGCACCTGAATCTGCTGATATCGATTCAACAGTGAATTAAGATCCGCTTTGATACTTTTAAAAATATTGCATTAAGCAATTTACCCTATTCATTCTGTTGCCTTGCTCGCATACTCCTCCCAGGAAAAGGCAACAGAATGAGTCCAATAAAAAAGCCAGGAAAACCTGGCTTTTTTATTACTCAAATCTAAATACAGATCAGATTTCGATTTGACTGCCTAACTCAACCACACGGTTGGTTGGAATTTGGTAGAAATCGCTGACTGGACTGGTATTACGTTGCATAGATATAAATAATTTTTCACGCCAAGGTGCCATGCCCTCGCCCAAGGTATGAATGATTCGATCACGCGAAATAAAGAAGCTAATTTGCATCAAGTCAAATTCAAAACCCAATTCCTCGTATGCGTGTTGTAATGCTGCAGGAATATTAGGTTGATCTTTAAAACCGTAATACATGGTAATGCGATAGAAGCGATCATCCAATTTTTCAGTTTGTACGCGTTCTGCTGCAGGCACATAAGGAACATCACGGGTATTTACAGTGACCATAATGTTGCGTTCATGCAGCACTTTGTTGTGCTTAATATTATGCAGCATGGCATGCGGTACAATATCTGGCGTCCCTGTTAAGAATACGGCATCACCCGGAACAAACTTGGTTTCTTCACCCATGCTTACACTACGAATGAACAAATCGATTGGTAATGCATCTTTACCTAGGCGTTTCAAGACCAATTCACGACCATCTTTCCAAGTCATTAAAATGGTAAACAATACCGCACCAATCAAGATTGGCACCCAACCACCCGCTGCAATTTTTAAAGATGTTGATGCTACGAAGATCAAATCAATCAATAAAAACGGTACTGCAAAAATAGCCACTTTCCATACCGGCCATCGCCATAAACCATATGCCAAAACCGATATCAAAATAGTACCGCATAACATTGTCATGGTCACAGCTACACCATAAGCACTGGCTAAGTTAGCACTATTTTCAAACAGCAAAATCAAAATCAGTACAGATATAAATAATGCCCAGTTAATGAAAGGCAAATAAATCTGACCACGTTCAACTTCAGACGTGTGACGTACAGTTAAGCGTGGTAAATAACGTAATTGAATCGCCTGATTGACCATTGAAAATACGCCAGTAATCACCGCCTGTGATGCAATCACCGCTGCTGCCGTTGCTAAGGCAATCATCGGATACAACGCCCACTCAGGGATGAGCATATAAAATGGATTGGCGAGTGCTTCTGGATCACGGAGTAAAAGCGCGCCTTGACCTGCATAGTTCAACAGCAAACACGGCATCACCACAATGAACCATGCCAATCGAATCGGTAAACGACCAAAATGCCCCATATCGGCATAAATAGCCTCACCACCGGTCATGGTCAAAATCACCGCACCCATTGTTAAGAACGCCACATAAGGCTGATGTACAATGAAATTAATTGCCCAATGTGGACTAATCATGGTCAAGACAAATGGCGTTTGAGAAATACTCCATAGACCAAAGCCACCAATTGATAAGAACCACAATAAGGTTAATGGGCCAAAGAATTTACCCATCGTTCCTGTACCATGGCGCTGCACAAGAAACAGACCCGCCAAAATACCAATCGATAAAGGTTGTAACCATTGATTGAACATTGGCGTTGCAATACTTAAGCCTTCGATAGCAGAAAGAACCGAAATAGCAGGTGTAATAATGCCGTCACCAAAAAACAATGATGCCCCAATAAAGCCAAGTGCAATCAAATAGATTTTTTTGTTTTCAGCAATACGTGTCGTTCGCAGATTTAAGGCCAACAGCGACATGATACCGCCTTCGCCATTGTTATCTGCACGCATGATAATGGTGACGTATTTAAAACTAATAGTCAGCATAATGCACCAGAAAATCAGGGACAGAATGCCTAGCACGGAAGCCTCGCTAATGGCTAAATGTGCTGTGAGGAAACATTGACGCAGTGCATATAATGGACTGGTACCAATGTCACCGAATACTACGCCCAAAGCTGCCAAGGTAATGGCGGGCAGTGCGGCCTTTTGTGCAGTACTTTGCATATTGTTGTCTTCAATTTAGACAGTATTTTTGCGAATCATAGCACCGGTCGTTGAGATTTTCTCTAAATCAATTGTTTCTCTTGGCAGAATTATGTTTTTTCGCTATTATCCACCGCGCATAAGGTGAAGTGTCCGAGTGGCTGAAGGAGCACGCCTGGAAAGTGTGTATACGTTTATAGCGTATCGAGGGTTCGAATCCCTCTTTCACCGCCAGTATTTAAGCTACATTCCAATGTAGTACGAAAAAGGTTTAAATCTGAATGATTTAAACCTTTTTTTATGACTAGGTATTCTTGAAAGCTGTGATTGAAAATTCATTATTATGTTCTGAGCTGAAGTTATTTTGAAAAAAATTCCGTCTAAATTATCCTTCGTACGCTTAATATTTTTCTTCATTATCTATTTCAATACATTGTTATGTCGCGTCTACTATATTTAAAAAGCGACATATATTTTTACAAATTGAAATTTTATAGCCTAAAGACAATTACTTAAGTCCATGTTAAAACAAAATTATCACACAATAAGGGAGACAATCAGACAAAATCTTAAGTACTCCTCCAACCTGTATGCATCATCGAAATGAAACGCTATTGCTTTAACCTTAACTTGATCCATCAAAACTTATAAAAAAGACTTTTCACATAAATCACTGCTATTCGGGAGAGAACATGGATAACAGCCAGAACTATGTTAAACAGATCAAGAATGCCAAACGTGGTGGCTACACCCCAACCATTGCTAAAGACATTAACAAACATAAAATTCAAAAAGCACAGCGACTGATAGACCAATGGCGCAAACTCGCCAATGAACTTCGCCCCCAGATGCAACTCGATATGGCCTATACCCTTGAGGAATGTGCGCAAGATTTAGATCAGATATTAAGAATGAAATAATACTGTTCTATTTTAATAATTCTTTTATATGCCCACTTCACCGTGGGCAATTCATTAAAACAGCTTTTTTAAATTCGCAGATCACCCTTTTAAATTTCGAAACTGTGAAAGGCTACCACCTAGCTTTCCTAAAGAAAGCTGTAAATAAAAAACTATTTGATTATTTTTTGGCTTGCGTGCAGTTCAAAAATCTGTAGAATGCATTCCACAACGCCGGCATAGCTCAGTTGGTAGAGCAACTGACTTGTAATCAGTAGGTCCACAGTTCGAATCCGTGTGCCGGCACCATTTCTTAGCCTCGCTTTTTAAGTGAGGCTTTGATGTTTCTAGAGCTTGTATTTTCTTATTCAGGCTTGCTCAAACTGATTTGTACATAACGTACTAATCCATCCTCATACAGTTTTTTACATAGTTTTGCCGTCATCTGAATCTTTAGTTGATCCAAACTTACTGTCGATGCATTTTCCTGTTGTTCAATATAAGCTGCAAATCCAGCCAAAACCTCTGCACTTAAATCTTCAATATTTAGCACTTCAAAACCAGATTGTTGGATTTGTGCTGTCAATTTTTGTTTTGAATTTAAATGTTTTAAATTCACATCAGCAGCTTTTAACAAACTTTGATATTTCAGTTTTTGAAATGAATTTAAATTCAAAAACGGATCAGACAACATTAAATAATGAAACGCAAAGCGCCCTTTTGAATTCAAAACCTTAAATACAGATAAAAGCAATGAATTCAGATCGCTATGATATGCAGCATCAATGCAAAGCACTGCATCCATACATGGCTGGGAATAAATATTTTTTAAATTCAAAAAAGATTCTGTCTGTATTTTTACTTTTGAATTTAAATTTTTTTTAATTTTTTCCACGCACGCGGACTGTAATTCTACTGCGGATAAGTTTTGAATTTGAAAATGTTCTAGCCAAAAAATAAGACTTGCTCCCTGTCCACAACCTAGGTCGAGCAGCGCGTCTTTTGAATCAAGTTGAATCGATTGTGCGAGGTGTTTTGCCAGTTGCTGACAAGCGTGCGGATAGGCGGAAGTTGCATCCGCCCAGTAGCCTAAATTGCTCCAAGCCAGCTCCGCTTCATCCCCAAGTAAGTGACTATTAATCGCATATTTATGTTGGGGAAGCTTTTGCTGAATTGCTTGAAGCCATTTCATTTTAATAACCGAGTTGTGGGGCAACCTCCACTTTAGGTTTTAAGCCCACAAACGGCAATGGTGCACCGAAGATTTCTGCAATATGCATCGCAGATGTCACCGCAGATTCTAAGATAGGTAATCCATCACATGACCAAGAGCCGCAGAAAAAGACTTTTCGATCTGTTGCCAAATGGCGTTGCTGCAATTCTTTGTTCAATGCAACCGTTTGTGAGTCCACCACAGCACGCGTTAACGTTACAGAAGAAATGATTTTTTTAGGATCAATCTCGGTCACGGGACGCCAAGTTTGGAACACAGGTGTTTTACCAACCAAACTCGGTTCAATCGAGTTGAGCCACACTGTAAATTGCTGACGGGTAAATTTACGATCCATCATATAGCTGAGTACTGCCCAATCTTTACGTTTTGGCGGCATCACCGTCTGATCGGTATGAATGACCAATTCACCTTGTTCAAATTTAAATTTTTTTAACAAAGCAATGTCATCTGCAAATTGCGCTGCATCCAAAAATTCTTCAATTTTTGTGGTTGGCGTTGCAACAACGACACGGTCGAAGATTTGATGATCTCCCGACGCATTTTCAACCAATACTTGCTCATTTTGCTGGCAAACTTTGGTAATTGCTGCACCGCTTTGAATATCAATGCCCTCAACCAGTTTATCGACCAGTGCTGGTGTTCCACCCTGAATACGAAGTAAAGCATCACCATCAGTTAATTGACGTAAGAAAATCAATAACGGTTTTGCTGGCCATTCACCAATTGTTTTTGGATTACAGGTACAAATGGTGTAAAGCACTGGCATCACCGCACCGTGCCAAAATACTTCTTCAATATCATTTTGATTTATAAATTCAGCCAAAGTGATGTCTTGTTCTTTCGATTTGAAAAAGCGTGTAATCGCAGCTTTCAGCTGTAACATACCTTTGACCAAGCGCCAGCCATACTGCTGTAAACCTTTACGGTTATTAATAATTGGGAAATTACCAATACGACTACGACTGGTGGTGAGCCATGTCTCTGTACGGTCTTCAAATAACCAACTACATGCCATATAAGTCCGGACAGGAAAGGTCTGAATACCCAAATGTGCAGCCAAACTCAGAGTGTTTTTCCATAAATGAGGATTCATCACACGTAATGGAGCATCAATGAGCCCACCTTCAAATTCAGTGCTGTGGCTGTCCATACCACGACCAGGCAGAGCTTCGAAAATTGTAATGTTATGCCCTGCATCTTTAAGAATTCTTGCGGTAGCTAGCCCAGCCATGCCACTACCGATGATTGCAATATCCAATCTGCTTGTCCATCTATAAAATACCGATAAAATTATGACTGATCAGCACTAAAAAATAGCTATTAAAAAATACCAGATTCGCTTTTTTTGTATGAATTTAAATATTGAGACAGCAGATGCATAATTACAAATAATTACACTCAAAAAACACCTATTTAAGCATCGGTTTTTTAAAATATTTTTTTAATAAATTTTAATTAACTTGTAAAACCAATCAATTAAATTAACCATTTTTATAACTTTTGGTTTACTTCAGTCCTCGATACCGCTAAGATGCGCAGCACAAGAAAGTGATAAATACATCACACTATATACAAAAATAAAATGATCTTAAAATCATGACAAGAAGAAACAATACAGCGTAAAAACAAAAAGCCTCTGAATATTCAGAGGCTTTTTTTTCTCTTTTTTGCTCAGAACAAACCTGATATTAAGCTTCTGTCGCCACTGCAATTTGACCAAACTTTCCTTGATTAAAATCATCAAAAGCTTGAATAATTTCAGCTTTACTGTTCATAACAAACGGGCCATAACCTTGAATGGGTTCATTCAATGGCTCGCCGCTTAACAATAAAAACTTACTGTCTTGAACAGCTTCCAACTGAATCGCTATATCGTCTTTAGCAAACATGACCATAGAGCTATCTAGCACTTTTTGACTTGCATTGACCAGCACCTCACCACTGAGTACGACCAAAATGGTGTTATGACCTTCAGGTACATGTAAAGTGGTTTCATCCGCAGCTTTCAGCTCACCATCCCACACATTTATTGCACTAAAAGTATGAGCAGGGCCAGTTTGACCTGAGGCTTCACCTGCAATGATGCGAATATGACCAGCATTGTCTTCAAGCTCTATCTGAGGAATATCCGCAGCACGTAGCGCTTGATAACGTGGTTGAGTCATTTTATCTTTGGCAGGTAAATTCACCCACAACTGCACCATTTCAAATAAACCACCTTGTTGGGCAAAGTGTGTCGAATGAAACTCCTCATGCACTACACCAGAGCCTGCAGTCATCCATTGCACATCACCAGTTTGAATGGTTCCGCCGCCACCGCTTGAATCTTTATGAGTCACCTCGCCACTATAGGCCAACGTCACCGTTTCAAAACCACGATGTGGGTGTGATCCTACCCCATGTTGTGCAGTAGTTGGGTCAAATGAATATGGTGCAGCATAATCCAAAAGCAGGAATGGGCTAATCGCCTGACCAAGACGATCATAAGAAAATAAGCTTTTAACAGGAAAGCCATCTCCTACCCAGTGCATTTGCTGGTTACGATACACACCAATAACTTTTTTCATCTTTTGCTCCTATATTCAGTGGATCTGATGAACATGTAGTTATTTTAGTTATTCCCTAGTCCAATCACCATCTATCAAACAATATTCAATATCTCATATTTAGAACAATTAATGATTTTAAATGCTTTTATTTAGCTCGAGCCATTGAAGTTGAATCGCCTATTCTTGCAAAAAAATTCATACACTTGCATATTATCCCAAATTTATGATTAAGCTTCTCATCACAGTCGGTTCTATTGTCCTGTTTTTGCCATTATTCTAATTTAGGCAACATCATCTTCACCCTGCAATTGGGGTGAAAAAAACAAATTTGAATGAGGAAAATATAATGGGCAAACCTTACGTACGTTTAGATAAGGACAACGCAGCAGTTCTTCTCGTTGACCATCAAACAGGTCTACTTTCATTGGTTCGTGATATCGACCCAGATAAATTTAAAAATAACGTGCTAGCACTTGCAGCCTTAGCTAAATATTTCAATCTTCCAACAATTTTAACTACAAGCTTTGAAGACGGTCCAAATGGCCCGCTTGTCCCTGAACTTGTAGACATGTTCCCAAATGCTCCTTTCATTGCTCGTCCTGGCCAAATCAACGCTTGGGACAACGAAGATTTTGTTAAAGCAGTAAAAGCAACGGGTAAAAAACAACTCATCATTGCAGGTGTCGTGACTGAAGTTTGTGTAGCTTTCCCTACACTTTCAGCACTTGCTGAAGACTTTGACGTATTCGTAATTACCGATGCGTCTGGTACGTTTAACCAGATGACACGTGATGCTGCATGGGATCGTATGTCACAAGCTGGCGCTCATTTGCTAACTTGGTTTGCTGCTGCGGGTGAATTACATCGCGATTGGCGTAATGACATTGACGGTTTAGGTGCATTGTTCGGTGCGCATATCCCTGATTACAAAAACTTGATCACAAGCTATGTAAAAAACACTGCAAAATAATTTATTTTGCCAATAAAAAAAGCGGTCTTCGGATCGCTTTTTCATATTAAGCCCCGCCACATTCACGTATGATTTGGGCATAACTTCCATTTTTGGATATAAATTTAGGTGATGTATGCACTCATTTGATGATTATTACTACTTTTATCTGGTGGTGAAACACGGTGGTTTTAGTGCTGCAAGCGAAGCATCAAATATAACTAAATCTAAACTCAGTCGACGCATTTTAGACCTCGAAGCAAAATACAATATTACGTTAATTCAGCGTTCTACACGACACTTTAAGGTCACGACATTAGGCCAAGAATTGTATGAAGAATGCATAAAAATAATTCAGCAAGTCGACTGTGCGCACAACGTGCTGTTAAAACAAAAAAGTGAACCTGAAGGATTGGTTAAAATTAGTTACCCACCTGTCATGATGGAACGTCAAATTCGCCCGTTACTTAATCAGTTCCTTAAAAATCATCCTAAAGTGCAAGTTGAGCTTGAACTATCTAGCCGTCGGGTTGATGTATTACATGACGATATTGATCTCGCCATTCGTACCAATTTTGCTGAAAATGAAGACTCTAGCATTATTGTACGTGACGTAATTAAAACCGTGCATTGTTTAGTGGTTAGCCCTGAGGTCTTACAAGGGCGTGTACTTGAGCATATTACCGAGTTAAGTGAATTTCCAAGTATTGTGTTAGGGACACAAAAAAATCGCCACCAATGGCATTTACATCATTTAGCGCAACAAGAACAAATTGAAATTTCACTCAACCCACGCATCAAAAGTAATGACTTGGCTGGTGCCTATTATGCTGTTTTAGATGGTTTAGGGATTGCCGACCTGCCTTATCTCACGGTCAAAGACGATATTGAAGCCGGACGCTTAATTCACCTTTTCCCCGAATGGTGCTCAAATGTCGGAACCATCCAGTTGGTCTACGCTTCACGTAAAGGGCAACGTTTAGTGATGGAACAATTAATTGAGTATTTGGTCGAAGGTATTCGTGAATATGGCCCTCAACATGATGGTTATTTAATTTAATCTTTCGTATGCATAAAAAAGCCAGAACAATGTCCTGGCTTTTTGTATTTCAGTCAAACTGAATCGATCTTAGATTTTACCAACCAAATCAATTGATGGTGCAAGTGTTGCTTCACCTTCTTTCCATTTCGCTGGACATACTTCACCTGGGTGAGCATGTACATATTGTGCCGCTTTTACTTTACGCATTAATTCAGATGCGTCACGACCAATACCGCCTGCGTTGATTTCAACGATTTGGATTTTACCTTCAGGATCGATAACAAAGGTACCACGATCTGCAAGGCCATCCGCTTCAATCAATACGTCAAAGTTTTTCGCTAAGGTCCAAGTTGGATCGCCAACCATTGGGTATTCGATTTTCTTAATTTCTTCAGAAGAATCGTGCCAAGCTTTATGTGTAAAGTGTGTATCTGTTGATACTGAGTAAATTTCTACGCCCATTTTTTGGAATTCAGCATAGTGATCAGCAAGATCGCCTAATTCTGTTGGACATACAAATGTGAAATCAGCAGGATAGAAGAATACAACAGACCATTTACCGTAGAAGTCTTTTTCTGAAACTTCAACAAATTGACCATCTTTGTAAGCTGTTGCGTTAAATGGTTTTACTTCAGTGTTAATTAAACTCATGTGATATTCCTCTAACTCATTTCAGGTTTGTTTCTCTGTTGAAGTTAGAATACGAAAAATATTATCATAGGTAAAACCGTACTTTTTTATAAAAACTATCGGTTTTTTAGATTCATTATTTATATTAACATTTCGAGTTTAATCGACGCTTCCAATCCATAATCTATTCACTCAATGCTGCACACAGTACTGGCTAACATTTAGATACACATAAAAAAGCCCTCAATATTGAGGGCTTTTTGGATGATGATTTACTGTTTTAAAAATTAAAATGGTAAGTCGTCATCTAAATCCGCTGCTGCAGGTGCTGGCGTTGGTGCAGGTTGTTGCTTCGGTGCAAAACCACTTGGGTTGTTATTGCCATAGCTGTTGCCTTGAGCAGGTTGGTTATTTCCATAACCACCTTGGTTGCCGTAGCCGCCTTGGTTTTGGTTATTGTTATAACCACCTTGTTGGTTGTTAAAACGTGGTTGGTTAAACTCACCGCCTTGACCTTGCTCGCCTTGTTGACGGTTGTTATCCAACATTTGCATCTGTTCACCACGAATTTCAGTGGTATAACGCTCTTGACCATTTTGATCAGTCCATTGGCGTGTACGTAATGAACCTTCAATATAAACTTTAGAACCTTTACGCAAATATTGCTGAGCAATTTCACCTAAACGGTTATGCAACACAATACGGTGCCATTCAGTTTGCTCTTTACGCTCACCCGTATTTTTATCAGTCCACGAATCACTTGTCGCGATTGAAAATTGGGTTAATGAACCACCATTTGCAAAAGTTTTAGTTTCTGGGTCTTTACCCAAAGTACCGACTAAAATGACTTTATTTACACCACGCATCAGACGTATTCTTCCTATTTATTTCTATTATTTACTTTATAAGAGTTATGCTTAAATGGCTACCTCTTTCCCTAACAAGTGCGTTAAATGTTGTCGCGCAGATTCATCAATTTGCTGCTTATCCACTTTTACGTAAGCCACTTGTTGGTCAGACATCACCACGACCTCTTCAATACCACGAATTGCCAAAAGCTGAGAAGTCCATTCATCTGTTTGTTTGTCATCCGGTAAGCTAAATACCATTGACGACAGATAACGCGGCTGTGCCAAACCAAAACTAATCAGCAACCATACAATCGCTAAGGCCGTTAAAATCCCCCAACCCATCGCTGTATTGTTTAGCACTAATAGTTGTCCACCAATCATCCCGCCAAAAAATGCACCGAGAAATTGACTACTCGCATTCACGCCCATTGCTGTTGCTTTCGACTGAATCGGTGCTGCTTTTGATAACCACGATGGCAACAATGCTTCCATCACATTAAAGGCAATGAAGAATAAGCCTAAACCGAGCAACAGAATATATTTCGATTCAAAACCAAATATTAAAATCCCTAAACCTAGGATAATGCCGCCAATTGCAGTTAAGAAAATGCCACGCATTTTGCGATATTTTTCCGCCAAAACAATACTTGGAAAAGCAAACAACAGACTCAAAATCAATAATGGCAAATACACCAAACCATGTGAGCTAAGCGGAATTTGGGCAAAATCAATTAACTGTGAAGGCACATAAATAAACATGGCAGTGAGTAATAAATGCAATGCAAAAACCGAGACATGTAAACGGTTAAGATCACCCATTTTCAACACTTGTTTAAGCTGTGCCACATAACCTTGCTGAAAGTTACGATGGTGACGGGTCACTTTTGGCACCAATAGCAACATTGAAATGGCAGCCAGTCCCATAATGGTTGTCACCCAAAATAGTCCTGAGATTCCCACTAAACCAGTGAGCCAAGGGCCTAAACTGAAGGCTACAGCAAAAGACACACCAATACTCATACCCATGGTTGCCATGGCTTTCATACGATTTTCTTCGCGGGTCACATCGGCAAGTAAAGCCATGACCACCGCTGAAACTGCACCACCGCCCGCAATTGCACGACCAATAATCACGCCATAAATGCTGTCCGACATGGCTGCAATTGCACCACCTAACGCAAACAGCAATAGCCCAATAACCACCAAAGGCTTACGACTATAGCGGTCCGCAATTAAACTAAATGGAATTTGTAAAATCGCTTGAGTTAAACCGTATACACCGACTGCAAGACCAATTAATGCAGGTGTCGCTCCTGCATACTCCTGTCCTGCTACAGAAAATACCGGAATAATCATGAACAGCCCCAGCATGCGCAAGGCAAATATGCTGCTCAAAGCAAAGGTTGAGCGTCGTTCAAGAGCATTCATCATAGCTGGTTAAAAATTCATTAATCTTGGAATGGGATTATAGGACATTCAGCGTGCAGCGAAGCAGGATTTTTATTTAAATTAAAGATGATCATCATCTAAAAAACAAAAAGCGCAGCCAGTGCTGCGCTTTTGTAAGCCTTTCAAGCTTGAGCAGGGATTAACCGCCCAATTGTTGTTGACGTTTTTTATATTGGATTGAGGCGATCACGGCCCAAACAATAAATGCCACGCCAATCAGACCAGTTACCACTTCAGGAACGTGTACACCTGTACCACTCGCTAACATGATGAATGCAAGTGCACCAATGGCATAATGCGCACCATGTTCAAGGAAGATATAAGCGTCCAAAGTACCTTTATCAACCAAGTAAATCGTCATTGAACGTACGAACATCGCACCAATTGCAAGACCTAACATGATGATCACAACGTCAGAGGTAATCGCAAAAGCACCAATTACACCATCAAAACTGAACGATGCATCCAGTACTTCAAGGTAAAGGAAGCCACCAAAGCCTGCTTTGATCACGCCCGTTGGCGCTCCATTCGCATCGTGACCAACCGCATTACCATTTTCATCAACTTCAGGTTCACCACCCAGTAAGTGACTCAATACTTGTACACCGATATAAATCACAATACCCCAGATACCTGCCATAACCACAGCAAGACGTGTTTCTTCAGCGATATTTGCCGCCATTACTAAAAGTGCAATGAGCGCAATAAATACCGACATGGCTGGAACGTTCGCAAGATTTGCCAAACGACGTTCTAACCAACGGAACCAATGAGTATCTTTACCTTCATCTAAGAAGAAGTTTAAGAACACCAATAAAAGGAAAGCGCCACCAAATGCAGCAATTTCAGCATGATGTGCCATCAACTTGGCAGAGTATTCAATTGGATTATTCAGTGCCAATTGCACCACTTCCATTGCGCCCATGTCTGCCGTTACAGCAACAATGACGATTGGGAAAATCAAACGCATACCGAATACAGCAATCACAATACCCACGGTCAAGAAAATCATTTTCCAGAAATGATCCCAACCACGGAGTACCGATGCATTCACCACAGCGTTATCAAATGATAATGATACTTCCATCACTGCCAAAATTGCAGTAATGGTCAAAGCCGTAAACATGGCCTGTAAGCCCGCATTTGGGCCATGCGTAAAGCCCCAATAAGCAGAAATAGCCAGACACACGATCGTAAAGAAGATAGAGAAACCAAAATGTTTCATCATGGTAGATCGACCTGTTTTTTCAAAATAAGAGTAAAACTAAAACTAAAGATAGAGTTGAGTTTTATGCCGCGATTATGACGCTTTTTATGAATGAAACCAAAAAAATCTTCGTTACATTTTGAATAAACACTCTAAGATGAAACATTCTATTCTGATGCCACCATATGGCATGCACATGCTTCATTGATTGAATTTGTAGGAAGATCCAATGCTTTTTTCGCAAGATGTTTGGCAACGTAATGCTGAACTGTATCAGCAGATTTTAAATTTACCGTTTAATCAGGAACTGGCTCAAGGCACATTAAGCCGAGATGCCTTCAGCCATTATGTGATTCAAGATGCCCACTATCTTTTGGCCTATGGTCGTGCCTTAGCTGTATGTGCCGCAAAAGCCTTTGAGGCAGATGATGTCATTCAGTTTTCTGAAGGGGCAAAAATTGCAATTGTGGTCGAGCGCAGCTTACACAATGACTTTATGCAAGGCTTTAACATCAGCAAAGAAGAATTTGAAAATACACCACTGACCCTTGCCTGCCACCATTACACTTCATTTTTAACCGCAACAGCCTGGTCAGAAAGCTATCCAGTCGTTCTGGCTTCGTTGTTGCCGTGTTTTTGGATTTATGCAGAAGTGGGTAAAGCCATTGTGAATCAATCAGTACCAAACAACCCTTATCAAGCATGGATCGACACCTATTCAGGTGAAGAATTTAATACTGCAGTGAACAATGTCATTCACACGATTGATAAAGTCGCAGCGACTTGTGATGCTGACACCTTAACCAAAATGCATAAAGCCTATACCGATGCCGCTAAATTAGAATGGATGTTTTGGGACAGTGCCTACCAACAACGGACTTGGCCTATTTAAAATAAAAGCTATACATATAACCGTCTTTACCCTAGGACGGTTATACAAACAGATAATAAATTTAAAGACTAAAATTAACTTTTAAAACGATACCACCCTAAGAAAATACCAACGCCAATCATTACTAAAAAAATAGCAAATTTGGCTTCGCGTGTTTCACTGCGAATACGGTGACGATCTTGTGTTTCTTCGGATTGGAATTGTGATTTCATTAAAGGATCAAGATTGGCAATGGCCTTTAAGTCTTTAGGTTTTTCACCTTCACCTAAGACGATATATAAACCTTTCACATCCATTTCATGCATTTGCCCCAGTTCAATATTAAGCTGCGTGGATTGTGCATTATATTCAGGCACCCAGTCTTCAACTCTGGCATAGACGTGTGCACGACTCACATCAAACACAGAGGCATCCTGAATCGTTTTACCAGTTTGATCCTGAATTAATTCTGCAAAATCTGAATATTGCGAAAATGCAAATTCTTTCTTATTCGCTAATCGGATTCCCTCGAAACCATATTCGTCAATTTTTTTGGCAGGATTATTTTTAAATAAAATACCTTGAGGCTGTACTTTAAAATCTAATACTGTGTCGTCAGGAACTTGATTGGTCTGCAACACCATATAAACCACCGACCACATTTGAGCATTAGGTGCAATAGCCGATGCCTTTACGCTATAACTTTGTCCCGCTTGTGGTTCAATAAACTGCTCAAAGCCAAGAATTTTGGTATCTTCAGCCCAAGCCATCACCCCTGTGCAGAGCCCCAACAAACAAATTAAAATTTTTACCCACATAAGTTGCTCTTGTATTATTTATAAAGTCATTTTTTTGGCCATTATAGTGATTTAATGTGTGATAAACATCACACTCATATTTAATAAACAATTGGAAAAAATGAATATTTTTTAATTTTTATGCTGTTTTATTAATCAAAGTTCCAAATACCATTACAGACATTTTTAAGCTTGAAAACTTTGCCAAGTATAAATCAAGACCGCTGCGGCAATTATCCAACTTACGGTTGCCACACTCAAACATGCCACGAGGCTTAAACGTGTAGCCAACACATAAACCATCAGCAAATAAATGAAATATGGAATCAGTGACCATATGCCAAAAAGTGCAGTTTTCTGTAAAGCCGCCGCTCCTTGATCACTGGCTACAATCACATGTGCAATCAAAGCAAAAGTCGGAAATAACGGAACTAAGCCAGCAATATAAAAAGCCTTACTTTTAGACAGCAGAGCAATCAGCACCACGACCAGCGCGCCCATTAAACTTTTTAAAAATAAAGACAACATGCTTATATTCCATTAGCAAAAACTCGCCTAGTCTACTCCTGACTTAGTGTTGAAATAACCTCAATAAGCACTTTCTGTTTAAAAAATCAAAGTCGCTATCGAATTAGTCTTCAAGTGGCTTTTCGCATTGTCCGTTTATTTACACCAAAGACTACTGGTAAAGCGCGCTTTTTGCTCCAAAGCCATTTGTTTAAATTGCGCTTGAACTGTTTGATCATCATCCGTCATTAGGTGTTGGTTGGCATCCACCAGAGCCAATACATAATCATATTGTTTCGGTATTTTGTCGCAAGCTAGATGCTTTTTTTCTGTATCCGTCTTGGCTTGTCCTAATTCAGCAATATATAAATCGATTTTTTCATTTTCAAGATTCAGCGCGGTCGTTGCTTCTTGCAGGGTGTTGTACTTTTCGACTTTCAGGTGGCTTGTTTCCGTACACGCACCCAATAAAAATGTAGCGACCAATACGGCAACACAGCCTGTTACTTTTACTAAAACTGTCATCTTTCGAATTGTCCTGTCTTGATTACACCTGAATGCGCGCTGGCATTTCCGTGATCAATCAAATTTTGTTTCGGCCTTTTTCTCACAAAGACATGCATAAATCTAGGTTTAATTTACACTTGAACAATTTTCATGCGCTATCATATACAAGTTTTTCGATGAAACTTTTCAGGACCCTTGCATGAGCCAAAGTCATATCCGTATTCGAGGCGCACGTACCCATAACTTAAAAAATGTGTCACTCGATATTCCACGCGACAAGTTTGTGGTAATTACGGGACTTTCCGGTTCAGGTAAGTCCTCTTTAGCCTTTGATACCTTATATGCCGAAGGCCAACGCCGCTATGTGGAATCGCTGTCTGCTTATGCGCGTCAGTTCTTATCACAAATGGAAAAACCGGAAGTCGATTCGATTGAAGGCTTGAGTCCCGCAATTGCCATCGAACAAAAATCGACGAGTCATAACCCGCGTTCTACGGTCGGCACAATCACCGAGATTTATGACTATTTACGTCTGCTATATGCACGTGTCGGCACACCGTATTGCCCTGAACATGACTTACCGATGGTGGCTCAAACCGTGTCGGAAATGGTTGATGCAGTTAAAGAGCTAGAAGAAGGTACAGCACTGATGCTGCTCGCACCTGTAGTACGTGACCGTAAAGGTGAATACACCAACCTGTTTGAGCAATTACAAGGTCAAGGTTTTGTCCGTGCCCGTGTCGATGGTGAAGTCATTGATATTGATACCCCACCTGAACTAGATAAAAAGAAAAAGCACACCATTGAAGTCGTCGTTGACCGATTCAAAGTCCGTGATGACTTAGGTAATCGTATTGCCGAAAGTTTTGAAACTGCACTGCGTTTAGGTGGCGATATTGCCATTTTGTCGTGGATGAAAGGTGAAAAAGAAGACCGTGTGTTCTCCGCGAAACACTCTTGTCCTGAATGTGACCGTGCTGTCGGTGAACTTGAGCCACGCCTATTTTCATTCAACAACCCCTTTGGTGCCTGCCCTGTTTGTGATGGCTTAGGAACCCGCAGCCATTTTAGTGCCGAAAAACTCATTCCAAGTCCAGATGTATCAATTAGCCAAGGTGCGATTCGCGGCTGGGATCGTCAGCGTCCGTATTACTACAGCATGATTCAAAAGGTTGCCGATCATTTTGGCTATTCTTTAGAAACGCCGTGGAATGAACTCGATGCCGAGACCAAAAAGAAATTCCTTTATGGTACGGGTAAAGAAAAAGTTGACCTCAGTTATATTGATGAACGTGGTCGCTCACACAAACGTGTGCAAGCGTTTGAAGGTATTTTGCCTCACCTAGAACGTCGTTACCGTGAAACGGAATCGAACTATGTCCGTGAGGATTTGGCGCAGTATTTATCCAATGCTGCCTGTGATGCCTGCGATGGTTCACGTCTGAATGAAATCTCACGTAATGTGAAAATTTTGGACAAGACCATCGCACAGATCACCAAAATGTCGATCGGCGATGCTGAAAGCTACTATCAAGACCTCAACTTAAGCGGTGCCAAAGGCGAAATCGCTGATAAGATTTTCAAAGAGATTCGTGAACGTCTGCATTTTTTAGTTTCAGTGGGTTTGAACTACTTAAGTTTGTCACGTTCTGCCGAAACCCTATCCGGTGGTGAAGCTCAGCGTATTCGTTTGGCTTCGCAAATTGGCGCGGGCCTGATGGGCGTAATGTACGTGCTGGATGAACCCTCTATTGGTTTGCATCAGCGTGATAATGACCGCCTATTGGAAACCCTAGTACGCTTGCGTGACTTAGGTAATACCGTACTAGTTGTAGAACATGATGAAGATGCGATCCGTGCCGCCGACCATATTATTGATATTGGCCCAGGTGCAGGTGTGCATGGTGGTCATGTGATTGCCGAAGGGACTTATGATGAAATTTTGGCAAATCCAGATTCATTAACTGGTCAATATCTATCAGGAAAGCTCAGTATTGATGTGCCGAAAACACGCACACAACCGCCAAAACCTGAAGAACAAATCAAGTTGATGGGTGCTGCGGGTCATAACCTGAAAAGTGTCGATTTGACTATTCCTCTAGGTGTAATGACTTGTGTAACAGGTGTGTCCGGTTCAGGTAAATCAACGCTAATTAACCGTACTTTGTTACCGCTTGCAGCGACTCAATTGAATGGTGCAACCACATTAACGGCTGAGAAATTTGATTCGATTGATGGCTTACAATTCCTTGATAAAGTCGTCGATATTGACCAAAGCCCGATTGGTCGTACGCCACGTTCAAACCCTGCAACATATACCGGTTTATTTACCCCTATTCGTGAACTTTTTGCGCAAACACCTGAAGCCAAAGCACGTGGTTATGCGGCAGGTCGTTTCTCGTTTAACGTGAAAGGTGGTCGCTGTGAAGCCTGCGAAGGTGACGGCATGATTAAAGTCGCAATGCATTTCTTACCTGATATGTACGTGCCTTGTGATGCCTGCCACGGCAAACGCTATAACCGTGAAACTTTAGAGGTTGGCTATAAAGGTCGTAACATTTCAGATGTGTTAGAAATGACAGTAGAAGATGCAATGCATTTCTTTGACGCTATTCCTGTGATTCACCGTCGTTTGGAAACCTTGAACCAAGTTGGCTTGGGTTATATCCGTTTAGGTCAATCTGCAACCACGCTTTCGGGTGGTGAAGCGCAGCGTGTCAAATTGGCTCGTGAGTTGGCGAAGCGCGATACAGGCAAAACCTTGTATGTGCTTGATGAACCAACAACTGGTCTGCACTTCCATGACATTGCCAAGTTACTCGATATCCTGCATGAGCTTCGCAACAAGGGTAATACCATTGTGGTGATTGAGCATAATTTGGATGTGATTAAAACTGCCGATTGGGTGATTGATTTAGGCCCTGAAGGTGGTGCTGGCGGCGGTATGATTATTGCCGAAGGTACGCCAGAGCAAGTGGCGAAGAATAAAGTATCGCATACAGCGAAGTTCTTAAAGCCGATGTTGAAGTAATTCAATCCTCCCCAACCCTCCTTTAATAAAGGAGGGAGTATTCCATTATTAATTCAGTGGAGTTCCCCCCCTCTTTTTCCTTGCGCCATATATGGCTCAGGGTTAGGGGGAGATTTAGTTCTCTAGTCGAGTTATCAGATAATCCATATAATTTTTATAAAATTCAGATTCTTTTCCTTTTTCTTCATAGATTTCAGTGATCATTGTTCTAAAAGAAGCTTTAAAATTTGAGGCAGTAGGCCTTTCGAGTATTTTTTTTACTATATAGCTACTATTAATATCATTAAATCTTTCATCTTGGAGGATTTGAATAAATAACAGTTCTTTCCATTGTTGTTTATTCGCTTTTTCTACGGATAACTCATCCTCACTACTTCCAGCGCCATTAACAAATATTTTAAAAACAGCATCAACTAGAATTGGTAAATGTTCAGAACTCAACTCAAATTTTTCAATATAATCTTCAAAAACGGGTCTAATTTCACCTAATTGATTTATACCTATAAATGATCTTCTATTTCTAATCATTTGTTCATGTATCCACTCACATGTAATACATTCTAATTCGATCGCTTGATCGGAATGCCCAAATAGCTCTAGAAGTTTAATTGCAAAACTTATATTTCCTAAATTTTCTAAGCCTATTACTTTTTTTGTTATTTCAAATAAATCTTTAGGAAAATTTTCATCTGCTTGCAACTTCCAAAATTTCTTAGTTATTGCATGAAAACTTTTTGTATAGTCATTATTTTTTTCGGATATCAATTCAGAACTAGCTAACTCTTTTAATAAACCGAAATCCAGTTCATCTACTTGATCAAACCATTTTTTGAACTCACTAAGCCATACATCAGAATGTATAAAATTGTACGAAATATTCTGTAATGCTTTATATGTTTTAACTTTCCTCTCAGACCAATCTTTTTGATTATCTTCGAGAACCAATTGGATATCTTCCCATTGAAAATCATATTTAACACCAAAATCAGAAATGAAATAACCTTGTAGAATTCTAGTTAGAATAATTAGTTTAGTGGAATCGGCCACCACTTTAGGTAGTTGATCTAGAAACTGGCTATACAATTTTATGACTTTTTGAAAAAATCTAAAATTATGAATCTCTAACTCTTCAGCAAATTTAATCATCAAATTAACTAAATCATCATCTATATCTTTTGTATTTGCACGAATCAAAGGTTCAACAGATGTAATTTTTATGGTTTCATCAATCAACTTTTCTTTATATTCAGCATATTTTTTCTTATTCTCTCCTTCAGCTTTATCTTCATCTAAAATCAAAACGACCTGACAATTTCTTTCTAGTTTAAGCTGATTTGCCAAGCCCATGACATCTTTTATATCAAGCTTGTTTGACATACGTTCAAAGTCATCAAAGCAGATAATCGCATCTTTAACTTGAGCATATAACACGGATTCAAAAATTCGTGCAGAAGAACTAATTCCATATTCGCTGCTCGTTAGCTTAACCTCTCTTAAAGCTGTAAGTCCCTTTTTGATGAATGTAGGTATTTCAAAGTTCTTTGTGGACTCTTGATTAAAGTAATTACTACTCATATTTGTGGATATAGCAGCTTTAAGATCAGATAAATTTTCTATACCAAACAAAGAAACATAAGCATATTTTTTATCAAAAAAACTCTTATGTTTAAGCCTTACGGACAGTGGTAAATACTTCCTTTCCTGTTCTTTGATTGATTGAGCTTTTAAAAAACTATTCCAGAAGAAAGTTTTCCCAACTCCCCAAGACCCCGTAATCGAAATTGCTATTCCTATATTTTCATTTTTTCTAAAAATTTCTTCTAACCGTTGTTTTTGAGACTGATTCATTTTCTTGAAATATTAAAGACTTGTATACTTTATATCTTCAAAAAATCATAAATTCAATCACATAACTTTCGACATGAATGTCGCCTGTTTGACTGGGGCAGCACGGATGTGCCCTCAGGCAAACAAAAGCATTTTGCTTACTTTTGTGCTTTCAAAAGTAAGATAAATCCTATGCAATGAAAAATAACTCAAAACTCAAAACTCAAAATTCAAAAAATTAACGTAAATAATGAAACACACCTAACTTATCCAACACATCCAACGTCAACTGCTTACGCTCCGCCACATCATCCCCTGCAGCCATCTGCATATTCAAACTAAACGCTGTAATCTTGCCATGACCATCATCTACCCAACCGGTATACCACCCAACTTGCGGCTCTACATCCATACCCCAACCACTTTTGGCATATAACTTTGCATCCCCACGGCTTTCAATATAAAGCATGTCTTTGACTTGCTTCTGTACAACAACATCAAAAGGCAAGGTCTGTGTCGCAAGCTGATACGCAAATTGAGCTTCTTGTTCAGGCGTAATCTTCAACGGCCCGACTAACCAAAAATTATCCACCTGTTTACCAATATTGGCATTGCCAAAACCTAACCGTTTAACTTCCTGTTGCATTAAAGCCAAGCCAATTCGTCTTGCCAGTTCCTGATAAACAGGTACAGCGGAGGCCTGCATCGCCTCGCCCAATGTCAGGTCTTTTTCCCAAGTGGGAAACGCACGCTTTTCGCCATTCCATTTAAATATTTCGTTCGTGGTCACTTTAGCATGCTGTAGACCAATTAAAGCATTCAACATTTTAAATGTAGACGCTGGAATATATTCTGTTTGAGCACGTTTTAAATCATTACCATATTGCCGCCAAGTTGAACCATCAAAGGTCACAAACACGGCCTGCGTCTGTGCTTCATTGAACAAAGTAGTAATCTCTTGTACCCGAATATCGGCTTGATTATTTATAACTGTAGACGAAGCGGAATGTGCTGATTTCATAACACTCACCTGCTTAGTACAGCCATATAGCCCGAAAAAAAGCACAAATAGAACTGATATTTTTTTCATGTGATTATTTTTCAATTTTGGATTCAGTTAAAATTATAAAATGTGAAGTAAGCCAATACTGTTTCTTTTTATCCTCAATCGCACTTATCATATCTCGGTCAATCATCGGTATAGATGACACATATTTATATTTTTCTCATTCAACAAGAATAATCAACAATGAATAAATTTCTACTTTGTTTTGGTCTTTTAATCTGCCCGATCGCAAGTTTTGCCGATGGCTACCTCAATGAATATATGGTGCTGTTTGTTTCTCAAGAAGATCCAGATCTTAGTCCTTGGAAAGACCTCCCACAATGTATTGCACACAGCACGCCAACCGCACAAAAAGGTATTTTTGAAAACCAATATACCTATGCAAATGGTGATGCCCTCACTACGATATTCTTAAGCTCAGATAAAATTAAAAATGGCGAGTGTGAACATCTCATTCATTTTCCTGATGATATTAAAGGCTCAGGTGTATTTGAAAGTTATTACCCTAATGGCAAAAAACGTAGTCAGATTGAATATCAAGATGGGTACTATCAAGGAAAAATACAGTTTTGGTTTGCCAACGGTTTGAAGGAACAAGAAAGCGCAATCATCAATGGTGAGTCTGAGGGTGATTACAAGATATGGCATCCCAATGGGCAAATTGCGCTATCCATGAAATATAAAAATGGAATTGAAAGTGGTATACGCCAGCGCTGGTATCAAAATGGTAATCCTTGGACCTACGCAACATTCCAAAACAATAAATTGATTGGCGATTTAAAAATGTGGTTTGAAAATGGAAAATTGGAACGTCAAGGGTCTTACCGCGATGGTGTGCGCCATAATATTTATAAAATTTGGTATAGCGATGGGCAACCAGAAGCAGTCTTGCAATACAATTTAGGTAAGATCAGTTCTGCACAATGTTGGAATAAAACAGGCACTTCATTTTCAGGGCAAGCCTGTTCAAATCGTTATAAAGACGAACAATAGACTTTACATTGAGTAAGCAAAATATAGTGATTAAGACGATACTTGGTCACGACCCGCAGCTTTTGCTCTAAACAGTGCTTGATCTGCGCGCTCTAATAAACTGATCCAACTGGTTGCACCAACCGTAACACCAATACTCACGGTAATCGCCAAATGTGGAACTTCGCTGGCAATACTTAGCGGTGCTTGTTGAATGTCTAGCCGAATGATTTCTGCAATTTCTTGGGCTTTATCTAATTCAATGCCCTCAATAAGCACCAAAAACTCATCGCCGCCATAACGTACAACCAAATCCGAAGATCTTACATGTTGACGCAGTTGATTCGCGACATGTTGGATCACAACATCACCAACGATATGCCCATATTGATCATTCACCTGCTTAAAGTGGTCGATATCAATAATAATTAAAGTTGTTTGTTTAAACTGCGAGGGTTGAGACTCACGGAACTTAATGTATTCATCCAGTGCAAAACGATTAGCTACACCTGTTAAAGAGTCTGAATTGGCAATATGTTTCAGTTGAAACTCTAAGGCATCACGCTGCTGCAACATATTTTCAATACGATGAATTGCATCAAATAAGCTTAAAAAATCATTTTGTACTATCTTCTGATTGACCTCATTCAATGCGACGGGCGGCTGTGGATGTCTAGCCAATTTAAACAACTGATAACGTGCACGAATGAGTGGCTCAAACACCCATTTTTTTGCATAAATCATAGTCATCACGGCAGTCAGCAGTGAAACCAATGATAAAAATAGCGTGAAAAACAATTTATCGCGTGCATTATTTTTTTGATCGTCCGCAACTTTTAAACTGTAATCTAGAATATAACTCTGTAATTTGACTACGGTCACGAATTTATCCACCATCGCATCTGTCAATTGAGTACCATCTAAACTGTAGGGTTCCTGCTGTGTGCTTTGCTGTACTAATCCAGCAATAATGGGTAAACCCTTGTCAAGAAATTCAGTTTTTACCGCATTATGCAGTTGGCTAAACTCATTGGTTTTATCATGTTCTGATTGCACCACATGAATCAGTTCCCATAAATAACGCGCTTGGCGCTGAGTCTGTAAAGTATGTGCTAAATTTCCTTCAGGAATTGGCTGTTGAAAAGATACAGCCGCCATAATATTTGAAGCAACACGACCAGCTTGATCTCGCAGCTCCGCAAGCAATAAAATTAGGGTGTAATAATTCGATACTTGCGTATCTTTACCATGTGAATAATTAACTAATTTTTGTAGGGCGATGTAGCTTTGGTCCCAGGCCTGAAACATGCTAATGATGGCATGATCAAGCTGTTCTGCATGACGCTGCTCCCTAGGCAAAGCAATATAAGCATCCACAGTACGGCGACCTTTATTGAGATAAGGTGCAAGATTTGACTCTAATTGTTGAGCAATCGGAGTAAAGCCTTTCTGCTTTAAAGTGTTTACCGTGTTGCGATACTGCTGGTCTACCCCTTCCCGATATTGTTTTAATTCTACAATTTTTTCTTCACGCTGCTTGCCATGACTCGACATAGCACTATTAGCCGGTGCGCGCTCACGTGAAATTTGATTGGAAAGGTCGGCCACCATTTTAAGCATTTGAATTTCTTTCAATGCTTCAGCGCTTTTCACATAATTTTGATAACTACTGACAATGAGCGGCACACTGATAAAAACAATGGACAACACAATGACCAGCATGGCGATCTGTAGCCGACGGCTAATATGCTCAGTTCTTAAGGTTTCCATCTAATTTATGCCCCACTGCTGCATACCCCATAAAATGCCGTAGAATTGATTCATCCTCATCGACATTTTTCGCTATAAAATATAATAAAAATTTATAAAAACTATAATGAATATATCTAAGTCTAAATCTTATACAAAAGTGAATAATCTGTCACATTCTTCCGCAAAGATATTTGAAAAATAATGACTTTATCAGTTGAATGAAAAAAATGCGTATTTTTTTCTAAATAGTTCCTTATAAAATATTTACATGCGCAATAAATTGGTGCACAATGCACCGCATTAGGGCACGCTAAAGTCATTCCTCAGCAGAATATTTTAGTTTCCCGAAGATTTTGGCTAAAAAATCCTGATTTTTCTATAAAATCAGGATTTTTTTTGCCTATTACTCAGAGCTGAGAACAATCAATCTTGAAAATAAGCATCATTTTGGTGCATTTTTTAATATAATCATTCATCTTTATTTTTTACTTTATCTTTCAATAAAAATTTTTAAACAAAAAAAAGCCCAACCTTGGGGAAAGCTGGGCGAATAAAAAACAAACTATGGAGAATCAGGGTCAAAGTCACACTTTTAAGCTGTGTTCTGACTCGATTAACAAATTATGCTGTATTAAAAACCTGATGTAAAGCCTAGTAATCCACTAAGGTATGAATTACGCCTCATTTAAATAATTTTTATGTGACCAATACATCAAATACCCAAAAGAAATGTATATTTATTATGCAATAAAACTGATTTTGCCTAACTTATCAGCGCTTATTTATCAATTCAGTCGCTTAAATAGGCTCAAAAGCGTTATTATTCACACTATTTTTAAATGTTTTTTTGAATTAAATAAATATTTATAATTGTTTTTTCAAATCAAAAAATGACTGATTTTTTCAAGTGCCTACCAATTTTTAGTTTTTTTCTTTTCTTATTTAATTGTTCTCAATGATATTTTTAGTATGACTACGCAGTTAGAGTAAAAGCTGCATTTTTTATTATGAAAATTTGCTTTGATTCAAGCCTTGAATAATAATCTTTAAGATCATTGACTTAATAAATTGTTACAATACAATGCACAATGTTTAATCCATTTGTAACAACTGGTAGAAAATCATGAAAAAACTCGGTTTAGCCACTGCTTTATTATTAGCGATGACCGGTGCTCAAGCTTACCAATTCGAAGTACAAGGTCAAGCAGAATACATCGACACAACTGCAAACGACAAAGACTTTACTGGTGGTGTTCAAGGTACTTACTACCTTAAAAACGTTGACTCTACAAAAGGTCCTTTAGCTGAAGCTGCGTTCCTTAACCAAGCATCTAACGTTTCTGTAGCGTATAACTACGGCGAAGTTGGTTCTAAAGGCACTGACGTTGTTGCTCATAACTTTGGCGCTAAAGCTGAAGCTTATGTTCCAACTAAAGTTGTTCCTGTATACGCTAGCGCTTCTTACAGCCACACTATCCTTGACAGCAAAAATGCAAACAACACTGACAACAACGGTGACCGTTATGCATTAGAAATCGGTGCGCTTCCAACTCAAAACTTCTTAGTTGCTGTTGGTTACACTAGCGTTGCTGATCAAGCTGCTGTTGATGCGTTCAACGTAATGGGCAACGGTGTTGCTAAAGCTGCTGCTGAAGCTACAACAATTGGTCAAGACCAAGATGCAATCACTGCACGTACTAAATACGTTGGTGCAATTGACGATACAAATATGGCAATCGGTTTCGAATCTGGCATCATCTACGGTGATGACACAGCATTCCAATTAAAAACTGATCTTTTTGTAACGCCTAAATTAAGCGTTGGTGCTTCTTACGCTGAATCTAGCTTTGCTGGTACTCCAGACTCAGCTTGGGGTGCAAACGTAAACTACTTCATCACTCCTGCTGTTGCAGTTGGTGCGAGCTACGTAAATGCTAACTATGAAGCTGAGAAAGGCCAAGTATTAAACTTCGGCGACACTCAAACTGTGGGCGTAAATGCTAAATTCCGTTTCTAATTCCATTTAGAAGCTGAAATAAAAAAGGACGCAATTGCGTCCTTTTTTGTGTCTTACATTATTCTTGATCTTTGGATTTATGATGATTGGGTACATGGGCAATATATTGTAAAGCGATTAGCCTCGATACAATTAAAGCCAGATACATCACACCACAAAACATTTGCAGCATGGCCAATACTCGCGCAGGAGCACTCATTGGCATTAAATCAGACAAGCCTGTAGCCGACTGTAAACTAAAACTCAAAAATAATAGATCAAGCCAAGACTGTAAGCCGGGCTCCGCTGGATTCACGAAACTATCGGGATAAATTAATTGGCAAATGCTATATAAAAATGCAAAAGCCCATGCAATTAAGGTAAAGACAGCACCCGCTGCAAACAACTCATCTTTGGTCAAATATCGGTCTGCAAACATATAGCGTAATACCCCATAAGCCGCACTCAAATACGCACAGGCTTCAAAAGCATGGGCAATAATCTGAATATTCGGGTCGTTTACCCCAAACATAATCAGGGTCGAAAATAGCACCGCACATCCGACAAAACTCAGCCCCAAAATCGTAAACATCGGCGTTTGTCGAATGACTTTAGCAATAATCAATAAAACCAATACGCCCAAGACCCATAATAAAGCACGGAATGATGGACTCTCACGGGTAAAAGCTGTGAGTACCAAAATCAGAAATTGTGTGAGTAACAACCAGGCCGAAGGCAATAAGCGAAACCCTTTCCAAAAATCTACCAATCCTTGCATTGTTCATTTTCTCAATATGCTTTGGGCGAATATTCAAATTGTTCTTATCACGAAATTTATGCTTAATCTCGAGGCCAAACATTTATTCTAAATTAGCATGAACATCTATTTTTTCTGCAAATATTTGTTGATGTCATCACATTCATTTCTCTCCTATCCTAAGTATTTGCGCTTACAAATACGGTCATAAAAGGTGATGTAAATTTAAGCACAAAGGTACAAAGTAAAAAATGCGTTGTATGGGAAGAACAATAATGAATATTCGTATATTTTTACTTGCGTGATGCTGTGCGTTTTTCATTTCAGCCTGTAGCCAAAAGGACACACCACTCGATGGCCATGAAAATTATATTGGTACATGGCAGAACGCCCAAAGTGAATTAATCATTCGCCCATCGGGTAATGTGAATTACAAGCATCAGGAACATACTGAGAAAAGCATCGCCAATCAAACCTTCAATGATGCCAAACAATCCAATTTCAAAGCTCCAATCACAAGTTTTAATGCGCAAAGCTTTCGTATCGGGCAAGATCAACTCAGCCATGAATTTAAGATTGACCAAGCACCTTATCAAGATGAACAAGGTCATTGGAAAATGACACTCAATGGTGAAAGCTACACCCGTCAATAGCAAAGATGTTGAAAATACTTGGGCATAAAAAAGCCCCTCTACAGGGGCTTTTTAAGATGTTCAGATTAGTGATCTGAAGCACCTGAGATACCAATACCAGTTTGTGAACGTACATACTGCGCATCGAATGCTTTACGTTCTGCTTGTGCTTGTGCTGAGTTATCAGTCACAGAGAACAACCAGCAGCAGATGAACGCTAATGGCATTGCAAAGATTGCTGGACCATTGAATGGGTTAATTGGTGTTTCAGAAATTGCGAATGTATCTACCCAAACTGCTTTAGACAATACAATCAGTACAACTGCTGTTAATAGACCAACTAGACCACCAATCACTGCACCGCGAGTGGTTAAACCTTTCCAGAACATTGACAATACAAGTACTGGGAAGTTTGCACACGCTGCTACAGAGAACGCCAAACCAACCATGAACGCTACGTTTTGTTTCTCGAACAAGATACCTAAAATCATCGCAAAGATCGCAAGACCTAAAGTTGCAATTTTAGACATACGTAGTTCTGATTCAGGTGTTGTTTGACCTTTCTTGAATACGTTTGCATACAAGTCATGTGAGATTGCAGAAGCACCTGAAAGTGTCAGACCCGCAACTACCGCAAGAATTGTTGCGAATGCTACTGCTGAAATGAAGCCCATGAACAAGTCACCGCCTAACGCATCAGACAAGTGCACCGCAGCCATGTTGTTACCACCTACAAGCTCAAGCTTGCCAGTCACTGCCATTTTCGCTACATCAAGGAATTGTGGGTTGTTCGATACATAAAGGATCGCACCAAAACCGATGATGAAAGTTAATAGGTAGAAGTAACCAATGAAACCTGTTGCCACAACCACTGATTTACGCGCTTCTTTTGCATCTTTTACCGTGAAGAAACGCATCAAGATATGTGGCAGACCTGCTGTACCAAACATCAATGCAAGACCAAGAGAAATCGCATCAATCGGGTTTGCTGCAAGTTTACCTGGACCCATAATGTTGGTTGCTTCAGCTAAAGTTACATCATGCACTTTAGAGAATACTTCAATCGATTGAGAGAACATTTCAGAGAAACTGAAGCCCACACCTTTCATCACCATGAATGCCATGAAAGTCGCACCAGACAATAGCATTACAGCTTTAATGATCTGTACCCAAGTTGTCGCCAACATACCACCGAAGATTACGTAAGCCATCATCAGAAGGCCAACAATCACCACAGCGATGTTGTAGTTCAAACCGAAGAGGAGTTTGATCAACTGACCCGCACCCACCATCTGAGCGATTAGGTAGAATGCAACCACTACGAGTGAACTGATCGCTGCCAAAGTACGTACTGGTTTTTCAGCCAAACGGAATGAAACCACGTCCGATAAGTTGAATTTACCCAAGTTACGAAGACGTTCAGCCACCAAGAACAATACGATTGGCCAACCCACCATGAAGCCCAATGAATACAGTAGACCGTCAAAGCCTGAACTGAATACCATTGCGGAAATACCCAAGAACGATGCTGCTGACATATAGTCACCGGCAATCGCGAGACCATTTTGGAAACCCGAAATACCCCCACCCGCTGTATAGAAGTCAGCAGTGTTGGTGGTTTGCTTCGCAGCCCATTTGGTAATCAGTAAGGTAAAGCCCACAAAGATGGCAAACATGATAATTGCATGCCAGTTGGTTGCTTGTTGCTCTGCAGCACCTAAATCAGGTCCTGCCATTGCCATGCTCGACATGAGCAATGCTGGTGCTGCCAGCGCTTGTGCTTTCAATGAATTCCATTTCATCTTAGTGCGGTCCTTTTTCATGAGCGATTGCTTCAACTTCACGCATTGCTTCTTGGTTTAATGCATCCAACTTGTTGTTCGCGATATATGAATACACACCACAAAGCACAAATGACAGAACGATAATGCTCAGACCTAATGGCATCCCAATCGTTGTTACACCACCGCTTACGGATTGCATCAAAAACTCTTTGTTGTAGCCTACAAGCAGCATGAAGCCGACATAAACCACTAACATGATGATCGTCAAAGTCCAGCTTAGCTTACTTTTACGGCTCACCATTTCCTTAAATTTTGGATTCTGTAGAATTTGTTCTACCTGTCTCTCATCCATAATGTTCTCCTTACGCCGAACCTTGGCGTCAATTTTTTAATTCGAATTATTTCGAAGCTAAACTTACCAATGTTCCTTATTGTTTGTAATTTAGACTTTGGTCGTTAAATTTTGAGCAATTACCTTTATAAACGGATGGATGCGGTATTATTAACGCAGGATTAATATGCTGTAGGCTCTATGAATAGTTGGCTCATTGTCGGGGTGCTGGCCCTTTACATCGCATTACTTTTTGTTTGTGCATTCTTTGGTGAAAAGCATGCCAGCAGGCTCAGTACCCGCGGCAGAATGTTACTGTTCAGTCTGACTTTAGGGGTTTACTGTTCCTCTTGGACCTTTTATGGCGCAACTGGTGCCGCGGTTCGTGAAGGCATTATTTTTCTACCGATTTACTTAGGCCCCTTACTGTTCGTCGCTTTAGGCTATGACATTTGGCGCCGTCTCGGTCGTGTACGTCAGCATCATGCCATTTCATCCATTGCCGACTTTGTTGCAGCCCGTTATGGTAAAAGTGGTCCCTTGGCCTCTTTGGTGACCATTCTTGCCGTCATTGCCATTATTCCTTACTTGGCCTTACAGCTTCGCGCCATTGCGCTAAGTGCTACGGTTATTTTAGAGCCGACAGCTGGATTGACAGAAACCACCAATAGCGTGTTGTTCCTCACCGGTATTTTGGCCATTTTGGCCATGATGTTTGGCACACGACAAATTGCCAATACCGAGCAACATGGCGGCCTCATGCTTGCCGTGGCTTTCGAATCTTTTGTTAAGCTTTTTGCTTTATTGGCAGTTGCGCTGTTCTTTGTATTTGAATCACCTGAAAATATGGCACAAATCAGCCATGACATTAGCAGTACATTTAAAGATGTGCAGCTCAAAGGCGTGCCTGAAAGTTTTTGGGTTCAAACATTATTGGCGGCGCTTGCGATCATCTGCCTACCCCGACAATTCCATGTCGCGGTGGTAGAACTCCGTGATGAAAAACATATTCGTGGTGCGCGTCGTTGGTTTGCCGTTTATCTGATTTTAACCATTGTGGCAATTATTCCAATTGCCAGTTGGGCGCTCCATGCAGCACCAGCGTATTTGGCTATTCCAGATGTCGCAGTACTATCGTTACCCTTAAGTTATAACCAAGACTGGTTGACCTTATTGGCATTTTTAGGGGGCTTTTCAGCCTCTACAGGTATGCTATTAGTCTCATCCGTTGCACTCTCAATCATGCTTAGTAATGACTTGATTATGCCTGCACTGTGGCGTACTAAGCTGTTATCTCGTCATGATAAGCGCTTGCCCTTAGTTCTAAAATTCACACGCCGAATTTGTATTTTAGCTGTGATGTTACTGGGCTTCTTGTTTTTCCATTTCTTTAATGACATTGACCAACTTTCAGTTTTTGGCCTGTTAGCGTTTAGTGCGGTGGCGCAATTCGCCCCTGCCCTCATCGGTGGCTTATATTGGCGTGGTGGTAGTAAACAAGGGGTTTATGCGGGTTTAATTACAGGTTTTGGCATGTGGGCATATACGCTGTTATTACCAACGGTATTACGTAGTCTACCTGCACAATTTCAAGATTTTACCAACCAACTTTTAATGTATGGCCCTTTTGGTCTGAGTTGGTTGCGTCCAGAAGCGCTCCTAGGCTTTGAATCTTTTGATGCACTGACACATGGTGTGGTTTGGGCATTAGGTCTCAACATCACTTTGTACATTTGGATATCACGTGTGTTCCGTCCAAGCGTGGCAGAACAAATTCAAGCAGAAAGTTTCTTTTACTATGAAACCAAACCGCTGCCAACACAAAGTGCAAACAATGACATCAGTTATATTCATCACGATGTTGCACGTTTAAAAGTAGGTGACTTAATTACCCTTGCCAAACGTATTACAGGTGATGGTCCAACCACGCGTGCCTTCACTCAATTTTGTGCACAAAACAATGTGGTGCTGAATGAAAATAGCAGTGCCAACGGTATGTGGTGGCGTTTTACCGAACAATATTTAGCGGGAACCATTGGTGCAGCCTCGGCACGTACTCTACTCACCACTGCAATGGTGAATAATGGTTTGGCTCTTGGACAAGTCGCAAATATTCTTGACCAAGCCTCGCAGTGGCAACGTTTTAACCAAAACCTGATCATGACCATGATCGACCATATGACCCAAGGGGTATCAGTTGTCGATGAAAATATGTGTTTGGTTGCTTGGAATAATCAGTACCTCAAACTATTCGATTATCCAAAAGATATTGTTTATGTAGGATGTCCTATCTCAGACTTGATTCGTTATAACGCAGAACGTGGTGAATGTGGTCCAGGTTCGGTTGAAGAACATGTTCGTAAGCGCATGCACTGGATGCAAGTCGGAAGTGCGCATGAGTTCGAGCGTATCCGTAAAGATGGCCGCGTGATTCAAATGCGCGGTAACCCCATTGAAGGTGGCGGCTTCGTAACCACTTTTGCTGACATTACCGCTTTCCGTGAAAACGAAGCCTTACTTGAAGGCCGTGTACAAGATCGTACCCAACAATTGGCCAATGCACTGTCAGAACAACAATTGGCACGTGAACAGGCCGATAAAGCCAACATGTCAAAAAGCCGCTTTATTGCTGCTGCTAGTCACGATTTATTACAACCAATGCATGCAGCGCGTCTGTTCAGCACTGCTTTAGAACAAAGTGTACAAAACGATGATGACCGTAAAACCTTGCAGCAGCTAGACCGTGCACTGCATGGTGCAGAAAGTATGCTCTCTGCCCTGTTGGATATTGCCCGACTCGAAGGAGGGACAATTCAACCGAAACGCCAGCCTTATCCATTACACGATTTGCTCAGTGACCTTGAACTACAATTTAAGTCGATTGCAGCACAGCGTAATATTAAACTCAGCGTACATGACGCTCAGTTCTGGATTGATACTGATCCGCAGTGGATTCGACGCATCATTCAAAACTTTGTCAGTAATGCTTTGCGCTACACAGCACGTGGTCGCGTCGTTGTCGGCGTTCTGCGCTCAGCACGTCCGGGGCACATTCGGATTGGCGTTTGGGATACTGGTCCAGGCATTGCCGAAGAACAACGGATTAAATTATTCCAAGAATTTGAGCGCTGTGGACATACCTCGCCATGGGGTGAACAAGGTTTAGGGCTAGGACTTGCGATCGTGCAACGGATGACCAGCTTGCTCGATTACCCTGTACATGTCTACTCAGAACTCGGTCATGGCTCTTGCTTTATGATTGAAGTGCCCGTGGTAGCTGCACCTAAAGTCGTGGCTGCTCCAACTCAGGCTGTACCGCTCAAAACCAAGGCCTACAAAATTCTTTGCTTGGACAATGATGAAACCATTTTGGAAGGTATGTCGACCTTACTGACCAAATGGGGTTATCAAGTGTTTAAAGCAACAGAACCTGAACAAGCGATGGAATTAATCAAACAGGAAAATATTCAGGTTTGGTTGGTCGATCAGCACTTAAACAATAATAAAATTGGCCTCGATTTTATTGTTGAGAACCGTCAAGAAAATGTACCTGTTGCATTGATCACAGCAGATTCGGATCCTGAACTGCCACAGCGCTTAAAAGATTTGAATATTGTCTTGCTGAAAAAACCTTTGAAACCAGCATCATTGCGTTCTTGGTTATCCGGCTTGAAAATTTCCAAGTAAAGACGCTAGATAGTTATGTGAAAAATGGCCCATTTCAGTCACATGAAATGGGCTTTTCTTTACCAAGAATTTACTTTCAATTACTCAAATGGCGAAAGATCATTGCTCACAGGCAAAATATTTCAAAATCAGCCCAAATTCACGCATATATATTGACCAAAATCATCAATTTTCGAATGCCTATGGCAAAAAATAACCAATCTATAAGTGAACACTTGTACACTTAGTTACAATTTAAAATATCATTGATAAATAAGTAGTTTTAATACTAAAAAAATAAAATTAAAACTTTAGTCGTATATTTATACAGCAGTCTTCGATCTAAAAATGATCATAAGAAATTGATCAGTTTCTAACATCTTTAATGAGCCTTCACCCACTCCATTTGAGAAGCTGATCGATCACTCAATAAGGAGTCTATTGTGAATATTTCTAAAGTTGTTCCACATGGTTTCGATCAAAACCTACAATTTCATCGTCAATATGGTGTTAATTCAATTTTGCCAGAAATTGATTGGTCGACTTTGTTCAAATTCAGTAAGCTCGACGAGACACAAATCGCCGCACTCGAAACCTTATACCGCAGCGCTGTTCCCCTCGCCCTGCAAGTTTTTGATGAACTAAATTTTGACGTGTTCGCACACAACGCCTATAAGCCGCAAGGACTTGGATTGTTCGATCGTTTGGCTGAGCAAGAAGAGCTTCTGTTACAAAGTCTAGAGGCTGAGAGTAATTGCTTAAGTGAAGCAACCCGTCATCAAATTTGGAGCATGTTACTGCGTGGTGGTGCCGTCTTGGTCTTTAAAGCATGGCTCGGTAAAGTCAAAACTGATCAAAACCAACTCGACAAAACCCAATTTGATGAATTGTCAGATTTGCTCTTTATTAAAACCTCACCATTTGAATTGGCACAGCGTCTAGGTGTACATGCCAACTCAAATCAAGATCATATTTTCTTAATGTATGACAACGACGTCTATTTAGATCGATTCAATAGCTTAGAAACAGCGGCGCTGTTTGTTGATCTTGGTGTCTATGATGCGGCATTTTTAAGTCTACGTGATGATCGTGTAGCTGATTATTTAAAATCACGTGGCTATGTGTCTGATGAACAAATTGATGAATTACAGTGTGCACTAAACCCACTGTACTGTACTGATCTCACTCCAAAACAAGACTATATCGCTTAAACCTTGTAATCGATCTCTTTGATCTAGATTCTGTTTGATATAAATGCATCAGCATAAAAAAGACCTCCAAATGGAGGTCTTTTTTATTGCATTGAATCTTGTTAGATTTTTTTCTCATCAATATTTAATGCATTAATGGCTAGAACTGCTTGCGTACGGTTTTGCACACCTAGTTTACGGAAAATTGCAGTGACATGTGCTTTGATGGTTGCTTCTGACACATCAAGTTCATAAGCAATTTGTTTATTCAATAGACCTTCAGCCACCATCATCAATACACGGAATTGTTGTGGTGTGAGTGACTGAATACGTTCAGCCAATGCTGTTTCATCTGCTGCGCGTGGGTCAAAGTTCATGTTGGCTGGTAAATTTGGCGGCAACCAAATTTCACCTTCAAGCACTTGACGAATGGCTTCACCAATATGACTCGGATGTGCCGATTTCGGGATATAGCCCATTGCACCGTGCGCAATAGCACGTTGAATAATTGAAGATTCTTCATGTGCAGAAACCACAATAATTGGAATCGACGGGAACTGAGCACGAATATGCACGAGTGCTGAAAAGCCTGAAGCACCTGGAAGGTTAAGATCAAGCAAAACAAGATCTGGCTCAGGGCCATTTTCAAGTCGTTCATAGCATTCATTGACTGCTGCAGTCTCATGAATTTGCGCCTGAGGCAAACTATAACGAACCGCCTGAATTAAAGCATGACGAAACAGCGGGTGATCATCAACGATTAAAATATTCATAAGCAAGGTGGAGAGATCTTGTGCACAATGACCCTATTCTAACCACACATGCTATGTGATGGATATGCAAGAACTTAATTTTTTGCATTTAATATGTAGAAATTCTGCACAAAATGCGCAATTCTTCTCATTTTCTATAAATCTTTAAATCTAATCACATTTTCATATAAATTTTATCAAGCAACTAAAAAAGCTTATCTAAAAGCAATATATGTTGATATTTCAACAATTTATTTTTTTTATTCCAACTAATTTAGTCCTATTCAGCGCATATCTTAAAATCAGATAACTTTTCTGATTTTGGTTATTTTACAGCTATACCCCCCATCGGGATTAATAAAAGGCATTCCGAGAAACCATCCTTTTAGGTTTAAAAAATGTCTAATTTAAATGTACAAAAACCCCTGAATATTGTTGCTGTGTCAGGTGGTCTAAACAACCCGTCAAAAACTGAAGCATTGGTTCAAGCCATTATTGATGAACTTGGTGATGCAACACCTATCAATGTACATTTCATTAAGTTTAGCGAAATTGGCAATCTATTGGGTGGTGCAATTTACCGCAACCAATTGCCACAACGTGTACAAGATGACTTAGCTGCGGTAGAAGCTGCTGATGCGTTAATTGTAGGTACACCCGTTTACCGTGCATCGTTCACTGGTTTATTTAAGCATTTCTTTGACTTTGTTGAACAAACAGCCTTGGTTGACGTACCTGTTTTACTCGCAGCTTCAGGTGGTTCTGAGCGTCATGCATTGGTACTTGAACATCAACTACGTCCACTATTTAGCTTCTTCCAAGCACAAACACTACCAATTGGTGTGTATGCAACTGATAAAGACTTCACACCTGAATACACCATTCACAGTGAATTATTACGTGACCGTATTACCCTTGCAGTTGCACGTGCTTTACCAATTTTGGAATGGGCTCCTGCAAAAGGTCAACGTGCTGAAGTCGTAAAAGAAAAATCACAACAAGCTAACCAAAACTTGGGCATTAATAAACAAATCGAACAAGAAGAAGTGCTGCCATCTGCTGCTGTACCTAATTTAGATGCGGCTGAAGCACGCCTACACAGCAAAAAACCACCACAAACACAAGTCGCTTAATGCAGCGTTAGCACTTATATCCAGAGGGTTTGCAAAATGTCAGTACAAGATAAAAACATAACATTTGCGTATTGGGTACCAAACGTGAGCGGTGGTTTGGTGGTTAGTAATATCGAACAACGTACCGATTGGAGCTATGACTACAACCTCCGTCTTGCCCAAGCAGCAGAAAAAAGTGGCTTCGAATATGCCTTGACGCAAATTCGTTTCACCGCTGGTTATAATGCCGAAAATCAGCATGAATCAGTCAGCTTCAGTCATGGTATTTTAGCCAAAACAGAAAAACTCAAAGTGATTGCTGCTATTTTGCCAGGCCCTTGGAAACCGGCTTTGGCCGCGAAACAATTGGCCACGATTGACCATCTAAGCAATGGCCGAATTGCCATTAATGTCGTGAGTGGTTGGTTCCACGGTGAATTTGATGCCATCGGTGAAGAATGGCCGGAGCATGACCAACGTTATGCACGTTCTGAAGAATTTATCCGTAGCTTAAAAGGCGTTTGGACTCAAAATAACTTTAATTTTGATGGTAAGTATTACCAGTTTAAAGACTACACGCTGTCGCCTAAACCCATCCAAAAACCACATATTGAGATTTTCCAAGGCGGAAGTTCACGTGCAGCACGAGATATGGCTTCACGTGTATCAGATTGGTATTTCACCAATGGCAACACACCAGCCGAACTAAAAAAACAAATTGATGATATTCGTGAAAAAGCCAAGGCCAATAATCATCAGGTCAAAATTGGTGTGAATGCTTTTGTGATCGCCCGTGATACTGAAGAAGAAGCACAAGCGGTACTCCAAGAAATCATTGCCAAAGCCAATATCCAAGCGGTGAATTCATTTGGTGATGCGACACGTGAAGCAGGTGCTGCCACGGCTGAAGGCGAAGGTAACTGGGCAAAATCAACTTTTGAAGATTTAGTTCAGTATAACGATGGTTTTAAAACCAACTTAATTGGCACACCACAGCAAATTGCTGAACGCATTGTCGAATTAAAAAGTGTAGGTGTCGATTTGGTTCTTTCTGGCTTCTTACACTTTATTGAAGAAGTTGAATATTTCGGTGAAAAAGTGTTGCCACTGGTTCGTGAACTTGAAGCACAACAGCAGCAAGTTGTGTCAGCAAAATCAGCTTAAAACTGATTCTGTACAAGTCCATACAATCAGCATAATAACGATAGAATGGTAACTCCAATTTCATCCCCCAAGGCTCGGCTTGGGGGATTTTTTATGCGGATGGATAAAAGATAAGATCGGCACGCATAGAAATGACATCAAAACATGAGCAATGAATAGTGCGCGCTTCAGATAAAAATCGAAATTTAAAAATTATTTTTGAGCCTGGAAATGTGCTACAGCTTGATGACTTCAACTTAATCACCTTCAAAGTAATCTTGACTAGAATCACCGCCATATCAAATTAAGCAAAAATCTCCATATCATGCGATGTACTAACGTTTGCCTTATCCCAAAGCAAAGCATAAAAACAACTTCTTTGCGTTTATAACTCATTTAGATTTTTATACACTGTTCAATCTTATGCTGCATCCACAAAGGTAGAGCTATGCAATTGGTTTGGTTTCGCCAAGATTTACGACTGCAAGATCACACTGCACTTTGGCATGCTCGACAATCTGGTCCAACGGTTGCGTTCATAGCACTATCCCCACAGCAGTGGGCACTTCATGACGATGCTGCAATAAAAATTGATTGCTACTTAAGGCAACTTCATATTTTGCGTCAGCAATTGGACACGTTGAATATTCCGCTCATCATCCAACATATTCCGCTATGGTCTGGCATTGCCCATACACTCGGTGAAATTTGTATGGAACTAAAAATTAAACAAGTACATGCACATGTTGAATTGGGTGTGAATGAACTACGACGCGATGCGCAGGTTCAACAACAATTAGAACAGCAAGGGATCTCGGTACAGCTTTATCATGATCGAACCCTCTTTCCAGTCGGTAGCATTCGAAATCAATCCAATAAACCTTATCAAGTCTTTGGCGCATTTAAGAAAAGTTGCTATGAACGACTCAGCATCAGTATACCGAGTTGCTACCCAGCCATTGATGCGCAAACCGCTTTAGCCAAGCATGCCCTGTGGCAAACACCCTTCACTCTAGATGATTTTTATTCGGCGAAGATCAGTGCTGAACAGCAAACGCTTTGGCCAATGAGTGAAGCCCATGCACAGCATTGCTTAGATGAATTTATGGCTCATGGTCTAACCCATTATGCGGATGAGCGTGACTTTCCTACGCTGAACAGTACCAGTCGCATTGGGTTATATTTGAACCTTGGAATTTTATCGATTCGTCAATGCCTACAAGCCTTATTTCGTGAGCAAAACGGCTACTTTCATTTAGAAGGCAAAGGACAACAAACGTGGCTAGATGAATTACTTTGGCGAGAGTTTTATCAACATATTTTGTTTGATTTTCCGCGTGTTTCTAAACATCAGCCCTTTCAAATCAAGACAGCACACATAGCTTGGCGTGATGCCCCGCAAGATCTAGAGGCCTGGCAGCAAGGTCAAACAGGTATTCCTATTGTCGATGCTGGCATGCGGCAACTTTTAGCAACGGGTTGGATGCATAACCGTGTTCGTATGATTTGCGCCATGTTCCTGAGTAAAAATTTACTGATTGATTGGCGACTGGGTGAGCAATGGTTTATGCAACATTTAGTCGATGGTGATTTGGCTGCCAATAATGGTGGTTGGCAATGGTGTGCTTCTACAGGTACGGATGCTGTGCCCTATTTCCGTATTTTTAATCCGATCAGCCAATCGCAAAAGTTTGATGCGCACGGTGATTATCTACGCCAGTGGTTACCTGAATTGGCGCATCTTGATGCCAAACAAATTCATGAGCCTTATGCTAAAAATCTGCAATTAGACTTAAATTACCCGAAACCTATCGTAGATTTAAAACAATCACGCTTACGTGCGATTGAGATATTTAAAGCGTTGGGCTGAAATTTTTACATTGCACAGACTGAACAATATTATGCATATTTTCAGCGTAGTGAAAGATAGCCCTCGCTCAATTTAGTCCTTACAATAAGCAAAAACAGAGTAGAGTTCTCCATGTATACAGGCATCGTGCAAGGTTTAGAAAAAGTCTTAGAAGTTCGTCAAGGCAATGGCTTCACGACTTTGGTGATTTCCAATAATCAGAATTTTTTCCACGATGTTTTTATTGGTGCAAGCGTGGCAATTAATGGCGTGTGCTTAACAGCGACACAGATTGATCTTGGCGCAAATCAAGTACATTTTGATGTGTCTGACCTGACCAATCGCTTAACCACATTAAAACTACTCAGCGCAGGTGATGAGGTGAATATTGAACGCTCTGCCAAAGTTGGTGCTGAAAATGGTGGGCATAATTTGTATGGACATATTGAAGGTACGGCTCAAGTCAAACAACTGAGCCGACATGGCGATACCCTGCATTTAGATATTCAAATCCCAAACGGTAATATTAAATATTTCTTTCTCAAAGGCTTTATTGGTTTAAATGGATGTAGCTTGACCGTGAACCGTGTCGACCGCACGACATCAGAAATTTCAGTCGATCTCATTCCTGAAACGCTACGATTGACCACGTGGAAAGACATTCAAGTCGGTGATACCGTCAATTATGAAATTGACCAAACCACACGAACTTTGGTTGATACTTTAGAAAATATTCACCAACGTTAAATATTAAAAAAGCCTCCATTTGGAGGCTTTTGATTTTGATCTACGAGTAAAAACTAGGATCGGGCACTTTAGCTGTCAATACCCATTCACCTAGCTCTTGATATTTATAATCAATTGGATCATGCAATGTCTGTGTCCGCACATTACGCCAGAAACGGTCTAGGTTTAGCTTCGCAGTAGTTGCTCGAGCCCCCATCACTTGGAATATATTTTGGGTTATAAATAATGAACTATTGGTTGCTGCAATTTTTGCTGTTGCAATTGCAATTGACACCTGACCTCGTTGCTCGGCATCCAGGGCTTCGCCAATATCCCATGCCCATTGTAGAGTATGAACCGCTTTTTCAGCCAGCAAGCGTACGCTCTCGAGTTGCACATAAAATTCTGCAAAATGCTTTTGGGTAAAGGGATCATTCACTGCATTTTCAGCTAAAGATTTTGACCATGCTTTTTGGCTTTGTACCGTTTCTTTTGCTGTTTCAAATGCCCCTTCGGCTACCCCCAAGAACATATGTACAAAGATCAACTGTGCAATCAAAGGGCGTAAACTCGAATACGGTGTACTTAATGGGCCTGGGTTCAATAATAATTCATCTTTATGAATTTTCACCTGCTCAAAATGACTAGTGCCACTGTCCGTTTGGCGTTGTCCCATATTGTTCCAATCACCTAAAAAACTGACACCTTCACGCGCGGTTGGAATCACCCCGATCAGTAATTTATTCTCTGCATTGAAGCCTGAGCATAGTAAAACGTCTGAGTCTATTGAACCTGAACAAAAGCTTTTATCACCATGAAATATGAACTCATGTTCAGAAAGTTGAGACGCCGTCGTGCGTCGATCGAGTGGATTTAATGTATTACCCCAAAATAGATTTTCACGCGCCGTTTGTTCAAACCATGGCCCATATTGTTCAGGCTGGGCAAAAAGTTGAACTGTCGCAATCAATAAATGATGGAAACCATAAACATGTGCCAAAGAGCTATCGACTTGCGCAATGGTTTGAATGGTTTTGAAAATCGTATGCCAATCTGCACCCTGCCCACCATATTGTTTTGAAATGGATAAACCCAACAAACCACTTTGGCGAATTAAATCTCGCTGGGCTTTGGGGTTTCCTCCGGTCTTGTCACGCTCTGCTGCGGTCTTGGCAAATTCAGCCGCCAGCTGTTGTGCAATTTCAATAGGTGTTTGAGTCAGTTGAGTAGAAGCATTCATAAGTCTGTCTGATTATTCTATTACCGTTTTAGCTTAACAAAGCTGAGGCATATGGCTTAGCTAAATGCCTGCAGTCTATATCTCTAAAATCTATATCTTGGGATGGATTCAATGCCTAAAGTTAGATAACTTCATGGGCTAAATTTTGCATACGTCGTTTGTGTAATGATCAAATATCATGAACGTTCGCGCTTATTTTTAAGGAAGGAGCACTTTTATGTCCTAACATAAAAGAATGTGTAAGAAGTACCTCTCCTGCTCCAAACCTTCTCCCAAGAGGGAGAAGGTGCTCTCAATCATAATTTTATTGCTAATAAGTCCTTATGACTTTGGATACACTGTCGCAATTAGATGCTCGACCACTTGTGGCTCTGCCAACGTCGAAGTATCGCCTAAACTATCTAGCTCATTTGCCGCAATTTTTCTTAAAATACGACGCATGATTTTACCTGAACGTGTTTTCGGTAACGAGGGTGCCCAGTGTAATGCATCAGGAGTTGCCACAGGACCTAATACTTTACGTACCCACGCTACCAATTCTTGCCGTAATTCATCTGTTTCGACAGCATCCGCCTGTAAGGTCACGAAGGCACAAATTCCCTGCCCCTTAATATCATGTGGCATCCCCACAACCGCCGATTCAGCTACAGCATCATGTGCGACCAAGGCACTTTCAATTTCAGCTGTACCCAGTCGATGCCCTGAAACATTCAAAACATCATCCACACGACCTGTAATCCAGTAATAGCCCGACTCATCTCGGCGCGCACCATCTCCAGTGAAGTATGTGCCTGGATAGGTAGAGAAATAGGCCTCAATAAAGCGCTCAGGATCACCCCAAATCGTCCGCATCTGCCCAGGCCAAGAGTCCTTAATCACTAAGTTTCCTTCCACTGCGCCTTCAAGTTCGTTGCCATCTGCATCGACAATTGCAGGCTGTACACCAAAGAACGGACGTGATGCAGAACCTGGTTTCAAATCAGTTGCACCTGGCAATGGGGTAATCATGAAGCCGCCTGTTTCCGTCTGCCACCATGTATCGACAATTGGACAACGGCTTTCACCCACTACGGTATAGTACCAATTCCATGCTTCAGGGTTAATCGGTTCACCCACCGAACCTAAGAGACGTAAACTGCTGCGGTCACTTTCACGAACAAAGGCATCCCCTTCACGCATCATCGCGCGAATCGCAGTTGGTGCGGTGTAGAGAATGGTGACATTGTGCTTATCGACAATATGTCCGGTCCGAGCCCAACTTGGATATTGTGGTACACCTTCAAACATGACTGTGGTTGTACCATTCGACAATGGCCCATACAACACATAAGAATGTCCCGTAATCCAACCGACATCGGCAGTACACCAAAATACATCATCTTGTTTAAGGTCAAAAACTTCACGGAAGCTGCAATTGACATAGGTTAAATAGCCGCCAGTGGTATGCAAAACACCTTTTGGTTTACCTGTTGAACCTGATGTGTACAAAATAAACAGTGGATCTTCGGCATTCATGGGTTCAGGTGGGCAAATGTCATTCACTGACATAATTTCCATGTGGTACCACAAGTCACGCTCAGGCTTCATTTCAATTGGGTTACCAGTACGGTGTACCACAATCACATTTTGCACCGATGCTGTACCCTGAATGTCTAATGCGACATCCACATTTTCTTTAAGTGGGATCGGCTTACCGCCTCGCATACCACAGTCAGCAGTAATCACCACTTTCGCTTGACTGTCTTCTATACGACTGGCTAATGAATCCGGTGAGAAACCGCCAAAGACCACACAATGTACCGCCCCAATCCGCGTACAAGCCAACATAGCGATTGCAGCTTCTGGCACCATTGGCATATACAGCACTACACGGTCGCCTTTACCTACCCCATGTTTTTTCAATACATTAGCAAAACGGCAGGTTTCATCATGCAATTCTTCAAAGGAAATAATTTTATGCCGTGAGGGATGATCCCCTTCCCAAATGATAGCCGGTTTATGTGGATGCTCTTTTAGGTGTCGATCTAAACAATTGGCACTGACATTGAGCTCACCATCAGCAAACCATTCGATTTTGAAATTATCTTGATGAAAGTTAGTATTTTTTACTTGAGTGAATGGCTTGATCCAGTCAAGCTTTTGCGCCTGTTCCGCCCAAAATTCGTCCGGTTGTTCAATGGATTGCTGATAACGCTCAAAATACTCTGTATCAGTGGTACGCGCGGTTTTCTTAAATTCTGCTGGTACTAGATAGATTTCTTTCATTGTTCGCTTCCTTGATCTTGTTCTATCTCATCACGAGAGCTTGATGGCATTTTGTTGATTGTTTTTTATGCATAATGGCAGTATGTACTGCATATTTCAAATCCGACAATCATGCTTTCGTCGTAGATTATTTATTCAAATTCAATCAGAATAACTTCGGATAACGCTCACTATGGCCAAAGTCAGCCAGATATTGCTATCGTCAAATAAAATGAGTCTCCCACTCTCGCTGTATTTTATACAGGCTTAGGATCTTGCCCATGAATTCAACTGACCCTTCCTATTTCCCTCCTCCTTTTCCTGCAGCAGATCATCCCTTATCGATCAGGGGCCGATTTGGACGTTTAAGTTTTATTGCCTGGTCTGCATTTTTACAGTTTATTTTCTTATGCAGCAGTATTGCGCTAGGTTTAAGTATTGATATTGTGAACATTGCCAGCCTATCGGTAGATTCGAACTGGCAAATTTCCCTACATGGCCTGTCCAGCCTGTTTGCCTTGGCAATCATGCTGGTCTACCTGTATTTCGGTATTGTGATTACGGTACGGCGCTTACACGATCTGGACCGCAGTGGTTGGTGGATGCTGCTATTCTTTGTGCCTTTGATCAATCTTTTTGTCTGGATCTATATCCTGCTTTTTCCAGGAACAAGAGGCAGCAATCAGTATGGCCCAATACGTACAAGCCCCGTCTGGGAAAAGATTGTAGCTTGGCTGGTAATCATTTTTACCGTATTGAGCCTATTGGCGACGACTGCATTATTCTCTTATATGAGTGAAGGTGAACCTTCAAGAATCCCAAGTGAAGTGAAACAAAAAACGACTGAGTTCTTTTAAACCAATTGTGTCTGTTTTGCATAAATATATTGTGTATAAACTTCGCTGTTGTTAATTTTTTGCTGTAGTTGAGGCAAAATAAGCGAAATTTAAATTGTGGAGTTTTTGTGGCTGAGCAAGAGAATACTTTAAGCCAGGTAACTGAAGGGACGACTGAGCTCCTGCATCAGGCGACTGAAAAAACTGCCCAAACTGTGATCGAACATACCTCCAAGTACAATGATGCCTATAGCACCATTGACAAGATCATGGAGGGTTTCTGGGAGCGTGTGCCTTATTTCTGTATTGCGCTAACAGTCATTGTCATTTTCTGGTTACTGTCAAAACTGTTTAAGTTTTTTGTCCGTAAGACTTTAGAAAACCGTACTTATACCCGACAGAATCTGGTGCTGGTGCTGAACCGTGTCGGTAGTACCGTGATTGTTTTCTTCGGTGTTTTAATCGGGCTGGTGATTGCGATTCCAGGTTTCACCCCAGGTCAGCTGATGAGTGCGCTTGGGATTGGTTCGGTGGCGATCGGTTTCGCATTTAAGGATATTTTCCAGAACCTGCTCTCAGGTGTACTGATTTTACTGGGCGAACCTTTCAAGATTGGCGATGACATTATCGTCAATGGCATGGAAGGTACCGTGGAAGATATCCAGATTCGTGCAACCTTTTTACGCTCTCCAGATGGCCGTCGTATCGTAATTCCAAATGCTACGGTCTATACCAGTGCAGTCACAGTGAATACTGCTTATACCCGTCGCCGCTGTGAATTTTCGGTCGGGATCGGTTATGAAGATGATATCCAGAAAGCCAAGGATATTATTACTGCAATTCTGGATAAAGATCCGACCATCCTGAGTCAACCTGCATTTAGCGTCAATGTGATTGCACTGGCAGACTTCTCGATTACCCTCAAAGCCTTATGGTGGGTCAATACCACTGAAACAGGCATAGGCACCTCAATCAGTGCCGTTCAGGAACGGGTGATTCAAGCCTTTGCTGAACATAACATTTCGATTCCATATCCGGTGCAGGAAGTGAAAGTCTATCGTGGCGATGGCCATGAGGATGCCTCAGCTCGCGCTAAACAGTCGACCTAAAACATACGAAATCGCCGTTTCAGTACGGAGAATACGGTTGCCAAGGCTCACTGCCTGGCAGCCGTTTTTTATGAGCAAATCGACCTCATACGGAATAAAGCCACCTTCCGGACCAATGACAATCGTGCAAGGATGCTGAAGTGCATATGGCATCGGCTGTTCGGCATAAGGATGTGCAACAAAGGCTGGACAGTCTGCTGTAATGAGTCCAGACAAGATATCTTCGACAAAGGGTTTAAAGCGTTTATACAGTTCAATTTTGGGTGCAATAGTGTCGCCTGCCTGTTCTAAACCCAAAGTCACGTATTGATCTACTTGCTGTAAAAAAGGCGTCTGCCAATAGCTTTTATCCACCCGACAACTATGCAGCAAAATAATTTTTTCAACGCCTAATGTCACTGCATCCATTATTAATCGACGTAATACTTTGGGACGTGGCATCGCCACAATTAAAGTCACGGGATGCTTTGCTGGAACAATTTCTTGTTGTAATGGTTTGAGTTGAACACAAGTCTCGTCAATGCTCACGATCTCGGTTAAATAGCGTTTCCCTTCTCGAATGCCAACTTTCAGGGTATCGCCCACTTGAATATCCACATGCGTAGTTAAATGCTCAATTTGACGTTTGGCGCTAATACTCCAAAGTTCAGATTCAGTTTGACGAGGATCAAGCAAGACGATGTTCATAAATAACCATATCAATTCACGCAAAGCATATGTCATTGAGGACAGGCGACATGGATGTCGCCAGTGCGCTGAGGTACAGGAAGTACCTCCAGCGTACAAAGGATTTTTGCTACTTTTAATCCTTTAAAAGTAGATTATGCCTACGAATAGGATGTTCGACTATCACAATAAAATAAGGCGGTGATAAAACTTGCCTAATAAAAATTAATGTATCGCAAAATTCAAACTTAAAGGTACTGATCAATCACTTGAATATGTTGAGCCAATGACCCTGTATTCTTTTGCATAATCTGCTGCGCAGCAGCATTCAAACACTGAGCTTGAAGCTTATCTTCGATTAACTCAAACAACACCTGAGCAGCCTGTTCTGCATCTTGCACTACTCTCACGCCTTGAGCAGCAACGAACTCATCCACAATAGTCTGGAAATTAAAATAATTCTTACCCAAAACTGTCGGCACATTTAACGCGATCGGCTCTAAAATATTGTGCCCACCACCCGGTTCATTTAGCGATCCACCCACAAAACAAGCCTGACTCAATGCGTACCACAACCACATTTCCCCCATACTGTCTGCTAAATACACTTGTGTATCAGGCAAAATGGTCTGATTAAGGCTGCGGCGCTGGGTATTTAAATTCAGTGTTTGCGATTCGGCATAGACTTCATCAAAGCGTTCAGGATGACGTGGTACCACGATACATAACAGTTCAGGATGCTGATTTAAAAAGGGCTGCATTGCCGTGAGTAAATACTGTTCCTCAGGCGCATGTGTACTGGCTAAGGTAATGATTTTTCGATTCGCCAATTGCCATTGCTGTCTGAATTGTTCCGCTTGGGCAATAAAAGATGCTGGTGCGGCAATATCAAATTTAATACTGCCGACCACTTTTGCCCGTTCCTCAGGCATACCCAATTCAATAAAGCGCTGACAGCTTGCCTGATCTTGTGCTAACAATTGCTTTAAACTGCGTAACATCGGCTTAGTCAGACTTGGTACTTTGCCATAGCCCTTAGCCGACTTTTCAGATAAGCGTGCATTTATTAATAAGCACGGCACTTGTGCTTGATCGGCTTCAATCAGTAAATTGGGCCAAAGTTCAGTTTCGACCAAGGCCAACATTTTCGGTTGATATTTTTGAATAAAGGTACGAACTAATTTTTTTTGATCGGCAGGTAGATACACGGCTTGAAATAGCTGCGCATACGGTTCTTTTAGAAAAAGTGATTTTGCTCGAGCTTGACCTGTTTTGGTGGTATTCGTCACCAAAACTGAATGACCAGTTTTTAAATAATGCTCAATGAGCGGCTGTGCTGCATTAGTCTCCCCAACAGAAACCACATGAAACCAAATCGCCTGCGTATTTTTAACTGCTTGAAATGGCCCAAAGCGTTCTAGACACTCTTGTTGGTACTGTAAATCATCCTTCGCACGTTTTTTAATGCGCCATTGATATAGCGGCTTAATCAGCGCTAAAGCAGCGTTATACCAAAAAGGAGTAGTCAAATGTTGTCGCCCAAAATCAAATGGAATCGGCAGAATATATCAGAGCATTATCCACATGTTAATGGATAATGCGTATTCAAGTGTCGATTAATACGTTGAACGGCCTGAACCAAATTTATTTTTCATGCTTGGATAATCAATATAGCCTTCGGCTACATCCGTTCCAATCATATTTTCTAACTGTAATTCATTCAATGGAGCATTCACCAGCAAACGTTCATACAAATCTGGATTGGCAATATATGCCTTACCAAAAGAAACAGCATCGGCTTTACCTGAAGCCAATAATTCAAGTGCATCCGCACGACTTAAACGCATATTGGCAATATATGGTACACCACCTGAACGTGCTTTCATCTCTTCACTGATACTGTCTTCTGCCAAATATTCACGTGTAAAGAAAAATGCAATTTTGCGTTTACCCAATTTTTCCATTACATAGCCGAAAGTTTCACGTGGAGCATCATCGCCCATATCATGTTCATCACCACGTGGCGCCAAATGTACACCTACACGACCAGCACCCCAGACTTCAATTAAGGCATCAATCACTTCGAGTAATAGACGTGCGCGGTTTTCTACAGAACCACCGTACTCATCTTCACGTAAATTGGTTTTACTTTGTAGGAATTGGTCAATTAAATAGCCATTGGCTGCATGTAACTCTACGCCATCAAAACCTGCATCCTTGGCACGAATAGCGGCATTTTTATATTGTTCAACAATATTTTTAATTTCTGCAATTTCGAGTGGACGTGGTACCACATAGCCACGTTTTGGACGGAGTAAACTCACGTGACCCGCTTGTTGCACAGCACTTGCCGATACTGGTGTTTCACCATTCAAAAGTTCTGGGTCAGAGACACGACCGACATGCCAAAGCTGTGCGACAATTAAGCCCTCTTGCGCATGTACAGCTTCTGTCACCTTTTTCCAGCCTTGTACTTGTGCATCCGTAAATAAGCCCGGAGTATTACGATAACCATTGGCTTCTTCAGAAATGACCGTCGCTTCAGAAATAATCAGGCCACTACTGGCACGCTGTGCATAGTACTCAGCCATCATTGGGGTTGGTACACGATCATCAGTTGCACGGCAACGTGTTAATGGTGCCATGATGATTCGGTTTTTAAGATGGAGATCGCCTAAAATTAGCGGCGTATTGAACTCAGCCATAATTGCCTCGACGCTCACTTTGGTTTTGTTTTAAAGTGAGTTTTGCAAGTAATCAATATATTGCTGAATAAGGACTTCATTGCGGGAGAAATATGACCATTGACCATATTTTTCAGCTTGAATTAAACCCGCCTGCTGCAACACAGACAAATGATTCGACATGGTCGATTGAGAGACATTACCCAATTTTTCGATATTGCCTGCACAGACACCACGCTTAAAGCCGCCACATTGCTCTTCAGACAAAAACTGTTCTGGCGATTTCAACCATTCCAAAATTTGTCGGCGAGTAGGATTTGCAAGCGCTTTAAAAATTAAATCAATATCCATAATTCAGACTGGTTTAATCAAACAATAAAATGAACAACAAAGTTCTATTCAGCGTCCTGTGCTTAATATATCGCATTTTTTCGATTTTTATATCGAATATTTTAGATATATTAATAACAACACAATAGAACTTTGTTTTACAATAAATTTAAATTACAAACCTTGTTTCAGGCTGGCTTCAATAAATTTATCTAAATCACCATCAAGAACAGCACCGGTGTTTGAACTTTCAACACTGGTACGTAAGTCTTTAATACGTGAATCATCCAAAACGTATGAACGAATTTGGCTACCCCAACCAATGTCAGACTTTGTGTCCTCCAAAGCTTGAGCTGCATCATTACGTTTTTTCATCTCTAATTCATAGAGTTTTGCACGTAATTGTTTCCAGGCATGGTCACGGTTAGCGTGCTGTGAACGTTGGTTCTGACATGCCACGACAATACCAGTTGGTGCATGGGTTAAACGTACCGCAGAGTCAGTTTTGTTAATATGCTGACCACCAGCACCAGAGGCACGATAGGTATCCGTACGTACATCAGCTGGATTGATTTCAATTTCAATATTGTCATCAATTTCCGGTGAAACAAAGACCGCAGAGAATGACGTATGACGACGGTTACCTGAGTCAAATGGTGACTTACGCACTAAGCGGTGTACGCCAGATTCAGTACGTAACCAACCGTATGCATATTCACCTTCTACACGAATGGTTGCAGATTTAATCCCTGCCACATCACCGTCAGATTCTTCCATCACTTCAGCTTTAAAACCATGACGTTCAATCCAACGTAAGTACATACGTAATAACATAGACGCCCAGTCTTGTGCCTCTGTACCACCTGAACCCGCTTGAATTTCAACATAGCATGGATTCGGGTCCATTGGGTTGCTGAACATACGACGGAACTCAAGTTTTGCGAGTTCTTCTTCTGCTGCGCTCAACTCTGCTTGCACGTCCTCAAGCATGGATTCTTCATCCGCCTCAACCGCCAAATCAAGCATCGCTTGCGCATCTTCAAGTTGTGCAGACAAACCTTCTAATACATTAATAACGTTTTCAAGCTCGCCTTTTTCTTTCGCCATCGCTTGCGCACGATTTTGATCATTCCAAATTGCTGGGTCTTCCAGCTCACGTAGAACCTCTTCTAAACGCTCTTTTTTCAGATCGTAGTCAAAGATACCCCCGTAATGTTTGACCACGGTCGTTTAAGTCTTTTAGCTGTAATAGATACGGATTAATTTCCACGTGAATTACTCTCAATCAAAAAATTTGGCTTAAATAGCCGCCTATTATATCACAGAGAATTTGCACAGTTTCAGCCAGATTGAGCATCCAAATCATTGACTTCAATGCACATAATATGAACAATACGCTCGCATTACTATTTATTACATTTTTTTTACAACAATAATGTTTCGAGGGTTTTATGAAAAAGACATTACTTGCACTAGGATTAGCTGTTATCACTTCATCAACTTTTGCTTATGATGCGCAAATTGATGGTGGCTATACATATACTGATTGGGATGATGACTATACAGATTCAGATCATTCTGTTGATGTAAAAGGTACATTGTACTTTGAGTCAGTAAAAACTGGTAATGGTCCGTTAAATGAAGCCGCATTCCTTGGGCATAATAGCAACGTCTATGCTCAATATGCTTTTAATCGTAAAGAAAGCGTTGATTACGCAATTTTTGATGGCGTTGAACTTGGTACTGAAACTGATGAACAAGATGTACATTCAATTTCGGCTGGTATCGAATACTACTATCAACAATTTTATGTAAATGGTGAAATTGGTACTTCTCGAGTTAAGTACAAAGAAAACTATAAATTCCCAAGTTGGTCAGGTTCTGATAAAGACGACTATGATGTAACGACTTATCGTGCATTGGTTGGCTTCTTACCTGTTTCTAATTTACTTTTAGCTGCTGGTGTTGACGGCGTTAAAGTTGAAGATGGTGATGACGATAACCGTTTTGCTGTAAAAGCAAAATATGTTGCTCCTCTTAATAATGGTCAATACATCAACCTAGAAGCAGATGGCGCTTTTGGTGATTTAGACTCTGTTACGATTGGCGCAGACTACTACTTCGATCAAGCATTTAGCGTAGGTGCATCTTACAATATCGAAGATGATGGTGACGTAGACACTGATTACTTCGCTATTCGTTCAAAATACTTCCTTAACCCGAACCTAGCAATCGGTGGTCAAGTTGGTTTTGGTGATGACGTTCAAGCGTTCAACATCAATGCAACTTTCCGTTTCTAATTTCGTTTGAATTAGAAATTTGCATAAAAAAGCACCTCTATTTTGCGGTGCTTTTTTCTTTTCGATGTAATATTTACTTTAAAAAAAGTCGAGTTGTTGACCAAACAACCCACAAATTCATATTATCTACACAGTTTTAATAAAACAAAACATTATAAATAAATACATATTTTTCAATATATTAAATAGTTTTAATTACATAAAATTACCGAATTCACAGTTCCGCAACTTTGCAGCGATTGACCATCTTTAAAAATTCTCTAGACTAAAACTTGTAACAAAAAATGTATTAAATTTAGCCAAACAATTTAGAGGGGTAGTTTCCATGAAAAAACTCGCAATTGCTTCAGCACTTCTTTCTGCACTTGCTATTACAGGTACAGCTCATGCTTATCAAGCAGAAGTAGGCGCTTCAGCTGGTTACATCGACCCAGATAATGGAAGCTCTGGCAGTGAATTTGGTGTAAACGGTACTTATTACTTCAACCCTGTTCAAACGCGTAACGCTCCTCTTGCAGAAGCTGCATTCTTAAACCGTGCAAGTAACGTAAATGCACACGCAACTTTCGCTGATCGTGGCAATGTTGACGACAATACTTATGGCGTTGGTATCGAATACTTCGTACCAAACTCAGATTTCTATGTATCTGGTGATGTAAGCCGTAATAATGTCGAAGTTGACACTGCAGTCGGCACAATAGACAACGATACAACTTATTATGCAGCTGAAGTGGGTTACCTTCCTGCACCTGGTTTCTTAGTTGCTGCCGGTCTAAAAGGTTGGGACAATGACGATGACGACGGTGTAGATCCAACTTTACGTGCTAAATACGTAACAACTTTAAGCAATGGTAAAGACATCAACCTTGAAGCGGGTGCAGCATTCGGTGATCTAGATGAATTCAATCTAGCAGCTGATTACTTCATTGATAAAACCTTCAGTGTTGGTGCTGACTACTACAACAACGATGTCACTGATCGTAACGAAGTAGGGATCAATGCACGTAAATTCTTCAACCAACAAGTGAGCCTTGAAGGTCGTGTTGGTTTCGGTGAAGTTGGCAACAATGACTACAATTCATTTGGTGTAGCAGCGAAATACCGCTTCTAATCCATTGAAGTCAAAACCATAAAAAAAACCGCTCTTCTGAGCGGTTTTTTTATGTTCTCGCTATTGCATTAAATGCAGCACCCGCAACTGCAAACTCACATTTCCACGATATTCATTTTTATCTAGTTCATAAACTAAGTGAACCTGATCTAGCATCGGATTGAAATCATATTTATCTGCAGCATTAAAGGCGATCGCCTCGACCATTTGGCCATTATCCAATGCCACTTTCAATTTAAGATGCACATCTTTTAACCAACGATAGTCAATAATCTTAAACTTGCCATCAAAAACTGGCGCAGGAAATTTTTGTCCCCATGGACTTAAATTCTGTAATATTTCGACCGTATCAACATTAAATGCCAAATCAGGCAACACCCCATCCGTCCAAATGGTCGCCTGAAATAGACTCTCATCTTGCTCTGCAATCAAGGCTTCAAATGCTGTTTTAAATTCAGCAAAATGCTGCTTTTGGATCGTCAACCCCGCCGCTGCGGCATGACCACCAAAATGACTAACCAAATGTGGATGTAATTCTGCAATGCGTTCAATACTGTCACGAATGTGAATCCCTTCAATAGAGCGCGCTGAACCTTTGATGTGAATCCCATCTTCATCTGCCGCGAAGACAATCGCGGGTCGGTGAAATTGTTCTTTTAAACGCCCAGCAACAATCCCGATCACACCTTGATGCCAATGTTGTTCAAACATGATTAATGCCGCTGGCAAATCATTATGATCCAATTGGATATGTTCAAGTTCAGCTAAGGCTTCTTGTTTAATCTGCCCTTCGACTTGTCGACGTTCTACATTCAGTTGATTGAGTTGCTGTGCTAAAGGATAAGCAGTACTTAAATCGGCCGCAATCAGGCATTCGATCCCAATATCCATGGTCTCCATACGCCCCGCCGCATTTAAGCGTGGACCAATCACAAAACCCAAGTCTTGTGCTTTTAGACTTTTTGGATCACGTCCAGCTATATCTAATAAGGCACTAATTCCTGGTCGGCAGAGTCCTTGTTGAATACGCTTTAAACCGGCATCAATCAATATACGATTGTTTAAATCTAAACTGGCAACATCGGCATAAGTGCCCAAAGCGACCAAATCTAAATATTGCGAAAGATTCGCCGAAGATTTACCGCATTTTTTTCGATGGCTAGCTAAATTAGCTAACACATAAAATGCAACACCGACCCCTGCCAGCGCTTTGCTTGGAAATTCGCAGCCCAATTGATTTGGGTTTACCACGGCTTCTGCCTGTGGCGTCGCTTTGGTCGTGAGATGGTGATCAGTAATGATCACTTGCATACCATGTGCTTGCGCTTGCTCTACCCCAGCATGACTGGAGATACCATTATCTACAGTAATCAACATATCGGGCGTATAGGTTACAAAAGCCAGATCCGCGATGGCAGGTGTCAAGCCATACCCATATTTGAAGCGATCAGGAACCAAATATTCAACATCTGCGCCCATCTCGCGCAGTGCTAAGATCATCAGTGCTGTACTGGTTGCACCATCGGCGTCATAATCACCAACAATGACGATTTTCTTTTGAGTATCAATTGCTTGATCAATCAGTTCAATCGCTTGCTCTAAACCTTTTAAGTTAGGGGCATGCAAATGCTTCAGTTTTAACTCAAGTTCTTGTGCTGACTGTACCCCACGCCGCGCCAATAAATCTGCAATAAATGGGGCAACGCCCTGAATATCTTCAGGGCGTGTCAAATAAGGTCGTTGTTGAATTAAAATATTCGACATTTAAGGCATCAATCGCTGTAAAACCCACTGATCATCGTGTTTTACATAGCACAAACGGTCATGCAAGCGATTTGGACGACCTTGCCAAAATTCGTAATAATCTGGCACTAAACGATAACCACCCCAAAACTCAGGTTTGGCTAACACGGCTTTCGCTTCCACTTGGTCATGCAGGTTTTGAAAACGCTGTTGCAACTCCTCACGACTCTCAATTATCCCACTTTGTGGCGTACTGATGTGTGCAGCAATTTGGCTATCACGCGGACGCTTATGGTAGTAGTCAGTTGACTCAGACAGTGAAATCTTTTCTACACGACCACTCACACGAATCTGACGTTCTTGCTCTTGCCAATAAAATAACAATTCAGCATAAGGATTTTCTGCTAAATCATTGCCCTTTTGGCTGTCATAATTGGTATAAAAATCATAACCAGCTTCGGTTGCACCGCGTAGTAACACAGTGCGGACATGCGGACGACCTTGGGCATTCGCCGTTGCCAATGACATGGCATACGGTTCATGTAGCTGCGCTTCTAATGCATGATTAAACCACAACAAAAATTGCTCATGTGGCACAGCATTGACCTGATCTTCGTGTAGCTCGCCTTTTTGGTAAGTTAAACGCAGTTCGCTTAAATCTTTAATTACATCATTCATGGAAAAATCCCCAATGACTTATGCCGCATTGGCACGTACAGCATCCGCTAAATGATTGGCTAAAGCAGTCACTTCATCCAAATTATCACCCTCAACCATCACACGAATGACTGGCTCAGTGCCTGACTTACGAATTAAGATACGACCGCGACCTTTTAACTGCGCTTCAGCTTTTTCAAATTCAGACACCAAAGCTGGTACAGCATACGGGTCAAACATCGCTGCAAGGCGTACATTCACTAATACGTTTGGCAATAATTCAAAACCTTCCACAAGTTCATGCAAGGCTTTGCCTTGTTCAACCATGACGGTCAACACTTGTAGTGAAGCAATGATCGCATCACCTGTGGTGCTCTTATCTAAAGTCAGAATATGACCTGATGGCTCACCACCTGTTACCCAGCCTTTTTCTTCCAAACCTTGCAATACATAACGGTCACCGACTTTGGCACGCAGTAATGGTACTTGGGCTTTATCTAGCGCAATTTCCAATGCCATATTACTCATAACCGTACCGACGATACCCGCAGGCTTTTGATTGGCTTGAGTCGCTAAGATATACAGAATATGATCACCGGTAATTTGCTGACCATTTTTATCTACCATAATGACACGGTCGGCATCTCCATCAAAGGCAATACCTAAGTCTGCTTGGTGCTCAACAACGGCTTTTTGTAATTGTTCAGGATGGGTTGAACCGCAATCTTTGTTGATGTTCAAACCATCTGGTTCGTTATATAGGGCAATAACTTTTGCACCGAGCTCACGATATACCGATGGACCAACGCTATAGGCGGCACCATTGGCACAGTCCACTACAATTTTTAAACCGGTTAAGTCAAAATGGTATGGGAACGTCGATTTACAAAATTCGATATAACGACCATTAGCATCTTTGACACGCACACTTTTACCTAAGTTTGCTGGGTCTTCGATGACTAAATCATTTTCAAGTTCTTTGTTAATGGCTTCTTGAATTTCATCTGGCAACTTTTTGCCTTCACTTGAGAAGAATTTAATACCATTATCAAAATAGGGATTATGCGAAGCTGAAATCACAATACCCAAACTTGCATGCAGTGCACGAGTTAAATGCGCAATTGCAGGTGTTGGAAGTGGCCCAAGTAAATGCACGTATACACCAGCAGCGTTTAAACCTGCTTGTAAAGCTGACTCTAAAATATAACCTGATAAACGGGTATCTTTACCCAGTACAACAATTGGCTTCGCTTTTTTACTGTATTGTTTTAATACTTTACCTGCAGCAAACCCTAATTTTAAAGCAAATTCTGGGGTAATTGGGAGCTCACCGAACTTACCACGAATGCCATCTGTACCAAAATAACTCATGTTGTACTCACTTCTTAATGGTGATCTTAATCATCACTTTTTACTGCAAACACTTTACACCAAAAACAAAAAAGCCGTCATATAAATGACGGCCTTTTCGGCTAAAAGCTACCAAATATCAACCAACACGGTAGTTCGGTGCTTCTTTGGTAATAGTCACATCATGTACATGTGATTCAGACATACCAGCGGCTGTAATTTTTACAAATTGTGCATTTTTACGGAGGTCATCAATCACCGCAGAACCGGTATAACCCATAGATGAACGAAGACCACCCATCATTTGATGCACAATGTTACCCATAGGGCCTTTGTACGGTACGCGACCTTCAATACCTTCTGGTACTAATTTTTCAGCGCCCGCTTTAGAGTCTTGGAAATAACGGTCAGCAGAACCTGTCGCACCCGCCATTGCACCCAATGAACCCATACCACGGTATGCTTTGTAGTAACGACCTTGGAAGAATTCAACTTCGCCAGGTGCTTCTTCAGTACCTGCCATGAGTGAACCCACCATAATTGTGCTCGCGCCTGCACCAATCGCTTTCGCCATATCACCAGAGAAACGGATACCGCCGTCAGCGATCAATGGAATTTGATCTTTCAATGCATTAGCAACAGAGTCAATTGCAGAAATCTGTGGCATACCGATACCCGCAACAATACGTGTTGTACAGATTGAACCAGGACCAATACCAACTTTCACTGCATCTGCACCCGCATCTAATAATGCAAGAGCAGCATCACCAGTAGCAATGTTACCGCCAATCACTTGAACTTGTGGGTAGTTTGCTTTCACCCAACGTACACGTTCAATTACACCAGCAGAGTGACCATGCGCTGTATCAACAACAATTGCATCAACACCAGCTTCAACCAATGCTTCAACACGACTTGGCGTTTCAGCACCTGTACCGACAGCAGCACCCACGCGTAAACGACCGAGGTCATCTTTACAGCTGTTTGGATAGCTTTCAGCTTTACGGAAATCAGTAACGGTAATTAAACCTTTCAACTCATTGTTGTCATTTACAACAAGAACTTTTTCAATACGGTGCTTTTGTAATAATGCTTGGATGTTTTCTTTAGATTCGTTTTCACGAACAGTCACCAAACGATCTTGACCTGTCATGATGTTGCTAACAGGCTGCTCAAGATTAGTTTCAAAGCGAGTGTCACGACCAGTAACAATACCCACCACTTTACCGTCTTTCACAACAGGGACACCGCTGATGTTATTTGCTTGTGTTAAAGCAATCAGCTCACGTACAGTTGTTTCTGGAGTCACGGTAATCGGGTCTTTCACCATACCTGCTTCGAATTTTTTCACGCGGCGAACTTCTGCAGCTTGTGCAGCAATATCCATGTTTTTGTGCAGGATACCGATACCACCATTTTGCGCCATTGCAATTGCCATACGTGATTCAGTCACGGTGTCCATTGCAGCAGATACAAGTGGGATATTCAGATTAATGCCACGAGTGAAACGTGTCTTTAGGGAGACATCTTTAGGGAGAACAGTAGAATAGGCAGGGAGTAATAAGACATCATCAAAGGTTAGGGCTTCTTGAACGATGGTCAACATAACAGTCTCGCTGGTAATTTCCGTGAGCCATTATATACAAATTTCCGTTCAATTTTCATTTTTATTGCGGCAATTATGCAGCGAGTTTTCTAATTTGCATGCTTTCTTGAAGTTTTCTGACTGGTTCATACAAGTTTTCACTTGAAGTAGATCCAGAAATTTCAGCTCATCCCGATTTAAAATCAAATTCCACTCATCTCTATCTGACCCAATAATTGATTTGACAACACCTCTTGAATAACTAAAAAAGCAGGGACATATCCCTGCTTTTTTAATGTATTTAACATACTTGATCAAAATCTTCGTCATTGTCCGCATCATGCGTGGGAATACTAACAAAGGGAATCATTTGATGTGCAATACGAGCTTTATTACATTGTTCATCGGCAATTTGAACTTCTTTACAAGATGAACTACGTGCCTCATACATGGTGCAACTCACCTGTTTGCCCACTTCTCCGCCCAAAGCAATACAACGTGGATTTGCTTGGTTCGTACCTACCATACATGAATATACAGGTGTCACAGGTTCCGTATAGTGTTCAGGCATATTTAATCCTTCTGCCCAATAAAACGAAACTCAGAAATAAGCACAGCAGGCACCGCAACTCAGACATGCATCTTCGGTTGGTATTTGAGACAACATTTTTATAGGTTCTCGTCATCTAAAAAGATTCTTTTATAGACGGAAATCTTAAAAAAAGTTGTCTCTAAACTCAATTATTTTTTATCACCTTTGAGATCATTATTCTGGGCAGGTAAAAACGGTTTCGTCCATCAAATCGACACCACACTGTAAAGTCTCAATCCAGTCTAAGAACTGGTTAATTTGCTCTTTACCAATAAATGGCGTGCCATGTTGTGGCACGATCATTTCAACATCCATGGTACGAACCATATTGACCCATAAACGAATCACTTTGTTTGAGCACATGTAACGTTGATGGAAGCCTTTCATTTTTGGAATATGTGCTGCGAAATTTTCTAAAGGTTTAGCTGCATCTTCCACCATTGATGCCCCCATATCTCCCGAAAATAGAATTTTGGCAATCGGATCATAAAACTGGAAATTACCCACAGAATGTAAGAAATGCGCAGGTACAGCGACAATTTTGCTGTTACCCAAGCTGATCACTTGACCATGATCTGGCAATTCAATCAAACGATCTAGCCAATTGCCTTTCATTCGATCACTCATAAACGCAGAGTTCAAATGCGGTAAGAAACGTGCCCACAATTTTGATGCCACCACTTTTGCATCGGTATACACCAGCCAACGCGGCATAGAAGTAATAATGTCGGGGTCTTGATGAGATGCCATCACATAATCAAGATTGGTGAGACGGGTATATTTATTTAATTCCATGGTCAGCGGTACATAGGTTAAATCACCACCTGGATCGAGTACCGCAGCACGCTCATTATCAATAATCAGGAATTGGTTTGCCTGTACACCTTCACCTTTTACCAAGCTGGTAAAACTGATGCATTTATGCGTTCCATCATCATAAAGTACTTGTGATGTAGTACGTTCAAAAGCCATGCCCATTCCCCAAAATTTTTATGTAAAAAATGTATATTCTATAGGTGAATAACATATATTTATTTAGAGAAACTTACAATAAAAATCAGATCAATATTATCTACAATATCAGTTAATTAAGTCACATTTTTAGACAAAAAATCCCGAGCTTTTAGCTCAGGATTTGCGATATCTTTAACACTTAAAATAAATAGTGCTGTGCCAATGCAGCCAGACCAATTATTAAGAAAACCAAAGCACCAATCTTATGAATGAGCGAAATTGGTAATTTTTCTGCCAATTTATTACCAATAAATACCGCTGGTGCATTTACCAACATAATACCGATCGTAGTACCCAAAGTGACCCAACCAATACTGTCAAAACGCGCGGCTAAAGCGACTGTTGCAATTTGAGTCTTATCGCCGATTTCTGCCAAGAAGAACAACACAAATGTGGCACCGAATACCCCATATTTTTGCCATTTATTGATACTTTCTGATTCATCATCCAATTCATCTGGAATTAACATCCACACCGCCATAGCAATGAAACCAAGCGATATGATCCATAGCAATACTGTTGGGCTAAGCACTGTGGTAATCCATTGACCTAAGACCGCGGAAACGCCATGGTTGACGACTGTCGCCAAAAAGATTGCGAAAAGAATCGGAACAGGTTTACGAAAACGTGCGGCAAGTAATAAAGCAAGCAGTTGAGTTTTATCGCCCATTTCAGATAAGGCAACAACAGCTAATGAGATCAGAAAAGCAGAAAGCATGATGTGTTTCTCTGGCCAGCAAATTACATACCTATGACTCACCCCTCCTGCCAGCCATATCTGCAGAGTGGTAAATCAAAGGTCTTGCCAACAAAAGAAAGCTTAAGAAAAGCTCATTTGGTTCTTTGCTATGATGACCATGCTCGGTTTAGAGCAAATATGTTGACCATCACCTTTTTACTTTGCGTAAAAAGCGGCTACTCCCCAATGAAGTAGTTTTATTCTAACCATATGCACACATTTTCGCAATTTTAATCTTCAAAACCGTATCATGATTAAAATAACAATCATTAAAATTTTCAAGAATTTATCTAAATACTGACCAGCAAGATATTCATCAGTGTTAGCTGGCTTATATCTAGTCGAGATCCAGCAATTAAAAAAACCCTGCCTAAGCAGGGTTTTAAAACATCAGGTAAATGCTGAGATTAGATCAACAAGCTACGGATATCTTTCAATAACTTGGTTAACTTGTTGGTAAAGCGCGCAGCGTCAGCACCATTAATGACACGGTGATCGTAAGACAATGACAATGGCAACATCAAACGTGGATCAAAGCTTTCACCATTCCACACAGGTTGCATAGTCGCAGGCGAAATACCCAAAATTGCAACTTGAGGCCAGTTTACAAGTGGTGTAAACGCTGTACCACCGATGGCACCAAGGCTTGAAATGGTAAAGTTCGCGCCTTGCAGGTCTTTCGGTGACAATTTCTTATCACGTGCTTTTTGACCCAACTCACCCAACTCAATCGCAATTTGCTTAATCGACTTTTGGTCTGGATTACGCAATACTGGAACGGTCAAACCATCAGGTGTCGCTACAGCTATACCCATATGGATTTCGTTACGTAGCAATACGGACTTGCCATCATCTGCTAAGTGACCTGCAAAATCACGCTCTTCTTTCAGTAGATATGCGACAGCTTTAATGATGAACGCCATAATGGTCAGGCTAATACCTTCTTTCTTAAAGTTGCCTTTAAGATCACCGCGCCATGCTTCAAGCTCTGTGATATCAGCCAAATCAAACTGTGTCACTTGTGGTATGAAATTGTTTAACGACAACTGTGGAATCGACACTTGTTGCAAACGTGTCAAGGTTTTCTCTTCTACGCCGCCAAAGGCATCAAAACTTGGTAATTTTGGCAAGCCAGACACTTGAGCCACAGCTTGCGCAGCAGGCGCTACCTGAGGTGCTGTTAAACGCGTTTTCACGAAAGCAAATAAATCTTCTTTCATTAAGCGTTCATGTGGGCCAGAAGCTTTCACTTCAGCCAAAACCACACCTAATTCACGCGCTAACTTACGTACCGCTGGCCCTGCATAAACTTTAGCATTCGCCGCATTTTGCTCTTTGGTCAGCTTATCTGCGCCTTGAGTTGCTGGCGCAGCTTCCACTTTTGCTTCAGCTTTTGGCGCAGTTGCAGCTACAGGCTGTGCAGCAGCTTGAGTAGGCTTATCTGCCACAGCAGGTGCAGTAGCAGCTTGACCTTCTGCTTCAATAGTCAGTAAAGCCGCACCTTCTGAAACACTTTGTCCGAGTTGTACATGAATCGCTGTGATCTTACCTGCTACCGTGCTTGGCACTTCAACAGTAGCTTTATCCGACTCCACCACAATGATGCTTTGGTCTTTTTCAACCACATCACCAACCGCCACCAAAATTTCCGCCACGGCAGCTTTATCAACACCTAAGTCAGGTACTGCAATTTCAACGGGACCTGTCGCAGATGTTGATGGTGCAGGTGTTAATGCATCTACTTGAGGCGCTGTTGCAGGTTGCTCTGCTTGCACAGTCGTTGCAGGAGCGGTTTCAGTTGCTGCAGATGATACCGCCGTTTTCACAGTCAGAATCACCACGCCTTCTTTCACCACATCGCCTGCATTGATGGTGATGGACTCCACACGGCCAGACACAATACTTGGCACTTCGACAGTAGCTTTGTCCGATTCCACCACGATGATGCTTTGATCAACATCAATTTCATCACCCACGGCGACCAAAACTTCACTAACAGTGGCTTTCTCTACACCAATATCAGGTACTTGTACATCAACCACTTGCGATGCCGATGCAGCAGCTTGCGGCACAACTTCGGCTTTAGGCGCTTCTGCTGCTGGTGCAGGTGCTGCTTGCGCAGCAGGTGCAACAGACTCACTTTGCACTTCAGGCGCAGCAGTATTGTCAGCTTCGGCTTCTAGCTCAATCAGTACCGCGCCTTCAGCAACACTGTCACCTAAATTCACGGCAATGCTTTTGACCACACCTGCTGAAGTGCTTGGCACTTCAACAGAGGCTTTGTCAGACTCTAACAGTACAATGCTGTCATCGACCGCAATGCTATCGCCGACTTTCACTAAGATTTCTGCAACCGTTGCTTTATCTACACCAATATCAGGAGTCGTAATTTGCATGCTTAGTTCTCCTCTTTGTAGTCAGCAACAGCATGAAGCTCAGGTGTTTCTTGTGGAGCCCACGCTACAGGACGATCAGTGTCTAACTCAAAGCTAGAAATCGCATCTTTCACTAAGCGCGCATCCACTTCACCTTCATCCGCTAATTTTTTCAGCGTCGCAACAACGATATGCGCAGCATCGACGCCAAAGTAACTACGTAAATTACCGCGTGTATCTGAGCGACCATAGCCATCTGTACCTAATGCAACAAATGGGCGGTTGTCTGGAAGATAAGCACGTACTTGTTCACTATAAGCACGCATATGATCTGTCGCCGAAACCACGATGCCGTCTTTTTCACGCAACAACTTCGAAATCCATGCTTCTTTAGTGTCTTCAGTTAATGGGTGTAAACGATTGTATTCTTCACATGCCATACCATCACGCGCCAATTCATTGAAGCTTGTCACACTCCATACATTCGAGTGAATTTGGTATTCATCACGCAGGATTTTTGCCGCTTTAATTACTTCACGTAAAATCACACCTGAACCAAGCAACTGAACTGTCGCTTTGTCATCTTCTTCAAGTAAGTACATACCACGTTTGATGCCTTCTTCAGCACCTTCAGGAATCGCAGGATGTTCGTAGTTCTCGTTCATAACAGTGAGGTAATAGAACACACGCTCTTGGTTCACGTACATACGTTTCAAACCATCGTGCACGATCACGGCTAATTCATAACCAAAACATGGGTCATATGACACACAATTTGGAATGGTGTTAGCTAAAATATGCGAGTGACCATCTTGGTGCTGTAAGCCTTCACCGTTCAATGTCGTACGGCCTGCCGTTGCACCCAACAAGAAACCTTGCGCCTGCGCATCACCTGCAGCCCATGCAATGTCGCCAATACGCTGGAAACCGAACATTGAGTAGTACATATACATTGGAATCATGGGTAAGTTATTGGTTGAATAACTGGTACCTAACGCCGCCCAAGCACTCATCGCGCCGGCTTCGTTAATCCCTTCTTGTAACATGTGACCATCTTTAGCTTCACGGTAATGCATCAACTGTTCTTGGTCTTCAGGGGTATATTTTTGACCATGGGCCGCATAGATACCCAACTGACGGAACATACCTTCCAAACCAAAGGTACGCGCTTCATCCGGAACGATTGGCACCACACGATCTTTAATGGCTTTTTCTTTCAATAAAGATGAAATCAAACGCACCATCAGCATGGTTGTAGATTGTTCTTTACCGCCGCTGCCTTTGAGTACCGCATCAAACACTGACAATTCAGGAATTGCCAGCTGTTCGCTTTCTTTACGGCGAGCAGGTAAATAACCACCCAATGCCTCACGACGCGCCTTCATGTATTTCAATTCAGGTGAGTTTTCGCTTGGACGGTAGAACGGCACTTCTTCCAATTGCTCATCAGTGAATGGCAAGTTGAAACGGTTACGTACATATTTTAAAGATTCAAGCTGCATTTTCTTGATTTGGTGGGTTTTGTTCACCGCTTCAATTTCTTCAGACAAGCCATAACCTTTCACAGTTTTCGCAAGGATTACGGTTGGTTGACCTGTTGATTTCATTGCTTCTGCATATGCTGCATAAACTTTGTACGGGTCGTGACCACCGCGATTTAGATTATCAATATCTTCATCGCTCAGGTTTTTCACCAACTCTTCAGCTTCTGGATATTTACCAAAGAAGTGTGCACGGGTATAAGCCCCACCCTTTACTTGATAACGCTGATAGTCACCATCAACGGCTTCTTCCATCACCGCTTTTAAAGCGCCTGTTTTATCTTTATCAAGTAGCGGATCCCAATGACGACCCCATACTACTTTGATGACACGCCAACCTGCACCACGGAACAGTGATTCAAGTTCTTGAATAATTTTACCGTTACCACGCACCGGACCATCAAGACGCTGTAAGTTACAGTTTACAACCCACACTAGGTTGTCTAACTTTTCACGACCCGCAAGCGCGATTGCACCAGTACTTTCTGGCTCGTCCATCTCGCCATCGCCAAGATATGCCCAAACCTTGCGGTCTTCTTCCTTAATTAAGCCACGGTTCATCAAGTACTTTTGAATATGTGCTTGATAGATCGACATAATTGGGCCAAGACCCATCGATACCGTTGGGAACTGCCAATAATCCGGCATTAAATATGGATGTGGGTAAGAAGGAAGTCCTTTACCACCCACTTCACGACGGAAATTATTTAAATGATCTTCAGTCAGACGACCTTCAAGGAAAGAACGTGCATAAATACCCGGTGCGCAGTGACCTTGGTAATAAATCATGTCACCGCCAAAGCTGTCGCTATTGGCACGGAAGAAGTGGTTAAAACCTACATCATATAAGGTTGCAGAAGATGCAAAGCTGGCCAAGTGACCACCTAAATCGTCACCCGTTTTGTTGGCACGTAAAACCATTGCCAAAGCATTCCAACGGATCAGCGCACGAATACGACGCTCCATATCCGGATCACCTGGCATCGGTGGCTGTTCTGCAACAGAAATGGTATTTAAATAAGGAGTATTTAGTCGCTGAATGGGAACGTGTTTGGCAATTGCTTGCTGATAAAGTTTTTCGAGCAAAAATGCAGCACGATCAGTACCCATATGCTGTAAAACTGAGTCAAATGCGTCCTGCCATTCTTGGGTTTCCTGAGCATCTGTATCGCCATAAAACGCCATACTTCACCTATCCTATGTGCTAAATATATAGGTCTATTAGTATCATATTTTGGGCATACTCAGTTATTGCCACAGATGAATACGCTTTGGCTGCATTATTTATTTGCTAAATACTTATTGATTATTAATTACACTTTTTTACATTTTTTGGTCAATTTGGATAATTTTTCCTACATACATTATTTTTTTTCAATGATAACGTTATAGCTTAAAGCAATAAATAAAAAGCCAGTGTCTGTAGAGGTCAGACACTGGCTTTTAGAAACAAAGACTTCGTAAATACTGCTACCGTTTTTAATTGATCAATATCGTAGATATTCCTCAATCATCCTACAAGGTAGCAATTCGAAGCTAAACAAATTATGGCAACATCGCTAAGTAAGTAGACGGATTCTTGCGTTGACCATCTTTTACTACTTCATAGTGTAAATGTGGGCCAGTACAACGACCTGTACATCCAACATTGGCAATATGCTCGCCAGCTTCAACACGCTCACCTACACGAGCAATTAGACGCGAAGCATGAGCATAACGGGTAAGATAGCCATTACCGTGGTTAATCTCGACATATTGACCATAACCTGTGCCCCAACCTGACTTTGTCACGATACCTGGGCCAGTTGCGTAAATAGGTGTGCCGCTTGCAGCAGATAGGTCTAAGCCTGAATGGTTTTCAGCGCGACCACCCATCGTACGGCCGCCATAATTAGAGCTGACACGTTTCATATCTGGAAGTGGGTGTGCGATTAACCAAGAGTATGGATTGTTTGAACTTGCAGTATAGTTTTTAGAAACTGCACTTGAACCGTATTTTTTGGCGATAGTCGCATTGTTCAGTTCAACTGATTTTTCACGAATTTGAACATTCAATTTCGTTTCAGCGGGAATATCTAGATCATTACTTTCTGAATATGCACCTTGAGACAAAGTACGGGTTAACTGTTCTATACGATCTGATGAACTATCTGCTTGATTTAGTTCAACTAGATCTGCGAAAGCGACTGAAGCGGCCGAAGCAGCCAATGAAAAAGCCAACAAAACACGTCGTAAATGCATAAAAAACCTCTATAAACTGTTCTTACTTAATTTCCTAGCGTGATCTCATCCTTGATATCTGATTGAAGGAGCGCATAAGATTAAGACATAAACATGTAGGAAATATGTATGTCCGAACCTGTCAACGTTTTTCAACCCAAAAGAAAACACTTAAAAACAGGAAACTTCTCGTTTCTTTCAACTCAAGTTGCTGCATGGCAGAAACTTACGAAACTTGTTCAACCTGTATTACCCCAACCGGAGCAATGGCAAGTCGTTTGTTATTTAAATGGCGTGCTTATGTTGACTGGAGAAAATCAGGCGCTCATAAGTCAGCTTGCTTATCTACAGAAACAATATATTGCACAACTCACACAATTACCCGAATTCAAAGATTTACACAAGATTCAAGTTCGTTTGAGAACTCCGCCTCAAACACCCCATTCCCCTGAAAAAATTTCAAGAACCCTTAGCACAGAAACTCAGGATTTACTCCGTAATGCTGCTGACTTTGTGAGCGACCCTAAGCTTAGCCAAGCAATGCTGCGTTTGGCAAGCAATAAAAAGTAACCACCCCATAGTCACAGCTTAATCGCAGAATCAAAAATGTGACATAATTAACATTAATTTTAGTTATATTATAACATTGCCACCGAAAGACAATGACTTATGTCACATTCACATAACTTATTGGACAATCATTTATGTCATCAAATGTTACAATTTCATAGCTATCTGGATCACTTTTGACATTGCGCAGCAGCTGATTATTTAAAGCATGACCCGACTTATATGCATCATATTTGGCAATAATTTGGTGACCAAGTAAATAAAGATCACCTACAGCGTCTAATATTTTGTGACGAACAAACTCGTCAGAGAAGCGTAAACCTTCTTCATTGACTACACCTGTTTCATCTACCCCAATGGCATTATCTAAGCTTGCGCCAAGTGCCAAATTATTGGCTTTGAGATAATCCAAATCCTTCATAAAACCAAAAGTTCGGGCTTCACTAACCTCATAAACAAAAGTTTCAGTCGAAAAATCAATGGTCGCCGATTGGAATTCTTTTTTGAAAGCAGGATGATCAAAATCAATAGTAAAGTTTAATTGAAAGCCGTCATGTGGTTCAAAGACCGCACGTTTATCGTCTATCAATGCCTCAACAGGTTTTAGAATTTTTATAAATTTTTTCGGTGCATTTTGTTCAACCAACTCACCTTGCATGAGTAAATAGATAAATGGACCTGCACTACCGTCCATAATCGGTACTTCTGATGCTGATACTTCAACAATCAGGTTATCAATTCCTAGACCTGCAATCGCACTCATAATGTGTTCAATCGTACCGACTTTGGCATTTTCTTGTACCAAGTTTGAACACATAAATGCTTCTTGAATCAGCATTGCATCGGCATGAATATCAACTGGAGGATTCAGATCAATACGTCGAAATACAATTCCCCCATCGGCACGATGTGGCACAAAGTTAATCATGACTTTTTGCCCGCTATGCAGTCCGATGCCACTCGCTTTCACGACGCGTTTCAGGGTACGTTGCTTCAACATGTATTTTCTATCATCTGTTCACAAAACCGCTATACGTTAGCATATTTAGCCATTGATAAAAAACAAAAAGGTAGCCGTAAGGCTACCTTTTGTAATTCACAGCGTGTTAACACATTGAATTTGTTTTATTTACGTTGTTGATTCTTCAGATAATCCTGAATACTCATTGGCGTAGGACGTGCGCTGGCATTGCTTGATGCAGCAGCAGGAGCTGCTGCAGCTTCAGTTTGCTGACGCTGAATTGCCGGTACATCATCTTCATCAACTGGTACTTGACCTGTAGAGGCAGTACGTGTTGCTTGCGCTACTGGACGTTTCATAGGTTCAGCAGAATCTGCAGAGTTACGTGTTAAACCTGTTGCAATTACAGTTACACTGATTTCATCACGTGCATCCGGATCAAATACCGTACCGTAGAAGACCTGACCTTCATCTAAGTCAACAATCTGGTTTACTACATCGGTAATTTCTTCAATTTCACCGAATGTAACATCGTCGCCACCCGTTACGTTAATTAAGATGCCTTTAGCATTCATAATAGTCACGTTGTCAAGTAATGGACTACGGATTGCTTGTTCTGCAGCCTGACGTGCACGATTTTCACCACGGCCTGAGCCAGCACCCATCATTGCGTAACCACGTGTACTCATGGCAGTTTTCAAATCGGCGAAGTCAAGGTTGATATGACCCGGACGTACCACCAAATCAAAGATACTACGTACCGCATTTAACAATACATCGTCTGCCTTTTTATAGGCATCTTTCATTGAAATATCGCGGAATACTTTAAGTAGACGTTGGTTGGGAATAATAATCAAAGAATCAACGTGTTGCTCTAGTGCTTCAATCCCTTTTTCAGCAGATTGTTGACGACGTTTACCTTCAAAATTAAATGGTGTTGTAACCACACCTACAGTCAAAATGCCCATTTCTTTGGCAATTTCAGCAACTACGGGTGCAGCGCCTGTACCTGTACCACCGCCCATACCAGCGGTAACAAATACCATGTCCGTACCTTCAAGGTGCTGACGAATTAACTCACGGCTTTCTTCTGCTGCAGTTTGACCAACTTGTGGATTTGCACCAGCACCTAAACCACGTGTACTTTGCTCACCCAGTTGGATTTTAAATTGAGCATTCATACGATCAAGCGCTTGTTTATCTGTATTGGCACAAACAAACTTTACACCGTCAATGTCAGATTCAAGCATATGCTGTACTGCATTACCACCTGCACCGCCTACACCGAATACTGTGAAACGGGCTTGACCGATGCTGTCGCTTTGATCATCTTCTAAAAATTCAAATGAGGCCATGCCTAAAAAATTCCTAATACATAATTGGCAGACACTTCAGCCCGTATACTGCCTTGATCTTAATAAAAATTGTTTTTTAGAATGCTGCCCAAGTTCCAGCTTGTCAAGTACAAGCAATAATCAGTACAACTTCCCAACAATATTCCCAAATATTTCAACTTAAAAGATTGATTTCAACGTATCGTTAAAACCCGTCCATGCTCGTTTTACCCGACTGAAAACCGAAAGCTTTTCGGTATCTTCAGGTTCAACGATTGTATCTTGCGTTTCACTTTGACTAAAAATAAGCAGACCCGCAGCTGTAGCGTATTGTGAACGACGTAATGCTGCTTGTTGTTGATCATCTGCATATACCTGCACTGGGGGATTACCCAAATGTGCAGAAACGCCTAAAATTCGGCGTGCAAACGTTACCATACCTTCAATTTGGCAAGCATCGCCTGTCAGTACCACACCATGGTATAAACCATGGATTGCACCATGATTTACTAATTCATCACGCACTTGATTAAAAATTTCTTCATAACGTGCAATGATAATTTCAGTGAGTTCAATTCGGCTAATGGTTTGCGGACCATCAATACCTTGATATTGAATCATACTTTCAGGTTTAACGACTTTTAAATCTACACAACCGTATAATAATTTAATACGTTCCGCTTCTTCAGTCGTGGTTTGCAGCACTGCAGCAATATCACGCGTCACATGCTCACCACCACGCTGTAAGGTGTGGGTCATGGCTAAGCGGCCATCCAAATGGACTGCAATATTTGTGGTACCCGCACCAATATCGACCAGGCAAACACCGTATTCTTTTTCATCTTTGAGCAAACTGGCTTCGGCTGTTGCTAATGACGAAATCACCATACGTTCCACGCCAATGTTGGCACCTTTCAACGCACGATCTAGGTTTTGCATGGTACTAATCGGCAACATCATCAAATGATAATGTCCAGTCATACTACGTGCAGACATTCGAATTGGGTTTAATACCCATTCAGGCTCATCATCAAGCTCAAAGCCAAGTGGCACAGCACTGACCAAATAGTGGTCAGAGGTTAAATGACTGGCTTTGGCCAGTTCTAATGCACGCACCACTTCATTGGTGGTAATCGCATGGTCATTATTTTCAATTGGAGTACGACCAGAGGCATAAAAACTTTTTAATTCCGCACTCGGAATCGAAATCCACGCAGAATGCACACGACATTCAGCCATATCTTCCGCTTCTTGTACGGCATTTTTAATGGCAGTGACGACTTTATCGAGACTTACAATTTTCCCTTTATTCATGCCGCGGTTACGAGCGGTCGCCATCCCTACCACTTGGATATTGTCTGGCGCGTGTACCTTACCAATCAAAACTGAAACTTTGTGCGTCCCAATGTCAATCGCAACAACCGAGGGAACAGCTTCATTCATTATTTACTACTACCATTCACATGTTTGTTTAATTAATGGCTTAAAGCCTCTACTTATAAAGCCGGTCATTATGGCTTCACCGGTGTTCCATTCGCAATGCCTATGTCATCACTGGTTACAACAAACTGACCATTTACCGATTTTGCAGGAATGGAATTTTTCCATTGAATCGCTAGACCATTTCGGTAACGCAGGTCAATTGCAGAAATTCTTGGCCAAACTGGCTTTAAATCACTGTGTGCAAGATAACTTAAACGTTGCAACTTACTCATGGTTTGATCTTGGTCGACGATGACACGTAAACCTGAATCAAACTGCATAAACCATGTCATGCGTTCCGTTAAATAAAGTTCTTTTAATCGGATGCCGACCGGTAAAAATAACTGGTTAATTTCATTGTACCGTCTCATCATCATTTTAGAATGACTGACCGGACCGTGAAGTAATGGCAGTTGCTGATGATTTTGTGGTGTTAGCTCGGAAAAGACCTCACCACTATCACTCAACAAACGCCCTGTGCCCCAACGAGCAATGGCTTGACGTGGCATCACACGAACGCGAATTGCATTCGGCCATGCACGTGAAACAACCACGCGATCGACCCAAGATAACTCTAAAGCTCGATCACGAATGACACGTAAATCTGAGGTAAAATAGTTTTGTGTCACCAATGGTGATACATAACTCATCACTTGTTGCTTTTCTTGTGCTGAACGTGCACCCACCACATCTAACTCTGCCACTCGGGCATCAGTCATCACACGATAGAGCCCAAACACCCCTGCAGCCAATACCAAACAAGCAACCAGTAGCAAAACCCATCCACCTACATTGGTAAGCTTTTCCTTACGTGTAGGCGGCTTGTCGTGTATGGATGTCGTTGCAGCACGCTTACGGCGCATTGACGCAGGGAGTTGAGCCATAATTTAGTGTGCCGCAGCTGTTAGGGTTTGTTCTAAAATTGCCACACATAACTCATCAAAGCTATAGCCCACTGCTTTGGCAGCTTTTGGCACAAGCGAATGACTGGTCATCCCCGGAACGGTATTAACTTCCAATAACCAGAAATTACCTTGTTCGTCCTGCATGGCATCAATACGACCCCAGCCACTTGCACCAACGGCTTGGAAGGCACGTAAGCATAGTGCTTGAAGACGTTTTTCTTCATCTTCAGTTAAACCACATGGAATGCCATACTGCACATCATTACGGTTGTATTTGGCTTCGTAATCGTAAAATGCCACATCCGCAGGTGGCTCTAAACGGATCACAGGCAATGCCACACCATTTAAAATCACAATGGTGAATTCACGTCCAGTAATCCATTTCTCCGCCATCACAACAGCGTCATGTTGAGTTGCTTTTGTAATCGCTTCAGCAAAGTCTTCCATTTTTTCAACTTTGCTCATGCCAATGCTTGAGCCTTCATGTACTGGTTTGATAATAAATGGCAGACCAATACTATCGACAATTTCTTGCAAATCTGAATCTTTGCTGACAATGCGATACGGTGCAGTTGGCAGCTCAGAACCTTGCCAAACTTGCTTGGTTTTCACTTTGTCCATACCAATGGCAGATCCTTGAACACCTGTACCTGTATATGGAATATTTAACCATTCAAGTGTGCCTTGAATCTGACCATCTTCACCACCACGACCATGCAATACAATGAATGCACGATCATAGCCCACCAACTCAGTCACACTGCGTTGCTGTGGATCGAAAGCTTCGGCATTTACACCCGAACGCACCAATGCTTCAAGTACAGCTTTACCACTATCGAGAGAAACCTCACGTTCGGCAGATTTACCACCTAATAACACGGCAACTTTGCCGAATTTTGAAGCATTTGACACGTTTATATCCTTAAACTTTTTGCACTGTCTAACTAGACTTTCAATCACCCAAAGTGATTATTTTACGTATAAATCGTTTTGAGCAAGCTCGATTGAGATTGCACCAACATTACCTGCGCCCTGTGTTAATAACAAGTCATTCGCTTGTAACACTTTTTTCATCACAGCTTGCAAATTACCTTCAACAGGATCAATCAAAATCGGTTCAACTTCACCACGCAGACGAATACTGCGTGCCAATGCACGGCTGTCTGCACCTACAATGGGTTTTTCACCCGCAGGATAAACTTCAAGTAGCAACAATTGATCGACTTGCGACAATACATCAACAAAGTCATCAAAGCAGTCACGTGTACGGCTGAAACGGTGTGGCTGGAACATCATCACTAAACGACGATCAGGGTGGCTAGCACGAGCGGCTTTAATGGTTGCTTCCACTTCTTTTGGATGATGACCATAGTCATCGACCAATTTCACAGCACCACCCTCAATTTCAAATTCACCTTGAACTTGGAAACGACGACCCACACCACTGAAGCTTTCTAATGCACGTGCAATCGCTGCATCTGAAACGCCTTCATCTGTTGCAATACCAATTGCAGCCAGAGCATTTAAAATATTATGCAAACCCGGTAAGTTGATGGTTAAGCGAAGCGGCTCACGGTCTTTACGTAATACGGTAAAGTGCGATTGCATACCCTCTTGCACTACATCTACTGCGCGAATATCGTTGTCTTCATTAAAGCCGTAGGTCACAACCGGACGGCCAATACGCGGCATGATTTCACGAATGTTGGCATCATCACCACACACCACAGCCAAACCGTAGAATGGAAGCTTTTGTAAGAACTGTACAAAAGTATCTTTTAGTACATCGAAGCTACCACCGTAGGTATCCATATGGTCAGCATCAATGTTGGTGACAATCGTTGCCATCGGCTGTAAATGTAAGAATGATGCGTCTGATTCATCTGCCTCAGCAACAATGAAACGACTTGCACCCAAAGCTGCATTTACACCAGTACGGTTTAATAGACCACCAATCACATACGTTGGGTCTAGGTTTTCTTCTGCCAACATACAAGTCACAAGACTGGTCGTTGTGGTTTTACCATGTGTCCCTGCTACAGCAATACCATGACGGTAACGCATCAATTCACCCAGCATTTCTGCACGGCGAACCACAGGTGTACGGGTTTCAATCGCCGCTTTAATCTCTGGGTTTTCTGCATCAATTGCAGTCGACACCACAATAACGTTCGCACCTTGAATATTTTCAGCCGTGTGACCAATGAACACCTGAATACCATTTTCTTCAAGCTGAGCAGTGGTTTTTGATGCTTTGATATCTGAACCCGAAACTTTATAGCCTTGGTTTTTCAACACTTCTGCAATACCACACATACCCGCACCACCAATTCCAATAAAATGGATGTGTTTAATACGGCGCATTTCTGGCACTTTAATGAGCTTTTTCGCTTGATCGGCAGGCATTGATGGAGACATAAATTACTCGAATATTACAAATCTTGAATTAAACCAACCACATGCTTAGTCGCATCGGGTTGTGCCTGTTGTCGAGCCTTAACCGCCATTTCCATAAGTAGTTGACGGTTCATCAGCGGCTTCAACAACGCTGTTAAACTTTCAGCGGTCATGTCCGCTTGAGGGCAAATTTTTGCTGCATTACTCTTGGCCAAGAAGCGCGCATTGGCTGTTTGATGGTCATCCACAGCACTTGGTAGTGGCACAAATACAGCGGCTACCCCTGCTGTTGCAATCTCAGTTACAGTTAACGCACCAGCACGGCAGATAATGAGATCCGCTGCAGAATACGCTTGAGCCATATCTTCAATAAAAGGTTGTACTTCAACCTGTAAACTTTCAGGCGCATCGGCATAGCGTGCCAACGTCACTTCAGCATTATTTTGACCACACTGATGATAAACACTCAGTGGTAAATCAAGTTGTTGTAATGCTGCAGGTACGCATTCATTTAAAGCACGCGCACCGAGTGAACCACCCACAATTAAAATACGTATCGGCTGACCAGATTTTTCACGCTCTTGGTAACGCCATGACGGATTTAAAATTTCTGTAATTTCCTTCCGTACAGGATTGCCTGTAGTCACAATTTTATCTTGAGCTGGAAAAGTATTTGGAAATGCCTGACACACCGTTTTCGCCACACGCGATAATTGCGTATTGGTAAACCCAGCCACAGCATTTTGTTCATGAATAATCACAGGAATACCGAGTGCGCGTGCAGCAAGACCCCCAGGCCCTGCAACATAACCACCAAAACCTGCGACCGCATCAACTTTGAGCTGTTTCATATAGCGCATCGCGCTTAACGTTGCTTTTAAAATTTTGAAAGGTGCCATTAACTTACGCACGACACCATTGCCGCGCACACCTTGAATATCAATTTGATAAATCGGAATGTTTTGATTTTTAAGCAGGCGATTTTCCATACCTGATGGTGTTGCTAACCAAGACACTTCACAGCCTTGTTGTTGCAACTCTTTGGCAACAGCGAGTGCTGGAAAGACATGACCACCGGTTCCGGCAGCCATCATCATGACATGTTTCGGCTTTACTTGCGTTGCTTCGGTCACAGTCTAATTCTTCAATTCTAAAATATGGCTAAGGAAATTCAATTTTAAGCAAACAATTGTAATCACAAACGCATAACCGTGAAAGGCAATTTACTTTTTTTCAACAGGCGTATGATTGTTTTTTTCTACTATTTTAAAAGTTTAAACTAGTTTTATTATTAATCTATCAGAATTGAAAAAAAATAAGACAATTTTTGCTTTTAATTGCATTTACTTACAACTTTTTCACTTTTTTTGCTTTTTAGCCACACAGCAAAAAAAGAGCCCAATGTTGGGCTCTTTTTTATTGATTTAAGCTTTAGCTTTAAGACCGGCTTCAAGTACATCAAATAAATCATCCGCAATTGAAGTGCCAAATTGCGCATCAATTTCACGAACACATGTTGGACTGGTCACATTAATTTCAGTCACATAATTGCCAATCACGTCGAGTCCAACAAAAACCAAACCTTTTTCACGCAAGAAAGGCCCAACTTTTGCGGCAATGGCTTTGTCATTTTCAGTTAATGGACGTGCCTCACCCAAACCACCTGCGGCTAAATTTCCACGCACTTCACCATTTTGTGGAATGCGCGCCAAGCAGTAAGGTACAGGCTCACCATTGACCATTAAAATACGCTTATCACCATCAACAATTTCTGGAATATAGCGCTGCGCCATAATCGGCTGTGTGCCATTATTGGTCAAAATTTCAATGGTTGAACCAATATTCACACCGTCTTGATACAAGCGGAAAATCCCCATACCGCCCATACCATCTAGAGGTTTTACAATCACATCACCATGTTCTTGTAAAAACTCACGAATTAAGCTCTGTTGTGAGGTGACTAACGTCGGCACTTGCAGCTCAGGGAATTGGGTCGCAAATAGCTTTTCATTGCAGTCACGTAGGCTTTGCGGCTTATTGATAATCCACGCGCCTTCACGTTCAGCCTGTTCCAAAATATAAGTGGTGTAGACAAAGTTCATATCAAACGGTGGGTCTTTGCGCATCAACACCACATCGTAATCTGCAATGGATTCTTTTTTCTTTTCGCCTAATTCATAGTAGTGGTTGTAATCTTCAAACACTTTCAGCGGTGAAATCAAACCAAAGGCTTTGCCGTGCTCAATATATAAATCTTGCTGTAATGCATAGCCCAACTCATGACCGCGGCGCGCTGCTGCCCATAGCATCGCCATTGAAGTATCTTTTTTTAGGTTTACATTTTCGATGGGATCCATCACAACAAGTACACGCATCTGGAACGCTCATATAAATTTGATTGCTGAAAAGTATAGCGGAGATTGGCGCGGATGTTTTCTGATTTTTCGTGATGATTATCTTTTAAATAGCACTTGGATATTAGGCTTATTTCAATATCACAATGTTTTTATTTTCAAAACTTTGCTGTATTTTAAGCTTCATCTCATAACAAAATAATCACAAAGAATGCCAAACAAACAACGAACATTTAAATCGGGGGTTATCGTCGGTGTACTCGGGAGCTGTGCCGTGGTTGGCCTAGGCTTTACAGGGACTGTGGGCTTTGAAAAGTATCAAAACCATCAAGTTTTGACGCATGTTGAGGAACAGAAACAACAGTTTATTTCTCAAGTGAATCTGTTGTATTTGTCTCAAAGTACCGACAGCTCAGAACAAGTGATGCAACTGTTACGCCAATCATCTCCGATTCAGCGCGATGTCATTGCCAACCTAGAACAGAAAGATGGCGTTGTATTTCAGTTTGATCGGCTGCAATTGTCGGCTGAACTGCAAAATCATGACAAAATTCCTACCGCATTGGCAGGACATCATCTGTATTTTCAACCACAAGTGTACGCCGGACAGCCGATTAAGATTTGGCAATGTTTTTCTGATTTAGCAGACAACCTTCGCCCCAAAGACTGTCTATATCGACAAGAAGCACCGGATAATACTGAACTGTTACGCACTGCCCTGCTGGCTTCTGTGGCAAGCAATCGTCAACAAAGACAATCATCCAAGTATACGCCGCCTGTGCAAAATGATTGCACAAAGTTTAAAACACAACTGCCGACTCAATATGATGTGTTTGCCACCGGTGCATATTCAGGTCGGGAAACCAGTTATCAAATTGATGACAGCGGTCATCAAGCCACTGAAATGGATATTCAAGTTCAGCATAACCGTCCGGTGGTTTTAATTTTAGGGGCGTATGAGCCAACCATTTGGAAAGTTAAATGGGAGAGCAATACAAGAATTGTCGGTGTCATTGCCACCGGTTATCACGCGCAGCGTGTGGTTGGTTTACCTAAAGCGATTCCAGTTTTAGAAACGTCGTACAAAAATTCACAATGTGGCTACAGCTATGTGTCAGATGATAATGCAGCAGAAATGAATCAACTTTCGCAGCGTATTTTGCAGCGTGATATTCAAGCCATTGTGATTGCTAAAAACGGGCAAGCCAATATTGGCAATATCCGCGCAAATACGCAACTGAGCTCATCTCAAGAGCGTTCAATGAAAGATGTGATTGATCCGAATGCGCCATTGGCAGGCCCTGCTGGGATACGAGATGCCGTAGCGAAGGGCTTACTCCGTCCTGCCACACGTGCAGATATTGACGCGTGGAAAGCCGCCTACAATAAAGCGCGGAATATTCATACCCCACCCGTTGTTGGCGGTTCTGGATCATCGGGTACGGGCATGGACTATGTGCATTTTGATAGTGCTTATGTGGTATTAAAAGACATGACTATACCAGCAGGCTTATATGGTGCGCATTCTGTGACCTTCTTTGTGCCACAGGGCGTGCCGCGACCTAAAGGTAATCCCGGGCATTCAACCATTTATGAAATCAGATCTGGCAATTGCTATGGCTCGAGCCCAAATTGTTCAAGGTCATGATTTTATATGTGATGTACAGATAAAAGGGGTTCTGTGCCCTCTTCATCATACTCAGAGTTCAGACAGGTATTTGATATGCAGCAGGCTATTGTTGATTTTGCTTTGGATGATGAAAATCATTGGTATGCGATTTTAGCCTGTGGTCATACGCAGCATGTGCGACATGATCCACCATGGCAAAATCGCCCTTGGGTGATAACGGAACAAGGACGGAATGAAAAGTTGGGAGTGATGTTGGAGTGTAGGTTGTGTGATGGGGAATATCCACTTTAATACTGTCTCCTAACTGTCTCCTAACTAGGGTGGTTTTTCTCATACATTTGCTTTATTCCAAACCAATAAATGAGCAATATTGAGATGACCACCTATGCCACAAAAGAACTTGTCGTAAATTGGCACATTACAGAAGCATGCAATTATAAATGCGATTATTGTTTTGCAAAATGGAACAGCAATACAAAAGAAATTCTACATTCAATATCAAAAATAGAAGCCGTACTTACTCAAATTGAGTGTATTCGACATTTGTTTAATACCAAATCAAATAAAATTTTATTTGAGAATTTACGCCTTAATTTGGTTGGTGGCGAGACCTTCTTATATGAAAAACAATTAAGAAATATCATTTCTCTTTCAAAAAAATATGGTTTTAAATTATCAGCGATTACCAATGGAAGCTTATTTAATTCAGACAATATAGAGTTTATTGCTCAAAATTTTTCATCTATAGGGATTAGCGTTGACTCGTTAAATAAGGACACAAACTTAATGATTGGTCGTTCATCTAAAAAAAAGGTATTCGACTATCAAGAGACACTCCTTGCAATCAATCAAATGAGAGAGATCAACCCAAATTTAGATTTTAAAATTAATACCGTAGTCAATAAATTAAATTTTTCTGAAAATTTAAGTGACTTTATTCAGCAAGTAAAACCTCGAAAATGGAAGGTTTTTAAATTATTACCGATTTATTCTGACAAGTTAGAAATTCAAGATCATGAATTTTATAGTTTTATTAAAACACATGCACATTTAAGTGAAATCATGAGTATAGAGAATAATGATGACATGACTGAGTCTTATTTGATGATTGATCCTTTGGGGAGATTCTTCCAAAATGGTATTGAACGAGGATATAACTATAGTTCGCCTCTCTGTGAAGTCTCTGCCGATTTTGCATTAAAGCAAATTAACTTTGATACAAATAAATTTATCAGTAGATACAAAAGAATTATCTAAATTATAGAAGGCTCTTAAAATCACTAAGAGCCTTTTTTTCCTCCCATGAACAATCCTTTTCTAAAATTTTAAATTCTAGAAAGCAAATATACTTTTGAAACTCTTCTATCGTTTCGGAACTTACTTTTTGTTTCATCATCCGATTTCTGCTTTTTTGTACTTTTTTATAAAAACTTTGCCCTCTATTTTTAATATCAAAGTCCAAACAAAATTCTTTCAAACAGCCTTTGTAACTTTGTTCTAATAAAATATTAAATTTATCTATAGTTTCCGAACAATTGCATTCCACTTCGGCAAGCTCCTTGAGATTCTCTCATATAATATTGAGTTGATTTTATTACTTTTTCATAATCATATTGAACAATCTTATTGATCACACAATCACAATAACGCCTTGTTTCAGACACCGATAGATTTGTCGTTTGGAACATTTTTGCTTCGCATGCTTTCTCAAACTTTTGAATATTCTTTTGCGTCCAAGAAGAATCATCTGAAACTGCTTTATAGCCTATAAAAATCACAGGCAACCCTATAATTGCCCCCCAAATCCAGTTTTTATAGTTTGCCTGCTTCTGTGTGCCATAAAACATCAAATGCGCCTGACAACTACCACATTGATAGTGCCCTGTCTTTTCAGTATTAATCTTCAACCGATTATCACGACCGCACTCTTTACAATATATAAATGCATATTTTTCTAATTCAGACATATCAAAAATAAAAAAGGGTGGAAACCCACCCAATTTTATATAAAAATTAATATTTTAGATACCATACCTCACACGATACGCGTCCATTTTCGCTAAAGCGTCTTTATCGCCTTTCGCATCTAAATAATCCATCAAATCTTTCATGGTAATGAGCGCATGTACAGGAATTTCTAACTCTTTTTGTACTTCTTGAATCGCAGACAAATCGCCCTGACCTTTTTCTTGACGGTCTAGCGCCACCAATACACCCGCAATTTGTGCACCGGCATTTTTAAGAATGGTGACTACTTCACGAATCGCTGTACCCGCAGTGATTACATCATCAATGATCCAGACTTTTTTGCCTTCAACTGAGGCACCTACAAGTACACCACCTTCACCGTGATCTTTAGCTTCTTTACGGTTAAAGCCCCAAGGCACGCTCACGCCATGATTTTGTGACAATGCTACAGCCGTAGCAGCAACAAATGGAATACCTTTATAGGCTGGGCCAAAAACCACTTCTACATTATCGCATTGTGTTAATTTATCAGCATAGCCCGAAGCCAATAACGACAATGCTTCACCGTCATTCAAAAGACCCGCATTAAAAAAATAAGGACTCACACGACCCGATTTTAAAGTAAACTCACCAAATTTAAGCACACCACGTGATAATGCCAGTTCGATAAAAGCTTGTGGATTAAATGCCGCTTGCGCTGTCATGAGGTGCTCCATTTTTTTAAGTTTGAGGTTAAACCTGAGCATGATACCAAAGAGTAGCTATCCAAGTGATCAAAAAATTCTGCGTGTCGTTTCAATTAATGTGAATGGTCTACGTTCAGCAGAAAAGAAAGGGATCTTTGACTGGATTGCACAATCCGATGCAGATGTGATCTGTATGCAAGAAAGTCGGATTACCCACGAACAATGGACAGATAAATTTAAGCCTGAAGGTTGGTACACTCACCTGTTCCCTGCAGAACGTCCAGGCTATGCAGGTACTGCGATTTATAGCCGCCTACCCTTTGTATCAGTGAAAGATGGTTTAGGCTTTGAATTAGCCGATAGCCAAGGGCGCTTCATCTCTGCTGAATTTGATTTAGGTTTAGGTCAAACAGCACATATTTGTTCATTGTATTTACCTTCAGGTTCTTCAGGCGAAGAAGCTCAGGCACGTAAAGATTTATTTTTAAACGAATACAAACAAATCTTGAAACAATGGCGAGCTGAAAATAAATCAGTCATTGTTTGTGGCGACTACAACATCGTACACAAACGTATTGATATTAAGAACTGGTCAGGTAATCAAAAAGCCTCTGGTTGCTTGCCACATGAACGTGCTTGGCTCGACCATATTTACGATGAACTCGGCTATGTCGATACTTTCCGTGAAGTGCGTAAAGAAGCTGAATTGTATTCATGGTGGTCGAACCGTGGTCAGGCACGTGCAAAGAACGTCGGTTGGCGTATCGATTACCACGCTTGTTCACCAGATTGGAAAGAACGTACAGTCAATGCTTGGGTGTATAAAGAAACATGGTTCAGCGACCATGCCCCAGTCGTAATTGATTATAAAATTTAAACAATACCGACTAATTGAGTAAACACATGTTTACTCAATTAGTGGTAATTTCTTACATTACAAGACGTATTAGTGGATATGTCTCACGAATTAAAAGTAGCATTATTGTCGCACGGCACAGGGACATGTCAGGATGACACAAATGGATTGGACGCCGAAGGAAGTATTAAAACAAACTAAATGATTTAGCTTGTTTTCAAGGATGTGACAATGGACGTTGTAATGAGACCCGCATGATCAGGATGATTAAATGCGGGTTTTCTCTTTTTTAGCCCCTCACTTTTCAAACTTTATTATTTTTATGCGCCCATTCTTCTTGGGATAATCTTTTTGTTATTCTAAATTCGGGCGTCTTGCACTGAATTGTTATGGCTTTAATGACTTATTTGCCTATGGCTTTCTTCTCTGATCATTTTGATGCCGTGATATGTCAGATGTATGACAGCACTGCGACAATCTCATGACAACATAGAGCTTTGTATAATTATTCGATAAGCTAGATGCAAATTTAAAGTATCACTCCGACATTAAGGATATTGGCCCATGCTAAAAATTTATGGCATCAAAAACTGTAATTCTATGAAAAAAGCCTTCGATCTACTGAATGAATTGGGCTTGGCCTATGAATTTCATGATTATAAAAAGCAAGGAATTGATGCAGAATCTGTGAAAAAATGGATTGATGCTGCTGGTCAAGATGTCGTCTTAAATAAGAAAGGCACAACATGGAAAAAATTGAATGAGGCAGAACAACAAGATGCCCTTTCAAGTGAAAGCAAAGTCATTGAAACGCTCACAACCCACACCAGCATGATTAAACGCCCAGTTTTAGATACAGGTACTGGACTCATTATCGGCTTTGATGAAGCCGCATATCGTGCATTAAAATGAGTTATTGCATCTACATGTAATCCTCATGCAGATAAATGACAGACATGAAAAAGCCTGACATTGTCAGGCTTTTTTTTAATTCTCGAATACTTAGTTAGCGCGAATCCATGTTTGGTTACGACCTAATGCAGCAACACCGATAAAGCCACGAAGCTCTAATTTTTTACCGCCATCCGCTATTTGACCTTTCAATTTGTAGGTTTTACCAGATTGTGGATCAAGAATCGAACCATTTTCATAGCTTGTGCCACCGACATTTTTAAGGCCAGTTACGATACGTAAGCCTTTTAATGATTTGTTGTGGTACGGACCTTCACATTTTTTACATGCGTTTTCTTCACCTGGTGTCAACACAGATTGGATACTTGCTGAAAGCGTTCCATTCTTTTGCTCAGTGAATTTCACGATCGCTTTAGGTTGCTTCGTTTTGTCATCAATGGTTTTCCAAGTGGTGCCATTTAGAGGGTCTGCCGCATTTGCCAATGCTGCTAAGCTCATCAATCCTAATGCTAGTACAATTTTTTTCATTTTTGTTTGTTTCCCTGGTCTGGTATAGACCACTCTAGTATTCGAAAGTCACAACAATTTATCAATTTTTGTATGTGACCGTTTAGTGTAACCTTGTAATTTGTGTTGGTAAATATACCCACCCACTCCCAAAATGATAAAAAGATGGAAAGACAATGAAGATATCCCCACTGACGAAACAACTGATTACAGAAAACATTTTAAAGGCGACGATTCGTAAACCGAGCCAGTTTAATTTACCGCCGAATACGCTGCGTTTTGCCCTTGAACAAATGTGTCGTGTTTTCCCTCAAAACCCAGACGTACAGGTGCGTTCAATTCGCCTCGCTGGCTTACATGCAGAAGAAATCAAACCACAACAAGAATCAACACAGCTGATTTTCCACATCCATGGAGGAGCATTCTTTTTAGGCTCCATGAATACGCATCGTGCATTTCTGACACAAGTCGCAGCACGAACACAAATGCAGGTTTTACATTTAGATTATCCACTATCACCTGAAGCCCAATATCCTGAAGCATTAGATGCACTATTTGATGTCTATAGCGTGCTACTCGACCAAGGAATCCAGGCCAAAGATATTATTTTGTCGGGAGATTCTTGTGGCGCTAACCTAGCACTCGCGTTGGCGCTTAAAATTCAAAAGGAACAGATGCCACAAGTCAGCGGCTTAGTGCTAATGTCCCCATTTCTGGACTTAACCTTGACCAGTGAATCACTGCGTTATAACCAAAAGCATGATGCGCTATTAAGTATTGAAGCCTTAGAAACAGGCATTGATTACTATGTGCCACGTTCTGTTGACCGTGCCGATCCTGAAGTATCCCCATTCTTTGCTGAACTTGGTGGCTTACCGCCCATTCATATTCAAGTCGGTTCAAAAGAAATTTTATTGGACGATGCGCAGCGTTTTAAACAAAAGGCTGAACAGGCTGGCGTCGATGTGGAATTCAAGCTTTACACAGGGATGTGGCATAATTTCCAAATGTTTAGTCCATGGTTTGAAGAAGGCAAACGTGCATTAAGCGACTTATCTGACTTTGCACACCGACTCGATAAAGACTAATCAAAAGACAAAAAAAAGGTCAGCATCGGCTGACCTCAATGAGGAAGGTTACAAATTTAACTTAGGTTGAATTCTCTTAGAATTATATGGCTTGAATTCGGCTTTGTGCACTCGCCAAAGCCTGTGCTTTCATGTCTGGACCCATATTCACACCTTCTGCACGAATAATTTCAATATCATTCACACCAGTGAAATTAAACACAGCTTTCAGGAAACCTTCTTGATAATCCACTGGGCTATTTTCGCCATACACACCACCACGACTACTTGCGATATAGACTTTCTTTTCACCAGCTAAACCAACAGGTCCTTGCTCGGTATATTTAAAGGTCCGACCAGCCACGCTAATTCGGTCAATCCACGCTTTGAGCGTTGAAGCCAAACCAAAGTTATACATAGCTGCACCAACAACCACGACATCTGCATCTAAATATTGCTGAATCAATTGCTCACCTAAAGCCGATTGTTCGGCGTTTTGGCCCATTAATATTTCACTGCTTAAATGTGGAATCTGTTGCTGCGCCAAATCAAGATGCTCAATGTTTATATCTGCACCATGTTTTTGTTGTAGTTGTTTAACGATTTCTGCACTCAACTGACGTGAAATAGATGCGTCGCCCATGATGCTTGAATCAATATGTAGAATTTTCATTGTGAAACCTAAGACTGTTGTTTTAACTTGAGTACAGTTTAATAAAATCTCACAAATAGAATAATCCCTATCGATATGACACTATGTTTTATTTTTAGAACAATATAAGCACTCAGTACTACTAAAAAAATCTCCAAACTCATCAGTATAATTTAATGATTCTGTCTATTTTTTCGTGTTAATGTACTAGATAGAAATGATATCTATTTAAAATTTAAGAAAAAAACTGATAACACCAACAAGGCAACAACACAGTATGAAGATGCAATCAAACATACGTGACGTCATCCTCCGCAATAAAATCACGCAATATCTACTCGAAGATGAAGTGGTGATGAATTGGAGTATTCTAAAAAAATGTATGCTCATGTTGATCCTTGGGTCTGCAATTCATCTTATTTGGATTGTGTGGAAAGCAGCCATTATTTTGTCACCAGACTTATGGCAATGGGTTAATCTGCCTTTAGTTAAATCACAGCTTTGGACCAATATTGTTTTTTTTGTATTGCTGATTGCTTTAATTTGGCCCTGCTATGCTTGGAAAAATAGCCATAAAGTGCAAAAAATCTTGCCTTATTTGGCGGTTGGCATCTTCGTTATTTCACTATGTCGCGATGGCTATCTAGTAGGGGTCATGAGCCCTGCTACCATGATTTCATACGTCAGCTTAGTGACTGTGGGTTTGGTGCTGTTTACCCGTAAAATTGTCTATAGCATGCTCATTCCTGCGACCATTTTCTTAGCCATCAGCATGTATTTCAGTTTACGTGGTGATATTGCGTATGCACCCCTGTTTCAACCTGATGCCTATGGTTATAAAAATAGCTTTTGGCTGTTTTCAATGATTTTCTTTATTTTGCCAATTTTGCTGACCTGTTTGGCATTGTTTGAAATTTTACTGAGCCAATGGCGTCATCGAGAACAATTAATTCAAAAACTGAGTCAGGTCGATCCTCTCACCAATTTATTTAACCGACGTAGCATCAATCAGTGCCTAGAGCAGCTTGATTCCGCTCAAAAAAGCAACTATGCCCTCGTACTACTTGACCTTGACCATTTCAAACGCATTAACGACCAATATGGTCACAATAAAGGCGATGAAACATTAATATTGGTCAGTGATATTTTAAGTCAACATTTACGTGGGAGTGATGTGGTGGGCCGCTTTGGCGGTGAAGAATTTATTTTGGTATTACAAAATTCAAATCTAGAGCAGTCTGTGCACGTGGCCGAACGCTGCCGTAAAGCCATTGAAGAGATTGAATTATTCAGTGATGACGGTCGACAAATTTATGTGACTGCCAGTTTTGGCATTGCCATTTCAAGTCCTGAATTACGTCCTCAACAATTACTGAGCCATGCTGACCAAGCACTCTATGCGGCCAAAGCTGGTGGACGCAACCGCGTCAAATCATATCAGCCACAACAGATTTTACCGGATGCTATCTAAAAGAACGTTAACCCACGCAAACTAACGTCGATACTGTTCCATTCCGACAACAGTCGCTTCTTGCAAGGCAGCTTCAACCCATTTTTTCATTGCGGGATGCTGTAAAACCAAATCCATATACTGCTGTGTTTCCACACTCACAGGTAACTGGAAAGTTTTGAAACGGGTAACAACTGGGGCAAAAAATGCATCCGCAATGCTAAATTCACCACATAAAAATTGAGTAGCTTGCTCTCGACTCGCCCAAATACGTTCAATTCGTGCTACTTCTGCACGTAGTTCGGCATGCTGCTGCCAAAGCATTGCACCATGCGCTGAAAAATCAGCTTGTATATTCATGCTGCATAAACTGCGTAAATGACTAAAGCTACTGTGCATTTCGGCACAAATACTACGCGCCCATGCACGTTGTGCACGATCTTGTGGCCAGAGCGCATGGTTGGGAAATTGCTCTGCCAGATATTCACAAATTGCTAGAGAATCCCAGATAACCAAATCACCATCTTGTAGAACTGGAACTTTGGCATTGTCATGTACGGCTTGGATTCGACGCTTAAACTCACCCGTATATGGATCTGCAGCAAAAGGAATCATGACTTCTTCAAAAGGCAGTTTAAACGCCTGTAAAACCAACCAAGGACGCATCGACCAGGTCGAGTAGTTTTTATTGACAATATACAATTGCATCATTTTTCTTCTTCCTGATCTTTGAATTGAGCGATTTGTTGTAATAATTCCGCTTCACTAAATGCACCCGTTAATCGTAAGCCACGAATTTCCCGATGTGAACGATCCAAAAATAAATATGTCGGTGGACCTAAAATATCCCATTCATTTAATAATGTTTGGTGTGTTGCATCATATTGGCTCAGATCCAATTTAATTAAAAAATAGGGTGCCAAAGCCTGTTGTACAGCCTCTGCCTTTAATACTTTATGTTCAATCGGCTGACATGCCACACACCAATCTGCATAGACATCAATAATCGCTTGCTGACCCGTAGGGATTTGCGTGAGTAACTGTCTGAATTCATCTGCACTATGCGCCACATGCCAATTGATTTGCGCTGTACCCTGTGGTGCAAAGAAACGTTGACTGTGCTGATATTGGCTATATGCAATATAAGGAACAGCTAGAAACAATACGATGATATAGAGCCATTTTAACTGGGTACTCCGCCAAAGTATTCGCCACAGCACATAGGCACTAAAAACAACTCCTAAAGCCAATGAAAGCCATTGCAACCATGCTTCACTTATTAACGGGCGAATGAAATAAAGTGCCAAAGCCAACATGATAAAAGCAAATAACACTTTAATTTGGTTCATCCACAAGCCAGCTTTAGGCAAGACCCTTGAGCCGAGCACACTCGCCAGCAATAATGGCGTACCCATACCAAAACCAAGGGTAAATAGCAGTAATGCACCCTGCCACTGACTTTGGGTTTGTGAAATAAACAATAACGCACCGGCAAGTGGTGCTGTCATACATGGCCCCACCAGTAATGCCGAAATCATGCCCATGACCCCAGCACCAACTAAGCTTCCACCTTTTTGCATGGCTTGTGCTTGATCTAAGCGATTGACAATGCTCCTCGGCAACTTCAATTCAAATAAACCAAATAAATTCAGTGCAAAGACCACAAATAACAAGCTAAATGCAATTAATGTTGAGGGCTGCTGCAACCAACGCTGGAAATTTAAACCTGCGGATGATGCCACTAAACCTAAAATTGCATACACCGTTGCCATACTGCTAACAAAGGTCAATGCGATCATCCATGCTTTCAAACCACGACTATCACGCACAATCAATGACGTTAAAATTGGTAGCATTGGCAATGAACATGGGGTAAATGCCAACAAAAAACCCAAACCAAAGAACAGTAATAAGCCATAAAAAATCGAGCTTTGTGCTAATTTTTCTGACCACATTTGATCACTTGCAGTCACGCCTTTTGCTGTATTCAACGCCGCATTTTCAGCACGCTGTTGATCTAATGTAGCAACTGTTTGATCTACGTTGCTAGGTGCAGCTAAATCTAATAAACGTTTAGAATGGTTAGCTAAATTTTGTTGCGTCACCAAACCATTTTCATCGGTTTCAAATGCAATATTTTGTGGTGGATAGCAAACACGATCTTTAGCACAGCCCTGCCAACTCACTTGATAACGTTGATTCTTTTGGGTTGGAACATGGAATTGCAATTGCTGATAATAAACTTGCGTATGACCGTAGTTATCATCTTTTAAATCTTCGGCAGGTGGCAAGTCGAGTGACAAAACTTGATTGCCTTGTTTCACTTCGACTTTATGTTGGTACAGATAATAATGTTCTGGAATAGACCAACTGAGTGAGGCTTGATCAGCACGATCTGACATAACCGTGAATGGAAAAGCCTCTTCAGCCGAAAGCAGTGCTTCCTGCGCAGATGTCACTAAACTGAAAGTCAGCATCCCGATTGCCGCAATACACGTCCATTGTTTCATTCAGCTGAATTTCATCCTCAGTTTAGATATAGATTTTTTGAAGCTTAGAACAAATAAGATACACCTAAGCCTGATTGATAATTTTTATGACCACCGGTTAATTCTAAACCGACGCTTGCATCCAATTGCATACGCTCAGATACCGCATAAGTCAGACCAGAAGCCAATGAAACTTGCTGATCTGTACTTTCAGCTTTGCGATAAACCAGCTCTGAAAAGCCTGATAAATTCCCAGCAATTTTATACTCAAGTCCAGGAATCGCGCTCACGGCCCAATCTCCGTCCTGCACTTCATAACGCATGGTTATTGACGTACCAATCATATCGCTATAGTCATACGCTACAGCAGAACTTAGACTGTAAATATCGTCGTCCTGACTAAAACCGTCATTACCCGTGGCAATGATTGCTTCAGCGAGAAGTGCCATTGAAAGTTTATCATCGTTCAAATCAATGGCTTTTTTCAAACCAATACTGACATCCCCTAAGCCATCATCTTCAACCGACTTGCCAGCAACTTTGGTTTTTGACCAAGTTGGGCCTTGCCAACCTAATTGTAATTCAAGGCCATCTGCCAAACCTGTACGAAATAACATGTCTGTATTTAAAGTCGTAGTTTTCACTTTATCGCCATTTTCATCTGTCGACTCTGTATAGCTTGCACTTGGCAGACCCTGTTCCCAAGCCAGACGACCAACGGGAGTAATGCCTGTTCCCATACCTGCACCAGGACGGTCGAATGAGAATTCAGCCGCCATTGCAGATAAACTCAAACTCGTTAGTGCAGCAGCACCTAAAACTTTAAAAACAGTCATGTTAATTCTCTCAATATTAAGCTAATTCTTTGGTCATTTTTGCGCCATGGCTACGCAAAAGTTCAAGGGTTTGTTTTTCTTCTTCCAATGCTTCTGACCAATTGATAGCGTCAAAATCACAGTCAAAAAATAATTCACTGATTGACGATAAAATCGTTAAACCATCGCTATCAATCATATTAGGATTTACTTTTTCATCTAATAAACGCTGAACAGCAGGCACACATGCTGCACTTGCAGCATCCCAAAGTGGTCCGTAGATTTCTTCAGCATCCCATAAATGAACATTGGTTTTAGCCTGAATCATGGCCTCTAAAATGTCCATATGAATTTGTAGATGTTGTTGTTTCTGTTCTGAGCTTAATGGTGTACCTGATTCATACGCTTCACACACCGTTTCCCACCACTTAAACAAACCATCTGACCATACTGAAATGGCTGGGCCTTTTTCAAAGTCAATAAAATTCGGATTTAAGCCATCTGCTAGCAGACGTTGCACCTGTGCAAGATCCTGTTCTTCTAAAGCCTGCACAAAAAGCTGTTGTTGCGCTGTTAACATCTGGGAAGCTCACTTCAATTTATTTTGGATCTATTATGCCGAATATTGCTACGTTTGTTTGAATTTCATGTAAAACAAAACGCAAAAAAAAAGCCCCGAAGGGCTTTTTTAAGAAAGCATTACTCGTCGTCGAGCTGATCACCGGCATCTGCATCAGCAAAGGCTGGTTGTGTACTCCGCGGGTTTTCTTTCTTTTCAAATAAGTGCTCAAGGCTACGTTTCAAACGATCAATCGCACCGTGAATTGCTGTATCGACGTTGTGACCACGATGGTTCACCACCACAGGCTTTAAACCTGCCGGACGTGCTTCGATCATACATTTAATATCGTCGCTACCGCCCTTGTCCCCGTTTTCATCACTTAAATGCACCGAAAAGTGAGTAATGCGTTCACTATGGCGCTGAAATTCTTCATTAAGTTCTGCACGAACGTATGTAATTAATCGATCACTATTAGGAATGTTTTTATCTGTACGGATTTCTATGTTCATAATATCATCCTCATATCTATCTGTAATATCTATAAATATTTGTGCAAAACTTATTATCTTGGCACGTTACACTTGCTGTTTAATTAACAGCGATGACCATCTTCAACTTAGTATGGAACCTTGTCCTCCACATTGAATGATGAACACTTTAGAGTCTGCAGATCCGTGTCCTTATACTTTGAATATCGGTCTTATATTGACATTTTGCAAGTGCTATTTTGATATTTTTTTAAAACCCATAAAATAAATAAGGTTTTATTGTTCAATTTATAAAAAAAAGTTGATCTATTTCATGTTTTTTGTATTTTTTTCCAATGGGTAAAAAATAATCTTAATGTTTTTTATGCAATTACCGCATATTAATTGCATCTATATGAATTTATGAGACTTCCTTGCAGTGCACTCATTTACAAAGTTTTTGTCCAATGAGTCAAATTTGGCTTTATTTTTGCTTAATAATCTGTATGCTTTCAATGCTTCTTGGGGGAGATATTTTAATGAAACTTACACAATTAGTTGCTACATGTGCATTGGCTTCAGCTGCTGCATTCACACAAGCTTCACCTATCGTATGGCAAGATTTCAGCTTAACTGGCTTATATGGTGAAAATTATGTTGTGCCTTTTGATGGTGACAACAATGAACAGAAAACGATCACAGCTGAATATGCCGCTAAACTGAAATATTCAGATGTATTCTTCTTCGTTGACCAAGCTTGGGACAAAGATGATGAAGCATCGACTTACCTTGAGCTAGCACCGCGCCTTAGCTTAGGTGAAGTTTCTGGTAAAGACCTTTCTATGGGTCCGATCAAAGACGTTCTTATTGCAACGACTTGGGAACATAATGCCGGCTACGACAAAAATTCTGAGTTTAATAACTTCTTGTATGGTATTGGCTTTGCTTTAGACATTCCATATACACAGTATGCAAACATCAACTTCTATAAAGCCGATAACGATTCTAAATCAGCCGGTACTAAAGATGATTATCAAATGACAATCACTTATGCTGTGCCATTTAAAATCGGCTCTGAAGATTTTCTAGTAGATGCCTTCCTTGACTGGTCAACAGCTGAAAAAGGGGCGCAAGCTAGTGAATTAAACTGGACATCTCAGTACAAATGGAATGCGGGTAAACACATTTCACCAAAAACTAAATTATATGTTGGTATCGAACATTCGGTTTGGAACAACAAATATGGTCTGAAAGGTCAGGACCAAAACGATGTCAGCGCATTGGTGAAATACCACTTCTAAGTTCAACTCAGAACGCGATAAAGAAAAAAGCAAGGTTCATCACCTTGCTTTTTTTATGTCTGTAAGCAGACAATCTATTTCATTTTATTCGAATAATAACCATGACTTTTTCTATTCGACCTGCGAACTCAGCTGACTTAGGCACAATTACTCGTATATATCAGCATGAGGTTTTACATGGTTTTGTGACTTGGAATGAACAGCCTTATTCTATTGATGACTTTCAGAAAAAACTCACTGAATTTAATTCACAAAATTTTCCTTTTTTTGTGATTGTCGATCAGGAACAGCAGCAGATTGCAGGCTATGCTGACTACGGCTCATTTCGCAATTTTTCAGGCTATCGACATACCGTTGAACATTCGGTCTATATTGACCCAGCCTATGCCCGCCAAGGTTTAGGCTCAATGCTTTTAGCGCATCTTATACAACATGCAAAAATGCAGGACGTGCATGTGATGATTGCTGGGATTGATCATAGTAATACTTCATCAATTGCATTACATGAAAAATTTGGCTTTAAACAAACCGGATACATGCCTGAAGTGGGGCAGAAATTTGGGCAATGGCGTGATTTGGTGCTGATGCAGTTACAGTTAGACTAAATTAGTCCTCACTCTCACAACACAAAAAATAAATACGCCAATAAAAAAAGCTTTTGCACCATCGCAAAAGCTTTTTTGAAGAATGCTCAATACATTAAAAATGTGGCTGAGTAATAAAGATTAAATCGCCACCAGATCTCGAATGCCTTTTTCTGGCATTTCTACTCCACTGCCCTGTGCAATTACTTGCCCACGTGCCATGACGGTATAACGATCTGCCAACTCCTCGGCAAAGTCATAAAACTGCTCAACCAAGACTATAGACATATTTCCACCATCAGCCAGTTTACGAATCACCCGACCAATATCTTTTATAATTGAAGGCTGAATTCCTTCAGTCGGTTCATCCAAAATTAATACGCTCGGCTCGGATGCCAAAGCACGGGCAATGGCGAGCTGCTGCTGTTGACCACCGGATAAATCGCCACCACGACGATGTTTCATTTCATCCAACACCGGAAAAATTTCATACAGATGTTCTGGCACTTTTTTGGTTTTAGCCCCTTTAAATTTTGCCATTCCGATCAAAATATTTTCTTCAACCGTGAGGGTGGAAAAAATATCGCGTCCTTGTGGCACATACGCCAAACCCGCACGTACCCGCTGCTCTGGACTAAGCTTGGAAATGTCCAGTCCATCCAGCAAAATCTGTCCCGACTTAATCGGTAAAATACCCATGAGGCATTTAAGCAAGGTGGTTTTACCGACACCATTACGTCCTAATACCACAGAACACGCACCAATCGGTGCACTCAAGGATACATCTCTTAAAATATGGCTCCCGCCATAGAACTGATTGACGTCTTTGACTTCTAACATGGTCTGCTCCTTAACGCCCGAGGTATTTTTCAATCACATCTTCATTGGCTTGAACTTCTGCCAATGTGCCTTCGGCTAAAATCGCCCCTTGTGCCAACACCGTGACTTTCTCACTGATGGTGTCAATAAAACTCATATCATGTTCGACCACCACAAGGGTATGATTTTTTTTCAGCTCCAAACACAATTCGGCGGTGCGTTCGGTTTCGGCATCGGTCATCCCAGCCACAGGTTCATCTAGCAAAATCAGCTTTGGGCGTTGCATCAGCAACATACCAATTTCCAACCATTGCTTTTGCCCATGCGACAGTAAACCAGCAGGTTTATTGATGAATTCCTGCAAGCGAATTTGCGTTAATGATTCATCCAAAGCATTTTGCGCATCAGGATCAAGCCGACTAAAAAAGCTTTTTTTCACCCGCTTATCTTTCGGTGCTGCCAGTAGTAAATTTTCCATCACGGTAAAATTTTCAAATACTGTCGGTTTCTGGAACTTACGTCCAATCCCCGCTTCGGCAATTTGTTCCGTGCTCATTTTGGCCAAATCATAGGTTTGCCCAAAAAATGCTGTGCCTTCGGTGGGACGGGTTTTTCCGGTAATCACATCCATCAATGTCGTTTTACCTGCACCATTGGGACCAATAATGCAGCGTAATTCACCTTCATTGATGTACAACGACAAATCATTTAAGGCGCGAAATGAATCAAACCAAACACTGACTTTTTCCAAGTACAACGCAATACCATGACTGAAATCTGCGCCTTGCTCTTTGGGACGACCATAAGCTTCGGAAGCATGTCCGCCATGCGGTTGAACGACATCACTCATTCGCTACGCTCCTTTTTAAACCGTTCTAATAAGCCAATCACCCCTTTTGGAAGGAAGATGGTCACTACAATAAATAGCGCGCCTAAGATCAATAACCATGCTTCTGGATACGCCACGGTGAAATAGGTTTTCATACCATTGATTAAACCTGCACCCAGAATTGGACCGATTAAAGTGCCACGGCCACCGGCTGCGACCCAAACCGCCATTTCAATCGAGTTCACTGGGTTCATTTCACTTGGGTTAATAATGCCGACTTGGGGTACATACAGCGCGCCTGCAATACCGGCAATCACTGCAGAAAGTACCCAAGCCGATAGCTTGTACCACAGTGTTCGATAGCCCAAATATTGCAAACGGTTTTCACTGTCACGAATCGCACCAAGCACCCGCCCATAGGGTTTATTCATTAAATGACGCAGTCCAATAAAAGACAGCATCAACATCAAAGCTGTCAGAAAACATAGACTGGCACGCATCGGAGCCGAAGTAATATCCATGCCTAAAATCGTCTTAAACCCAGTAAAACCGTTGTTGCCACCAAAACCCGTTTCATTACGGAAGAACAATAAGGCCGCAGCAAAAGTCATGGCTTGGGTGATAATCGAGAAGTAGACGCCTTTAATTTTCGAGCGAAATGCGAAAAAGCCAAATATAAATGCAATCAGACCTGGAACGAGTACCACCAAAGCTAAGGCCCAAACAATATGTTCTGTGCCAATCCAATACCACGGCAATTCTGTCCAACTGAGAAAGCGCATAAAGTCAGGTAAGCCATCGCCTGCCGCTTCACGCATGAGGTACATGCCAAAGGCATAACCGCCCAAGGCGAAATACAAACCATGACCGAGACTTAAAATACCGGCATAGCCCCAGACTAAATCAAGTGCCAAAGCGACTAAGGCCAAACACATGATTTTGCCAATCAAAGTCACCCAATAAGCAGATAAATGTAGTGCTGAATCACTGGGTAAAACATGCAACCATGGCAAGATCAATAAAATCGCAAAGCACACCGCAATGGCAGTACCACTATAGGGTTTATCGGATAATAGAGAGGTGATTTTCATGCGCTTACTCCACAAAACGGCCTTTGATGGCAAACAAACCTTGTGGACGCTTTTGAATAAACAAAATCACAAGAACCAGTAGAATAATTTTCGCAAGCACAGCACCCATCCCAATTTCTAGCACAGTACCGCTGACACCTAAGCCCAGTGCAGCCAACACCGCACCCCAAACTTGACCGACACCACCAACCACGACCACCAAGAATGCATCAATGATGTAATTTTGACCCAAATCTGGCCCAACATTGCCGACTTGTGCCAAGGCACATCCTGCTAAACCAGCCAGCCCTGAACCGAGACCGAATGCCATCATGTCAATTCGGCTAGATCGAATTCCGACAGCGCGTGCCATTTGACGATTCTGCGTTACCGCGCGAACAAATAGACCAAAACGGGTTTTATTCAGTAAATAGACCAACAGCAGCAATACTGCGATAGTAAAACCGATAATAGCAATCCGGTTGTATGGCAACATTAAACTTGGAGTTAATGCTATCCCACCGGATAGCCATGAAATATTTGACACTTCAACGTTCTGCGCACCAAACACCATGCGGACCAATTGCATCAAAATCAAACTAACCCCAAAGGTCGCCAATAAAGTTTCAAGCTGACGACCATATAAAGGCCGAATCACCGTGCGTTCAATCAACATGCCAATTAAAGCACTGACCAAAAATGCGGCAGGAATCGCAGCAATTAAATACCAATCGACATAACTACTCAGATAACTTTTAAATAAACTTTGCACCACATACGTGGTATAGGCACCGATCATGATCAGTTCACCATGCGCCATGTTGATGACGCCAAGCAAACCATAAGTAATGGCTAAACCTAATGCTGCCAACAATAAAATGCTCGCAGTGCTTAACCCTGAAAATACATGTCCTGTCCATTCGCTGGCTTGAATACGGGTTTTAATTTTACTTTTTGCTTCGGTTAATACGGCCTTTAATTCAGGGTGTAATGCACCTTGTTGTAATTCTTGTTCCACCATGGCAAGTACATCTGGACGGTTAGACGCTTGTAATACTTTTGCAGCCTGAATTTTAATGAGTACATCTGAATTTTGATAATCCAATCGTGCTTTAAGCTGCGCTAAGCGAGCTTTAACCTGATTATTTTTTTCATTTAAATACAATTGATTGATGCTTTGAACATCCAATTCCGCCAAGTTATTTTCTAAAATATCAATGGCATTGAGACGCTGTGATAAATCATCTGATTTTAGCTTTTCTTTGGCTTGAGCGAAGGTCAACGCTTTACGCAACGTATTCACCAAAGTCACTTGTGATAAATCTGCTGGCCAGTCTGTGACGACCTGTAAATCTGGATAACTGAGTAAACGATCGTCTGCTTCTAAAATATAAGTTTGACCTGCATTTGCCGTGTAGAGCTGATCTTTTTCTACATAAGCAGCCAGTTGATCTAAAGACTCAATACTGGACGGCCATTTATTGAGAAAATTTCGACGCTCAGCAAAATCACCACGTACAAATTGCTGAATCGCATCTGTTTGTGCGCTGCTTTGAACAGTATCAATGTTTATAATGTTGTCTGTTGTGAGCTCAGCATGCAGTATTTGCAGGCAAAGTAACTGACTCAGCAATAAAAAAATGATCGGGAAATGACGTAATTTATTCATCTTATTAGCATCCCTATTGAGCTATTGAAAAACCCTGTACAGGGAAAAATCAAATCAGTAAAAAATGCCTGCAACCGAAGCAGCAGGCATCATATAAATTTCTTATTTAGGGATGTACGGACTCCATGGCTCCGCAGCAATGGTTTTTGGTGTTTTGTAGACCACATCAAACTGACCATCAGCTCGAATCTGACCAATCATGACTGGTTTGTGTAAATGATGGTTATTGGCATCCATTTGTAGTGTATAACCCGATGGTGCTTTGAATTCTTGACCTGCCATAGCATCACGGACTTTATCAACATCGGTGGTACCGGCTTTTTCTACCGCCTGTTTCCACATGTTGATGCCGACATAAGTCGCTTCCATTGGGTCATTGGTTACAAATTTATCCGCATTCGGTAATTTGTAATCCACGGCATATTTTTTCATTTTGCCAATGAAATCCGTATTCACCGGATTTTTTACGGACATGAAATAGTTCCAAGATGCCAAATGACCAACCAATGGCTTGGTATCAATACCGCGTAGTTCTTCTTCACCCACGGAGAATGCCATCACTGGAATATCTGAGGCTTTGATTCCCTGATTACCCAATTCACGGTAGAACGGTACGTTAGAGTCTCCATTAATGGTGGAAATCACTGCCGTCTTTTTACCTGCAGCAAATTTCTTCACATTGCCCACAATCGTTTGATAGTTACTATGACCAAACGGCGTGTATTCTTCCATGATGTCAGCATCTGCAATACCTTTCGACTTTAAGAAAGCACGTAGAATTTTATTGGTGGTTCGTGGGTAAACATAATCCGTACCGAGCAGTACAAAACGCTCAGCTTTACCGCCCTCCTCACTCATCAAGTATTCCACTGCAGGAATGGCTTGTTGGTTTGGTGCAGCACCGGTATAGAAAATGTTTTTCGATTGTTCCTGACCTTCGTATTGCACTGGATAGAACAATAAGCCATTCAACTCTTCAACCACAGGTAGCACAGATTTACGCGATACCGAGGTCCAACAACCAAAAATTACCGCAACTTTGTCTTGCGTAATTAACTGACGGGTTTTTTCTGCAAATAAGGGCCAATCAGATGCAGGATCGACTACTACAGGTTCTAATTTTTTCCCTAACACCCCGCCATTGGCATTAATTTCATTAATCGTCATTAAGGCCGTATCTTTCAGCGAAGTTTCCGAAATCGCCATGGTCCCAGACAGTGAATGTAAAATACCGACTTTAATCGTATCGCCACTGCTTGCCGCAGCCTTCGCCTCTGGCTTTGCTTCTTCAGTTTTTTCTGCAGATTTTGAACATCCTGTTAATGCCAGCGTCCCCATTATTGCCGCTGCAAGTAAATTTTTAGACATTTTTTTGTGTTGCAACATCATCATTTCTCCAACTGGATTGGTGCACTTTTGACATGCAGGTGTTTTATTGTTATTCCCTACAATTCAATTTTTATGCCAGTACAGAAATACATCTTGCTTTTGCCGCGTTATTTAGGACTCAATTTAATAAGTAAAACAATATCTTAAAAATCATCCACTATTTTTTCTTATAGCGATTTCTATGGGTACTTTTATTAATATTTGCGACTTGATTAAGTTCTGTCGTTCCAGTTTAAAGAAAGCTCAGTTCAAAACTGTCCGAATAAAGTGCACAGCAGCACGCCCAAAACGCACAGTTTTTGTTCAAAAATTCATCGTCAGCCACAAAAAAGCCCGCGTATGCGGGCTTTTTTTCTTTTGCTGAAATTTCAGTTTAAACCGCCAAATCAGCCAAATTACCTTTTTGCTCTAACCAATGTTTACGGTCAGAAGAACGTTTTTTCGCAAGGAGTTTATCCAGTAACCCTGCTGTAAAATGGGCGTCATCTAAATCAAGCTGCACCAAGCGACGGGTATCTGGATCCATAGTGGTTTCACGCAATTGACTGGCGTTCATCTCACCCAAACCTTTGAATCGAGTAATTTGTGGATTTTTGGTTTTGCATTTTTTCAAAATACTATTTAATTCTTCCTCATCCAGCGCGTAATGAACATCTTTATTATCATCAATACGGAATAGTGGTGGCATTGCCACAAACAAATGCCCTTCTTCCACCAAAGTTGGGAAGTGTTTAACGAACAAAGCACAAAGCAACGTCGCAATATGTAGACCGTCTGAATCGGCATCGGCCAAAATACAAATTTTGCCATAACGTAATTCAGATAAGTCATCACTACCCGGATCAACACCAATCGCAATCGCAATGTCGTGCACCTCTTGCGATGCCAAAACTTCGTCTGAAGACACTTCCCACGTATTTAAAATCTTTCCGCGAATCGGCATAATCGCTTGGAAATTCTTGTCACGCGCTTGCTTCGCAGAACCGCCCGCTGAATCCCCTTCCACAATAAACAGTTCAGATTCTTCTAAGGTATGCCCCACACAGTCAGCCAGTTTACCCGGCAAAGCTGGGCCGGAAACGATTTTCTTACGTTCGACTTTTTTCGCTGCTTTTAAACGACGACCTGCTTTGGCAATCACCATTTCTGCTAGCTGCATAGCAATGTCAGAATTTTGGTTGAGCCATAATGCAAAAGCGTCTTTGGCAATATTCAACACGATACCTGATGCTTCACGGCTGGACAGGCGTTCTTTGGTTTGCCCTGAAAATTGCGGCTCTTGGAATTTCAGTGACAAAATAAAATTCACGCCATCCCAAACATCTTCAGCTGACAATTTCATATTGCGCGGCAACAAGTTGCGTAATTCACAGAACTCACGAATCGCATCTGTCACACCTGAACGTAAACCATTCACATGCGTACCGCCTTGCGCAGTTGGAATCAAATTGACATAACTTTCTTGAATCTGTTCGCCGCCTTCAACGTTCCAGCAAATGGCAAATTCAGCACTGGCACGTTCAGCTTCCCCAGTTGCCACAAATGCAGGTACAGGCACGATGTCACGGTCTTGCAGCTCATCCATCAAATAGTCGACCAGACCATTTTCAAACTGCCATTCGATCTTTTCGTTGTTGATTTGATCGATATAAATAATCTGCAAGCCTGCCGCCAAAACAGCCTTGGCTTTTAAGTTGTGCTTTAAGGCTTTCAGAGCAAATTTAGGCGAATCAAAATATTTGGCTTCGGGCCAAAAATGCACGGTAGTACCCGTTGCACGCTTAGCACATTTACCTTCCAACACCTCAAGCGGTGCCACTGGAACGCCATGTTCAAAGGCCATTTTGTATAAATTGCCTTGACGCTGAACTTCTACTTCAACACGGTCTGACAGAGCGTTCACCACCGAAATACCCACACCGTGTAAACCACCGGAGAATTGGTAGTTATCGGTACTGAACTTACCACCGGCATGTAATTTGGTCAGAATAATTTCAATCCCGCTTTGTCCATATTCAGGGTGAATATCAACAGGCATACCGCGTCCATTGTCTTCTACCGACAAAGAACCATCTTTATAAACCGTCACAGTAATTTTGTTGGCATGACCTGCAAGCGCTTCATCGACGGAGTTATCTATCACTTCCTGTGCCAAATGGTTCGGTCGTGTAGTGTCTGTATACATACCCGGACGGCGACGTACCGGATCCAGGCCAGATAAAACTTCAAGTGATTGAGCCGTATATTGCGTCACGTTGCAAAATTCCCTGCTTTTTGGTTAAAACATTTCTTCGAGCGCTACAGTATATGCTTTTTTAGTAAATTGCATATCTCTTGGTATCAGCCGCCATTTTCTTAGTCAATTTATGCGTCAATTCATGTCGTAAAGCTGCTTTTTTGTATGATTAGACTGATTTTCGCTTTTCTTATGCCCGCTTATTTTTTACAGCATCTGCCAAAAACTGCAAGAGCATGGGTATTTTTTCTGCAAAGTTATCCATCCCATGATTGCCACCGATTTCGGTCATCACCATTGCACAGCCCGCCTGTTCAGCACTGTAAAATTGCTGTGCATGCAGATAGTCCAAAGTTTCATCCCCTTGCTGCAATAAAACCAAAAGCTGTTCTGCATGAGCAATGTGACAAACAGCTAGGTGCTGCATTTCTGTCAATTGCGCATCATTAAGTGTCCAACTGTCAGTTACCACATAAGGCAAAGCCGTTTCACTAAATAAATCACGAAATAACTGCCAAGGACGTACCGCGGGATTAATCAACACAGCAGGCACGTGATACTTCGCCACTAACTGTGTGGCATAGAAGCCGCCTAAACTGCTGCCGACCAGTGCAACATCATCCAAAGTTTCAATCAATCTCGACATCTGATCCATGACCTGCTGCGGTGGCGCATTCAAGTCGGGCAAATGTACCTCTGTGTCGGGAAAACCTCGACAAAAGTCCCTTAATAACTGACCTTTGATTGAATTTGCACTACTTTGAAAGCCATGCAGATAAATTACGTTCATCATTTCGTCCTAAAACTAGTCTTTAAATTCAATGCAAAGTGTTTTATAAGTGAGAATCACATCACATTTTATTAAATTGTATTTTTAATAAAATTGTCTGACAAAAAGCTTTCACTGAGATGACTGTTCTCGGTATTGTAAAAGTTGTTCGTGAGAATTTATAAAATAAACAATGAGACACCACCCTTTTTCGCCAAAAATAAAAGTTAGAAAGAGGGTCTGAATGTAAGGATAGGAAAACGATGCCTAGCTTAACACCATTACATGAAACCTATTGTAAATGGGACCGCACACCGCCCAGCCAAGCTGATGTATTGGAAGGCTTGGCACAGTTGGTCACAATGCGTTTTAGCGATGTAGTGCATGACTTAATCAAAAACATTCAGCGTGAAATATTAATCAGCATTTTTGGCATGAGTGAACAAGGCTCGAAAGCCTTTCATAAACAGCCAACCATTGCTCGTATTTATGAATTTTCTTATAACACCTTTTTCAATTACGGCAATTATCTGCTTGCGCCTACTTTACGTAGCATTATTGAAAAATTCCCACGCTTACATGATAAAGCGCTCACACCCTCTTTGCATTTTCTAGTCGGTGCATTGAACGGGGTACTGGGTGATTATTTATTGAAATATCATAATCCGATGGCATTGCCTATGGTGGTATATGATCATTATGGTGCTGTCCAAAAGGGTGAACTAACTGGACGCGTTACCTTATTGGTACATGGTTTATGTATGAATCATTTGGAGTGGTCGACCAATAAATATGGTGGTATTGGCGAAAAATTACTCTCCCAGCGTGACCACAACACCATGCTGTATTTGAACTACAACACTGGACGTCGCATTTCCACCAATGGTCGCAGTCTTGCCAATACGATGGAAGATTTGGTACGTCGTAATCCAGGTATTACCAGTATTGATTTGATCGGGCACAGTATGGGCGGTTTAGTGTCACGAAGTGCGTTGTTCTATGGCAAACAAAACATGTATCAATGGATCCATCAGGTGGAAAATTTGGTTTGCCTTGGTTCACCACATCACGGTGCGGTACTGGAACGCTTTGGCTTTAATATTCAAGATAAATTGGGCCGATTCCCGCTGGTTAAAATTATTGGTCACATCGTGAATATTCGTAGTAATGGAATTCTAGACCTGCGCCATGGCAGTGTTCGTGATGATGATTGGGAACACAATGATGCCCGCATTGGTGACATGGACGATAACCGTAAGCCTGCCCCGATTCCATCACATATCAATACCTATCTGGTGGCAGGTACCATTGAGTTTGAGCACCGTCGTAATAAAACCCGACATGTGATTGGCGACTATCTTGTCAGTGTTAAAAGTGCTTTAGGGGAACACCCAAACCCACGCTACCAATTAAAAGTACCTGACTCGCATAAAGCTATTTTTTATGGCCTTAATCACTTTGAAATTCAATATCACCCGCTGGTGGCGGAACAAATTGTGCATTGGTTCTATCCTAATAGTGAAGATAAAGCCTTTGATCAAATTCATGAATTTATGTTGGATTTAGAAAGTTTGGAAGGTATTGCACTTACTTAATGCTAAATATAAAAAAGCCCTCAGATGAGGGCTTTTTATGCAGCGAAAAATTAGTATTTATCGCGTAGACGTTTCACAGGTGCCGTTTGATATTTACGCAATAACTGCCACAAACTGATTAAGGCCAACACAGCAAAGAATACAAATGACCATACTGGTAGTGACTGCCCCAAGAAGGTCCAATCCACTTTGGCACATTCACCTGAACCAGTCAGCACTTGTTCGAACACAGCCTTCATCGGTAAGGTTTCAACCCAATAGTCCAATCCCGGCCCACAGCTTGGTACTTTATCCGGTGGTAAGTTTTGCAGCCAAATATGACGGGCTGCAACACCAGCTGACCATAAAATAGAGAGGCTTCCCAATAACGCATAAATACGCTTGCCAAAGTTTGACGCTGGGTTATGTAAGAAAGCAATCAAAGAAATGATCCCTAACCCAATCAGTCCCACACGTTGAAAAACACAAAGCGGACAAGGTTCTAAGCCTTGCACATGCTCCAAGAACAGTGCAAATGACATCCCAATAACGCTAGCAACAAACAACAAACCATTGACGAAGCGAAAACTCCATTTCATGGTACATCCTCTTCATTATTATCTAAAATTTTTCAAATATTCTTCAAAGCTGATGCTGCTGTCTTGCTCAAGCTGCGCTTGTTTTTGCAAAGACTGTTCAGCTGCTTCAGCAAAATATGCGGCTGTTTCAGCACTTAATTGATGTTGTTCATACACATCTGCATGTTGCTGCGCCATAAAGCTACCAAAGCTCCATGTGCCCCCATGTTCTAAGGTATCTTCAATCATACGAGCGGACAAGGTTTCATCAACTTCATCGATGCGTGATTGCATCACATGCATGGCCTTGCTGTAAATATCTGTATTGTATGAATCATCAAGCAATTGAGCCAATGGCTGTAACTGGCTCAAATACTGTTGGCACCATTCTTCAATCGCAATTGATTGACCATTTTGCAAAATTGCAGCATTCGGCGCACGACCACGGTTCACCACTTCAGCTTGATTGAGTTCAATTTCGTTTTGTTCAGCATCCAATAAAGCCGGGCTGTCTTGCAATAAACAATATAAAGCAACCACTTCTAGCAAGCCTGCAGTATGTTCATCAATACCAATTGGGCTGTACGGGTTCACATCGACCGCACGCAATTCAACATAGCCCACACCACGATTTTGCAGCGCTTCTGATGGCGTTTCACCCGCTTCAGGCACTTGTTTAGGACGGACTAAACTGTAGTACTCATTTTCTATTTGTAGCACATGGTCATTAATCTGAATCGGTTCGCCTTGCTCATCATTTAGACCTAAATGACTAAAGGCCGCATACGGGGTATGTACCGCTTTTTGTAGACCTTCTAAATAACCTTGAATATCGTTGTAGTGGATACCGAGTTGCTTTTGAGCAGAATTTTGATAGCCGAAATTGCCCATACGTAGAGCAGTGGAATATGGTAAAAATAACGTGCCTTTCATCAAAGGCAGCAATTGGTGGTCACGCCCTGTCATAAAGCATTTACACACAGATGGACTCGCCCCCACCAAGAACATAACCAATGGCGTTAGACGAATAAAGTTACGAATCAAAGCAAAATAACGATGGCTACGATAATCCTGCAAACTTAGTGCTTTTAAGTTGTCATCCGTTTCATGCTTTTGCAAAGCTTCGAAGAAATGATCAGGGAATGAAAGATTGTAATGAACCCCTGAAATGGTTTGCATGCGGCGGCCATAGCGCACCCCTAAGCCACGGCGATACAGGGTTTTAAAACGCCCAATATTGGATGTACCATATTGTGCCAAACGAATGCTGTCTTCTTCTTTATCCAGCATACATGGCATAGAAAGTGGCCATAACTTTTCGCCATTTTCCAAATGCGCATGGGTGACGGCATGAATATCTTTCAGATAGTTTAACGCTTCTGAAATTGTTTCTTTTGGCGGAGTAATAAACTCCATTAAGGCTTCAGAATAGTCTGTCGTAATATGCGGATGCGTCAATGCCGAACCCAAGGCTTTCGGGTGATCTGCTTGCGACAAAAACCCATTGCTTTGCATGCGCAGGCTTTCACGTTCAATGCCGCGCAACATCCCTTTAATCAGCGAAGAATCCACCCAAGTCGGTAAAATATCTTGAGAGGTCGATTCGGGTTGACTCATTGCTATCTCGCTTAATGGAAGAAACTACTAAAATAAAATCATCAGTTTATATCAGTATAACGCGATTTGTAGACAGCTTCTGACGCGCTGTATAGTTAAAGTACAAACCTAGATTTTATTTTTGGCAATTTTTTATCACAAACTAACTCTATATGACATTTTAAATTTGTGATTTTATGAACAAATAAATACAAACTATGTGTAAAACTTATGAATTATCAAGATATTCTCGATTTTTGGTTTGCAGCGGAGAACCACCCGAACTGGTTCGCCAAAAGCAATAATTTTGATGTTTTAATCGAAAAAAAGTTTAAAGCACTGCATCAACAAGCTGCTCAAGCAGAGCTTTGGTCATGGCGTAACAATGCTGAAGGACGTTTGGCTGAAATTATCGTTCTCGACCAATTTTCTCGAAATTTATACCGTGATTCTCCGCTTGCTTTTGCCCAAGATGCATTGGCTTTAGCACTGGCACAGGAAACAATTAGTTTAGGACTAGATGAACATTTAACACCGGAGCAGCGCTCATTTTTATATATGCCTTTTATGCACAGTGAATCCGCAAAAATTCACCAAAGCGCGTTAGAATTATTTGAGAAGCTAGGCAATCCAATTAATTTAGATTTTGAAAAAAAACATAAAGTGATTATTGATCGTTTTGGACGTCACCCTCATCGCAATGCCGTGTTGGGGCGTAACTCAACCACCGAAGAATTGGAATTTTTAACCCAACCCAATTCAAGTTTTTAACGCTCGGCTTTTCGCCTTAGTTTCTCCCTTTGCGATGAACCGATATCAGGAGATGAACATGAATAAAATGATCATTGCCGCAGCCTTAACCACAGCACTCGGTTTGACTGGCTGTGCCACAACCCCATCAAAACCTTTGACCTTTGAACAACTCGGTCAATATTCTGCGACACCATTAAATGCGCAAAGCTACCGTATTAGCTTTCAAGCTCGCCCCAATATGAGCTATGGCACAGCAGAAGAAATTACTTTGGTCAAAGCTGCGCAAACCACACTACAAAATGGTTTCCAATATTTTAAAGTGATGGATGACCCAAGTAACCGTAGTCAAAAACCGCCAAGACAAGCGGTAATTTATCCTGACCCGATGCCTTATCCTTATGGTTATTACCGTCGCCACCCCGGATTTTGGCCAACACCGTTCTATGATGTACCACAAGTGGTGACGTTAGACCCAACCCAAGTGTCCTACAGTATCACCTGCTATAAAGATCGCGCCAAAGCACCACAAGATGCTTTTGATGCCCGTTTGATTTTGCAATCGCTCGGTGCTAAATATGGTCTAGACAGCCAAGGACATCCTTTGCCTGTTACAACTACGCCAACACAAAAATAATCAGACTGAAGAGACTTAAATATTGATGACGCCAACAGACCAGCCAAACGTTTCGCCGAGTCTACAACGCAGTAAACGCTTCGCTACGATTGCATTAGTGGTCGCAGTGCTCGCGTGGATTGCGTTGATGATCGCAGCCAAGCTTTTACCTGACTATGTTTGGCTGATTCATATTTTAATGCTTTCAGCTGAGGCTGGTGTGGTCGGTGGTTTAGCGGACTGGTATGCCATTACGGTACTGTTTCGTAATCCATTTGGTCGGATTCCAATTCCTAAATTTTTACGTGATCACACCGAAATTATTCCACGTAACAAAGCCCGAATTGCTGAATCTATGGGACGTTTCGTTCAAGAAAACTTTCTATCTCCTCAAGTGGTTCAAAAAAGTTTAAGTGAAACAGATCTATCTTTAGCTGTCGGGAAATGGCTGGCCAACCCGCACAACAATGCTCAAGTGACCCAAGTCATTCAGCAAACTGTACCGAAAATTTTTGAATTTGTCGGTCAAGAGCAAATTGGTCGTTTTATTCAAAACAACAGTGTGCAATGGGTACGAAATACTCAGGTCAATCATTTGGCCAGTGAGATGTTACGTGCTGTTTTAGAAAATGATTTCCATCAAGATGTGTTACAGCGTGGGCTCGATTTAGCCCATGATTGGGTCACACAGCATCCAGAACAAACCCGTGACCTTTCACGCCAATTGTTTAAAGAACTTGGGGTATGGAAGTTAGCTAAAGGGGCGAGTTGGATTGGCATTGATGTACAACAACGCACCATTGATTCATTGGTGAGCCGTGTCGAATCTATGTTGGCCGATCCAGAACATCCTTGGCGTCGAAAAATTGAAGAAATGGCACAGCAACTCATGCATGAGTTGGCAGACAATCAAAGTGTGGCCAGCCAACGCTTGAATAGCACCAAGGACGCTTTATTAGACAGCCCACAAATGCTTAACTTTTTAAGCGGCGCTGTTGTGATTTTATGTGATGCGATTAAATCTGATCTGCAAAAGCCGGACTCAGGTATTGCACAAAATTTAAGAGTCGCGATTCAACAAGTCGGGGAAAATATCATTTCCAATGTGGCGGTACGTCAGTTATTGAATGAAAAAATGAGCGATATTGCGGTCAATTTATCAGATCAATACAGCGAAAAAGTCATCCGTTTTATCAGTGAACGCATCCACGAATGGGATTCACGTGAAATGATTGATAAAATTGAAAATGAAGTTGGTGGTGACTTGCACATGATCCGTGTAAACGGTGTTGTGGTGGGTGGCTTCATCGGTTTAGCACTAGGGATTATTCGTGCCTGTGTGGAATGGTTACCTCTCGGATAAAACACACCTACAAGGTAAACGTGGTTCTCCGTCAATTTGAGCTTTCTACTGAGAACCGCTAGAATTAAGCTTCCTACATGTATTAGAACAATAAAAGCTATGTCCCTTCGTCCCCTTTCAGCCCTCACTTGTATTGTAATTTTTAGTAGCTTGATTGGTTGCCAAACCATTTCTAAAACCAGTAATCAAGTCAGTGACAAAGTCATGGGCATGTTTGGTAAAGAAAAAATGCCTGAAATTGATAAAAAAGGTACGGTGGATATCAGTAAAACTACGCAACAACAGCTGGAAACTTTGCTCAACACCATGCCAAAAAATCAGTGGGTACTGATTGAAAATGATCAACAAGGCACATCAACACTTAAAAATAAATCGACTGATCAATTTACCTTAAGTCTTAAACTCAACTGTAAAGTTGCCAATCAACGTCCAACCTTCAACCTCACCAACGCAGAGGGACAAGTAATTTTAAAAGCCCATGACAGCAACAGCGGACAAATTCAATTCTTACTCGACAATAAAAATTACGGCAATCCTTTCGACATCAGCAATAGTACTAAATTTCAGAGCTTTAAAACTGCCATCGGACAAGCCAAAGTCATCAAGATATTTAATGCTTCTAAGCTTTATACTTTTCAAAATAATAAAGCTGAATTACTCACCAAAGCCGTTAGCTGTCGTGACACGCTTTAATCCGCAAAAAAGTCTTAATACCACAGTCCTTCAATGCAACTCAGCTAAGCCTCGCATATGTACTTCAGGCTTAGCCATTCAATCAATTGGGTTGCTATTTCTTAGGGGGAATTTGCCCTGACATATCTACCCAAAGACCCGTAAATTTACGCACAAATGGCAGGAGGGTCACCACAATAGGAAAAGCGATGGCCCAAGAAATCATCCAATTGTGAAACCATAAGGCCAAAAAGCCCTCAAACCACCCCAAATTGCGCAGCATATTAATAAATGAAATAATGCCGCTCATCAGACAAGAAAGAATAAAAGGCACAATAATCAATGCCCAACGCGCTGAGAGCTTGGGAACATTACCAAATATTTTAGGGGTTTCGTGTTGCATGCCCTCTCACCTCACATGGAAGCTTTATGCTTGAAATTCACTTATATCGGTATTTTTCGATATAAGCAATCCCCGACTTTTATCGAATATTTTTTCTTCACATAAAATGCATTCACCTAAAGGGTGTGAAATTTGCTATATTTAACGTTTTTCTGCGACGTTTATTTTTCGACTGATTATGAATACGGCAATACAAGCAGCGCTCGATCATGCAGTGCAATCCCTTCAAGCTGAAGGTGTACTCCCATCTGACTGGAACAACTCAAGCAATTTGACTCGAACTAAAGACCGAAGCCATGGTGACTTTGCGTCGAACATTGCTATGATTGCCTCTAAAGCTGCGGGTATGAAGCCACGCGATTTAGCCGAAAAAATTCTCGCAAATCTTCCTGAAGTCGCAGATATCAGCAAAGCAGAAATTGCAGGTCCTGGCTTTATCAATTTCTTTTTGAATGCAGACCAACGCTTTGCTGTGTTAGACCAAATTCAGGCTCAGAAAGATCAATTCGGTCGTACCCAAGCCAATGCTGAAAAACGCGTTCAAGTTGAATTCGTTTCTGCAAACCCAACTTCTAGCCTACACGTGGGTCATGGTCGTGGCGCAGCATACGGTATGACGGTTGCTAATCTACTTGAAGCAACGGGTGCTAAAGTTGACCGTGAATATTATGTAAACGATGCTGGCCGTCAAATGGATATTTTGGCGACTTCAACCTATTTACGTTATTTAGAATTAACGGGTCAGGAATTGGTATTCCCTAAAAATGCATACCAAGGCGACTACGTTAAAGAAATCGCGCAAAGCATTATTGATCAAGACGGCGATGCACATGTACGTCCAGTTGCGGACATCTATAAAGATGTACCAGAAGACGTTCAATATGCAGCTGAGCTTGATGCCGAAGGCAACAAAGTGGTGCTTTCTGGCGACAAAGAAAAGCATATTGATGGTTTGATTCATAATTCTCAAAACCATTTGGCTGCAGGCTACCGTGTATTCCATCAAGCTGCGCTGAAAGCCATTCTTGATGATATTAAAGATGACCTTGGTGAGTTTGGTGTGACCTTCAACCAATGGTTCAGCGAAGCAACATTGACTGAAAAAATTGATGAAGCATTACAAATGCTGGATCAACGTGGCTTCCTTTATGAAAAGGATGGCAACATTTGGTTTAAATCGACTGAATTTGGCGATGAAAAAGACCGTGTTGTTAAACGTCGTAACGGTCAAACCACTTATTTTGCCTCAGACATCGCATATCACCTGAATAAATTACAACGTGGCTATACGGATATCATCGATATTTGGGGTTCTGACCACCACGGTTATATCGCACGTGTAAAAGCAGCCATTGATGCGCTAGGTTATGACTCTAAAAAATTAACTGTACTATTAGTTCAGTTCGTGAGCTTGTGGCGTGGCGGCGAGATGGTACAAATGTCATCACGTTCAGGTCAGTTCGTAACTTTACGTGACCTTCGTAAAGAAGTCGGTAACGATGCTGCTCGTTTCTACTACGTGATGCGTAAATCAGAACAACACATTGACTTCGACTTAGACCTAGCTGTGTCACAAAGTAAAGACAATGCGGTGTACTACATTCAATATGCGCATGCACGTATCTGTCGTATGTTAGAAAAAGCAGTGGCAACCAATGTTCAATTCTCTGCTGAAAATGCTCGCCAGTTCGCTGCAAAACTTGAGCTTGAAGCTGAAACAGAAGTATTGGCTAAACTTGCTGCTTATCCTGAAATTGTCGTTCGTGCTGCAAACAGCTATGAACCACACCAAGTGGGTAACTACTTAAAAGAACTTGCTGCGCTGTTCCACGGTTGGTACAACGAAAATAAAGTATTGGGTGATGATGCTGAATTAACACAAGCGCGCCTATTACTTTCTGTTAACGTGCAACAAGTACTGCGCAACGGTCTTGAATTACTCGGTGTGAGTGCTCCTGAAAGCATGTAAGCAACCATTCATGTTGCGAACACAATAGAATTCATCGGGATCGCCCATGCACAAACACAGCGCATGGGTTTAAGCGTCATCAATTGCATTGTGCTAAAAAGAATCCTTTTCAATACAGGCTCGAAATGAGCCTGTATTTCGTTTATATTCAGCAATATGTCCGTGTCATCTTGGCTGTGCTGAAATTGTGAAAATTAAACAAATTCCTGATGACACTCATGTAATATATAACAATCAAGACTTGCTACTTTGGGCTGCCCCAAAGTGGTTCGTGACAATTAAAATTAAATGAGGTTTCCACGTGTTTGGAAAAACGCAGCGCGGTGTATCTGATCGGCCAAATAAGCCTAAAAAACCATTGATTCCAGCATGGCTAGGTACACTTGTCATCATTTTAATCGTGTTGAGTTTCTTAGTTGCGCTCATGCTTTGGAAACCTTGGGAGCCTGTGAAGCCAAAAGGTCAAATTACGTCTGAACATTATCAGGAAGAAACCAATAAAGACTATCGTTTCTACGACCTGTTGCCTCAGCAACAAGTGACGCCAATTCCTGAACAAGCTGTTCCAGAAACCGAAAATAAAGAAACGGTGGTGATTGTTGATGCACCAGAACAAAAGCCAGTTGAAACCACAGAGCCTGGAATAGAAGCCACAGAAACTGCGCCTGTTGCTGCAAGTTATATTCTGCAAGTGCGCAGTTATGATGATCCTGATCAAGCCGATGCACGACGTGCTGAAATTATTTTGAACGGTTTATCAGCCGATGTGATTCAAAGTAATGAAAACGGTAAAATTTGGTACCGTGTCGTGTCTGGCCCTTATGATTCACAAGAAGCCGCTGTGATTGCACAACAGACTTTACGTCATAGCAGCATCGACTCCATTGTCGTAAAACGCTAAGTGACTGAATTAAAAAAGCGCCAAATGGCGCTTTTTTTATCTCTTGTGTTTCCTACCTATTCGGAGAGGGGCACTGCTTTTCAATGGAAAGGTCTCGAATACCTTCGTCCTAACCCTCTCAAAAGAAATAGAAATATTTATCTTACAAGGTATGCCCTAAAGCCTCACCCATTACCACCGTTGAATTGGCTTTGAAAGCCGCATCCCACTGCATTTTATTTTCTTCAAATAAAACCACAGCAGTTGAACCCAAGTAGAAACGACCAAGTTCGGCACCTTTTTCCAAGAATAAATCGTGTTGATTTAACTCTAAGCGACCTGTTGGCTTTACCTTCCCTGTTGCAACAGTTTCAATCCCTGCAACGATCATCGCGCCCACGAGTACCACAGCCATACGACCGACTTCAGTATCAAATAAGCAAACCATACGCTCATTGCGCGCAAATAAACCCTGAATGTTTTCCGCAGTGGTTTGGTTCACTGAGAACAACTCACCTGGCACATATAGAGTTTCAGTTAAGGTCCCTGCAAATGGCATATGTACGCGGTGATAATCTTTTGGTGATAGATACACAGTTGCAAATTGACCATTTTTAAAGGGTTCAGCCAATTGTGGATCTGCAATCAAATTTTCAACCGTAAATTTCTGACCTTTGGCCTGAAACACATCACCATTTTCAATTTTGCCTAATTGAGAAATTGCACCATCTGCGGGTGAAACAACACTATTGGCATTGCTGTCAATTTCACGTACACCCTCTTTTAAAGAGCGCGTGAAAAACTCATTGAATGACTTAAATTTTAAGGCATTGCTTTGTTCAGCAATCGACATATCGATGCCATACTGCGCTTTAAATGCAGTAATTACGGCATTTTTCACTACAGGATTTTCACTTGCTGCAAGCTTACCGACAATACGTGATAATTTATGCTGTGGAACAACACGCTGTGCTTGAATAAAAATTTGTTTTTTTAACTGAGATGTAAGGCTCAAGACGGCAACTCTCCGGTGATCACAGGACTATCGAGTCGGTTGCCCCACTCGCTCCACGCACCATCATAAGCTTGAATGTTCCAACCGAGTAAACGTCCCAATATATAAGCCAAGCCTGAACGATGATGAGACTGACAGTACACCACGACAGGTTCGTTTAAATTGAATCCCAATTGTTCTAAGCGTTGTTGTGTGCGTTCTAAAGGATGCAATTTTAAATGATTTTGTCGGTTTAGGGCAGTACTCCATTCGAAATGACGTGCACCTGGAATGTGACCGCCGCGTCGCGCGGCTAAACGTAGTCCGGTATATTCATCTTCGGTACGGCAATCCCATACTTGTACCTGTTGCTGCTGTACCTGTTCCAGCAGCGTCTCGTAAGTCGTTTGGTACTGTTCACGTGCTTGCACATCGACAGTCACCAATGGAGATACTGGTGCAAACTGCTCAACGTCTGATGAGGTTGGCAAGCCCGCACCTAACCACGCATGAATACCACCGTTCAGTAAACTGGTATTTTCAAAACCGAGGCAATGTAAGTTCCAAATTAAACGCCCTGCCCATGCCCCCCCTTCATCGTCATACACCACCACATGATGTTCTGGTGTGATATTCAGGTAAGCAATCAGCTGTTCTAAACCGGCCTGATCAGGCAATAGCCCCATCGCTTGTTCATCTTGGCGTACCAATAGTTTAGGTTGTACATGTAAGGCATGCGGGATATGTAATTGGTCATACACCGAACGACGACTGAGGTCAATAATCCGTAGTTTTTCGTTGCCCAAATGAGGCACTAAATCTTCTGCTTCAATCAGCAGACCAAAATTAAATGTAGATGCAGTCATCGTTTTCGTGTTGTACTTTGCCCGATTGAATTTGATCTTAGCATAAGTCATTTTCACTATTATTCTGAATTTTTGCATTCCTTTAGCAATATTTTAGATATAAAAAAGCCGAATCATTGATTCGGCTTTTTAAGTTTTATCTAAAACTGTGCTTAAGCGCTCACTTCAGAGATGTCAAAAACCTGACGTAAATAAGCCAAGAAGGTGTCGTTATCCGTCATGGTTTTACCCGGACTGTCGGAAATTTTTGCCACAGATTGACCATTACATTCAACCAACTTCAACACGATATTCAGTGCAGTTTGCCCCATATCATTGGTCAAGTTGGTGCCAATACCAAAACTCACTTGGAAACGGTCTTTAAAGTAATTGTGTAAATCCCAAGCTTTTTCAATGTTCAAGCCATCACTGAAAGTCAGCATTTTGGTTTTACTGTCAATTTTAAGCTTTTTATAGTGTGCATATGCTTTGTCACCCCATTCATATGGGTCACCACTATCATGGCGTAAACCATCAAACAATTTGGCAAAGTACAGGTCAAAATCACGTAAGAATGCATCCATTCCAACCACATCGGTCAAGGCAATACCTAAATCACCGCGGTATTCCTGTACCCATGTTTCTAGCGCAGACTTTTGGAAGTTACGTAGACGAACATCAAGCGCTTGGAACGCTTGTAGGAACTCATGCGCCATGGTACCAATTGGAGTAATGTTCAAGTCTTTGGCAATCAGAACATTACTGGTACCACGGAAAATATACGGCGAAGCCTGATTAAATTCTTCAATTACATGCTTTTGCCATGCATAACTATAACGACGACGCGTACCAAAATCAGACACCAAGAATGGTGGATCGTTTGGATTTTGCTGTGCTTCATACTGTTTCAGTAAGGCAATTTTATGCTGTAAACGGCGCTCACCTTCGGCTAAAACTTCAGGTGTACGAATACGTTGGAAATATAGTTCATTGACGATGGCTAAAACAAAGATTTCGAACATCATCGCTTGAACCATTGGGCCTTCTACCCAAATATCGAGGCGACCTTCATCATCAATACCCGCTTTAATAAAACGGCGTTTTAATTGGAATAATTCGAGATAATCAACAAAGTCACTTTTAATAAAACGTAAGCTACGTAAATAAGTCAGTTCATCTTCTTTGAATTTTAACTGGCAAAGCATGTCGAGTTGGCTGTTCAAATCATCCAAAATCTCAACCAGCGGATAAACTGTGTCGTCCAAATTACGGCAACGGAAATGATAAACGCTGTGGGTTTGAGGAAATTTGTGCAACACCACCTGAAGCATGGTGAATTTATATAGATCTGTGTCTAATAAAGAGTGAATGATTGGAGACATAAAGACTTTCAGTTTTTATCAACTCATTGCATTAAAGCATACTTTATTTGAAAAAAGCCGATTGATTTGGTTGAATTCAGTATTAATTCACTCAAATCATCGGCTTTTTCAGCATTTTTCAGCAGGATGAAAAACTTATTTTGCGGTTATTTTTTCAATAATTGCTGATATTTCTCTTCCTGACCAAACTCACGTGCAAACTGCTCTGCTGTTTTCTGCCCAGTTTGTTGCGCATTCATATCACAGTCAACTTGGCGCAATTGTTTGGCAATCGCCCACTCCAGTTTAAACATTGCACCCATCAGCGCAGTGTTGCCTTTATTGTCACGTGCGCAGCGATCTGCTCCATAGGCTAACAATGTCGTCACAATAGGTTGGTGACCATAGTAAGTCGCCATCATCAAGGGTGTGAAGCCTGAGCCATTACGTACATCCACAGGAAAGCCATTTTTTAAGAACTCATCTATCACTTCTTGATTGCCTGTTTTCGCAGCCGCAAAGAATAAATTGATTAATTCTTGTTGTGAGGCCACCTGATGACTTTCAGACGCCTGAGTCGGGGAGATATCTGCAGCAACTGTAGCCGTTGCGAATGCGGTACTCGCTGCAAAAAGACTCATAAGTATTGCGTGCTTCAAAGCTTTCATGATGAACTCCAACAAGAATCAAAATTACAAAGGTGTAAAACAACGGTTTTGAAAAAACATTCAGAAAAGAGTGCCTGTAAAACTCCCCTAGGGTTGCAGGAAAGGATTTGAGTTTTACAGGACTTCTCGGTGGTGACTCCTATACCCTAGTCACCGATTTGATTGACGAATCGAAATTAGTCTTTCAATTGAGCTGCTTTCGCTTTAACAGTCGCGATGTTACCGTTTACAGCCTTTGTCATACGTGTACCGTAGTCAGCATCTGCTTTGTAGAAGTAAGACAACATGATGTGTTTCGTTTCTGAATCTTTAACGTTGCCTAAGTCAGCCGCTAAATTCATGATTAAGTTGTCTTTTTCTTTAGCAGTGTATGAACGGTAAAGTTCACCCGCTTGCTTGAAGTTTTGCTCTTTCACAGCACGTTGTTGAACTGTGCCAGAAAGTGGAGTTTCTACCGCACGTGCTTTAGCAGTCGCAGGTTTTGGCTCAATACGGCTTGGTTCGTAGTTCACGTTAGATGAAGTACCGCCAACGTTCATGTAGCCATCTTGGTTGTTGTTGTTCACATTAACCACTGGACGGTTTACAGGAATTTGTTGGTGGTTCGCACCCAAACGGTACATTTGAGTATCTGAGTAAGAGAAGATACGACCTTGTAATAGACGGTCTTCTGATGGCTCGATACCTGGTACTAAGTTACCTGGAGCCAATGCCACTTGTTCCGTTTCTTGGAAGAAGTTTTTCGGCATACGGTTAAGTGTCAACGTACCCACTTTAGTTTCTGGAACTAGGTTAGTTGGCCAGATTTTAGTTGGATCTAGTGGATCGAAGTCAAACTTACCAAGGTCTTTAGGATCCATAACTTGGATGTAAAGATCCCATTTAGGGAAGTTACCCGCGTTGATGTTTTTGTACAAATCGTTAGTCAAGTGGTTGAAGTCTTTACCTTGTAACTCACCCGCTTCTTTAACGTTCAGACCTTTCACGCCTTGTTTAGAGCGGAAGTTGAACTTCACGTATTTGTATTCGCCTTTATCGTTGTGCAGTTTGAATGCGTGTACACCGAAACCATCTTGCTCACGGTAGCTAGTTGGAACACCTAGGTTACCATACACATAAGTCAACATGTTGGTTGCCCATGGTTGGCTAGACAAAAAGTCAAATACGCGGTTCGCGTCTTGAACGTTGTCAATTGGGCTTGGCTTCATTGCGTGAATGAAGTCAGGGAATTTGATTGCATCACGGATGAAGAATACTGGAGTTTGGTTACCCACTAAATCCCAGTTACCTTCTTGAGTGTAGAACTTGATCGCGAAACCGTGCGGGTCACGTAGAGTTTCTGGCGAATGTTTACCGTGAATTACTGTAGAGAAACGTAGGAATACAGGAGTTTTAGTCCCTGCTTTGAACAATGAAGCTACTGTTAGATCAGATAAATCTTTAGTTGCTACAAACTCACCGTAAGCACCTGTACCACGTGCGTGTACAACACGCTCAGGAATACGCTCACGACCAAAACGCTGTAATTTTTGTACTAATTGCACATCTTGAAGCAATACAGAACCGTTAGGACCTGCTGTAATTGAGTTTTGGTTGTCACCTACAGGTGCACCGTTGTCTTTAGTTAACGCCGCAGCTTGAGTCGCAGCTGTAGCTGTTGCAAGCATTGCAACCAGCAAAGAACGCTTAAACATGGTCTATCTCTCTAAATTAAATACCTTTCCTGCACCGCTAAAGATACGGATATTCTTTATAGAGACAAAACAGATAATATTTATTATTTCAATCGTATATTCAGATTATTAAATATTAACCATTTATTTTTCAATTAATTAAGATCAAAAAAACATCAGTTCTGATTAAACAAAAGCTGAGCTTTGCTACAATCATTGTCCTCTTTATCTGAACTATTTGGACCTATATATGCGTGCCTTGTTACAACGAGTTCTTGAAGCCAAAGTCGTGGTCGATGGTCAAGTGACCGGTGAAATCAATCACGGTATTTTGGTTTTTTTGGGACTTGGTAAAGATGATAATTTTGAGAAAGGCAAAAAGCTGATTGATAAGATTTTGAAATATCGTTTTTTTGATGATGAACAAGGCAAAATGGGATGGAATGTTAGCCAAGCAGATGGTGGCTTGTTATTGGTTTCTCAATTTACGCTCATGGCACAGACGCAAAAAGGTTTACGTCCTGATTTTGGCCCAGCTATGCCGCCAAGCGAAGCAAAAGCCCTCTATGAACAATTGGTCGACTATGCAAAATCACAATTTAAAAATGTACAGACAGGCATTTTTGCAGCGGATATGAAAGTACATTTAGTTAATGATGGGCCGGTCACTTTTAATTTAGAAATTGAATAAAAACGAAGTAATAAAAAAGCCCTCAGTTGAGGGCTTTTTTATTACTTAAATTAAATCTCAGCTTTTACAGCGTTGTAATTAATTTTGCGCGTTGCATCATATCTACTGGAATATCTTTCACAAGCATAACTGTTAATGATTGCTCATTTTTCTGTGCAGCAGTTGTTTGATTCGCATCTAATACCGCATTTACATCAGACGGATTCAATGTATACATTGCACCCGTTGCTGGATCAACAATTAACAAACCGATAAGTCCGCCAAAAATAATATTAGCGACATACCAACCATTTACCGTTCCTGTTACCTGTACAGTCTTTGTTTGATAGCCATCTTTTTTAAATGTCACATCATAAGCTGCAGGTTTAAAGTATCCAGTGCCACGTTTTAAAGTAACAGTGCAGGTGTGATGCCAGTATGTACTTTTTCTCCAGCTTTATTTGTAATCGAAATCGATGCTTCATCTGGCACTGACTTAAACGTTAAAGTTTGAGTTGACCCCGAAATAATGCTTGCGCAACCTGTCATTGTTAATGATGCGGCAATTAAACCCGATGTAATTAATTTTTTCATAAAAATACCCCCTAAAAAGCGGAGGTATTCTTACCAAAAAAGCGTTAAATTTCAATGAAAATTAAATTTATTTACCGGTTTTCTCTTTAATAAATGCACGTGCCAGTTTGATTTTTTCTTTCACTGGTTTTGGCAGCTTAGGTGGAATCAATTTGGCAACTTGGTTAAACCAAACCAATAGGCCAAAATCACCTTCCATTTTAATACTGCCATTTTGCATACCTGTCATAAATGCAGTTGGATCGCCTTTCATTAGCGTTTTCACACCCTGCTCACTGTCTGCAAACTGTAAAACGAAATCAGCTTTTTCCGCATCACCAGCAACCGTATCAATCTGACCATTATTTACAATAATTTGACGTGCTAGCCCCAAGTCCGTACCAATTTGTATACGGAACTGACGTTCATGCACCAATTCAATAAATTTTGGGCTAGTACGTGCTAACTGTTTCATACGAAGAGCCAGACCTGCCACGAGTAAGTCTAATGGATCTGTACTGACATCAACCAAAGGAAGTTTTACGACAGGAATGGATGATAGTTTCATGACTTGAAGCCTATTGTAATTGTTGGAAAATTGACTGGCTTCATCCTACCATAACTTCGGTTTTCAGAAGTAAGCCTTTGTATCTCTATACTCACTGATGAGTTCATAAAAAATGCGCCCTTGGGCGCATTTTGTTTTTATTTTTAAAATTAACGACTAGAACACTGCTGTTCTTCATCATAGACCGGTGTATGTTCAATACATTGGCGTTTTGCTAATGCGCGTTCAGCACGACGATCTTCACGTAATAACACCAAAGTGAAGACCACCATAGCTGCCATTAGCGCTGTTAAATAACTATAGGTCACAGGCAATTCGAACATGGTTTGTGTGCCATAACGAATCACTTCAATCAGCCCCCACACCAGCATCCCCGCTAGCATAAAACCCAACCAGCGACGATAAGGCGAGAAGAAAACAGCAATCACAGCAGCCGATACCAAGCTCAGGCCAACGATGGTTGCTAAATTCGCTGTTAACATAAAAACCTCCGTCATGTGACAGGTGACATCTCTTGTTGTGACAGGATGCTGACCTGTCTCACTACTGTGTATTCAGTAAATAGATTTGGTCGATCTCAATCTCTTGCAAGCATTATGCTGAGTTTTTTGCATAAAAAAAGTCTGTATTTTTGTCCTTGCGACACACCTTGTCGCAACATTATTTTGTCATTACATTTTTTCTTTTTAGATAATTTCTGGAACAATGATGACATCTCGTCTCGCGTGTCATTACAAAAAAAACCATGCTTTTTTGCCTAAATAAATTAATTTTTCGAATGCTGTTAATCGTTGTTTTTATCAACAATTTTTATTTACCACTCATCGGACAGCGACTTGAATTGGCATAAAAAAACGCAGCAAGAATGCTGCGTTTAAAATGTCAAACCAAACTTATTTAAGCACGGTTTAAATCTTTATCATGTACACCTAATAGGTAAAGCACCCCATCTAAGCCAACACTTGAAATGGCTTGATTGGCATTTTGGCGTACCAATGGCTTAGCACGGAACGCCACGCCAAGACCTGCCAATGACAACATTGGTAAGTCATTGGCACCATCACCCACAGCAATGGCTTGCTCCAGTGAAATTCCCATTTCCTCAGCAATTTGAGTCAATAAATATGCTTTACGTGCACCATCCACAATGTGGCCTTTTACTTCACCTGTCACCACACCATCTTGCACATCAAGCACATTGGCGTGCACTTCATCAATGCCGAGTTTAGCTTGAAGATATTCAGCAAAATATTGGAAGCCACCCGACAAAATGGCGGTGCGGTAACCCAATGCTTTCAAAGTTGAAATTAAGCGTTCAGCACCTTCGGTCACGGTTAGACGTTCAGCAATTTTTGGCAGTACAGATGCATCCATACCTTTAAGTAACGCCACACGTGCACGGAAGCTGGCTTGGAAGTCCAATTCACCTTGCATTGCACGCTCAGTGATTTCAGCCACTTGCGCACCCACGCCTGCTTCAATGGCAAGTTCATCAATGACTTCTTGCTCAATTAAGGTAGAGTCCATGTCGAAACAAACCAAACGGCGGTTACGACGGTAAGCATTGTCTTCCTGAACTGCTACGTCTACGCCCAATTCAGTAGACAGACGTAAGCAAGCAGCACGCATTGCGGTTGCATCTAACATTTGCCCTTTCAGACCAAACTGAACACAGGCACGTTTCGGCCCCTCAACAGCTCCCTCTAACTCAGGACGACCCGATAAACGGGTCACAGTTTCAATATTGAAGCCTTGGCTCGACACAATATTTGTAACTGCCTGTAAATGAGAAGCCTGCAATTCTGGCGCAAGTGCCGTCACAATATAGCGTGTACGGCCTCCCTCATTTACCCATTGTTGATATTCTGTTGTAGAGATTGGTTTAAAGCGCACTGTTAAGCCAATATCATGTGCTAAAATCAACATTTCCTTCATGGCTAATGCTGTCGCAGTCTGATCTTCCGACGAAACAACAATACCTAAAGTCAGCTGATTATGGATGACTGCTTGTCCAACATCTAAAATCTGTAAGGAATGAGCGGACAGAACCTGCATTAATCGTGTAAATTGATTAGGTTGGTCAGGTCCTAAAAATGATATAAGAATGATTTCTCGCATGAATTGACTCGGGTCTGAGCTACAACTATTGTAAGAATCATAATCGAAATTGAATAGAATTGCCTTGGAAGTTTACGTTGAATGCGCCTAGACAAGGGCTATTTGCTAGCCTATTAGTAGTTTGTTTCGCTTTACATACCTTTTTATTGGTATTGGCAACAACCCACCAACTGAACGAAAACCGTGCCAGTCAGGGACAGCTCATGACCACTCAATTGGTCACAGACAGTTTATCTGAGTTGGAACCTGCCAATACTGTGTCTTTAGCATTATTGGCTGATCGCTATGCGACAAATCCGAGTGTTGCATCTATTCGGATCTTAAATGCCAACAATCAAGTATTAGCAACCGGTGGTTTGACCAAAACCCGTGATGGCGAAATATTTGTTCGTGATGCTCTACAAAATGAGAAAAAAGTCGGCACCGTTGAAATTACCCTGATTAAACCAAGCATTGGTGAGATTCTACGTACCCAATGGGCAGCGATTCTATTTTCATTGTTCTTACACGGTTTATTATGGTTAGCCTATCGTGCTATTGCCCGTCCAAGCCGTACAGAATATTTGGCGCGCATTAACAACGTATCTCGTTTGAAACATGAAATTCAAACATTGACCCAAGCATTAGAGCAAGAAAAGCATAATGCTGCCGTTGCGATTGCGCAGGCGCAGCAAAATGCGCAAGCCAAGGCCAAACATAAAGAAATTAAACCTGTGGTACTCGATAGCAATAGCTTGGCATTGAATATTCAATTTTATGATCCGAAACAATTGCTCGATACGGTCAATAAAACTGTTTCTGTGCCATATTTTAATTTGTGTCAAATTTTCTTAAATAAAGCCACCGAACTGTGTTTGCAACACTACAAACTTAACAGTTCAGACATTAGCACCGTGCACAAATTTGATGAGCATGGCGCAACCATCAGCATGACCGCTGATACACCTGATGCGTTACGTTGCTTGACGATGATCAGTGCTGTGTTCCAATTATTGTCTGATGTTTTATATAAGCGCTACCGTGAAGAAAAGCGTTTCGTACTGCAAACTCGCAGTGCAATTTCAAGCTCAGTGGAGGCGATGCAGCTTTCTTCTGTTCAAGCGGCCGAGCGTTTGGTACAACAATTATCTGCTAAAGAAAGTGCGATGCATGTGCCAACCACATTATTAAAAGACATTGCCGATCACTTCCAGTTGGTCAGCTTGCCAAATCCAACTAATGTACTCACTCGACACGCCTTTATTATCAATGGTATGGACAGTGATGCAGCCGAATTGGCACAAAGTTTCCGTACTGAAATTTTAAAGTCGAAGCAATCGAAAGCTTCTTAATTCTACCGAATAAAAAAATCCCGCCTTAGGCGGGATTTTTTTATTCAACGGGCTTAAACCGTTGAAGCTTTTTGTTCTATCAAATAACGCTGCGCACTGTGCACCGCTTCATTTTCAACACCATTTACTTTGAACCACTGCCCGTCCGATTGTAATTCCCAAGCATTTTGATTGTCTTGTAAATAATTCAACAAACCATCTTTAATAATGCGTTTTTTCAAACGACCGTCCACAATTGGAAAACACGTTTCTACCCGAGAAAATAGGTTACGCCCCATCCAGTCCGCACTGGCACAGTACAAACGCTTTTCTCCACCCTGCTCAAAATAATACACCCGCGTATGTTCTAAGAAACGCCCTACCACTGAACGAACATGAATATTTTCAGATAAATCCTTAACCTGTGGGATCAAGCAACAAATTGAACGTACGATTAAATCGACCTGCACACCTGCTTGAGAAGCACGATATAAAGCAGCGATCAATTGTGGCTCAGTCAAAGCATTGACCTTAATGATAATTCGCGCAGATTGACCCACTTTGGCACAGTCAATTTCCTGTTCAATTAACTTGAGCAATTCGATGTGTAAAGTAAAAGGTGCGTGTAACAAGGCTTTTAATTTGGCCATTTTGCCCATGCCCGTCAGCTCTTGGAACATTCGGTGTACGTCTTCACAAATATCTGGCTGCGTGGTCATCAAGCCATAATCCGTGTACATGCGAGCATTGCCAGCATGATAGTTTCCAGTGCCTAAATGGACATAGCGTAGTAGCTGATTATTTTCTCGGCGAACGATTAAAATCATTTTGGCGTGGGTCTTATATCCCACTATGCCATATACCACGACAGCACCAGCTTCTTGCAGAATATTCGCCACGGTAATATTTGATTCTTCATCGAAACGCGCACGCAGTTCAATGACAGCCGTTACTTCCTTACCATTACGAGCCGCTTCGGCAAGCACTTGTACAATTTCAGAATCAGGGCCACTGCGGTATAAAGTTTGTTTAATCGCCAAAACTTTTGGATCTTTCGCCGCTTCACGCAATAAATTAATCACAGGCTGAAATGAATCAAAAGGATGATGCAAAAGCACATCTTGCGACTTGAGCACATCAAACATACCAGTTTGCTTACGTAAAACTTTGGGTATCACTGGCGTATAGATTGGATATTTTAGCTCTGGGCGTTTAAAACTAGTGCTTAAACGCGATAAATTAATTGGACCATCAATGCGATAAAGTTCGTTGGGGGTCAAATCAAATTCATTCAGCAAATAATCAATAATAGTTTGTGAGCAATCATCTTCAATTTCGAGGCGCACAGCGCGACCAAAGCGTCGTGACGATAATTCATCTTTCAATGCCACGGCTAAATCATCGACATCTTCAGCCAAAACCAAATCGGCATTCCGCGTCACACGAAAGGCATAACAGCCTTTGGCTTTCATACCCGGAAATAGTTCATTGATATGCTGTTGAATAATTGCAGTCAAAAAGATTTGCGTATCGGTATTTCCCGCAACATCAGCCGGCATGTGAATGAGTCGGGGCAAGGAACGCGGTGCTGGCACAATCGCCATCTCAATTGCACGGCCAAAGGCATCTTTGCCTTCAAGACTGACAATAAAATTTAAGCTTTTATTAACTAACCGAGGAAATGGATGCGATGGATCTAAGCTGATTGGCGTCAGGACAGGCTGCACTTCTTTACTAAAATACTGACTAATCCATGGCTTATGCTTTTCTAATATATCTTGGAACTGAATAAAGCGAATGCCTTGTGCTTGCAGAGCTGGAAGAATCGCATGATTTAGCACATTGTATTGCTGCTGTACTGTTTGATGGATGATCTCAGACAATTCATCCAAAATCACTTCAGTTGGGATTGCATCTGGTGTACGCGCTATGGCATTCAAATCACGTTGTTTCATCAATCCTGCAATACGAATTTCAAAAAATTCATCCAAATTTCGTGAAAAAATAATGAGAAAATTCAACCGTTCTAATAAAGGTAATTGATCATCTAATGCTTGTGCCAAAACCCGACGATGAAAGGCCAAAAGCGATAATTCACGATTAAAATAGGTTTCAGATGAATGCTGAAAATGTTCCATACCCTCTCAATGCTGCTTAAAACAGTCTATATAAAGTGTTTAGCCGGCATGTTAGGCAGCAGTTATGACATTTATGTTACAAAGCTTAGGATTGGGCTAAAAACCTTTAGATTGATTGTTTTACTCCATTCATCTTCATATAAAAAATAAAAAAGGAGAGCGATGCTCTCCTTTTCATTTTGAAATACGTTTTAACGTGAATCTGTCGGTTGAGAGGTTTTAGATGGCTCTTCGCTACGACTGGCCCAATAGGTTGCCAAAGCAGGCCCTGAAATATTATGCCATAGGCTGAAAATCGCACTTGGAACTGCGGTCAAAGGTGATGCAGCAAAATGGGTCGCAGCCAAAGCCACACCCAAACCTGAGTTTTGCATACCGACTTCAATCGATACGGCTTTACAGTCAGCATAAGGCAATTTAAACAAGCGGCTGGCCCAAAAGCCCAATAAATAACCCAAACCGTTATGCAAAGCCACCACAGCTAAAATCAATAGACCAGACTCTAAAATCTGCACCCGACTGCCAGCAATAATCGCAGCCACAATCGCAACGATCGCCACCACTGAAATTAAAGGCATGACCTGAATATAGGCTTCAACTTTGCTTTTAAAAATGGTGCGAATAATTAAACCAACAATGATCGGGAACAACACCACTTGTAAAATTGATACCAACATCGACATGGCATTAATTTCAATCCACTGACTCGCCAACAGGTAAAAAATAGCAGGGGTCAAAATCGGAGCAAGTAATGTTGAAACTGACGTACATGCCACCGAAAGCGCCGTATTGCCCTTCGCCATATAAGTGATGACATTAGAAGCCGTTCCCCCAGGGCAACATCCCACCAAAATCACCCCAATCGCAATCTCCGTCGGTAATTGCAATAATTTACACAGTGCAAAAGCTAAACCTGGCATCACGATGAATTGTGCTAATACCCCTATCACCACTGCTTTCGGGCTTTGTAATACACTTTTAAAATCACCTAGCGTCATGGTCATGCCCATACCAAGCATGATGATACCTAACATCCATGGAATATAGGCTTTTAGCCATACAAATAAGTCTGGTAGCAACATGGCTATGCCAGCAAACAACAAGACCCACAGCGCAAAAGTCTTTTGAATAAATTGTGTGAATTTTAAGAAAGCCGACATTGTCATCTTCCATTGGTAGGGGAAATTAAAAAAGGCACCTCATTGTGCCTTTTCTTAGAATATTACTGGAACACCTTAGGTCAAAGATACGGCCTGAGCATGTTGCTGCACAATATCTTTCAGGTAAATACGTTTTACCCCTTTGGCTAACATCTCCTGCCAAGCGTGTTGTAATGAACCTTGCAAATCAATACCTTTGGTTAAGTCAGCAATGACATAAGTTTCAAAACCTAATTTACATGCATCCATCGCCGTCCACGCTACACAAAAGTCTGTTGCAATACCGACTACAAAAACTGTGTCGATACCGCGCTCACGTAAATATCCGGCCAGTCCTGTTGAGGTCTGTTGATCAGCTTCCATAAATGCAGAATAGCTATCAATGTGTTGATGAAAACCTTTTCGAATGACCAATTGTGCACTCGGTAAATTTAAATCTGGATGTAGCTCTGCATCTTTTGTGCCTTGTACACAATGTGCTGGCCAAAGCACCTGTGTGCCATAGCTCAGCTCAATACTGTCATAAGGTGCATGACCCTGATGATTTTCAGCAAAGGAAATATGATCGGCTGGATGCCAGTCCTGCGTTAATACAATATTCTTGAAATACTGCCCGAGCTGATTAATCCCCGGAATAATTTGGTCTGCATGTGCAACCGCCAAATTTCCCCCTGGAGTAAAACCATTTTGTACATCGACAACAATCAGTGCGGTATTTTTCTGCATAATTTCAATCCATTCCAATGCATAAAATGCGTAAAGCCAAGCTGGCTGTATTTCAAAATTTAAGTTGTAGTATTTAGTCTAACGCATAAAAATAAAATGACTGCCCATCCTGACAATAACGATACTTCGGCAAATGTTGTATTAATTGCCTCGCAAATCGTGGGTAAATTCGAGCTTTACGTGCAGTCGAAGCATGAAAATAAAAATAGCGAGATTGCTGACGCTGAATATAATTGACTAAATGCTCACGTGTCTGCTGCATCACCGCAAAAGCATTTATATTTTCCGACACATCTTCATAAGTTGGCTCATCAGCAAAGGCGAGCCATGCGTTACGCTGTGGTTGTTGCGTACTGCGCTTAAATACTTGTTTGAGTTCGAGTGTAAATTCATATTGATATAGCTTTAAACTAAATTCACGTTGATCCACTTTAAATTGTGCAACCAATTTCTTTTCAAACATAGCACCTCAATTTTATTTATTCGTCTTCTTTTTTCGACTTATTATTTCATTTTTTAAAACTGTTTTATCAATGAGTTTGCTTTATCAGGTCTTAAATTGTCGCAATAAAAAAACCCGCTTAGTAGCGGGTTCTTTATGGACTTATCGGTTTAACCGAAAGTTGATCTTATGCTGGAATTCGACGTACCAATACCAACATGAAGATTGCAGAGATAATAATACAAGGAATTGCTGCTGAAATTACACCCGCTGCGCCAAAGCCTGCTGCTAGTAATTGACCTGCAATCGCTGGGCCCATCATTGCGCCAACACGACCAACAGCTGAAGCAACACCTACACCTGTACCACGTAATTGTGTTGGGTAAACAATACCACCAAACGCATACAGTACACCTTGACAGCCAATTACGAATGCACCAACCAATGCTGCGGCCATGTACATTTGCGTTAATGAACCCGCACCATTTAAAGCAAATAGACCACCTAAAATACCGCCGTACATCAACAAAATAACATAGGCTTTTTTCCAACGGTCAGTCAGCATACCCAGAATCACTGTACCCACTGTCGCGCTCATCATGAAGTAGAACTGCGCAGTCGCACCATCTTTACGTGTGAAACCAAGCTCAGTAAACAATGATGGTAACCAGCTCAACATGATGTAAACCACCATCAATGTAAAGAAGTAACTTGTCCATAAGCACAGCGTGCGTAAACGGTTTTCAGCATCAAATAGGTTCTTAAATGCGCCTTGTTGTACTGGTGTTTCAGCTTGTTGTGCTTGATCTTTAGCTTTCAAGAATTCACGTGATTCAGGCAAGAAGAAAATCATTAACGGAATAACGATAATTGGTAATAAACCGCCTAAATAGAAAATATTTTTCCAGTTCGCACCAAACTCAGTCATCGCAACCAGTGACAAAATTGCTGCACCGACAGGCATACCGCAATACATCAAACCTACGGCACGACCACGATTTTGTGGACTTACAGCTTCTGATGCCAAAGTAATTAGAATTGGCATAGCTGCACCTAAACCTGCACCTGCAAGGAAACGCACAGCTAAAAGGCTATGGAAACTATTTACCCATACAGTACATAGGGTAAAAATAGCAAACATTGCCGTTGACCAAATCAGTACTTTTTTACGACCAATACGATCGGCAATTCGGCCACCCACGAGTGCCCCTGGCAATAGACCTAAAATACCCGCACTAAAGAAGACACCGAGCTGCGAGCTATCCAGCCCGAAATATTCACGAATCCCTGCAGCTGCAATTCCGGCAGCTTGAATATCTAGACCTTCGATTACGGCAATGAGGAAACAGATCGCTACCGTGACAATCGCGTGCTTGTTATCTGACTTTTCCATTGGAGAATCCTTGTTGTCATCAGCTTAAATAAAGGCGCATCATGGCTGAGCGCTATAGATGACATAACTACCAATAAGTTGAAGCTTTTTGTCGGAATTCCAATTACGTGCAAGTTCTAATAGTTTTGTACTTTAATTTACAAAGTCGTAAAAACAATTACAGCGCGGTAAAAAATATGCAGAGTTGATATTTTCAATAGTTATAACAAGAAAAGATTTCAACCATTTAGAAAAGAACGCATATTTCTATTAGATAAAAAAAAGATTATTAACCAAGTTTTTAACAATGATTTCAGATAAATCGACACACCATAAATATAGCTTTTAAATCTTTAGTCATTGTTTTTTAATCTTAAATCTTGAGCAAAAAACACGGATTAGTCGCAAATACAAGCTTTGCACAAAAATAAATCAGACTAAGTGTTCAAAAAATCGTGTCATACCAAGCAAATTAATGCACATCAGATAATGCTCGTCTGAAAGCTTAGTTCGCTGCAAAAAAACCCAAATTTTACACTTGATTGTTTTAAGTTTGATTTGTATAAAGAATTTTATGCCTTTGACCAAAGCATATTGTTCTTATGCGTTTGATCAGTCATAATTTGCGTAAGCATTATTCAATTTGGACCAATCCAGTTGAATAAGCTACAAATCAAAAATACGAAACCATCCAGAAACCCAAATTCGTCTCTTCGGATGGACAAATAGGATAGCTTTTCAAAATGACTCAGCAAGCTCAGACCATTCAAGGTTCAATTGTCGCAATCGTCACCCCAATGTTTGAAGATGGCAGCGTAGATTGGAAGAGCCTCGAAAAGCTGGTTGAGTGGCATATAAAACAGGGCACCAACAGTATCGTCGCTGTTGGTACAACTGGCGAAGCATCTACCCTAAGCATGGCTGAACACACGCAAGTGATCAAAGAAATCATTCGTGTTGCCAACAAACGTATTCCAATTATTGCGGGTACAGGTGCAAACTCTACTCATGAAGCAATTCAACTGACCAAAGAAGCAAAAGAACTTGGTGCAGATGCTGCTTTACTGGTAACACCTTACTACAACAAACCAACGCAAGAAGGTTTATACCAACACTATAAAGCAATTGCTGAAGCAGTTGACCTTCCACAAATCTTGTACAACGTACCAGGCCGTACTGGTGTGGACATGCACAATGACACAGTGATTCGCCTTGCTGATATTCCACAAATTGTCGGCATTAAAGATGCAACTGGTGATGTGCCACGTGGTCAAGAATTGATTGAAGGCCTAAAAGGCAAAGAAATGGTGGTTTACTCAGGTGATGACGCGACTGCTTATCAATTGATGGGTCATGGCGCTCAAGGTAACATTTCAGTAACTGCAAACGTTGCACCGAAAGAAATGAGTGAGATTTGCGCCACTGCGTTAGCGGGTGATGCTGAAAAAGCAGAACAGCAAAACAATGCTGTTGCAAATCTACACCAAATTTTATTTTGCGAATCAAACCCAATTCCTGTGAAATGGGCACTTCATGAAATGAACCTCATTGAAACTGGTATTCGCTTACCATTAACACCCCTTGCAGAACAATATCGCACTCCGCTTCGTGAAGCACTAATCACTGCGGGCGTTATCAAATAAAGAAGAGCAAAACATGATGCAATTACGTTTAGGACTAAGCCTGGCACTTTCAGTATTTACATTAGCCGGTTGTAGTTCACTTGCCTTTAATAATGGCACGCTGGACTATAAAAAAACCACCGATGTTGAAGCACTGAAATACCCTGAGGGGTCAATGGTTCGTCCAGCAACGCCGTTGTATCCTGCGCCATCGGTTGACCCGCTTGCAATTGAGCATGCACCAAATCTTGAAAACAAGCGCGGCAACCGCTTCGCCCTTCCTCGTCCAAATGAGGAAAAAAATGATTCAGTTACAGAAACTTCAGCTGACAGTACAAATATTGCTCGACCTCAATTATTGGTCGATGGAAATCAAAATCCGCTGCTCAAAGTTGAAGGAAATTCTGCTACAATTTGGCAATACACACTTGCTACCCTCAGCAGCCTTAACCATACCATTGTTGGTCAAAGCAAAAACCGTTACGAAGTAACTGTCAAGGTCGATCAACAGACCTATGTTTTAAGACTTTCTTCTGTAGGTTCAAGCAATAACATCGCTGTGTTCAATGCCGATAATAGTTTTGCAGACAAAGAAAAAGCTGCAGATCTGTTAGCTCAGATTTACCAAAATTGGCCAGCCTAGTCGTACTAGGCATTTTTTCTCGAAAAAGGTTCCCTCATGTTAAAACAAACCTTGCTCTATACTGGTAAAGCGAAATCTGTTTATGAAACAGATAGTTCAGACCACCTCATCCTAGTTTTCCGTGACGATGCTTCTGCATTCAACGGCGAAAAAATCGAACAGCTGGATCGTAAAGGTAAGGTGAACAACCGTTTTAACGCCTTCATCATGGAAAAATTGGCTGCGGCTGGCATCGAAACTCACTTCGAAAAACTTCTTTCTCCAACTGAAGTTTTAGTGAAAAAATTAACTATGGTTCCTGTAGAGTGCGTAATCCGTAACTATGCAGCGGGTTCACTATGCCGTCGTTTAGGTGTAGAAGAAGGTAAAGAGCTAACTCCACCAACTTTCGAATTGTTCTTTAAAGACGATGCGTTAGGCGACCCAATGGTAAACGAGTCACAAGCGATTGCTTTAGGCTGGGCAACTGCTGACCAACTTGCTCAAATGAAAGAATTAACTTACAAAGTAAACGAAGTACTTAAAGGTTTATTCGATGCTGGCAACATGCTTCTTGTTGACTTCAAACTTGAATTTGGTGTGTTCCATGACCGCATCGTATTGGGTGATGAATTCTCTCCAGATGGCTGCCGTCTATGGGACAAAGATACCAAGAAAAAACTCGACAAAGACCGTTTCCGTCAAGGTTTAGGCGGTGTTGTTGAAGCGTATGAAGAAGTTGCTGCACGTTTAGGTATCGATCTTTCTGATATCTAATTCGCACAATGAATAAAAAAAACCGGGCGATTTCGCTCGGTTTTTTTTATTCCTATTTAGTTGATTATTCAATAATCGAAAAAACAGATGTTAACCATAAAAATCATCTGTTTCACATTATTTAATCCGCACATTAATATACATCCATACCATGCAGCACAGAAGATGTTGATTCTTTGTGTATGCCGACCAGTTTCGTTCTACCCTCTAGGATGTATCTCCCCAAAGACATCCTAATTTTTCAGCCCAACTCGCCCTGAGTTGGGCTTTTTTTTGCTGATGACATAAATAAGAAGGCGCCGAAGCACCTTTGAAATTTAACTAAGCTTACTGCTGCTGTTGTTCCTGCATCCAACGGCGTTGTTGTAAGCGCTCACCTTCTACTTCGCGTTTATTACGTGCCGATTCATACAGTTTTGTGCCTTTTAATTCAGGCGGTAAATAATCCTGCAAGACAAAATGCTCTGGGTAATGATGTGGATATAAATAATCTACGCCATAACCCTGTTCTTTCATCATTTTGGTTGGTGCATTACGTAAATGTAATGGTACAGGTAAATTCGAGGTTTTCTCTGCCAAATCTAACGCTTTATTAATCGCTAAATAAGTACTGTTACTCTTGGCGCTGGTCGCCAAATACACGGCACATTGTCCCAAAATAATCCGACATTCAGGCATGCCTACCGCTTGAACCGAACGGAAACATTCCCCTGCCAGCAATAATGCATTTGGGTTGGAATTACCAATATCTTCTGAAGCAGCAATCAACATACGACGTGCAATAAAGACGGGGTCTTCACCACCTTTGAGCATACGTGCCATCCAATACAAGGCCGCATCTGGGTCACTACCACGAATGGATTTAATAAAAGCAGATACCAAATCGTAATGCTGCTCACCTGATTTATCATATCGGGCTATATTTTGCTGTGCGACTTTCACAACCACGGCATTGCTAATGATATTTTCTACATCTGGCTCAAAGGTACTGGCAATTAAGTCGAGTAAATTAAGTGCCTTACGTGCATCGCCAGCTGCAAATTGTAATAAAGCCTCATATTCTTCAATTTGAATATAACGCTCTTTTAAAAAAGCATCCTGCTCCAGTGCATGTTTTAATAAGGCTTGAATGGACTCATCACTTAATGCATTGAGGGTATAAACTTGGCAACGCGACAACAGGGCATTATTGACTTCAAAAGAAGGATTTTCTGTGGTTGCCCCAATTAAAGTAATTTTGCCTTTTTCTACCGCATTTAACAGTGCATCTTGTTGTGACTTATTAAAACGGTGTATTTCATCAATAAATACCACAGGGGTCAGTAAATCTCCCCCATCAGCAATAATTTCACGTAGTTCCTTCACACCAGTATTCAGTGCAGACAAACTGATAAATGGACGATCTACAGCCTGTGCCAACAACAATGCAATTGTGGTCTTACCGACCCCAGGTGGCCCCCAAAAAATGATCGAAGGTAAATGTCCTTGATCAATCATTTGACGTAAAGGCGCATCTTCACCCAACAGGTGATCTTGCCCAATAATCTGTGATAAATCATAGGGGCGAAGGCGTTCAGGAAGCGGAATATGACTGTCTGACATCTTATTATTTCATTTCAGGCTAAATGGAGTTCTGAACTTATTCTAACACTGCCTTTAAATAATCTCTTGGCTTAATTTTAGCCGCTTTTGACTACGATATTTTTGTGGAAAATGCATGTCTTTTGCTTTGCATTATGCTGTAAATATGCTTATGTTAATGTTAACTATAATGTAACAAGACTCCTTATTCCTGTTGATTCAATTTACAGTATTATCGGCAGCAGATTTATTTTCCGACTTGCCTGACCTAGATTGGACAGATTGTATGAAGCAATCACTAAAGCACAAGCAGATACCCTCAGTTCAGCATAGCTCGGATATCCCTTCTGATTTATATAATCCACTATCCGAAACATCGTGTAGTGAACAATTACAACGACAACAATTTTCCGCTCAATTTCAGCAACCTGTTTGGTTCAGTACTAAAGACAATAAATATTTTGCCAATCCAGCGTTAACACAATTACTGCCCTCAGCTATGGATCATCCAAGTGATCGGGACTGGTTAAGTTTAATTCATGACACTGACTTACATAATTTTGAAACACAGTGGCGTCGCTCTCAACAAGTGCAAGAATCCTTTCAACAAAAAGTCTTATTTAAACAACCTAACCAAAGTTACCACAACACCCTCATCCAAGTGTCATATCGCACAAATGCGCATGATAACTACCATTGCATGGTCGAATTCACCGACCTTGAACCAGTCAATGTGTTAATTGAGCAATTACAACAGCAGGTAGAAAGCAGAAATCATATGCTGGATGCCAGTGTCGATTGCATCAAACTATTAAGTGTTGATGGTCGGGTTCGGCATATGAATAGGGCTGGCTGCTTAGCACTGGGGGTGCCGACCGATGAAAAAAACTTTGGCATGACATGGCTCAATTTACTGCCTGAGGCGGTACGAGACAAAGGAACCATCGCTTTAGCAGAAGCTGCAAAAGGCAAAACCTCGTGCTTTATGGGGATGAGCCAGCTCGAAAATGAACCTGCGGCTTATTGGGACAATATGTTGACTCCAGTATTGGATCAATTTGGTCAAGTGAAAGAAATTCTCTGTGTCTCTCGAGATGTAACATTACAACGCCAAGCTGAAAGCAAGCTGCAACAAATCATCGAACAAGATGATCTAACTGGTTTACTGAACCGACGTGCATTTAGCCGTGTTTTTAAAAATAATTTGAAACTTGCACGTGATAAGCATCAGCAGCTTGGATTATTGTTAATTGATTTAGACTATTTCAAACATGTAAACGATACCTTAGGGCATATTGCTGGCGATCATTTGCTGCATACCTTAGGTCTGCGCTTTCAAAAATGTTTTAATTCTGAGATTGTAGTGTCACGTTTAGGCGGTGATGAATTTGCCATTCTGATTCCGAACCTACATACACAAGAGCAACTGCTAGAGATAGCGCGAATCGCTTGTGCCCAAATGGAAATCCCCATTAGTTATATGGGGCAATTTATCAATAGTGGCATGAGTATAGGCTGTTCACTCTATCCTCGTGATGCCCAGAGCACTTCGAACCTTTTAAAATGTGCAGATATTGCATTAAATGATTTAAAAATCAGTGGTCGTGGTGGTGTGCGTATGTTTACCCAGACCATGTTTAAAGCACTCGAAGAAACCACACGTCAGCTTACATTGGCCCGAAGTATTATCAAGTCTGATCAAATCGTACCGTATTACCAACCTAAAGTTCGGCTTTCAAACAGTAAAGTGGTCGGTTTCGAAGCTTTACTGCGTTGGTATGATGAAAATCAAGAATTACAACTTCCCTCGCACATATTCGCAGCATTTCAAGATTATGAATTGGCGTCACGTATCAGCGAAATCATGCAGGTTAAAATATTCAAAGACATGCAACAGTGGATGAAGGAAGGACTAGAACCTTTACCTGTTTCGATTAATGCTGCGCCTGTCGAATTTTTACGTGATGACTATGCAGAAAAATTGTTAAAACGCCTTAAGCAGTATGGCATCTCTCCTCGAGTAGTCGAATTGGAAATTACCGAACAAAGCTTATCTGAGCGTGGTGCCAATTATGTGATTCGTGCTTTACACCTGCTCAAAGAAAATGGCATTCATATTTCTTTGGATGATTTTGGTACTGGACATTCATCACTGACCCGACTGAGTAATTATCCGGTCGATTGCATTAAAATTGACCGCAGCTTTGTAGAACGCATGCATACGGATCGCTCTGCCCTCGCAATTGTCAAAGCAATCACTCAAATTGGCGCCAGTGTTTCACTTGATATCTTGGTAGAAGGTATCGAAAACCCTGAACAGGTCACGACCTTAAAGGACTGTGATTGTCATATTGGTCAAGGCTTCTATTTTTATCGTCCACTTAGTTTCGACAAAACCACCCAACTGTTGCGTCGCTAAGTTCATTAGGACACACAATCATGCCGCTCAAATATTTAATCAGCGCTTGTCTCGCTGGTCATGCTGTTCGTTATGATGCGAAATCAATCCCGCTTAGGGGTTTGCAACGTTTAATGCAAACCCATGAAGTTATTACTGCTTGTCCTGAAATGTTAGGCGGTCTGAGTTGTCCTCGTTTACCCGCTGAAATTCAAAATGGATCTGCACTCGATGTGTTAAATGGTCATGCTCAAGTTAAAGATGTTTTAGGTACAGACGTTAGCAAAGCCTTTATTGAAGGCGCATACCAAACGCTCAAACTGGCTCAACAACATGACGTTGACATTGTGGTACTTAAAGAATTTAGCCCTTCATGTGGCACTCACGCGATTTATGATGGCAGTTTTAGTCGAACCAAAATTGAAGGCCAAGGTATAACCGCAACCTTACTGATGCAACATGGTTTTCAAGTCATGTCAGAACACGAATTTCTCGCCATGATTGAAGAACAATTTTAATCAGCAGATGCTATAGGTCATTAACGGACCCAACGCACAATGTAGTCTTCAATCTCTTCGGGATCGACGTTTTCTTCACTGATACAACGGCCTGCTGCGGACTTACGTGCCGCTAAAATACTGTCACGGCTTCCTGTAATCAGATGATGCCAACGTGGCAATGTTTTGCCTTCCGATATACGACGATAGGCGCAGCTTGGCGGTAACCAATGAAACTGATCAATCTGTTCTGGCGTTAAACGAATGCAATCAGGTACAAATTCTTTACGATTTGGGTAATCTGAACAACTGGCCGTCTGACAATCTAAAAGTTTGCATGCCACTTTGGTATAAGCAACTTCGTGAGTATCTTCATCTTCAAGCTTAATCAAACAACATAAACCACAACCATCGCATAAGGCTTCCCACTCGTCATGCGTAAGCTCCGTCAATGCAAAGTTTTTCCAAAAATGTGGGCGCAGTGTGTCAGTCATAATCTAGCTCAAAACTAATATGGCACGCATATTAGCTGAGCGCGCCAAAAAATCTCAGTCTACGTTACCGAATATTGAACATTTAATAAACAAAAGAATAACATTGAGCATTGTTCAGTCTCTCTATACTGAATACACAGAATAAAAAATCACATGGAGAAAAAACTATGTTCCGCTGGGCTATTATTTTCGCTGTCATCGCACTGATTGCTAGTCTGCTTGGTTTTGGTGGTGTTGCAGGATTATCAAAAGATTTTGCTGTAATTCTATTGGTCATTGCAGTGATTCTTGCAATCGTCGGTTTCCTTTCGAGAGGAAAAGTTTAGTTTCATTTACGCTTTCACACGAAAGTGACTGTAGAAAATGTATATGACATTATTTTGCAGGCGTTATTTACAAAAGAAACTAAATCGACATAGCTACTTAGCTACACTCAATTGTAAAGAACATGATTCTAAAGCATAAAAAATAAGAGCCTTAATGGCTCTTATTTTTTATCTAATAACTTGTTCATCCACTTTGAATTTAAGGCTTCAAATGACGTGGTCTAAAACCCGTAATAATCAAGGCAAATCCATAAGCTGCGACACCTACCACACATAGACCAATCACTTCAGCAACACGCATCCAAGTCGATACATCGCCGTTGTACCACGTTAAGGCATACCATAAAGCAGCAATCATTGCCGCATTGGCCAATGCAAACTGTAAGATCAGTTTTTTCCAATGTGTGCCAAAACGGAAAATATTGCGTTTGTGTAAGTAGAAATACAGCATACCCGCGTTGACTAAAGCAGAACCTGATGAGGCTAATGCCAAGGCCATATGCTCTGCATGCCAATCAATCAGTTTAAAGAAACCAATGAATACCACGTTTAAAATGGCATTGGCTGCAACCGCCATTAGACCCACACGTACTGGCGTTTTAGTGTCTTGCTGCGCATAAAAACCGGGGGCGAAGACTTTAATTAACATAAAGGAAATCACGCCGGCACTCATACATTGCAGTGCCATCGCAGTCATTTGTGTATCTTCAAAGGTAAATTGACCACGTTCAAATAAAGCCTGAATAATTGGGGTAGATAACATAAACAGCGCAATACTGGCAGGTAATCCCACCAATACAATCACTTTCGCCGCCCAGTCAATCATCTTACGGAATTTTTCTTGATCTTGTTCAGCATGACGCGCAGACAACGAAGGTAAAATTACAGTACCTATCGCGACACCAATTAAGCCCAATGGCAATTCGGTCATCCGTTCGGCACTGTATAACCATGACACCGAACCATCTTGCATGAATGATGCCCAAATGGTGTTCAGCAATAGATTAATCTGGGTAACAGAAACACCAAACAATGCAGGCAGCATCAACTTCATGATGCGATCGACACCTTCGTGTTTGAAGTCTACTTTGGGTGGAATAAGTAATTTCTTACGCCACAATTCAGGAATCTGAATCGCCAATTGTAAGAAACCGGCTGCAACCACTGACCAACCGAGTGCCATAATCGGTTCGGCCATGTACGGCGTTAACCACAACGCACCCGCAATCATTGCCACATTCAGCAACACGGGAGCAAAGGCCGGCGTACTGAAAGAGCCATAACTGTTCAAAATACTGCTGGCAAAGGCCGTCAGCGACATGAACAGTAAATATGGAATGGTCAGGCGGAACATATCAGTTGCCAAAGCAAACTTGTCTGCATCACCATGGAAGCCCGGTGCATACAGATAAATAATGGCAGGTGCTGCCACCATTGCGACGAAGGTCAAACTGGTCATCACCAGACCTAAACAACCAAAGACGCGGCTGATGAGAATCTGAACTTCAGCATGGGTTCGACTGGTTTTATATTCAGTTAAAACAGGAATAAAAGCTTGAGAAAATGCCCCTTCTGCAAATAGCCGCCTGAAAAAGTTTGGAATACGAAATGCCACTACGAAAGTATCGAAGTCTTTGCCTGCACCAAATACATTTAACAGGACAATATCCCGTACCAGTCCCAATACACGGGACAGCATTGTCATTGCACTGACAATGACAGTCGAACGCCAAAGCGCCATCGCTTTTACTCGCTTTTTAAAGTGCGCCTATTGTAATGAAACTCGTCAAGGAATTTCATTGGTTTATTAAACGCAGTATGTATTGTTTATTTGTTTTTAAAATGATGCAGCTGTTGACGAAAAGCGTTCCACTCAAAAAATGGACCTGGATCAGTTTTACGTCCCGGTGCAATATCTGAGTGTCCGGCGATATGTTGTTGAATTTTTGGATAAACCTGCTGCAAACATGCCACCACTTGAGTCAATACATCATATTGCACAGGTTCGAAAGGCAAGTCATCACTGCCCTCCAGCTCAATCCCAATCGAATAATCATTACATTCTTTTTGTGCTAAATAAGTAGAACGCCCTGCATGCCAAGCACGATCGTTAAAATTCACAAATTGCAGTACTTCACCTGTACGCAAGATCAATAAATGGGTAGAAACCTCCATACCTTCAATGGTTTGAAAATACGGATGCACCGACCAATCTAATTGATTTTGAAAAAACTGCTCAATATAGCCACCCCCAAATTGGGAAGGTGGCAAGCTAATATTGTGAATCACCACAAGTTGAATTTCAGTATCTGCGGGACGCTGATTAAAGTTCGGTGATGGAACTTGCCGTGCACCGATAAGTTGCCCATCCTGAACCTGAAATGTAGTTGCCTGTGACATAAAGTGATCCTGAGTCTGCATTGCTCGTGAATTTTAGATCAGAGCCTAAAGGCATTCATGCTAAAACTTTCACTGATATTTCTCAATTCATGTTTGTGATTGCTGTTAAAAATCGCTCATTTTTCATGAACAATGCTAATATAGCGCGCACATTTTCTCGGGTTAAAAAAGATACGGAATTTCTTATGAGCATATCGCAATCTTTGCTTGAACAATCTATCCAAATCAATATTCAACAAGCACTACAAGAAGATATTGGTTCGGGTGATATCACTGCCCTTTTAACTCCAGAAGATGAACAAGCGACCGCAACAATTATTAGTCGTGAAGATATGGTGCTAGCAGGGCAACCGTGGGTCAATGCCCTCATTCAAACTTTTGATGCAAGTGTACAAGTCACATGGTTAAAAAATGATGGGGAACGTGTCGCAGCAGGTGAGGCTTTCTTAAAATTAGCAGGTTCTGCACGTAGCCTATTAACCGTTGAACGCCCTGCACTAAATTTTGTGCAAACCTTATCGGCTGTAGCCACTAAAACAGCTGAATATGTTCAACAACTGGAAGGTTTAAATACTCGCTTATTAGATACGCGTAAAACGCTGCCAGGCTTACGTATTGCTCAGAAATATGCTGTCGCTGTTGGTGGAGGTCAAAACCATCGCTTAGGTTTATTTGATGCCTTTTTGATTAAAGAAAACCACATCATGGCTGCTGGTGGCATTCGCCAAGCTATTGCTAAAGCGCATACGATTGCACCGGGTAAACCCGTTGAAGTGGAAGTGGAAACTTGGGATGAACTTAATCAGGCTTTAGACGCTGGTGCGGATATTGTGATGCTAGATAACTTTACTCAGCAACAAATGATTGATGCCGTAAAGCATGTTGCAGGACGTTGTAAATTAGAAGCCTCTGGCAACATTACCATTGCGAATTTACGTGAAGTGGCAACAACGGGTGTTGACTATATTTCGATGGGTGTTTTAACCAAAGATGTGAAAGCAATTGACCTGTCTATGCGCTTTAATGCTTAAACGTTACCAAAATTAAATCCATTTAAAAAAAGGGTGCTCATCAGCACCCTTTTTAAGATGATGCCTTTTAATCATCATCTTTGTCTTTTGAATTCTCTTCTCGCTCTTCATCCTGATCTTGATCAGCTTTAGCATCACGATCATCATCATTTTGCTCATTGTCATGATCACGATCTGATGACAAAACAGAGCGCTCTTTATCCTCATCTTTTGAATTGGAAACATCACAAGCACTCAGTCCTAAAAGTCCCAACAATGAAAAACCGATCAATAACGCTTTCATTATTTTCTCCTTGTTATTCTATTCTTCATACTGTGCTGAAACTTTGCTGCCAACGATAGCGCTTTTCGGTTTTAATTTGTCAGTTGATATTACTCACCCAACTTAAAAACAAAAAAAGCACCCGAAGGTGCTTTTATCAACTTAAGCTTGAGTAAATCTTACCAACCCAAAGCTTCTTGTTGTTTCTTAATCAACTCTTGAATACCTTTTTCAGCCAGTTCAAGCATTTCATTACACTGTGCACGCGTAAATGGTTTGTCTTCAGCTGTGCCTTGAAGTTCAATAAACTCACCTGCTTGTGTCATGACCACATTTAAGTCAGTTTGGCAGTTTGAGTCTTCTTCATAGCAAAGATCAAGTAATGCTTCATCTTGATACATACCTACAGAAACCGCTGCAACTAAGCCTTTAAGCGGATCTTGTTTGATTTTTTTATTTTCAAGCAAGAAATTCATGGCATCAATTAATGCCACTGCAGCACCCGTAATTGATGCAGTACGTGTACCGCCATCGGCTTGAATCACGTCACAGTCGATGCTAATAGTATTCTCGCCTAGTTTTTTCAAATCAACCATGGCACGTAAGCTACGACCGATCAAACGTTGGATTTCTTGTGTACGACCACTTTGTTTACCACGTGCTGCTTCACGGTCACTACGGGTATGCGTAGAACGTGGAAGCATGCCGTATTCCGCAGTTACCCAGCCTTGACCTTTACCTTTTAAAAAACGTGGCACTGAGTTATCGACACTTGCAGTACAAAGAACTTTTGTATGACCAAATTCAACCAATACTGAACCTTCCGCATAACGTGTGTAGTTACGGGTAATTTTAACTTCACGTAATTGATCTAATGCTCGTTGGTCGATACGCATAATGATTCCTTGAATCTGACTGAAATTTGTTGCGACACATTATAACAGAAGCCATCCCAAGATTCGGAATCGCAGGCACTGCATTTACAAAATCCATTCATCTGCCATGCTACATTAGCAAAATATTCTGCTTCGTGTGCTCAAATGAAATTTGTTAGACTTAAGTTTCGCAAAAATTCAGGAAGAATTGCATGTCGATACGGGAAGAACGTAAGCAACAAAGTCGTAAAGCGATCCTTGATGCGGCTCTTGCATTAAGCACATCAGGCCGTGCATTTAGTAGTCTCAGCTTACGTGAAATTTCCCGCCATGTGGGTTTAGTTCCCGCAGCATTCTATCGACATTTTAAAGACATGGATCAACTTGGTTTAGAGTTGGTCGATCATATGGCATTACATTTAAAAAGTATGTTAACGCATATGCGTCAACAGTATTTTCAACAGGCCAATGCACAAACTCGGCAAAGCTTGGACTACTTATTTGAGTCTGTGGATGAGTTCCCCGAAGCATGGATGTTTCTCATTGCCGAACGTTGGGGGGGCTCAAATGCATTAAGGCAAGCAATTGCCCGCGAATTTGATTTTCTTGGTACAGACCTCGCCCAAGCCCTTTCACAAGTTGAAGCCACCCAACATATTCAGTCTGAACAAGATCTTAATGTATTGGCAAAGATTTTATTTGAATTAGCGCTCGGATGGGCAATGCAGTGGATCGACGTACATCGTCAATCAGACCTCGATCTACGGGAACAGGCATTGCAACAATGCCGTCGCCAAGCGCAAACCCAAGTGCAACTGCTGTTTCGCGGTATCTTAAATTGGGACAGATCAGTTACGACGTCTTCAACAAATAGTTAGCACGCTGTTCAGACTACATTTAAAAATCATAGCCCTGTACACATAAAAAAGCCGCATGATTGCGGCCTTTCTATTCAGCAAAAGAATTATTTTGCTTTACGTTCTTTATCTACAAGATATTTCACGATTTCAACGGTACGTGCATCTTCACCTTGTACGATATATTTGCCATTCACAGTAATGGCTGGAACACCACTCAATTGATACTGCGCCGCTAAACTTTTTGCTTGCGCAATTTTAGATGACACACCAAATGATTTGAAAGTACTGTTAAATTTCGCTTCAGGTACACCATAACGCGTATAGAACTTCGCAAAGGCACCTTGTTCTAAAATATTTTTCTGACCTGCATGAATGTCATGGAACAATTGTAAATGCGCTTGTTGACGTACGCCCAATGCTTCAGATGCATAGTAAGCGCGTGCGCCTTGTTCCCAAAGCGGATTCATTGCTGCTGGTGTACGCACAAAACGAACGTCTTTCGGTAATTGCTTTAACCAAGCTTGCATATGTGGTTCTAATTTGAAGCAATGTGGGCAGCCATACCAAAAGAATTCACGGACTTCAATTTTACCCGGACGTTCTACTTTAATAGGTTTTGGAATAACGGTGTAATCTGTCCCCGCAACAAATTGAGCTGCCATGGCACTGCCAGAAAATGCAAGAACTGCTGTAGCGATACTGCCTAAAAGGAATTTTTTCATTGAACTTATCGTCCTCAAAATCATTATGATTAGTTTATGACGACACTATAAATCAAATCTGTCGATTTCGTTTTCATTCTGTGAACTTTTTTACTGCTTTTATCGCTTTTTTTACAAGACACGCTACACTAACTCACATTAAACTTTTTTCTAAATTATAAAGACTTGATTGAGGTGACACCGATGTCGCAATTGAATGTTGATCCACAAGAAATTGCTAAATTTGAAGCGTTCGCTGCTATATGGTGGGATCAGCATTCTGAGTTCCGTCCTCTGCATATGATCAATCCACTACGTTTAAACTGGATTGATGAACATTCAGGTGGTATCACAGGCAAAAAAGTTTTAGACGTTGGTTGTGGTGGCGGTATCTTGGCCGAAAGTATGGCACGTCGTGGTGCTCAAGTCCTTGGCATTGATATGGGGGCAGCACCATTAAATGTGGCACGTCTCCATGCTGAACAAGAAAATGTACAAAATATTGAATATCGCCAAGTACCTGTAGAGCAACTGGCTGAAGAACAAGCCGGACAATACGACGTAGTGACTTGCATGGAAATGCTCGAACACGTACCTGACCCTGCATCGATTATTTTGGCATGTCAAAAATTGGTTAAGCCAGGTGGTCATGTATTCTTTTCGACCATTAACCGTAATCCAAAATCTTATTTATTTGCGATTATTGGTGCTGAATATATTTTACGCATGTTGGCTAAAGGCACACACGATTATTCAAAATTCATTAAGCCGTCTGAATTGGCTCACGATATTCGCGGTGCAGAATTACAGCTCAAAGATATGACTGGCCTACATTACAACCCGATCACTAAACGCTACTGGTTAGCGCCAAATGTCGATGTGAACTACATGGTACATACCACAAAAGCAGGTGTGTAATGAAAGCTGTACTGTTTGACCTTGATGGCACACTGATTGATACCGCTGCGGATTTTATACGTATTATTCAAGACATGTGCCGTGAAAAAGGCTGTGCGGTGGTGGCTGCCGATGATATCCGTGTGCAAGTGTCAGAAGGTGCACGTGCCATGGTCAAATTGGTCTATCCAGAACTAGATGTTGAAGATCCTGTCTTTCTGGCACATCGTCAACGCTTTCTAGATCTGTATGGTGCTGATATTGCAGTTGATACCGACCTGTTTGAAGGCATGTATCCACTACTCGCAGAGTTAGAACAACATCAAATTCCGTGGGGCATTGTCACCAACAAACCACGCTGGCTCAGTGAAGCTTTGCTTAAAGCGCTAAACTTAACAGAACGCTGTGCGGTATTGGTGTGTCCTGATGATGTTAGCAAAACCAAACCAGATCCAGAACCGATGTTTCTGGCTGCAAAGCAGATTCAGACCGACGTGCAAGACTGTATTTATGTGGGTGATCATCCACGTGATATTGATGCAGGCCGTAATGCCCACATGTATACCATTTTGGCTGCTTACGGATATTTACCGTTACAGCACAAAGATGACTTAACAGCATGGCAGGCAGATTGTATAGTGAACACTGTATCTGAACTGCATCAGGTTGTGCGTGAATTGGTGATCCCAACCCTCAACCCAGCATCAGCGACTTTATAACGATAGATAAAACAACAGAATAATACGAGGAGGTCATATGAAATATTCAGAGTATCAGCCTCGCCCCGATCTACTCAAAGATCGTATCATCCTGATTACAGGTGCGGGCGATGGTATTGGCCGTGCAGCAGCGCTCAGCTATGCCCTACATGGTGCAACTGTGGTTTTACATGGACGCACCCTGAATAAACTAGAAGTCATTTACGATGAAATTGAAGGCTTAGGTGCGCCGCAGCCAGCAATTTTACCCTTACAACTTTCTAGTGCTTCTCCTCGTGATTATGAATTGTTGGTCGATACCCTTGAAAAGCAGTTCGGCCGTTTAGATGGTATTTTGCATAATGCAGGCATTTTGGGTGAGCGCACTGAACTTGCCAACTACCCTGCCGATGTTTGGGATGATGTGATGGCGGTGAACTTGCGTGCACCATTTCTATTGACCCAAGAACTGATGCCGCTATTGGAAAAATCTGAACATGCTTCGGTAGTCTTTGCCAGTTCGGGTGTAGGTCGTGAAGCACGTGAACGTTGGGGCGCATATTCGGTTTCAAAAATTGCCATTGAAGCGGTCAGTACTTTATTCGCAAAAGAAAATGTACATCCGAATATTCGCTTCAACTGCATTAACCCAGGGGCAACACGTACCGCGATGCGTGCCAAAGCCTATCCAGATGAAGATCCAAAAACTTTACCAACGCCTGAAAGCATCATGCCCGCATATTTATATTTAATGGGCGATGACAGCTTACATCTAAATGGTGAAAGCATCGACGCACAGGATTAACATCACTGCGATGAACAAAAAAAGGAAGCCATGGCTTCCTTTTTTTAATAAACAAACTTTTAATTTGCGTTGGTAAAATTCAAAAAATATGCGGGTTAACTACTTTTAGGGTCATACCTGACATAAAGTCGGCTTGAGTTTTTATAAAATTTGCTGATACTTGTCAGCAATCTCAAAAACCATGGAATCTCTCATGTCTGATTTTAGCAATATTACGGTAAGCCCTACAGAAGATGGCATGATCAACTTACTGGTAGATGGTCAGCCCATTTCAGCAAAATATGGCATGAAGTTTGACCCAAGCATTGTGGATGACCTACAAGCATTAGAAGATGGTCAAAATGCCAAACTCTTTGAACAGTTCATTTTTTCGCATACCGACCTCAATTTCGAACATGGTTATTTCTATGTAACTTGCATTCAAAAACTGGAATCGACCTATCAAGTGGTAACAAACTTTGTTTATCGTATTACGGCTGCTGAACAAGCCCCATTTGAACATGTGATTACCAAGCAAGGTGCGGCCATGACCCCAGAAGATGTTAATGAGTTCATTCAAGCACACATTCAAAAATCATTGAATGATTATACAGACCTCAAATATGCCTACTAATCTGCACGAAACCTACTGCAGCAGGGCCATTAGCGACCCGCAAAGAAAACAATTAAGGGCATTTCACATGCCCTTTTTTTGTGTATTCAAATGAATTAAAAAAATTAAAACCAAGATTAATCGTATTTTTAAATAATTTTTATAATTATATTCGGTTTTTCATATTAATTAAAAACGCCTAATATGCTCCGCAAGCCAAAACGTTATACAAGGAGCTGAACACATGGCAGATCAAATTCGTAAAACCGAAACCATTCGCTCTATTGAGCGTATGCAACTGACTGAAAATTTAATTAATGCGATGGATGATGCAGGCCAAGCAGAAGCTGTTGCTCAAGCCGTTAACTCACTGCAATTACTCAATGACCAGTGGTACTAATGTTCAGATATTTTGCCGCACGCTCTAACCCCTTCCACCTTTTTGCCCATCGACGCCTGATGGGCATTTTTTTATCTACGTTTTGATTTTGGGCTTTATCTGATTTTAATCGATCATGCGTTTTAAATTGCAGGCTTTAATGCAGTGAGGTGCAACCACTTTTGATAAGCGATTGTTCTTGTGCGCTGTTTTATCGCATAATATCCGTATTCTCTTCGTTTTATTTAAATAAATAATCATTTTTCTTCACAGTTTCTCTGCAATTAATGCGTACAGTAGTTGTATTGAAGATCAATAACTTTATGAGGGTTGAACATGAAAAAGATTTTGCCTATTTTGGCTATTTCTTTCAGTGCTTTAATGGCAAGCAGTCTTTCGTCTGCGGCTCCTCACTTCAATAACGATGAACGTGGCTTTGATGGCCCACGCGGTAATGCCTATGGTCATATGAAAAAAGACCGTGATTTCCGTGCTTCTCAGGACGATGACGATATTGAAGATCGACGCCGTATGCGCGAACAGCGCGGAGTCAAACGTCTACAACAACATAAGTGGCAAACTGGTTATGTCATGCCTCAACATTATCGAGGCAATGGTTATAAAGTTGAATACAAAGACCATAACCTACCAAAACCATCACGGAATCAACAATGGTACAAAATTAACAACGACTATATTTTGGTGAATTCCGACAGTAACAGCATTATCAAAATATTAGGTCTTTAAAGTTAATTTCAATCGACTAAAAGACAGCTTACATTTTCTAAATCGCGATATAAAAAAGCCCATACTTTGTCTGGGCTTTTCCGTTGTTTAAGATCTAAGAAACTTCTTCAAGCATGACCAACACTGGCTTTGCCCTGATTTACAGATCTCCTTTTTTTCTTCATATAGTTCACAATTCCACTATATCTCGCTCACGCTTTCTCTGAACTTCCACGTTAATTTTGAATCATCGAAAACATATTTAAAAATGAAGGTGATTTCCATGCATAAGTTCGTATCTACACTCGTACTTTCAGTATCTGCAATTTTGGCAACCTCTGCTGCAATGGCTGCACCAGATCATCGTCAAGATGACCGCCGTTATCACGCTCAGCACCAAGATTCACGTTGGAATGACAACAAGTATTCAGGTAACTGGAACAACAATAACCGCTATAACTCACGTGTAAATCCAAGCCGTGATTGGCGTGTAGGGCAAACACTTCCACGTGCTTATAACTCAAGCCGTTATAAAGTCAGTGATCGTGAAGCACGTCGTTTACCGAATACAGGCCGTTACCAACAGTGGTACAAAATCAATGGTGACTATGTCCTCGTGAATGATCGTACCGACCGTATTATCCGTATCAGAAACTAATTACTAATTGTCTGTCTCAATGAGTCCCTTTCCCAACACCTGAACGATGTTCAGGTGTTTTTTTATTTTTATCGTTCCGTTTCTGCTTTTTTTGATTAGAATCAGATGTAGGAAACTGATTAAGTGAAATTAGGCATGCAAACGAATTTATCTGAACCGTCATCAAGCACAACCTTACAATATGTGCATTGGTTCCGACATTCTGCGCCTTATATTAATGCTCACCGTAACAAGACCTTTGTCATTATGTTTGATGGTGAAGCAGTACAGCATGACAACTTTCAACATATTATTCACGACATCGCCTTACTTCACTCTTTAGGTATTCGTTTAATTTTGGTTCATGGTGCGCGTCCGCAAATCAACCATAATTTAGACAGCAATAACATTATTACCCCTTTCCATCAGCATCGTCGTATTACCACTCGTGAATCATTGCCTGCTGTAATGAATGCGGTCGGTTCAATTCGTTTGCAAATTGAAGCCTTGCTTTCTATGGGATTAGCCAACTCGCCCATGTATGGCGCACGCATTGACGTGGTCTCAGGTAATTTAGTCACGGCAAAACCTTATGGCATTCGTGATGGGGTCGATTTTCAATTGTCTGGTGAAGTCCGTTCAGTGGATACCGATGCCATTCAACGTCATTTAGCCAGTCAAAATATTGTGGTACTTGGGCCAACTGGATATTCCACCACAGGTGAAGTGTTTAACTTATTGGCTGAAGAAGTGGCAACCAAAACGGCGATTAGTTTAAAAGCCGATAAATTGATTTTTTTAGGTAAGCAACATGGCCTAAACAATGAACATGGTCAGTTACAGCGTGAGATTACTCCGCATCAGCTGGATCAGCATATTTATCAGTATCAAGATTCAAACCCAGATATTGCGCTGCATTTACGCGGTGCCAAAGATGCATCGTTGCAAGGTGTACATCGTGTACATCTTATTTCCTATGCCTATGATGGCGCATTGGTCGAAGAACTGTTCACCCGTGATGGTTCTGGCACCATGATCACCGATGCTCACTATGAAGAAGTACGTACCGCCAATATTCAAGATGTGGTGGGTCTAATCAGTTTACTCCGCCCACTCGAGCAAGAAGGGATATTGGTCTATCGCTCACGTGAACGCCTTGAAAATGAAATTGAGCATTTTGCAGTGATTGAACGTGATGGCACCATTTTAGCCTGTGCTGCACTGTATCCAATTCCAGCGGCAGAAGGCGAAAAACGCTCGGCGGAAATTGCTTGTGTAGCTGTACACCCAGGCTATCGTAAGTCAAACCGTGGTAGCCAAATTTTGCATTATCTCGAAGAAAAAGCCCGTGCACTTGGTATCGAACAATTGTTCATTTTGACAACCCGCACCGCACATTGGTTTTTGGAACAAGGTTTTGAGCAAGTCAGTGTTGATGATTTGCCGAATGCCCGTCAGACACTTTATAACTACCAACGCAACTCTTTAGTCTGCAAAAAGCCACTTTAAACGTGGCTTTTTTCGTGCCAATTTATCTTTATTTTGCATAAGGATATGCAAAAACAACGCTCAAATTTATTAAATTGCTTTTCATCGAATACGATATGCTTATACAGCAACGCAATAACAAAATAATAATCATAATTATCAAATACTTAATAATTTAAACAAGCACAATATATGTTTATACAAAATCATAATTATTCATAAGTTTTGCTTATTTTTATTTATCTTTTTTCCTGATTTTAAATTTAAATTTTCTTATTTTTTTCGAAAAAGAAAACTCTTTAGCTTATGTGTTCATAAATCAACAGTTATGCATTTTACCCCTCGATAGGAGCACATACATGAGCACGAACAAAGCAAAACACTGGACAAAAACATTAGTACTGTCTTCAGCGGTTGCGGGTGCCATGATGTTATCCGGTTGCGGTCAAAAACAACAAGAAAGCGTGACCTTAAATATTGGCTTTCAAAAATATGGCTTATTACCCATCCTGAAAGAACGCGGCACATTGGAAACCTCACTGAAAGAACAAGGCGTCAATGTGAAATGGGTTGAATTCCCTGCTGGCCCGCAACTACTTGAAGGCTTAAATGTCGGTAGCGTGTCTTTTGGTGAAGTCGGTGAAGCACCACCGATTTTTGCGCAAGCAGCACAAACCGATTTAGTGTATATCGCCAATCAACCGGCTGTACCGAAAGCAGAAGCTTTAATTGTACAAAAAGACTCGAACATTCAAACCATTCAAGATCTTAAGGGTAAGCGTGTCGCGCTGAACAAAGGTTCGAACGTGCATTACTTACTATTGAAACTGCTTGAAGCCAATAAACTGAAATTTAGTGACATTGAAGTGGTTTACTTACCGCCTGCAGATGCCCGTGCTGCCTTTGAAAAGGGTGCAGTCGATGCTTGGGTCATTTGGGACCCGTTCCTGTCTGCAGCTGAGCATCAATTAAACGCACGTACCATTGCCAATGGCGAAAATTTGGTGAAGAACTATCAGTTCTATTTAGCCGATCGTAAGTTCGCACAAGAACATCCAAAAGTGGTTCAAGCAGTCGTAAACGAGTTGAACTTGACCACGCAATGGGTCTCTAAAAACCAAGATGAAGCTGCCAAATTGCTTGAAGGTAAAACTGGACTTGGTCTTGATGTTCTAAAAACATCAATTTCACGCCTAGGCGACAACGTCACCTTAGTCACACCTGAAGTGGCTAAAGAACAGCAACAAGTCGCTGATGCGTTCTATAACGAAAAATTGATTCCAAATAAATTAAACATTGAATCGGCCATTATCAAATAAGCCGAGATAAAAATAAGGGCACTGCCATGGGTATTTTAAAAACTTTTTCAATTGTTGGTCTTACTACACTCGGCATCAGTTTGAGTGCTTGCCAAAAGCAAGAAGCTGAATCAAACAGTACTGATCCACAAGTCAAAGCTGAAGTGAAGCACATTACCATCGGCTTTCAAAAATCGGCTTTGAACCTGTTGGTTGCACGTCAACAAAAATTGCTTGAGCAACAATTTCCAGGTGCTCAGATTGATTGGAAAGAGTTCCCTGCTGGCCCGCAAATGCTTGAAGCCTTGGCTGTAGGCGCGGTGGATTATGGCTATGTTGGCAACACGCCACCGATTTTTGCTCAAGCTGCCAATAAAGACTTGAACTACATTGGCTATGAGGCTGTTCCTAATGATTCATTGACTGTGGTGATTCCACCCAATAGCCCAATTAAAACAATTCAAGAACTCAAAGGCAAACGTATTGCGGTACAAAAAGGTTCAAGTGCGCATGAGTTACTGTCTAAAACTTTACAGAAAGCTGGTCTGAGCTGGACTGATATTCAACCGATTTGGATTCCACCCGCAGATGCCCGTGCAGCTTTCGATAAAAAATCAATTGATGCTTGGGTCATTTGGGATCCTTTCCTTTCTGCAGCAGAGTTAGATGCAGGCGCCAAAGTGCTGATCGAAGCAGGCGATTTCCCACAGACCTATTCGTTCTACGTGGCCAATCCTAAAGTGATCCAGGCCCATCCAGATTCACCAGCCAAATTCTTAAATGCACTGAATGCGTCAGACCAATGGATCGTTAAACATCAAGATGTTGCATTAGAGATTTACCAAAGCAGCACCGGTTTAGAAAAAGCTGTTGCAGCACAAGCCTTTGCACGTCGCATTAAACCTTCACCGGTTAAACCACTCAATGCTGAAGTGGTTCAAGCCCAACAAAATATTGCGGACTTGTTCAAACAAGTTCAATTGATTCCCAACACTATTTCAGTCCAAGAAAAAGTTTGGACGCCTGCTTCACATTGATAACCGAGCCATCAATACACAAGGAATTTAACATGAAAATTTTCTGGTTTATCCCAACACACGGTGACAGTCGCTACTTAGGTACCAGCAAAGGTGCACGTCAGGTTGATCATGCTTATATGAAGCAAATTGCAGTTGCGGTCGATAACCTTGGCTATGAGGGTGTACTGATTCCAACTGGCCGTTCATGTGAAGATCCATGGTTAACCGCAGCAAGCTTAATTGATGCAACCAAAAACCTAAAATTCCTTGTGGCTTTACGCCCAGGTGTCACGACTCCCGCTTTAACGGCACGTATGGCTGCGACGTTTGACCGTCTCTCTGGCGGTCGTGTGCTACTCAATTTGGTTACGGGTGGCGATGAACAAGAGTTGAAGGGTGATGGTGTATATGAAGACCACGCAACTCGCTACAAAACCGCAGCCGAATACACCACCATTTGGCGTGAAATTCTAACCCGTTCACATACCGGTGAAAGTTTCACTTTCCACGGTGAACGACTCAGCGTTGACGATGCAAAATTACTCTATCCGCCGGTACAAAAGCCATATCCACCACTGTGGTTTGGTGGTTCTTCAGAAGAAGCGATTGAACTGGCAACTGAACAAGTCGATACATATTTGACTTGGGGTGAACCACCCGCAGCAGTGAAAGAAAAAATTGCCGTGGTGCGTGAAAAAGCCAAAGCCAAAGGTCGTGAGCTGAACTACGGTATTCGTCTACATGTAATCGTGCGTGAAACCAATGAACAAGCTTGGGCAGCGGCGGAAGAGTTAATTCAATACGTGGATGATGCAACCATTGCTGCGGCACAGAAAAAATTCAAACAAATGGATTCAGTGGGTCAACGTCGTATGGCTGAATTGCACAATGGTGATCGCTCAAAACTCGAAGTTTCACCTAACCTGTGGGCAGGTGTAGGACTTGTCCGTGGTGGTGCAGGTACCGCTTTAGTGGGTGACCCTGAAACAGTTGCAGCGCGTATCCAAGAATATGCTGACCTAGGCATCAGTACCTTTATCTTCTCGGGCTACCCACATCTTGAAGAATCGATTCGTTTCGCTGAATTAGTGTTCCCGCTTCTTCCATTGGAAACACGCGAAAAATTGGCGCAGCCAAATCTGACAGGTCCATTTGGTGAAATTGTAGCAAACAACTACACCCCTGAAGAAAACAAGAAAGCTGCAAAAGCTCAGGAGCCTGCTTAATGTCAAAAACAGTTTCTGTTGAAACCTTCAAAGAACCGAAGGTTTCACGTGGAACACAATTTGGGCAGCGTTTGCTGCCTTGGTTGTTTCCTATAGCACTTATTTTACTGTGGCAACTGGCCTCGGTAACAGGTCTATTAGAAAGTAGAATTTTACCTGCACCCAGTGCTGTAGTTGTTGCCTTCTGGAACCTGCTCATGAGCGGTGAACTTTGGAAGCATGTACAAGTCAGTGCAGGACGTGCCTTGATGGGTCTCTTAGTGGGTGGCGGTCTCGGCCTATTTTTAGGACTATTGAATGGTTCATCAAAATTAGCATCGACCCTGCTCGATACCACCTTACAAATGATCCGTAACATCCCTGCATTGGCGCTGATTCCATTGGTGATTTTGTGGTTTGGCATTGATGAATCTGCCAAATTATTTTTGGTGGCAATTGGGGTGTTCTTCCCGATTTATATCAACACTTACCACGGTATCCGTTCGGTAGATCCACAGCTCATTGAGATGGGTAAAAGTTATGGTTTGAGTGGTTGGCAACTTTATAAAGAAATTATTTTACCCGGTGCAATGCCGTCCATATTGGTGGGACTGCGTTTCTCATTAGGGCTAGTCTGGGTACTGCTCATTGTCGCTGAAACCATTTCTGCGCAAGCTGGTATCGGCTACATGACCATGAATGCCCGTGAGTTCTTACAAACCGACATCGTCTTAGTGGGGATTTTACTGTATGCCCTACTCGGTAAACTCGCTGATGTACTAGCAGTAACACTTGAAAAATATTTGCTCCGCTGGCATGCGGGCTACCAGAAATAATTTAGGAGCATGAGATGACTGATTTAAGCATAAGCCGTCATGCCGATGACAGCACAAAGCCTCAAGACACGACTGCAGCAGATATCAATCCTCATGCTGTACTTGGCGCTGAAATTATTATTGAGCAACTGCATAAATTTTATGGCAGCGTTAAAGTTCTTGAAGACCTCGATCTGCATATCCAACCCGGTGAGTTTTTAGCAATTGTAGGTCGTAGCGGCTGTGGTAAAAGTACCCTGTTGCGTTTAATTGCTGACCTTGAAAAACAAAGCTATGGCGAAATCAAATTTAAATCTGCACGCCATATTCGGGAAGGCATTACCTCAGACGACATTCGCGTCATGTTTCAAGACCCACGCCTTCTGCCTTGGCGCAGTATTGAAAAAAATGTGCAGCTCGGTTTAGACAAAGCCCAACATGCCAATGCGTCGGCATTACTAGAAAAAGTTGGACTCAAAGAAAAAGCTGACTTATGGCCGACCCAATTATCTGGCGGTCAACGCCAACGTGCGGCTTTAGCACGCGCATTGTCGCACAAACCACGCATCTTACTGCTCGATGAACCGTTAGGCGCACTGGATGCACTGACGCGTTTAGACATGCAAAACTTGATTGAAAAATTATGGACTGAACAAGGCTTTACCGCCATTTTAGTAACTCATGATGTTAGTGAAGCTGTGCAGTTAGCAGACCGTATTATTTTGTTAGATAAGGGGCATATTGCCAAAGAGTTCAACGTTGACTTAGCACGCCCACGTCAAAAAGGCATTGCCTTCACTGAACTTGAACAACAAGTTTTAACTGCCGTTCTAGCAACTTAACTAAGTGTAGTAGGAACCTAGCTAAAGCCTTAGCTAGGTTCTTATATCATGCGCCATCAAGATCATGCTTAGACAGAACTTGGTGGTTAAAAGACAGAGATAAAACTTATTTTTACTTTAAAAACATTTAGCACACAATTGCTGACAATTTTCATTTTTACCCAATGACAATAAACAGATAAATTAATTCTGCCAAAAAATGTTTTTTTAGCATTTTATGGCATTCGTCGTAAATATTTAAAGAACGAACAGAATAAACTGCCATTATTCATAAAATTACAAACTTTCGATGTGCACAAATCTGATGATTTGCCGTACAATTCAATATTCCCTTTTCATTTTCTTAAAAGAGCTGATGGAACAAAAAAAGAGTACCCAGAAACGCCACCAGTTGCTCAATGCGGCACTGGATGTCTTTTCCCTGTATGGCTTTAATGGTGCCAGCCTGGATGAGATCGCGCAGATTGCAGAAATGCATAAATCGAATATTTTCTATTATTATGAAAATAAAGAAGCGCTTTATGTTGAAGTTCTGACTACTGTGCTACAAAAGTGGCTCGCTCCACTTCAGATGCTTGAAGCTGAACTTGAGCCTGAAGAAGCAATCACCAATTATTTATTGCAGAAAATTGAAGTGTCTCGCACTCAACCGAAAGCATCGCGTTTGTTCGCACTTGAAGTCATTCAGGGCGCACCGCACATTATTGAAATCCTAAAAGGGCCGCTAAAAAAATTGGTGAAACGTAAAGCCAAAGTGATTAGCAACTGGCAGGAACAAGGCAAAATTTCGAAAGAAATCGACCCAGAAATTTTCATTTTAAACATTTGGGCAATTACGCAAAATTATGCGGACTTTGCAACACAAATGGAAATGGTTACCGGTAAGACATTACGTAATCGTAGTATGCAACAGCGTATTATTCAACACACTGTACACATGATGCTTTACGGAGCAATTCCACGTACTGAAAAATAGTGGAACATACAGGTCATATTGGCATACGACCATAGCCACCTATGGTCGCCGACCGGTTTTTCCTCATGTTGTTATTTTACTGTTTGATATAATTCTAATAATTTTTTTGCACCTAACAATAAGTTTTCTTCCCAATCCAGATGTGCTGTGTCATTCGCCCCATCAGTAATGTATTTGACTGAAACAAAGCGGACACCCAGCTTTTTGCATACTTTCGCGATTGCGTAGCCTTCCATATCGACAAGATTACACGGTACTTTCGGCAGCCCAGTTTCAAAGCTGTCGCCAGTACCACAAATACCTTTGGGTAATTGTGCAAACATGGTTTCAGGTATGATTGCCGCAGGATGATCTTGATCCATTGGGGTTACCCCAACGTCAAAACCCAGTGGTGAAACATCCATATCACGTTGAACAAACTCAGCAACTTCCACCAAAGCATGTGCATCAAAGTGTGAACTTCCTGCCGTACCTAGGTTTAATAACGTGCTACAACCGGTTTTTTGGATCACTTCAAAGGCTTTAAATGCTGCATTGACCTTCCCGATTCCGCTGTAATGCACATCAATGCCTGCCGCTTCAAACAGACCTTTAGATTCATTAGGCAGCGCCATAATTAATGCGATTTGCTGACTCACATGTAACTCCTGAAATTCTTCCGCATTGATATAGCACAAATTGCGCGTCTTGCCCTGCCCATTAAAAATTAAATCTAAATTTCACCTCATCTTCGGTCGTTTTTCTTAAGATTCACAACGCCAAATCATCATCGACTGGTTAAATTTGAAATTGCATGGGGCGTTTTCCAATAAATGAAGGCGCAAGCTGCTGATCATGGCGCAGTGCATCGAGGATTTTTTCTAAAGCAATATGTGCCATATCACCTCGTACACTATGGGAATGTGTCATCGGCATATTTTCCAGCCCTTTACGACGTGCTGATAAAATTTTAATGTCTTGATTATTCACTACCCACGTGTAGGCATTTACCGCAGGCATTAGGGCTTTGGCTATCAATTTTGGAATTGGAAACTTATAGCTGACACAGGTATAAACCCGTGATTCATAGGGCCCTACCGGACTAATTAAGCTATTAAACACCATACCTGAAGGCTCCCCCCAGTGATATTCCACCAAAGTGATATTAGGCGCAATAAAGCTGTCTCGATGCACCTGCTCTGCACCATGCGGGTTGGTCAACCAAGGCATCATGCCCACATCTGCATCATGATCATGGTATTCCACTACCACCTTACGTGGCTCTACCTCAATGGTCGCATCAACAGCTTTACCAGATTCAGAACGGAACCAGCCTTCATGCACAAATATGGTATGAGTCACATCCATAATGTTTTGCGCGACCGCTCCCATTTCTCCATCATATTTACCAACCATGTAATAACTCAGCCACCCTGGCTGGTCGTAAAATGGCAATTTAAATACTGCAGGTCTTTGATTTTCAGGTTTCTCCCCGAGGTAAATCCACACCACTCCATCTTGCTCACATACGTCAAAACTACGTTGCTTAAAAGGATGCGGTTTTTCTGGAAAGAATTTGCCGTTCACACTCGGAATATAAGCCACATGACCATCAGCTTGATATGACCAACCATGGTAAGGACAAGAGACACAACCATTTTTTACTTTGCCATCGGATAGCGGTACACCACGATGCACACACTGATCTAATAAAGCCGCGGCACGACCATCTTTTTTGCGGAATAGGACGATTTTTTTACCGTATAGGGTCGCTGCGAAAGGCTGATCTTTTTTCAATTCTTTTGACGTACAAGCCACATACCATTCTTCTAATAATCCTTTGGCGTTGTCCCAAAATTCAGTTTGAGCACACATAAATATTCCCTATTTTTCATTTTTTGTTTTAATTCATCGGATTCAATCGCATGAACCGAAATACGCGCAAATTTTATACATCAACATTTGGCTTGAATAGCAGAATAACGTAACAACCGTACAAAGGTACACAAAGCCTATATCTACATCTATAGCACTACATTTGCAGCCCAGCATGGGGCTGGCTGCATATGTATAAACGCTACGTGCTTGGTATTTTAAGTGGTCGTTTTTACAGTGATATAAGTTTTAAGACAAGGAGAGAAAAACAGTGTGCCGCGGTAAAAACCTTGGATGGTTTTACTAATCACCATCAACCAGAGTGCACAGAGGAGTATAGCCAAGCTGCTGCCACAAAGCGCAATACTATGTAGTTGGGTTTGTTCGGCTAAACTCATTACGGCTAGGCTAAATACTCCTAATGGAAACGTCATTGCCCACCATCCCAGATTAAAGGGCAAATCACCTAGATGTTTGAGCGTGGTTAATATCGCAATGCCCAACCACCATAGACCAAAACCCAGTAAAATGAGTGCAGCCAATATTCCACCTTGTTGTAAGATGGGGCCTAAACTCTCCAGATTCACAGCGGTTAAAATACGAGGTGCTTGTTCACCCAGCAGCAATAAAGCAAGCGCACCTGTACCAATTGGTCCCAAAGCTAACCAACTGCTAATCGCCATATCTTTGCTTGGCAATTGATGCAAAGCCAAACGTAATAGCAGAATGGTTAATATGCCAAAAGCAGGCAAAACTGAAATACCCCACAGCACATAACTGCCCAATAGAATATTTGCTGCATGGCTATCTGCGGGTAGATGCGCTAACAACAGTGCACCTGAACTGGCTGCGACTTCACACGCCACGATCGGGAGTAACCAAACGGCCGTCATCCCTTGTAGCGCATGCTGTTGACGACTAAACATCATAAAAGGAACACACCAGGCAATGGCCACTGCCAATAAGACATCCACATACCAAAGATATTCTGCCCACAATAGCAAGGTTGTAAGATGCTCTAGAGCATATAACGTTGGGCCGAATTTTAAAGCGCCATTAATTAAGGTCGCTAATGCCATCGGAATAGCGCCTAAAAATAAGCTCATCACAGGATGTTTAAAAATTAGCTTGGCTTCTTGTGGATACAACACCCAACGACATAAATACAGCACGCTAAATAAAATAAATAACCCCACATTGATCTGCCATAGTCCTGCGCCCAATGACCACATCAACTGCGATGCAAAAGGCAATTGCGGTAAAATGAGTGCCACAACTCCTGTCCCCATCACTACGGTAAACCAGTTTGGAGTAAAATGACGAATCAAGTCTTGTTTATGCTGTAGTTGATAAAATGGCATTTTCATCGCAGGATGCTCATCAAAATGGATTACACTTAGTCTAGCCAAAATCATAAATAAGAAAAATTGATTGATATTTATTTTAAGTATCATTTTAATTGATATTAAATTCATCACTGCATAAAAAAACTTGAGTAAAAACACAACAACAAGACGAAACGCTAAGATTATGGCAATATATAGCCTCTCGATCTTTCTAAGCACTTGATTCGCCCATGAAGCTGCTCCGCCTGAATGCTTTAAACACCCATTCTCTGTCAGAAAAAACTGCCGTGACGATTGGCAATTTTGACGGTGTACATTTGGGTCATCAGGCCATGATTAAACAGCTAAAAGCTGTGGCAGATGAACAAAAATTAAAAACTGTGGTCATGATTTTCGAGCCGCAACCACTTGAATACTTTAAAGCTTATGATGCCCCACCCCGTATTTCATCGCTACGTGAAAAAGTCGAATACTTAACAGAACTCGGTGTGGACTATATTGCTGTCACAAAGTTCGATCATACGTTTCGTAGCCTCACAGCAGAAGCGTTTGCCGACATTTTAAAAGACAAACTGAATGCAGAACATTTGGTCTTAGGCGATGATTTTCACTTTGGTAAAAACCGTCAGGGCAATAGTGAATTTTTACGTGAATTTGGTTTTGACGTGACGAATTTATCGACGATTCGTTTAGATGGTGAACGTGTCAGTTCAACCCGTATTCGTCAAACCTTGCAAGCAGGCGATTTAGCACTTGCAGCAAAATTATTGGGTCGTCCTTATAGTATTACTGGTCGGGTACAATACGGCGATCAAATTGGTCGAACCATTAATTTCCCGACAATTAATGTGCGTTTAAACCGACATAAACCCTGCTTGCATGGCATTTATGCGGTGGACGTTGTCTGCGAGACTGAATCCTTAAGCGCGAAAGTTCAAGCCAATGATTCGACTCAACATGGCATTATGGGTTACGCCCCGACTGCGCTATTTGGTGCAGGTCATGTGGGAACGCGTCCTGCCATCAAACAAGAGCATCCAGAATGGCGATTAGAAGTACATTTCCCCGATGTTTCTGCTAATCTGTATGGCCTGTTAATGCGGGTGACGTTCTTAAACTATTTACATGGCGAAAAGAATTATCCTTCGCTTGAAGCTTTGAAAGCTGGAATTGATGATGACGTCGACAAGCTCCTTGAGTTTCGTCGGAATACCCCAACATTTCCCTTTTAATATCTCATATTTTTATTGTAAAACGTGTCAGCGAAAAGACTGATTAAATTGGAAGACAACTTGCATGAGCGATAAGCAAACTCCTGAAAATGCAGTGGATTACAAAGCCACGCTAAACCTCCCCGGTACTGAATTTGCGATGAAAGCAAATCTTGCAGTACGTGAAGCGAAATGGTTAGAAGAGTGGTATGCCGATGACATTTATCAGCAGATTCGTGCATCGCGTATTGGCAAGAAAAAATATGTGCTTCATGACGGTCCCCCATATGCCAATGGTCAAATCCATTTAGGTCATGCAGTCAACAAAGTTTTAAAAGACATCATTATTAAAAGCCGTGTCATGGATGGCTTTGATGCACCCTATGTACCGGGTTGGGACTGTCACGGTTTGCCAATCGAACTTAAAGTTGAAGAAAAAGTCGGTAAAGTTGGCGTAAAAGTTGATGCTTCAACTTTCCGTAAAGCTTGCCGTGAATACGCGTACACCCAAGTTGAGCTTCAAAAGAAAGACTTCGTGCGTATGGGCGTGTTCGGTGATTGGGACAATCCTTACCTCACCATGAACTTCCAACAAGAAGCGAATATTGTTCGCTCGCTCGGTGAAATTGCTAAAGCTGGTCACATTGAACCAGGTCTTAAACCAGTCAACTGGTGTTTAGACTGTGGTTCATCATTGGCTGAAGCTGAAGTTGAATACGAAGATAAAAAATCAGATGCTGTCGACGTTGGTTTCACAGTTGTCGATCTCGCTGATCTTTCAGCACGTCTAGGTGTTAGCGTTGCTGACCGTACAGACATCGTGATTTGGACCACTACACCGTGGACCATGCCTGCCAACCAAGCGGTTGCACTCCATGCAGAAATTGAATACCAATTGGTAAAAGCAACGGGTGAAGACAAAGCAGCTCAAAACTTCATTCTTGCGAAAGACTTGGTTGAATCTGCAACTGAACGTTATGGCTTTAATCAGGTTGAAGTGATTGCTGAATTCGCAGGCGCAAAACTTGAAAACTTATTGTTACAACATCCGCTTATCGCTGAGCGTCAAGTCCCTGTGATCTTGGGTGAACACGTCATTGCAACCAGTGGTACAGGTGCCGTACATACCGCGCCAGGCCATGGTGTGGACGACTATAAAGTTGGCCTACAGTACAACTTAAAAGTTGAAAACCCTGTCGGTGGTAATGGTGTGTATTTACCAACATCACCAATCTTCCCAGGCGAGCACATCTACAAAGCCAATCCAAAAATCATTGCGGCATTGACTGAAGCAGGCAAGCTTTGGGCGCATGTTGTGATTAAACATAGCTACCCACACTGCTGGCGTCATAAGACGCCAATTATCTTCCGTGCGACACCACAATGGTTCATCAGCATGGATGCAAAAGGTTTACGTAACCAAGCACTCAATGCAATTGAAAATGACATCAGCTTTGTGCCGGATTGGGGTAAAAACCGTATTCAAGCGATGATCGAAGGTCGTCCGGATTGGTGTATCTCTCGTCAACGTACGTGGGGCGTGCCAATTCCATTCTTCGTACATAAAGATACCAACGAATTGCACCCACGGACACCTGAATTGATTGAAGAAGTTGCGAAACTGATTGAACAAGAAGGTATTGATGGCTGGTATAACCGCGATGCAGCAGAGTTCATCGGTGATGATGCGGAAGCATACAACGCCGTACGTGACACCCTAGACGTATGGTTCGACTCAGGCACAACGCACTTTGCTGTACTTCGTGAACGTGAAGAATTAACAGACCCTGCTGATTTGTATCTTGAAGGTTCAGACCAACACCGTGGTTGGTTCCAATCTTCATTATTAACGTCGATTGCGATTAATGAACGCGCGCCATACAAAGGCTTGTTGACGCACGGTTTCGTGGTCGATGAAAAAGGCCGTAAGATGTCAAAATCAATCGGTAACGTGATCACACCGCAAGACATCATTAAAGATATGGGTGCAGACGGTTTACGTTTCTGGATCGCATCTGCGGATTACCGTTATGAAATGACGGCTGGTAAAGAAATCTTTAGCCGTGCATCTGATGGTTACCGTCGTATTCGTAACACGCTTCGTTTCTTGCTAGCGAACTTAAATGGTTTCAAACCATCGACTGATGCATTGCCTGTAGATCAATTGATCGCGCTTGATCAATACATCTTACAACGTGCCGCTGACGTGCAGAAAACCATTCAACAAGCTTATGAAGATATGAATTTCCATATCGTGACCAATGCGCTGACTAACTTCTGTATCAACGACTTAGGTGGTTTCTACTTAGACATCATCAAAGACCGTCAATACACCACCAAAGCAGACTCGGCAGCACGTCATTCAGCACAAACTGCGCTGTATCACTTGGTACAAGCGTTTGTACGTTGGATGTCGCCTATCTTGAGCTTCACAGCACAAGAAGCATGGCCGCTCATCCCTGAGCAATCAGAGAAATACGTATTCACGACTGAATGGTATGACATTCCAACTGCATCAACTGCCAACGTGGTGTCAGAAGCAGAATGGCAAACCCTCATTGCAGTGAAATCTGCGGTGAACAAGCACATTGAAGCTGCGCGTAATGCAAAAACAGTCGGTTCTAACTTATCTGCAAAAGTAGAACTTTGGGCATCTGAAGAGCTCAAGACTGTACTTGACCGTCTAGGCGATGAACTACGTTTTGTGCTTATCACCTCTCAAGTAATTGTGAATGCATTTGATGCAGCACAAGGCAATGAATCTGACCTTGAAGGTTTACGTGTCAACGTATCTGCTGCTGACGGTGAAAAATGTGCACGTTGCTGGCATGTTCTTCCTGATGTAAATACACATCACGAACACCCAGGTCTTTGTTCTCGTTGTATTATTAACCTTCCTACAGGTCAAGGCGAAGAGAGAAAATATGCCTAATCCACAAGAAAAAAAGGGCTTATTCCAATTCTACCCACACAATTTGGTGTGGGTGGGTTTATCCATTGTTGCGATTATTCTCGACCAATGGACCAAATGGATTGCAAGTACGCATCTGAATTATGCAGACCCTGTACCTGTAACGCCCTTTTTAAATTGGACATTACTGCATAACTATGGCGCAGCCTTTAGTTTCTTGTCCGATGCCGGTGGATGGCAACGTTATTTCTTTACCTCACTAGCAGGTATTGTGTCTGTGATCTTTGTATTTTGGCTCATGCGTATGCCAAAAACCGTGAAAGTGTTACCGATTGCGATTGCCCTAATTTTAGGTGGTGCAATTGGTAATTTGATTGACCGTGTCAGCCTAGGCTACGTGGTTGATTTCATTCACGTGTACTACAACAATAGTCACTTCCCTGCTTTTAATATTGCAGATAGTGCCATTACCCTTGGCACCATCTTGCTTCTTATCGATACGTTTTTCTTAGAAAAACACCGAATTCAACGTGCGGAAGCGCAAAATGACTGATTTTATTAATCCAAACGAGGAAACTCGTATTGAAGATGGCTCTAAAGTCGATCTTCATTTTTCTGTCGCAATTGAAAATGGCGTAGAAATTGACAATACTCGCAGCCGCGAAGCACCTGTAAGCCTCGTTATCGGCGATGGCAGCTTACTTCCAGGTTTTGAAAAAGCATTGTTTGGTTTACGTGCTGGTGACCGTCGTACGGTTAGCCTGCCACCAGAAGATGCTTTTGGCCCATGGAATGCTGAAAATGTACAAAAGTTTGATACCGTAAAATTTGATCCAGCACCTGTGGTGGGCCATATGATCGAATTTGAAGACAAAGCCAAACAAAGCTTATTTGGCGTGATTAAAACAGTCGGTGAAGACTTTACTGAAGTTGATTTTAACCACCCATTGGCGGGTAAAAATATTACTTTTGAAGTAGAAATCTTCAAAGTGACACCTGCGGGTCAACAAGGCATCAAAATTATTTAATCGATTCAGTTCGATGACTCTAAAAGCGCCCAAGGGCGCTTTTTTTATATACTGAATGCTATTCGATACACATTGATTATAGTTATTTAGCTGAATTCAGATTAATTTATTGAAACACTTTTTGACATCCTCACCCCCTTAAAAAAGGGTGATTCCTACAGCTAGACGCTTATGCCCAAGCGCAAGAATGTTTAGAGCTGAGTTTATATCTCGATCATGAGCTGTACCACAGCTCATGCACTCCCATTCTCTTATTCCAAGATCTGTCCTACCTTTTGGACTACTTGAGGTGATCTCACCGCAGCACGAACAGATTTGGGTGGTATAGGCTTCTTGGACTTCTTCAAACAATACGCCTGCGTTTTCGCATTTATACTTGAGCATTGTTTTTAGTGCAGAAAATCCTGTATCCAAAACAGATTTTGCCATTTTGGTTTTTACTAATTTTTTAGCACTCAAGTCACCTACAATAATCAATGCATTTTCATTCACAAGCTTGGTGCTTGCTTTATGCAAATGATCTTTTCGACTATTTGCAATCTTGGCGTGTAATGCACGAACACGCTTCTTATTCCTGGCTCTCTGAGCAATACCTAATTTCTGCTCATATTTTCGATAGAATTTTGGATTTGAAATTACAGTGCCATCAGAACAGGTGGCAATATCTTTTAAGCCTAGATCAATACCAATCGCTTTGGTTGCTGTCGATTTATCTTGCTTAGGCGATTCAACAACAAGACATACATACCAACGCCCACGGCTATCCTCTACAAATGAACCTGTTTTTAACGTGTATTTGCTTAAACCGTAGCTATCCCAAAGCTTAAATTGGTGTTTTCCATACTGGACATATCCATTGGCATATTTGATAGCCACCTTTTTAAAGGGAATCCATCCCAAAGAGCGCCTTGCTGATTTTTTATTGCTGACACGCCATTTCAGCTTTGCCTTTTTAAATTGCTTTCTTCGGGTGACTAATTCTTCAGTTACAGCCTGAATGGTTTGACTATGTAAATTACATTCTTTGGATGTGCCTTTCATATATTTGGCAATATCAAAAGCAGAGAGAAATTCACCTTTCCGCTTCAAATGCCTAAACCCTAAATCATTGACATAATTCCAGACAAAGTTCACTTCTGATGCTAGTTGGTCTAACACCTTGCAATGTTTGTCTTTTATACGTAATTTAAGGGTTTTCATGTACTTATATTAACAATCAAAACTCAAGGAAAATAGTCCTTAGTTAAATCAAACGACACTTCATGTCGTGTCGCTTATATCTCTGACCTGAAGGACAGAGTTTTACGCTCCATTTGATAAAAATGGAACATTTCATGAAACTTTATATTATTGTCGGCAGTGTCCGTGAGGGGCGTACAGCACTGAAAATTGCAAAATGGTTGCACTCAGAAATTGAAAACTATGACTTTAGTACTGTTCAAACTGAAATTGTTGATTTAAAAGAGTGGGATCTTCCAATTTTCGCGGGTGCAAATCCACCCTTAACCGGTATTTATGACCAGCCCAAACAACAAGCTTGGGCAGACAAAATCGCTCAGGGTGACGCCTTTATTTTCATTAGTCCTGAATATAACCACGGTTATAGCCCCGCCCTCAAAAATGCACTCGATTACTTAGGTAAAGAATGGGCAGGAAAACCTGCAGCTTATGTCAGCTATGGTGGTACCAACGGTTCACGTTCTATTGATCAAATACGTCAAGTGGCAACACAGTTGGGCTTAATTGATAGCAATGCGGTCGTTGAAATTCGTGATATTTTTGCCCGTAACCGTACTGAACAATTTGAACCGAATGAATTTGATAATAAGGCAGTAAAAGCAGCCTTTGATAAGCTTGTACAGTACGTCAGTGCTTAATTAAATATTGAACAATCTTGTACGCTCAGACTTACAAAGTATTCGGCTGTTTGCGGCTATTCAGTCAAATAGATTCAATTTATATTGAAGACATACAGAGACAGGACGTCACTGAATATAAAACAACAATGATAAGACAAAAAAGCAGGACGCTTACGGTAGGACAGGAGTTATACCGCTAGAAAGAATCCGAAAAAGCCTCGACAGGATGTTGGGGCTTTTTAATACGGCCCTATTTAAATTCAGCATTAATTTCGCAAATTATTTGTTCAGATACTTACATAATCCACGAAAAACTTTTGAGTTTTCCATATACGTAAACGGCTTATTATTACCTTCTTTATATTCAGCAATGTTGAGCGCATAAAGATTGCTACCAACTCCAACACCTTCATGTATTTTCAGATAACCTATTGCCTTAAAACTATTATTTGACGAACCCAAGTCAATCACAGTGGGAGCATTAACATAGTTATTTTTGAGTATTCCATTCACCCTGCCACTAATTCGATCTACATAAAATTTTTCATTGATATAGTGTTTTTTTATAGAATCATGAATATCTGAATCATCCGACATTTCATGAATAATGCATTCATAATTAGATAGAGTATAGGCACTACTCTGAACAGAACAAATAGTCATAAATACAGCTATTAAAAAACTTTTAAATTTCATTCTTATTTATGCTTTAGCCTTATGTTGTTACTTCGACTATATCAGCATTCTTCTCGTGATGAATTAAAAGTACATTTCAGATAATTTGAGCCCTTAACGCAAAACGTTAAAGGCTTCATGTTTCTTCACATAAGGTGTTTTAGAACCTTACGGTTGAGAACTTTCAACAATCAAACGTGTCACCAAATATAAGCGTGGCACAATAGAATCCGTCAAAATATATTCGGCTTTGTCTGAATGTAATCCATCTCCAGACATGCCAATCCCTTCAATAATTGCAGCTTTTGATGTAACTCCAGCAAATGCAGCATCAGTTCCACCACCCCAAGCGGTCGTTTCAACTTTCATAGGCAGCTTTAATTCATTTGTGTAAATCTGCTGCGCTTTCGCGGCTAATTTTTTAGCTTGTGGGCTGGCTTCTAACGGTGGACGACGCACTTCAAATTTTACATCGACCTGACTTTCTGCCAATTTTTTAGTTTTCACTTTTTGCTTTAAAGTCTTTTCTAATTCAGCAAAATCTTGGGGTTTTAGAGAACGTGCATCTGCCTGTGCTGTAGCTTGATCTGGAATGACATTTCGAGTTTTACCAGCGCTTGCAACTGTCCAATTCAGCTTTAAACCAGTCTTAGGATTTGAAAGATTTTCTAATTGTTGAATTTGAAAAGCCAATTCAGACAATGCATTGACACCTGCTTCTGGCTTAACCCCTGCATGTGCGCCCCGCCCTTTAATATCTAAATAAGCTGCACCAATACCACTGGTTGCCAACATCAGACTTCCATCTAAACCGCCTGTTTCAAAAGAAAGTACAACATCCTGATTTTTAGCGTTATCCATAATCATTTGACGTGAACCAGGTGAGCTGATTTCTTCATCCGAATTAATTAAAACCGTAATCGTTCCATAATCTTGATATTTTAATTGTTTCAACATATCTAAGACATGAATGACGGCAGCAACCCCTTGTTTATCATCTAAGATGCCTAAGCCATACGCCTTATTTCCATCAATTCGAAAGGGTTGTCCCTGTAACTGACCCTTTTGATAGACCGTATCATTATGGGCAAGCAGCATGATGTTCGTTTTACCTTTGCCCTTAATCATTGCTTTGACAATTGGCCCTGTCTGATCAGGTGCACCATCAAGTTTCATAATTTCTTTGGGCTGAATAATTTCCACCACAGCCCCAGTGGCTTTGAGCTGATCTGCAACCACCTTCGAAATCTGATTTAAGCCTTCAATGTCTTTACTTCCAGATTCAATATTCACCAAAGTCTTTAAGGTATCTAAATAGCCCACCTTTTGTGCTTCGGCTATCTTCTTGATCTCAGCAGGTGATGCTGCCCAACTGATCGATGATAAACATAGCAAAGTACTGCCCAATGCAATTGGCAATACTTTAGATTTTTGACCGTTAAAAACATTTTTTAGCATGATTCTTATTCCCTGTTTTTTTCATTATGAATTTTTAATGTCTATTAAATTAGTTCACCTTTCAATCAATTAATCGAAAATATATGTAACATCCATGCCTTTTAAACGGTGAGTACAACAATAATGCCATCGTATTTCGACCTTTGTTTGGGTCTATTGACCACCATGCAGAGCTCACAAAAATGCAAAAGAACACCTTTTCATTCAAAATGATTATTGTACGTTTTAGCTTACACAGACTGCCGAGAATAGACACTATTCACGCTATTAAAATAATTTTATAGTTCAATCATACAGAGACAGGATGTCACTGAACATAAAACAACAATGATAAGACAAAGAAGCAGGAAGCTTACGGTACGACAGGAGTTATACCGCTAGAAAGAATCCGAAAAAGCCTCGACAGGATGTCGGGGCTTTTTTTGTTTCAGCACGACTTGTTTAAAAATTAAATTACAAATCGGCTTCAGTACTGCATTAAACATCGACCTTAAAACCCAAATCGACATCACAAGCGGCCTGCCCACCACGGATTGCCCAATTTTCTAAAGGAATTTCCCTTAAAGTAATGATGATGTGATCTTGAGGGATGCCCAATACTGCTAAATTTTGCACCATCAGCTGATAGAGTTTTCGTTTGGTGTCTAAACTACGCCCAGCAAAGCAATCAATCGTAATATGGGTAAAAAGCTCGGGTTGGGTTAAAAGATCAAATACTTGAAAGCGCTCAGGCATATGTACCTGTAGTCGAATATTACGGTCATATTGAGGAAGTTGAAAACTCTGTTGTAATGCGTCAAATACAGCATGCAAAAGCTGTTGTTCTTGTTCTGGGCTGTATTGCGTTCTGATATCAATTTGCGTGGCTGGCATGCGAATGCTCTGGTTATTATAGATATTCTAATATAAAGGAAATCTAGTATTTTGAGCTGTTCAACATCCACGTGTCGGTATTTTCCTACACAGACTTAGGTCTTTAGCACTATAGCCTTTTTAAAGTAGCGCCTATAGTAAAAGCATACAAAGACAGGATGTCTTGCAATAAAAATAAAGAATGCACAACAGCAGGAAGCTGACCGGTATGACAGGAGTCATACCTTTAGAATGAATCTAAAAAGCCCCGACAGGATGTCGGGGCTTTTTTATTTATATAGCAATACGTTGTTCTGCAAATAGCATCTTCAGTTACTTCATCGTAAATAAGCCATTTTTAAACAAAACTTACACCCTGACAGCAAAACTGTACTTATAATCGCGAATGACATCGAACAAAATATATGCTGTGTTTTTAGCAGCCTAAATGTCACCGCTTAGGGATTAAGCGATAACAATAAAAAATCAAACTAATAATTCGAGAATTGACTATGCAACTGAAGTACGACCAGTTAAACAGCTTCACCCGTATTTTTCATGCCGATCCAACTCATAATAGCATGCAAGATTTAGCCCAATATATTGGTGCACATCGCCAAGAGCTCATGCAGCAAATCCATGAAAATGGCATTGTGCTATTTCGAGGATTTCAGGTCGAACAACCTGAACAATTTAATCAGTTGATTGAGCAATATTTTCAGTTTCAACCGTGGAATGCGTTTAACCCTAACATGCCAGGCTGGGTTGCATCTTGGCTGCGTAAATACAGTGAACGTATTTTAGGTGCAGGAGATTATCGACGTTATATTGATCGTAATACAGTGCAACTCGGACCCGTGGAAAATTCAGTACAAGGTCCACATGTTGAAGGCGGTGTACGTTCCGAACGTTCACGCTACATTGCCTTATTCTGTCAGGAGCCTTCGACCTATTTGGCCGAAACAGGATTCAATAATTTAGAACATATATGGGAAAATTTACCCAAGCATCTTCAAGAAAAATATTTAGGTGCATGGAATCATTTTTCATATGTTTCTGCGCGAAAAATCAGTGTATTCGATCGCTTATTATTAAAGAAAAGTCCATTCAGTTTAGAAATGCGGCAGGATAAAAAGGCTAAATTAACCCTACAACGTTGTCCACTCGTGATTCATCATCCAGACACCAAAAAACGTGTGATTCAACCTTGGGCTTTTGCGAATAATACCAATCCATTTGCGCATCGGGCCGCTAAAGATTGCTTTTTGAATCGTGGGGAAATTGAAATTGATTCCACCGCAGATGGCATGCAATTAACTTGGGAAATTTACAATCATCAAGGTCAACAAATTGAGTGGACTGATGAAGAAAAACAGCAATTTTTTAATGCCATGTATCAAGATGCTTTATTGTTGCAATGGCAAAAGGGGGATGTCGCCATTGTAGATAATATTAAAATTGCGCATTGGCGTATGAATGGCGAGCAAGGCAATCGTAAGTTAATTCAGATTCAAGCCAATATGTTCAACGCGGACGAGCACTATGCAGCTTAACTGATAGTATGTCATTCAATGGATGTACCAAATTAGAGAAGCCCCGAAGGGGCTTTTTTTTAAAGTTTTTAATTTTGGTTATTTTTTGACCGCACTTTTCGGTTCAATCTTGAATAACCATGCCTTTTCTCCATCTTCAATGCCCCAAATACTGCCATCTTTGGCTCCAATGAGTCCACGAATACGCTGTGGCATGGCAATTCGTTGTATTTCTTGGACAGGTTTAAGCTCTGTATCAACAATTACAATCGCTTGTGAAGATAAGCCACCAATCAGCGCCTTATTTTTCCACTGTGGGAAACGATCGCCCTGATAAAACATCAGACTGGATGGTGAAATCACAGGTGTCCAACTGATGAGCGGTGCTTCAAATTCAGGACGTGTATGATGATCTGGAATCGGTTTATCATCGTAATGATCACCATTTGAAACGATTGGATAGCCATAATTTTTAGCTCGATGTACCAAATTAAGCTCATCCCCTCCTTTCGGACCCATTTCCACTACCCAAAGCTGTTGTTTAGAATCAAATGCGAGTCCTAAGGGATTACGATGCCCTAAGCTCCACACTTGTTGTGCAATCGGACCTTGAGTCTGAAATGGATTATCTACAGCAGGAGTTCCATCACTATTTAAGCGTAGCACTTTACCCAAATTAGACTGCATATCTTGTGCAGGATCGAACTTCTGACGTTCACCTGAACTAACCCAAAGTTTACCATCTGTACCAAAGCGCATTCGATGTGAATAATGCCCTTGACCTTCTACTTTCGGTACTTGCTGCCAAATAATTTTTCGCTGTTTTAAGCTCGGTTGTGCCGCTGTTAGATCAAGCTGAGCGCGCTCAATCACCGCCCCATAACCGCCTTTTCCAGCCTCGGCATAACTGAGGTAAATAAGACCGTTTTGGCTAAATTGCGGATCAAGCACAATATCGCCTAAGCCACCTTGACCGCCATAAGCCACTTTTGGTGGGTTCTGAACTGTGATCTTCTGTTGAGTCGCGGGATTAAAAATGACAATCTGACCTTTTTTCTCCGTCAATAAAAAACGTCCATCTGGGAGTTGTTGAAACGCCCAAGGCTCATCAAATTGAGCAATGTTTTTAATTTGGTAATCTTGCTCAAGTTGCTGTAGTGATACTGAATTTTCAATATTTTTTTCTAATTTTTTCGTGTTATTTTCTGCATGACAAGCACTTGTCGATAAGATACCCAATAACACACAAGCCGTTCGAAATGTCACATTCATTTTCATTATCCAATTCCTTATCCCTTTATAATTATTTGATTCTAATAAATTAATTATGTGAAATATTGAAATAATCGTAACAGGATAATTTTGTACGCTTAGGCTTACACGTGATGCAGATTATTGCGGCTATTCAATTTATTCAAACAGGCCTAATCTACAGTTATCAGGAAACAGGAAGTTTCCGAAACACCAAAACAATAAGAATAGTTTCTGCATCAGGACGTGAGATATGACATGGAGTTGTATCTAAAATACGAAATACGAAATACGAAGAAAACCCCAACAGGATGTTGGGGTTTTCTTTTTCTAGCTGATTTTTAAGAGTTCGCGCTAATCTAGAACTTTCGCATAACATCTCTGTCAAAACTTCTTACAGTTTCCTGCGAAATTATTACATACCCAAATTCGTCAGCTTGTTAGCGTGGTAGACAATCCTCATTGCAAGGAGTCAATCATGACTTTAAAAGCTTTAGTGATAACGTCAAATGTCGGTGTTGAACATGACGAGCTGATCCAACCCTTAAATTATTTAAATGAAAAGGGAATTGAATCCATTCATGCCGCTATTAAACATGCGGTTGTCCAGACAGTAAAAGCCGATAAAAAGGTCGAAGCTGAAGTTCAACCCAATGCCCAATTGAGCAGCGTAAATGCTGAAGACTATGATGTGTTAGTAATTCCAGGGGGAACTGTCAATGCAGATCATCTACGGATCGATGAAGATGCACTGCGACTTATTCAAAACTTTGCTGACCATCAAAAACCTATTGCTGCAATTTGTCATGGTCCTTGGGCGCTCATTAATGCTGAACGAATTCGTGATAAAACTCTGACGTCTTATAAAAGTATTCGTTTGGATTTGGAAAATGCGGGTGCACATTGGGTCGATGAGCAGGTGCACCGCTGTAATATGGGTGGTTGGGTGCTCATTACTTCTCGTTGTCCAGATGACTTGCCTGCGTTTAATCAAGCGATTCAGCAGGAGCTTGAGCAACAGCAACAGCAACAGCAACAGCAACAGCAACAGCAACAGCAACAATACTAAAATGAAAATACCCGCATATTGCATGCGGGTATTTTATGAATAGACATTATAAAATATATGGCTTACAAATTTTTTAAGTACGCTACCACATCATCATTGCCTGCCATTTCTGCAAGCTCTAATGCTGTGTATTGGGTTTTGTGCTGTACGTCTGCCCCTTTCTCTACCAAGAGCTTCACTACGTCTAAATAGCCGTTTTCCGATGCTGCATGCAGTGCGCTATAGCCTTCTTCGTCGGCTGAGTTTACATCAGTGCCATTTGCCAAAGATTTTTCGACTTCAGCCAGTTCCCCTAATGATGCCCAGTACACCAGTTCAGGCAGATGTAGTTCTTCATCATCTTCGGGGATTGGGGAGATAGAATTAAATTGCATATATATTTCCTAACTTTCACTTAGCTTAATGAGCTTTTGATAAAGATCACTCTCCAATCGTTCCAATCCTTCACCATTTTTTAAATAGGTTAAGGCTCTATGGTGAATCATATCAGATGGGATATCATTTACACTTTGGGCCAAAGGAATAACCAATTTACCTAATGTATGAGCAATTCCTGTTTCATACATTACATTAGGATTTTTACCACTAAAATCCACAATTACTATTTTAGATTTAAAAATTAAGTCAAAGATATCTTGAATAATTGTACTATTATCCCAAATATCATCAGCCCTTAAGCATCTTAAATTAGCTCTTTCTGCGGCATTCTTAATAGCACTATAAACATTATCAAAACCTGAAAAAGGCATCATTACCGCTACAAGATCATTTTCAACGTTCACTTCAGGTACTGCAAATACTGAAGGAGAAAAGGTGATCTTTTTTTCTGCTATTTGATTCGATACATGCAATGTATCTTTATCTCCACTGCGATGATCTAAATATTCTTTAATTTTTTGTAAGTTCTGGGGATTATCTATTCGGATTGTCTTAAGAACATCAATAATACACGCCCCATAATCCCCATCCCCCCAACTTAGACTTCTTAGCAACCTTGGATGATTACTAATAATATGATCAGCATTTACTAGGAGGCCAAGCTCACTCCAATCAGTAGCATCAAACTCTTTTTCTATTATTCTCTTTAAATCTAAGATAAGTCGATTACTTTCTTCCTGATTATTATTCGAGGTAAAAGTTGAATTGTACATATAAATATTTTTTGTGATTAGATTTCACTCATAATAATATACAGATAAAAATAAAAAAGCCCCCTTACGGAGGCTTTTCTTTTTAAAAATCACAACTTATGCTTTCGCAGTAGAAGCATCTTTTACTTCAATTTTATCGCTGTCATTTTCATGCATGATCAATGCAACCGCAATTGCAGTAATTAGCACAGGTAAACCCACTGCCATGAAGTTGAAGTGCGCAGGTAAGTTCATACCGAGCAAACCACCAATTAGAATAGGCCCTACAATCGCACCCATACGTCCAATCGCAGAAGACCAACCAATACCTGTCGAACGTACAGCAAGTGGATAATACTGCGCCACATAGCTGTACAGCAGCATTTGCGAACCAATAGATGCTGCACCTGCCAAGAACACCAAGATGTATAGCAAGAACTGATTCGATTGGAAGCCCATCAAGCTCATTACAATCGCACCCATCATTCCTAAAACCATCAATACAGGTTTTAAATGGAAACGGTCAGCCAAGATGCCACCGCCCACAATACCTACAACAGCACCCACATTCATGACCATCATGAACATCAAGCTGTTATCCATAGAATAACCGGCTGCCATCATCAGTTTTGGTAACCAGCTGCTTAGCGCATACATGGTCAATAGGCACGTAAAGAACGCAACCCAAAACAATAATGTATTTACGGCACGACCACGGCGGAACAAACTCACTACGTTAGCAGCTTCAGGCACGCTTTCTTGCGGTAAAGTGAACACTGTATTTTCAGTCACTTTCACTTCAGGCGCTAAGCGCTTCACGATACTGCGGGCTTTTTCCTGTTTGTTTTCTTTCACCATAAATGCCAAAGATTCAGGCAAAAATTTCCAAATGACAGGTAAAAGGAAAAGTGGAATCCCCGCAATAAAGAACATGATTTGCCAGCCAAAGTCAGGGGTGAACCATGAACCTAAAAGTGCCGCCATCACACCACCAACGGCATAACCACTAAACATCGTCGTGACGAGTGTGCTACGCATCTTCTGCGGTGCGTATTCGGACGTTAAAGCCACAAGGTTAGGCATTACACCGCCAATCCCTAAACCAGCCAAGAAACGCAAAATACCAAATTCTGTTGGATTCGACGCAAAGCCACCAGCGAAGGTCAAACCACTAAACAAAACAATACAGATCATAATGACTTTTTTACGGCCAATCTTGTCTGCGAGTGAACCAAAGAACATGGCACCAAACATCATACCTGCCAGCGCAGTACTGGCAAGCATTCCCGCTTGCATCGCACTTAAGCCCCAGTCTTGCATGAGTAAAGGTAAAACCACACCATTGATTGCTAGGTCGTAGCCATCAAATAAAATAATCAATAAACACCAAGCCACAACATTGAAGTGGAACGGGGTAAACTTAGCCTTATCGACTACAGAATTTATGTCTATTTTTTCCGTTGTCATCGTTCTCATCTCCCATGAGTACTTGTCCATAACATTCATTGAATATTTCACTAATAATCAATAGCGACGGAATATACGGAAGTCAGATTTCTAGGGATATTAGACGTATGTTTAATGAGATATATGCATTCTAAATATATGTTTATTCATTTATTTTTCATGTTTTTTATGAATATTATTTAATTATCAATATATGATTTTAGGCCTATTTTTTTAAGCTTAAATACCTTTTATATTCAATGAAATCTTTCAAAATTTAACCAATCCTTTAATTAAATTAAAGATAGTTTTTTCTAATGCTAACTGAAAGCTTGAGTGTTTGTTTAAAAAACATGCTCCAACTTATTTTGTCGCAGTTCTTTGGAACTATTTAATCTGTTTCATAACGATTATTTGATGCTAAAAGCTCTGTAAATACGCTTCTTGAACCGTTTTTAAACCTACGATTTGATGGAATATTTGATCTAAACGTTGCTAATTTTTCCAAGGCCTCATCCTTTTTTATAATGCCTACTCCCCTTATCATTTTTTAGCGCATAAAAAAATCCCCCTATCTCATAAGAGTTAGGGGGATTTTGAATAATGAGCTGGCGATGACTTACTCTCACATGGGTAACCCCACACTACCATCAGCGCTAAGAGGTTTCACTTCTGAGTTCGGGAAGGGATCAGGTGGTTCACTCTTGCTATTGTCGCCAGCACAACTGTTATGGACTTGTTCGGGTCTTATAGATCATCTTTTCTTGCGAAACGATGTTTCTCATGCCGTACTTTGTACCAAATGAGTTATTAACAGAACGTTATTTGAGTCGAAGTATATGTTCTAGCGTATTCTGAATCAAGATCAGTCAGTATTGACTGTTTGGTTTTGAATCAATTTCAGCTCACTGCTTACGCAGTTCGTACAACAACTGTTTGGGTGTTGTATAGTCAAGCCTCACGAGCAATTAGTATTGGTCAGCTTCATGCGTCACCGCACTTCCACATCCAACCTATCAACGTCGTAGTCTTCAACGGCTCTTTAGAGGAATAAATTCCTAGGGAAATCTTATCTTGAGGTAGGCTTCCCGCTTAGATGCTTTCAGCGGTTATCCCTTCCGAACATAGCTACCCGGCGA
>NZ_LZDS01000002.1 GCF_001678755.1 Acinetobacter gandensis
TGCGTCGGAGTAGGTTTGATTTCGCCCTTGTTTGCCTTTTGATGGCGCATACCATTGCGTAGCAGGATCAAACCAAATGGCAATATTTCCGCGACTCATAAGTGCTCGGTTATATGCGGGCCAATTGGTTGTGCGGTAGATTTTGTGTGAAGGCTTCTTCATTTGAAAATTATATCGCTGAAAAAGCCTTTACAGATAGGTTTGTGCAACAAAGCCGTTCATAATCATAAGAATATGCATCTATCCAACATTCATCCCATATTCACGCTTTTTAAGATCATAAAAAAGTACTTTTACAGCATTCACATGCATTTTCTGCTGAATTTAGAGCGTATCAAACCCAATCATCAACATATATTTTTTCAAATCAATCAAAGACAAAACCAAATATTCTCAATATGATAAAAAAATGCGTCAATTAAAGTTGAAGAATATGAATAGCAAGACAACAAAACAGATACTCGTCACAGGCGCAACAGGCTATATTGCCAGTTGGGTCATTAAAAACTTACTTGAACTTGGGCATACTGTACATGCCACAGTTCGAGATCTCAACAAAAAAGCCAGCTTCATCCATTTAGAAAACATTGCAGCAAAAACCAGTGGCACATTAAAATTATTCCAGGCCAATCTACTCGATCAAGGTGCATTCGATACAGCAATGCAGGGCTGCGATATTGTCATTCACATGGCGTCCCCTTTTGTTGTGACCAACTATAAAGACGCAATTAAAGACATTATTGAGCCTGCGGTGATAGGCACTGAAAATGTACTCAATAGTGTAAATAAAACTGAATCAGTTAAGCGAGTGGTGGTAACGTCAAGCATTGCATCAACTTATGGTGATGCAATTGATATTTTACAAACCAAACATAATCAGTTTGATGAATCACATTGGAACACTTCTAGCTCTGAGACGCATCAGCCTTATCCTTATTCAAAAGTTATGGCAGAGCGAAAAGCATGGGATATGCAAAAAGCACAACAACGCTGGGATTTGGTTTGCGTAAATCCAGCCTTAGTGATGGGCCCTTCATTAACAGCATCGACTCAGTCTGGCAGTGTTGAGGTTTTACAGCAGTTTGCCAACGGTATGACTTTGGCGGGTGTTCCACCAATGTGGAATGGAATTGTCGATGTCCGTGATGTCGCCGAAGCGCACGTACAAGCAGCATTAAACCCTAAAGCATCAGGTCGTTATATCATTAGCGGTGGTACTTTAAGTTTATTAGAAATGGGGAAAATATTACGCTCGCATTTTGGTAATAAATTTCCTTTTCCACGTAATACCTTACCGAAGTTTGCCTTTAAAGCATTTGGCCCTCTTGCAGGTTTCCCACGAAAGTTTGTTGAACTGAATATGGGTTACCCAATTTACTTTAATGCTGAAAAAAGTAAAACAGAATTGGGCATTGAGTACCGAGATATTCAACAAAGTGTGGTTGAACATTTCCAACAATTACTCGATGACGGTGTGGTTAAGCAATATATTCCGTAAATCATTCATTTGCAAAAAAGCCACCTGACGGTGGCTTTTTATATAAAAAAACTAAACTAACTTAGAAATCAAAAGTCACGCCGACTTTATAGGTACGAGGACCACCCACTAAGGCATAACCTGAGTTGAATGTACCTTCCCAATATTTCTCATCAGTCACGTTATCAACATTGGCTAAGAATGTAGTATTTACACCACCCAAATTGGTTTTATAACGCGCACCTAAATCTAAAATTGTATAGTCTGGTAGTTTAAGTGCATTGGTTTCATTTAAGTACTGTTCACTCACGTAGTTTGCACGTGCATTCACATTTAATCCATCTACATAAGGTACTGCATAATCTAAGCCAAGCGTTGCGGTAAAGTCAGGAATACCATATACCGTATTACCTTGATTAGTTACGCCACTTTTCACCGCTGCTTTGGTATATTCAGCATCGATATAAGCCAAACTACCCATCAGATTTAGACCTGTATAAATCTCTCCTGAAAATGACCATTCCACGCCACGTGAACGTGTTTCTGCATCATCTGTGGTAATTTGATTGATTGTACTATTGGGTTGACCATCAGAATATGAAGATACCATGGTCGATGGTTTTTCAATTTGATAAAGGGCAAATGTATTCAACCAAGAACCTGCTTGATATTTTGCACCCAATTCATATTGCTTAGTTTGAAATGGCGCGAAGGTAACATTATTGTTGGCATCTGCAACATTATTCACCGTTACACCTTCAGAAAGTCCCTCTACATAGTTTGCATAAATAGAAAGATTCTCACCAAAAGGTTTAACCACAACACCTAAGCTTGGCGAAATTTTATCATCTTGATAGCCAGTCTTTCTTTGTAAATTCTTGGTATCGATATCCTGATAGCGTGCACCAACAATTAGCTGCAATTTATCATCTAACATCGAAATCTGATCAGACACCGTATAGCTGACATATTTATTGTCTAAGTTTGGTTGAACCACAGGATAAGCTAAAGGCATACCGACAGTGGTGTTAGGATCATATAAATTGGTTGAATCAATATTCTCTTGCGTCGCTTTCACATGCTGATCTGTTTCTTTGGTCAAGTAGTCAGCTCTTACATTTAAGGCATGTTTTACAGCACCTGTATTAAACTTATATTGGAAACCTGTATTGGCTGATGTAATCGACTCAGATGACCCTGTACGATAGTACTGTGAAGTAGCATGACCATCAGCTTGCCCTACGATAAGACGTGTGCCAAAAATGTGTCCGCTATAGGCCTTTTCAATATGCCCTACACCCGCATACACATTTAAATCAGGCGTGAATGCATATTCACCACTTAATCCTACAAACTCACTATCTGTATGACCTTCTAAATTACTAAAATAATTGGTATCGCCTTTAGGCGCATCAAGTACGCCATTATAGATATGACCATGTGCGTCTTTCACCCCAAACGCGACCATCGCAGGTGAGCCACCATTACGATCATCACGTACCGCAAAAGCATCAAAATTTAGTTTTAATTTATCCGTTGTATAGTCTGCAGCAATTGCACCTGATGCATGTTTATCTTCCATGCCTTCAATAATGTGCTCACCTTGACCATAAGCACCATTCACACGTAGACCAAATTCTTTTTCAGCACCAAAACGTCGCGAAACGTCAAAACCTGATTGGTAAAAACCACCTTCTTCCATTGAAGCTGAAACTTGAGTTTTTTCTTTATCTGCACGCTTAGTTTTAGCGATGACCACACCACCGACCCCACCAGCAGGCGACATACCTGCAACCAAGGCATTCGGGCCTTTTAAAACCGTTACCGAATCTAAAAATTCAGTCGGTACGCGTCCATAAGGCGCCATTACCGTACATACCATTGAGTGCAATGTCATCGTGATTGATGTCAAAGCCACGAATATTAAAGTTTTCGTTTAAATGACCTTGGTTGGTTGTAATACGGATACTCGCATCATTTTTTAAAACTTCACCAACTGTCGTAGCCTGCTGTTCTTCAATTAATTTTTCACTATATGCAGCAACGCTAAATGGCGTATCAACAATTTTTTTATTTCCCAGTGCACCAAGGTCTGTCTGCGCTTTCAATTTTCCATTTGCAAGCTGCTTTTCAGCTGGTACCTCAACTTCAATCGTTTCAAGCACAGTTCGCTCTGCTGCATTTACTACTGCAGATGTGCCCACCCCTAAGATCGCGATTGAAATCGCACGGACTAAATGAGTTTTTGGAAAATTGATCATTGTTGAACGCTTAATTTATTTGAATAAGAATCATTATTATATGCAGAATGATTCTCACCACTATTGAGAATCTCGTTTTAAAATCTAATTTTTATCAGTAATTAAAATCTTAAAAAAAGTAAAACTATTATTTTTTTAAATAAGTAATTGTTAAAAAAGAATAAAAATCATATTTAAAAAATAAAATTAGATTTTAATCGAATAAAATTTGAGTTCTATTTGATTAATAATTAAACAGATGACTAACTAAGTTTAAGGACCATTTAAGCTTTATTAGATATTGATGTGGGTTTTCCTCATTTCATGAACAACTTTTTCACTTTTCGACTTAGCAAAAAAAGAGGCATCGCTATGCCTCTTTTTATCTTCACTTAAACCACCAATAATTCTTCAGGATTTATCCATTATGCTGCTGAACAAAAATGATAAATTCTTGCTCTGTCATCACTGGTACACCTAACTTTTCAGCTTTCTCTAATTTAGAGCCTGCTTTCTCACCTGCTACCACACATTTGGTTTTACTCGATACACTACCACTTACACGGGCACCTAGAGCTTGCAGCATTTGAGTTGCTTCATCACGCCCCATGCTACTTAATGTTCCTGTAATGACCCAACTTTCACCATTCAAAGGTTGGCGTGTTGGTGCAATCGGTGCATCCCAGTGAATCCCAGCGGCGAGTAAACGATCTACTACTTCCAGGTTATGCGGTGCTTGGAAGAAGTCGACAATCCATTCTGCGGTGATATCACCCACATCAGGTGTCTTTTTCAATGCATCTAAGTCTGCATGACGAATTGCATCAAATGTTTGGAAAGTATTCGCAAGCATACGTGCTGTCGTTTCACCGACACCTCGAATACCGAGTGCATAAATAAATGCCCCCAAAGTAGTTTTCTTACTGTTTTCAATGGAATCAATCAGATTTTGTACTGATTTTTCACCCATTTTTTCAATGGTCAATAACTTTTCACGGTGCTCATGCAGGCTGTAAATATCCGCAACATCTTTAAGTAAATCGAGATGTAATAATGACTCAGCCCAGCGATCACCTAAACCTTCAATATCCATGGCTTTACGTGAGACAAAGTGGCGAATCGCTTCAATACGTTGCGCTGCACAGTACAAACCGCCTGAGCAACGTGCCAATGCTTCACCTTCAGGCATCACCACAGGTGAAGAACAGACAGGACAACATTCGGGCAATTGAATTTCAACTGTTTCTACAGGTCGAAATTCAGGCCAAACTTTCTCCACTTTGGGAATCACGTCACCACTACGGTAAACACTCACCGTATCTCCCACACGAACGTCTAGGCGGTGAATTTCACCGATGTTATGCAATGTCACATTAGACACGGTTACACCACCAACAGCGACTGGATTTAAACGTGCGACTGGCGTTAATGTCCCAGTACGCCCTACTTGCCAATCAATATTTTCAACTGTTGTGAGTGCTGCAACTGCTGGAAACTTATAAGCGGTTGCCCAACGTGGTTCCCGGCTTAAAAAACCTAAAGTCTGCTGCTGTTTCAAGCTATTAACCTTAATCACCATGCCATCAATTTCAACACTGAGGCTTGGGCGATCAATAATCATCTGCTCATAGGCTTTTTGTACGTCTTGAATGTTGTCGCAAATAAAATGACGCTCACCCACGGCAAAGCCAAATTGTGTCAACCACTCAAGACTTGCAGACATGGTGCTTTGCCCATGATTTGGTTCACACTGGGCAATACCATAGGCATAAAATGCCAAAGGGCGTGATGCTGCTATGGCAGGATCGAGCTGACGTAAACTCCCTGCTGCTGCATTACGCGGATTTGCAAATATTTTCTCGCCTTTTGCTTCATTTTCAGCATTAAGCTTTTCAAAACCCGACTTTGGCATGAGCACTTCACCACGAACCTCTAACAAAGTTGGTATCTCAGTTTCGTTTGAAGTCAATACTTGTGGCAAGTTGCGAATGGTTTTGACGTTTTGCGTAATATCTTCGCCTGTTTCACCATCACCACGGGTAACACCGCGGATCAAAATACCATTTTCATACCACAGTGAAATCGCCAGGCCATCGAACTTTAACTCGACATCATATTCAATTTTTTGATTGGGTAAGCGCTCTTCTGCGCGGCGTGCAAAGGCAAATAAATCTTCAGCATTAAAAACGTTGCCCAATGACAACATCGGCACGGCATGCGTCACCGACTCAAATTTGGATAGCGCTTTACCACCTACTTTATTGGTCGGGCTATCGGGTTGAGTTAGCTCAGGATATTGTTCTTCAAGTGCTTTTAATTGGTGAAATAATTGATCGTATTCACTGTCCTCAATTTCTGGCGTATCCATCACATAATACGCATGGTTATGCTTCGCCAAAAGTTGAATCAGTTGTCGCATCTGTGCAACGACAGTGGATTGTTGTGTCATATATTCACCATAAAAAAGGGCGGTTCTGATTCCGCCCTAATATTTCATTTTCTGTCGCTATTATAGAAATCCACTCGGTGAGTTTCAATCTTCGACCATTAAACTTCAATGGCTTGACCTTGACGATAATCAATTGCTTGATGACGCCAGTGTTCACGCATTTGCGGTGTGAACTCTTGGTTATTTTGGTCGTAGACCGTACCATCAATTTCACGAGCAATCAGACGTGCGATGCTATCCATGGTATCAAAGGCATTTTGCACATCGCTGTGTGGTAATGCCAAGAAGAATGCCAAACCTTTGACTTCTTCCGTTGATAACGTTTCAAGATCAAAACCGGCCGGAATACCATCACTATTCATCTGTAATACAGAGAACAATAATTTATTACCTTCTTCATCATAACGATGGAAACACGCCATTTCACCATAACGTAGACCGTATTTAAGTAAAACTTTTAGCGCTTTTTCACCAGATAACGCGCGGCTATCTGGGAATACATTTAGCGCAATATAAGTTTCGGCAGTCGCTAAAGCACTTTCTTCATCCACAATTTTTTGTTCATGTAGATGCGCATCTAAAATACTGCTTTCTTCATCAAAATCGCTGATTTCTGCTTTTTCAATGTTGCTGTTCACACTAAATTCAGGTGCTTTTTCTGCAACTAATGAATCCTCAGACGGCTCAAGTTTTGTAGTTTCTGCTTGAACTTCAATTTGCGACTTATCAAGCGTTGTTTCAGCAACCTGATCTAAATCCACTTTATCAACAACAGTTTCTGACTTTTCTAATGCAGCTTCGACAACTTCTGATTGAATAGCCTCCACAGATGCAGCAGCTTTCGGTTCAAGGCTTTCAGTTTTATCTTCTTGTGCCACTTCAACAGCTTTTTCATCCGACACTTGCGCAGCTTGTTCAGTCAACGTAGGTTCAACACGTGCTGTTTCCGCCGCTTGTAATTGGCTACGTACATGACGAGGGATCACAGGCTGTTGACTGTCAGGGTCGATATGCAATTCTGAATCTAAGGATGGGGCTGCGTCAGCAGGCTTACGAAACATCATTCGAATGCCCACGACCATAATAATAACCGCTATTACAATCCCTACGATTGTGGTGATTTCCATGTTATGCCTCCGCAGCTAAACCGTATTCTTTGGCCTGCTCAATATTAACAGTCACTAGTTTTGAAGTTCCTGGTTCTGGCATGGTCACACCCAACAGATCCGTCGCCATTGTCATTGCTAGTTTATTGTGTGTAATGTAAATAAATTGCACTTGTTCGGAAAGTTCTTTTACAAGATTACAAAATCTTCCTACATTGGCATCATCTAAAGGTGCATCTACTTCGTCTAAAACGCAAAAAGGGGCTGGATTTAAACGGAATATTGCAAAGACCAATGCCAATGCTGTTAATGCTTTTTCACCACCCGATAACAATGCCAAAGAACTGTTTCGTTTACCCGGTGGTCGAGCCATTAGTTTTACACCCGATTGCCAGCCATCTTCAAGGCTTAAACTTGCTTCACCACCATTAAATACTTTAGGGAACAGTTCTTGTAATTCTGCATTAACCTTATCAAAGGTGGTCATGAATAACTTACGTGTTTCCTGATCAATGCTTTTCATAGCAGCTTGCAACTGCTCAACAGTTTTTTGCAAATCATCAATTTGATGACTCAGATCTTCAAAGCGCTTCGCAACTTCTGTGTATTCCTCAGCTGCTGCCAAATTGACTGCGCCTAATTTATCAAACTGCTGTTGGGCTTTTTCAAGCTTCTGCTGATGTGATGCGACATCAATGCTTAGACCAGTCAGCATCTCACTATTCATTTCTTTCAATTGTTCTGAATAATGCTGCAGATCCGACTGTGCTGACTGCCAAGCCAGACGCTTTTCTTCCAACTGTGTGCGCAGCTTTTCATCTTGTTGCTGATGTGAGTGACGCTGCTCAGTCAATGTCTGCTGCTTGGTCTGTACATTATTCAGTTCGAGCTGCCAATCATTCCAAGTTTTTTGCAAACGTTCAGTGATTTGAGCCTGTTCAGAATACTGCGACTCGAGTGCCGGTAATTCAAGCTGTACAGGATCAACAAACTTCTTCGCCTGTTCCATTTGCCCCAAAATTTGTTGGGTTTGTGCTTTTAAAAACACAGCATCTTTTTCCAACAATTCAATTTGCTGTTTGGTTTGTACGGATTGACGGCGCACAATTTCCAATTCTTGCTGGTTATGTAGAACCACTTGTTGTGCTGACTCTAAATTTCCAGTCAACTCTTCCACTTGAAACTGCAAGGTTTTGTAGTTTGGTAAGGCTTGCTCAAGCTTCATATTCAATGCATGCAGATCAATTTCTAGATCATCTTTTTGCATGGCATCTTCTTCAAGCTGCTCTTCCAGTTGTTGCAATTGATCTTGCAATTGTTGCTTTTGCAAAGCAAAAGCTTGGTTTGAGCTTTGAACTTTGGTAATTGCCAAATCAAGGTTTTGACTGTCTTTTTGCCATGTCTTGAGTTGGTTTTGCTGTTGCTGCAAGTGTTGTTGTAAGTCCTGTACAGCTTGCTGCAACTCAGGTAAAGCTACTTCTGCTTGTTCAAGCTGCGGCTGTAGCACAGACAATGAGGTTGTCAATTCATCCAAGCGAATGCGGTGGCTCAGCGCACCCTGTCCGGCTTGACTGTCTTCGTCATAGTCCAGGCCAATCACCCAGTCCTGCCCCACGTGATAACCATCTAACGTTAAAATGGATTGACCTGATTGCAACTGCGCTTGATGCCGCATGGCTTGGTTTAAAGTCTCAGCCACTGCGACCTGCTGCCAAATTGAATATTGTGGCGCTTCGATCCATGCAGCAAGTGGTGTTAAGTCACAAATTTGACTATGTGACTGATTCGATTGTGCTTTAAGCTGTCGTGCCACGCTGTCTTGAAATGCGTCGTCCGATTCTAAGACTTGGGCATTTAGCCATTTGGCTAAGAATTTTTCCACCAACTGTGCATGAACTTTGCCTTGCGCCGTCAGTTTTAAGCTTTGCATTAAACGTTGACGCTGGCTTTGCTGCTTCGGACTAGATTTGATTAACAGCTGATTCAGGTTTTTCTGTTCAGACAACAGTACCTGTATTTCAGATTTAAGCTGCATCACATTTTGTTTATGCTGAGCCTGCTGTTCTTGTGCCGCAATCAATTTAACTTGAAGATCAGTAATCAACTGCTCTTGCTGTGCTACCTGTTGCTGTAATTGCTGTTTGTCTTGTTCATAATGTTCGAGCTCATCTTGCTGGGCTTGGTTCTGAATTTGACCGCGTTGCTGTTGTAGCGTTTCCCGTTGCTGTTCAATGCGACTAATATTTTTGGTGAGTTGCTCACTTTGTGCCAACATTTGCAGTTTTTGTTGTTGCTGTTTCTCAACTTGAGTACGTACTAATTCAAACTGCTGTGTAGCTTGTTGCTGCTGTGCTTTTAAGTCGGCAAGTTGCTGAGTGTGATCTTGAGTGCTGCTTTCTTGTTGCTGTAATTGCTCAGTGAACACATCTTGCTGTTCTTGCAAGGTTTCAAGTTGCAGTTCTAATAACTGTAAGCGCTCTTTGGTTTGGGCTTTTTGTTTTTCTAGCTCTACTAAACTTGCTGAATTTTGTGCAAATAAACCTTGTTTTTGCTCCAAGGTCATTTTCAATTCAGAAAGCTTTTTTTCTGCTTGTTGCCATTCACTTTGTAGCGGCGTCGATTGTTGAATCAAACGTTGGAACAGAGCACTGGTTGAGGTCAAATCATGTTCTAAGGTATTCAACTCAGAGCGTACTAATTTAAAAGTTTCGCCCAGTTCCGTCATTTGTACGGTGTATTCTTGCTGCAAACGGGTACTTTGCTCACATTGAAAGGACAGTACTTCAATTTTAATTGTGCGAATCTGGGTTTCGAGTTCTTTGTATTGCACCGCAGTTTCTGACTGGCGCTTTAGGGTCTTTAGCTGAGATTTTAACTCTGCGGCAATATCTTCCAAACGTTCAAGGTTTTGCGTGGTGTGCTCAAGGTGCAATAACGTTTCACGTCGGCGTGCTTGATAACGTGACACACCCGCAGCTTCTTCAATATAGACCCGCATTTCTTCAGGCTTGGCATCGACCAAACGGTTAATCATGCCCTGTTCAATAATTGCATATGAACGCGGACCTAAACCTGTCCCCAGAAAAATATCGGTAATATCACGACGGCGGCATTTGGTGCCATTTAAGAAATATTCAGACTTACCATCACGGTTAACCTGACGACGCACTGCCAGTTCATTATAGGCATTATACGCCCCACCGAGCTTGCCATAGGTATTATCAAAGCGCAGTTCAACACTTGCCACACCGACAGGCTTACGCTTTGCTGTGCCCGTAAAAATAACGTCCTGCATGGTACCACCACGCAATTGGCGGGCGCTTGATTCACCCATGACCCAACGAATGGCATCAATCACATTAGATTTACCACAGCCATTCGGGCCAACAACCGCACTACGGTTGCCTTCAAATTTTAATGTTGTGCTGTCGGCAAAAGATTTGAAGCCGGAAAGTTTTAAGCTGCTTAAACGCATAGTGTCCTGATCAACGGCGTGAACGTCTCGCCCACGCTAATTCGATTTGTTTCATCCGTGTTAGTGATTCCAACACAAGGTTGCGTAAGTGTCGACAAAAATCTTCCATAAATAAAGTAGCCTGATGTGTTTTTCTGATTAAAACCGCATCAGTTACCAATTTAAATAAATCATAAGATTCTTGCAGTTCTCGCCTTGAAATATTCAGCGTTAAAAAATAACTTCTTCGGAGTGAAGGCAATAACTCTTGGTAATAACGCATGAGGTAGGCATTGCCAACCATTTCGTGCTGACGAGCCATACCCTGAAAGATCAAATCATAAAACTTTTCAGTATTGCCTTGGCGGGTTTCAACTTCTAATTGCTCAAGTAATAGCTGAATGCGCTCTGCTTCATGGCTACGCCAAGTTTCAGCCATACGGTGAACAATTTGCCCCAACAATAAAGAAGCAATATCGAATAAAGATCGCACTTGTAAGGCCGACATTTCCGAAACCAACGCACCACGACGTGGATATATTTCAATCAACTGGGTTCTTTCTAGAATCAAAAGGGCTTCACGAACAGAGCCTCGACTCACATCCAATTCTGCGGCAATGCGCAATTCTTGAATACGCTCACCTTCCACCAACTCTCCGCGAATAATCTGTTCGCCGATATGTTTGGCAATTTGTTCTGATAAACTGTCCGCTTCTTGTTGTTGCATACTATTCCTGTCTTGTTTTTATAAGATGCAATGCTGAGATTTAACTCAATCATGCTGCATTAAAAACGATTTACAGGTCAGATGAATATGACATTGTCGGACAATCTTGTGTCTTAAAAGCCAATCCTTGGCAATTTAAACCGTCCTTATACTAAAAATTGCTGAAACCCTTGGTAAACAAAATAACATCCCACCGTCGTTAATAAACACGCAAAACAACGTTTTAACATGAATGGCGAAAGCATATGTGCGACTTTCGCACCGAGTTTTGCAGTCATAAAACTCATCACGCTAATACCAATAAAAGCATAAATATGTACATAACCCATAGTATTTGGAACTTCAACCTCGGACTGATGACCAAACCACATAAACCCGAGCGCGCCAGCAATCGCGATAGGTAAACCACACGCAGCTGAGGTCGCAACCGCTTTTTGCATCACCACACCATTTTTATTTAAGTAAGGCACAGTTAAACTGCCCCCACCAATACCAAAGATTGCCGATGCAACACCAATTCCCCCACCTGCTACCATTTGCATTGTGGTTGATGGTAATTGTTTAGACGGATCGACAGGTGTCGCTGCACCCAAAAACATTTTTACAGCAACCCAAAGTGCAAACACACCAATTAATAATTGTAAGCCCTGTCCGGACATCACATCCGCAATACCAGCACCTAAAAATGAGCCAATGACCAAGCCTGGTGCGAGATTCCGAAATACCTTCCACATCACCGCACCTTTTTTATGATGCGCTGAGACGGAACTAAATGACGTGACGATAATCGTCGCTAAGGAGGTACCCACCGCCATGTGCATAATCACACTCGGATCATATTGAAGCTGAGTAAAAACGATGTACAAAATGGGCACAATAATCAGGCCACCACCAACGCCAAACAGCCCTGCTGCAAAACCAGCGATTGCGCCGATGAGCAAATATATGATTAACTCCATCACAATTATTCCACAACTCTCAGATTCAAATGGATTTAGAGACTAGACATTTACAAGACTTACTTCGCACAACACCCCTGCCACCTGAGGTGCTACTGCTTAAACCGATTACTACATCAACCAATGACGACGTGCGCGAAATTGCCAAAAAAGGCATTCAGCATGTATTGGTGTGTAGTGAGCAACAAACGCATGGTCGTGGTCAACGTGAACATCAATGGGTCTCACCCGTTGGTAATATCTATTTAAGCACATTGCTGAATTTACAGACAGCGATAGATGGCCGCCTCGCACTTGAAATCGCCTTAAATATCCTGCAAATGCCAAGCTTGCAAAATTTGAACCTGCAAGTGAAATGGCCAAATGACTTGTATAGCCCATTAGGTAAATGGGGCGGTATTTTGGTTGAACCCTTATCAAATACCCAAGTTATTGTCGGTGTTGGGATGAATTTATATCCCGTTCCAAAAGCAGGCATCGAACAACGCGCAAGCTCTTTATCAGAACTGGGCATGGCTTCCCCGAATCGCTTAAAGCTCATTGCTGAACTCTATGAGGCGATTCAACAAGCAGGCGAATGGTTTAATCACAATTGCTACAACCTTGCCGCACGTTTCAATCACCATGCTGCATTTATGCAGCAAGCCGTTGCGCTGGAACATTTACAAGGCATCAGCCAAGGATTGTTTTTGGGCATCGAAAATGATGGCTCGATCAATATACAAACAACCCAAGGCTTAGAAAATCACTTCCAAGGACGTTTACGTCTTTCGGATTGCCATTAAATTCACAGGCGTAAAGGTAAGCTTATGAAAAAATTATGGCTCGATGTCGGCAATACACGTCTTAAATATTGGATTACACAGCATGATCAAATTATTGAGCATGCTGCCGAACTGCACCTGCAATCCCCTGCGGAACTTTTGCTGGGTTTAATTCAACATTTTAAAAGTCAAAATATAGATCAAGTCGGCATCTCCTCTGTACTCGACAAAAAAAATAACGATCGTATCCAAAAGATTTTGAAATTTTTAGCTGTTCCCGTCACGATTGCCAAAGTGCATGCCGAATATGGAGGCTTGCGCTGTGCCTATGAGGATACCAGTAAATTTGGTATTGATCGTTGGCTACAAATGCTCGCTGTGGTGAAAGACCCAACACTAAAATATTGCGTGATTAGTTGTGGTACTGCGCTCACAATCGACCTGACAGACGGTTTACAGCATTTAGGCGGTTATATCTTGCCAAATCTGTATTTGCAGCGCGACTCCCTCATTCAAAATACCAAGGGAATTAAAATTCCTGATGCGACTTTTGATGAACTTTCACCGGGTAAAAACACCATAGATGCGGTACATCACGGCATTTTATTAGGCTTAGTCAGTACGATTGAAAAAGTTCTTGAAAAGTACCCTAGTAAATTGATTTTAACAGGCGGTGATGCTGCGCTCTTTGCCCGCTATTTAGAAAAATATCAACCAGATATTGAAGCTGACCTGCTGTTACGTGGCTTACAAAGTTACGTCAACGCACATTAATATTACCTAATATTCTTGTTTAATTTTGAACAATGAATGTGTGAAAAAGCAGCCGCATTAGGCTGCTTTTTACATTTGTTTATCGCAATACATCAAAAGCCTTCATTTACAAACTGTATCTCAATTGACGCCCTTTTTTTATTCAAGCCTTTACAATAAGCCACGATAATCATTGATTTATCACACACTTTATAATTTTAAAACGTCTTGACCAACATAATATAAGACTAAGAGCATCTACATGAAATTAAAAAACTTATTGGGCTTAGGCGTACTCGCTTCAGCATTATTATTTAGCGGTTGTTCAACAACACAAAACCTAGCCAGCACCAAACTTCCTGCCGACATCAAATCTCAACTCACTACAAATCAAGCAATTTTAGGTTACTTCGGTAAAGAAGATAATCCTGAATATTGTGGTTGCGTTTCATATATCGACTCAAGTTATTACATGAAACCAGTAGAAGATGGTTTTTACCGTGTATTACTCGGGCGTAATGCCGCTGGTGATTTCTTAGTACAAGATTTTTATCAAGAGACCAAAACCCCACAATCCTCAGCAAGCTGGGTCAAAGATCCGTTAAAACTGTTTAGTTTCAACGGCGAAGATGTGGAAGGCCCTGTGACCTTATACCGTAAAAACGGCAAGGTGGAATCGACCTTTACTATTGAAGATGGCAATTATGTAAAAGGTGAGGAGTTTTATCCTAATGGTAAACGCGGTGCTGCTTACACGGCAGATGCTCAAGGAAACTTGGCATATACCCTATGGTATCCATCTGGTCAAAAAGCCACTGAATATGTGGTCGATTTAGATGATGAATATGTGGGTGCGTATAAAGCGTGGAAAGAAGATGGTACAGCAGCAGATGACCAAATTGATGAGATCCGCGAAAATATTTCGAATGCATTAGAATAATCTGCATAAAGTAAAAAGGCGCATACTGCGCCTTTTTTATACTTAAGCAGAAAGTAATGGGTGCAAAATATCCCAAAGTTCAGGAATTTCTGAAAATCCATCTTTTGCCATGAAGTGTCCTGCATCCTTGACTTCATAAAGTTGTGCATTGATAAAGCTACTTAATTGTATAGATGCAGGTGGTGGCACAATCGGATCGTTAGAAGATATAAAGCTGATCGCAATCGGCATATGTATCTGCAAAACCCCACTGTCCATCCGCGCTTTTTTTATAAATTCATTTAGTTCAGGCTTCACTGCTAAGGTTGCTTTAAAACCTGATACAAAAATACCTGCCTTAATTTTGGCATTATGTTGCTGAAAATATTGATTCAAATAATGCAGCACCGTTAAACAGCCCAAGCTGTGTGCAATAACAATCGTGTTTTCATCCAAAATAGGCATTTGTAAGGCTAGAAATTTCTGCCAATCATCAAAATTTGGTTGATCAGCATTGGCCAAAACAATACGTTTGGATAAATGGCCTGCATTTTGTAATTTACGACTTAGCCACGGATACCAATGATCATTCGGTGAGGCATCATGGCCATGAATGATATAAACCTTTTTGTGCTCTGGCTGCAGATGTGTGTTCATGTGTAAGTTCTTATTTTAGCCTTTTTCAACGACATAAAGTCAGTTTCTAATTAGCTCATTTTGTATGCGTATCTCCCTACGAACTCAATAACTTTTTGGCGAATATTTGTAATTATTTAATTTGGGAACTAGCAAGCTTACAGCAGTAAATCGCTGACATAAAAAAAGCGCCCAAGGCGCTTTTTTTATGTCTAGAACCAGTTAGATAAACTTATTTATCTTTACCGCCAAACAACGGGCCCATGCCACCGCCGCCGCCGAACTGTTTTTGCATACCGCTTAATGATTTCATCATTTTTGCCATACCTGACGGATTAGCAAACTTCTTCATCATCTTCGCCATTTGTGCATGTTGTTTAATCAGTTTGTTAACTTCAGAAACATCCATACCACAGCCTGCAGCAATACGTTTTTTACGGCTAGGGTTCATTAAGTCTGGATTGCGACGTTCTTTAATGGTCATCGATTGAATAATCGCTTCCATTTTTTTCACTTGCTTCTCAGGATTCGCTTGCGCAATCGCATCCTGAAGGCCAGCATTACTCATACCAGGCAACTTATCTAAGAAGCCCATCATGCCGCCCATTTTATTCATTTGTTCAAATTGCATCAGCATATCTTCAAAGTTGAAGCTACCGCCTTTTTGCAATTTTTTCGCCATTTTTTCGGCTTTTTCTTTGTCGACTTTACGTTCAAGTTCTTCGACCAAAGAAAGCACGTCACCCATACCCAAAATACGTTGTGCAACACGTTCAGGGTGGAATGGTTCAAGGGCATCGAGTTTTTCACCCATACCCAAGAATTTAATAGGCTTACCAGTAATTGCACGTACTGAAAGTGCCGCACCACCACGTGCATCACCATCAGTTTTGGTTAGGATCACACCCGTTAATGGCAACGCATCGTTAAAGGCTTTTGCCGTATTTGCAGCATCCTGACCAGTCATGGCATCAACCACGAACAAGGTTTCAGTTGGTTTGATTGCCGCATGCAGCTCTTTAATTTCATCCATCATTTCGTCGTCTACGTGTAGACGACCTGCAGTATCGACAATCAGTACATCAGCAAATTGGATTTTTGCTTGCTCGATTGCACGATTCGCAATGGTAATGGGTTTTTCATCAGGACTAGATTCAAAGAAAATCGCACCAACTTCACCAGCTACGGTTTGAAGCTGCTTGATTGCTGCAGGACGGTAAACATCGGCAGAAACCATTGCGACTTTTTTCTTTTGACGTTCTTGTAAGAAGCGTGCCAATTTTGCTGCAGTCGTTGTTTTACCCGCGCCTTGCAAACCTGCAAGAAGCACAACCACAGGAGGTTTTGCTGCTAGGTCAAGGCTTTCATTCGCCTCCCCCATCATTTTGGTCAATTCATCATGAACGATTTTGACGAAAGCCTGTCCCGGTGATAACTGAGTCATCACTTCTTGACCCAATGCCTCTTCCTTAACTTTCGCGATAAATTCACGAGTTACAGGTAACGCCACATCGGCTTCAAGAAGTGCCATACGTACTTCACGTAACGTATCTTTAATATTGTCTTCGGTTAGCTGCCCTGAGCCAGTAACATTTCTTAAACTCTGCGTGAGTCGTTCTGTTAAGGTATCAAACATTGCAAATTCCGCTTAAAATAGCCATGAGCAAAAAATTGTTTCTTAAAATAGAAAATTTATGCATAGAATGCTATAGGATACTTTAGTTCTTGCAGAATTTATATAAATGAATATTCATCATCCTGAAAAAGGTTTGACATGATCAGTCTCCCCTTGGTTTATACGATCTTAGCATTAATCGCTTATACCACTTCTTTTTGGTATTTATTCAGCCATTTGATGTCTAAACGTGTACCGAACCATTGGTTAATTGGTGTAGTGCTTGGCTTAGGCATGTTGCTACATGCAGGCGTTTTATATAACGACATGATGACACCATCAGGTGTTAATTATGATGTGTTTAACTTGATGTCTTTTACATCAGGTTTAATGCTTTTTCTCAGTTTAATTTTTAGTACCTATCGCCCTGTTCTTGCAATGAATTTGCTCGGTATTCCTGTAGCAGCAATGGGTTTAATATTGGGTTTTGCCTTTAGTAAACAAAATCAGTTTATTGAACAGCACTCTCTCGGCTTAGATGTTCACATTATTTTGTCGCTTTCTGCATATGCCGTATTGCTCATGGCAACCATTCAAGCTGTAATATTACGTTTTCAGGATCGTGAACTGAAAAACAAACAAAAAAAGCGTGTTTGGGTCAGCTTGCTACCCTCGTTCCAAGCTATGGAATCTTTACTGTTTGACTTATTGATTGCCGGCTTTGCGCTATTGACCTTTGCTTTAGGCTTCGGTTTCTTCACCATTGATAACTTCTTTGCACAACATTTAGCCCATAAAACTGCGTTCAGTATTATTTCGTGGTTTGTGTACGGTGCCTTATTGATTGGACACTATCGCTTTGGTTGGCGTGGTCAAAAAGCGATTCGCTTTACTATTATTGGTTTTTGCTTGTTGGCTGTTGGCTTTATTGGTTCAAAGTTTATCTTGGAAATGGTATTGGGCCGCTAACTAGCATTTATTGTTATTCAAACGATATATTTTAAGGGAGTTATTTACTCCCTTTTTTACTGCCTCAAATTTGTCTAGTTGTAGTTAAAGTTATACAACTCAATAAATTTTAGGCATAAAAAAAAGCGCGAATCGCGCTTTTTTTTCATTACGTCTAAATTATAGAGCAACGATGTTTACAGCATTCGGGCCTTTTTGACCTTGAGCGATGCTGAAAGAAACCTTTTGGCCTTCTTGCAAAGTTTTGAAGCCAGAACCAGTGATTTCGCTGAAGTGAGCGAAAACGTCAGGACCGTTGTCTTGTGCAATAAAACCGAAACCTTTAGTTTCGTTGAACCATTTAACTGTACCAGTAACTGTATTAGACATAATAATACCTATTAATTTGTTGATTTAGCCATTGGATGATGACTGACTATAACTTTGAAAATAATAAAGAATTGAACTTCATCTCTGAAAAAACGAAGGATTATGACTAACACTGCGATACTTAAAGAAAATTTACGAAACAATACTTTTTTTCTAGTTGCAGCTATCATACATGAATTCTTAGATTATTCAAGTGTCATATATGTCGTTGATTCCATTTAAAAACAACGAAGTAAATCATATTCTAATTCTTACTATCCTCATGTATTTCATCACATTATTATTTAAATTTCATGTCAGTTAAATTCTACTTTCGCAGTAGAGATTTGTTCATTTTCAGAAAAATTTATACTTTTTAACAATTTTATCTACTAACCTATTACAACCTAGACAGCATGCTTAAAAACACGTATAACACCGTTTTTCATTTTCTGGCAGTGTCACTGTGAAACTTGTACTTGCACCCATGGAAGGCTTAACCGACCCAATTATGCGCGATGTTTTAACGCATGTGGGGAGTTTTGACTGGTGTGTAACTGAGTTCATACGTGTCACGGACTCTGTGCTGCCGGATCACATTTATCATAGTTACTGTCCTGAACTGTTACATGATGGCAAAACTGCTGCTGGTACGCCTGTACATGTACAATTCTTAGGTAATAATCCAACCATGCTTGCAGCTAATGCTGTTCGTGCAGTTGAACTCGGTGCTCCGGCTATTGATATGAACTTCGGTTGCCCTGCTAAAACAGTGAATCGACACCGCGGTGGTTCCGTGCTACTAGATGAACCAGAAGTTGTTTATGAACTGGTTAAAGCTGTGCGCGATGCTGTCCCAAGTCATATTCCAGTTTCAGCAAAAATGCGTCTAGGCTACATGGACCGTAACTTTACTTTAGAAAATGCACATGCCATTGAAGATGCAGGCGCAGCATGGGTAACCGTTCATGCAAGAACAAAGGCAGATGGTTATACCCCACCAGCTTTTTGGGATCAGTTACAACCCATTCGTGAAGCCTTAAAAATCAATGTGATTGCCAATGGCGAAATTTGGAACAATGCAGATGCCAAGCAATGTCAATTAGAATCAGGCTGTGAAGACCTGATGATTGGCCGTGCTGCTGTCACTACCCCTGACATTACCCAGTGTATTCGCCAAAATACTGACCAACCCTTAATTACATGGCATGAATTATTAGGCTTACAAATTCGCTTCTTAAATGGTTCATACAAAAAAGAAATGAATATGGTCGGTCGCTATAAGCAGTGGCTAGGAATGATGTCAAAGCACTACCCTGAAGCCAAAATCCTTTGGGATGAAGTAAAACGCGTTAAGCCTTTGGATGAAATTGTCGAAAAGCTTAAAGCGGGTATGTAACCATGTTTAAACCTTTGTTTGTACTTAAACAATCAAAGGTTTTTTTGTTTTGCGAACTCTAAAATTGCCTCAACTTCTTCAGCTAAAAACTCTTTTGGATGTTCTGAGAGTGGATTCATAACTAAAGTTGCGCCTTTGGTAATCGTAAATAACTTTTCCGCATTGATCATGACAAATTCAGCGTCAAGTCCAACATCTTGCTGCAACATAGCTAAATTTAAAAAGAATGGAATAGCTTGTTCCCCATCATCAGTTTGCATGAGTTGAAAATGTAACTGCTGATTTTCATCTCTTTCACCTAAGCAGAACACTTGAGTATTCAACAATTGCTGATAGAAATCTTGGTATTGTTCCGGATGATCTAAGGTCGTTTCATAGAGCTGTTGAAGGGAATTTTGCATTTTAATGTCCGACGAATTATTGTAATAAAAATGATCACTTAAAATTTAAGAATACACCATGATTAAGAATCATGCCGCTGCTTTAAGTTCTCTACATGTTGACGATTAGTTTTCCAAGACTTTTCCAAAATTTCTTTTTCTAATCTGAGTTGGACACGCTTTAATTTCATAGGTGAAATTACGGATTGTTTGTAAGTTTTTACATAATCTGTCCAATCTGCTCCACGGAAAACATTTGAGGGCATGTCTGTCTTAAATACAGCTTCGGGCATAAATACAATGACTGTATGTATAAACTCCTTATCCAAAATATCAGCTAAAATCTTTTCAAGCACTTTCATATGTTTATAATTTTGATGGATCGGGTTTTGAAACTTAAAGCTTTGCTTATAAATTTTTTGAGTCCATTGCTTTTGACGCTCAGTACCAAAAATCCACCCTTTATAATTTTTGGTTTCTATAACAAAAATGCCATAAGGACTCAAAAGAATATGATCAATTTGCGTAGTCCCACTTTCGATATCAGGCAATGTCAAATCATTCAGAAGTATGTAATCACCTTTTAGATAAAGTTTGACATGCGCTGCTACAGCAAATTCACCTATTTTTCCTTTTAAAAAAGGTTTAAATACTTTTATTGCACCTAGAATTAATAAGACAGGAATCAACCACCACAGCATTGAAATTAGCGGTGCAAATATTTGGCTGATGTTCATTTATCAAATCTTTTTGTAATTTATTATTCGCAAATATACATGCTATTTTATTGTAATTTCTCAATTTTCAATAAAATATCTTTATTTTCTAAACCACCTGCAAAACCTACCAACTTACCATTCGCACCAACGACGCGATGACATGGTGCAATAATTGAAATTGGATTTTTTCCATTGGCCGCACCTACCGCACGAACTGCCTTTACATTACCAATCTGTTCAGCAATTTGTTTGTAACTGCGGGTTTCACCAAAAGGAATGGTTAATAGCGCTTGCCACACTTTTTGCTGAAATTCTGTGCCAGAAAAATCGAGCGGCAAGTCAAATATTTGACGTTTTCCCGCAAAATATTCATTCAATTGCTTGGCTGTTTTAAGCAAAATCGGATGTTTGTGATCTTCAACTAAACTCGCCAAGCACACACGATCAGGCTTTTCATTTTCCCATAGCACTGCAACCAAAGCGGTTTCGTTTGCAACCAATTGCAGCTGTCCTACAGGAGAGTCTAAATATTGATATGACAATTGCATCACGGCCACCAGCTTTATTGAAAAGTTCAGTTTAGATTATTCAGGACGATGATAATTTCATCAAGACTAATCCTGAAATAATCAGTACCGCAGCCAACATCCGCATTGCATTTGCTGGCTCACCAAGCACCACAATACCCAAAATAAATGAACCGACAGCACCTATGCCTGTCCAAACCGTATAAGCCGTGCCTAATGGCAAACTTTTCATGGCATAAGACAATAATGCAAAACTCGCTATCATAAACACTATGGTGAGAATACTCGGTGTTAATTTGCTAAAACCGTCAGACACTTTCATGCAATAGGCCCAAACAACCTCAAGCAATCCAGCCACAATCAATAACATCCACGCCATTTTCTATACCCATAAAAAAAGCACAAAAGCGCGAAACACTTTTGTGCGATTTAAATATTAACTTGAAGATAATTTCATTAAGATCAATCCTGAAATAATCAAGACTGCTGCCAACATCCGCATCGCTGTCGCGGGTTCACCGAGGATAAAAATCCCCACCAAAAATGAACCTATCGCACCGATACCCGTCCAAATAGTATAGGCAGTTCCCAAGGGCAAGGTTTTCATAGCATAGGCCAATAAACCAAAACTTAGGATCATAAAAAATAATGTGATTAAACTCGGGCCGAGTTTTGTGAAGCCTTCAGACAGCTTCATTGAATAAGCCCAAATAATTTCGAAAATACCCGCGAAAACAAGAACAATCCAGGCCACGATGCCTTCCTCCATAGTAGAGTCAGGTCGTCCTGACGATTTTTCTTGCCCCTTCGATAGAAGGTTAAAGGGAGGTCGTTCCTCCTGTGATGTTAGCCAGTATAGCAAATTTGCTGAATTTTAGGGCAACGCTTACAATTTTTGACCATTTTTAGTGCTTTGAATACGTTTTGATTACTATGCGCGCCCTGCTTTCGCTCCAAATAAAAGCAGTTCATGCGTTTAACCGTATTTTTCGCCCATTTAAACCCAAAAAAGCACCATGAACATTCATTCATGGTGCTTCGATTTAATTAAAATCGTTTAAGTCGGGTAGCCGTGATTTAGAACTTCATTCGAACGCCTGCACCATACCACCAATCGGCTTCACTATCGGTCTTGGTTTGCCATGCCGTTTGCTTATCGCCTTTTTCATAGTGATAAGCAATGTCGACAAAAGGCATTATTTTCTTGCTAATTTCGTAGCGTGTTTCTACACCGAGCCAAACATCATTTAAGCCTGTCTTTTGGGCATAACGTGAGTCATCGCTAAATACCACATTCATATTTAAATAAGGCTGCGTAATTAGCTTTTGTGTCAGCAAAATATCGCGTTCAGTTTCCAAAGAAAAACTGACTTGATTATCCTGCCCGACAAAAAGATATGCATCGGTTTCAAAAAAATACGGCGCTAAACCGTGCAAACCTAAAGCTGCGTCATAACGTGATTTATCGCTGCTATGCTTTTGATCATAACGATAGCGTACGCCCGCCTGCACATCCCAAAAATCAGAAATCATGCGGCTATACATCGCCTGCGCAGCATAATCTGCTTTGGCTGATTCTGCTTTATCGGCATGTAGCTTTAAAAACAGTTTGTTTTCATCCGTGCCAATGCGGCTTTCTAACTCGGATTTTAAAAACCCTTCCCCATCAGAATTGCTAAGCCAGCGACTATCAATTTCTGTGGATTGATATATTTGACCGCCGTGTTCTATACGATGGTCTGCCGTATGCGCATATATTTCAGTTGATGCAATCGGCAGCTCGACAGCATGTTCAGCATGTTCAGCATGATTGATTTGAGCGGAATCTGTGACAACGTCTTTGGCCAAATTTTGCATATCAGACATGTCTCTCATCTGATGTGATGACATGTGTGCATCGGTATGTTCGCCCATCGCCCACAATGTTGAGGTCATGCTGCCCAAAGCAAGTGTTACAGCTGACAACGTGAAGGATTTAATGATGCGCATGTGAAGCCTCCGCTGTGTTCGCTGCTGGCTGGATTGGTTGTGCTGAAGAATTAGCCACATTTGCCACAATCAATTTATGCATCATGCCTGCAGACATGTGATACAGCAGATGGCAATGAATCGCCCATTCGCCCAATTCATTTGCAGTTAACAATGCTGTGACAGTTTTTCCTGGCGGCACAATCACCGTATGTTTGTTCGGCATTTCAGAAGAGGCTTGACCATTTTCTAGCTGCATAAACATGCCATGCAAATGCATCGGGTGCGCCATCATGCTGTCATTGACGAACTTCAATCGAATACGTTCGCCGTATTTGACTTTTAGCGGTTCAGCCTCACTGAATTTTTTACCATTCATCGTCCATAAATAACGCTCCATGGTTCCGCCTAGGTGAATCACTAAATCTTGTGTCGGTTCACGGGTGTCAGGCTGCGCTTGCAAAGATTTTAAATCGCTGTATTGCAGTGCTTTATCACCGACAGGTGTTGACGCATTGGCCCACCCCATAACGGATGGTTCCGGCTTTGGCTTATTATTTTTAGCGACTGAGTGATGTACAGCATGATCTAGTGCAACTGCTTGATGATTCATTTTAGAGTGATCCGTATTTGGCATCGCATCATGATTCATTTTAGAATGATCTGTACTAGACATACTGCCATGTCCCATATCTTCCATTGTCAGTAGCGCACGAGGACGTGCTTCCGGCATATGAATTCCCGCATGCTGCGGCTGAGTTTCATCATGCAAAGTGCCGATGGCAAAACCGCTTCGGTCAATTGACTCTGCTTCAATCTGATAATGCGCTGCTTTAGGCTGTACGATCACATCGTAAGTTTCCGCAGCACCAATGCGGAACTCATCCACTGGCACAGGCTTAACCGGTTGACCATCAGCACTGACCACAGTCATTTTTAAGTTTGGAATACGTACATCAAAGAATGACATTGCAGCAGCATTTACAAAGCGTAAACGCACTTTTTCATTTGGCTTAAACAGACCTGTCCAGTTTTGTTCTGGCGTTTTACCATTGACCAAAAAGGTATAACCCGTCACATCGGACAAATCCGTTTTCAGCATGCGCATTTGATTCCACATCGAACGGTCTTTCCAGGTACTTTTCAAACCTTCGTGTTTAATTTGCTGCAATACGTCTTTGGCGGTTTCCCGTTGATTTTGATAATACTCAGCAGATTTTTTCAGATTTGCCATGATCTGTGCGCTAGACGATTCATGAAAATCCGACAGCATAACCACATAGTCCCGTTGTGTACTTTCGTGGGCAGTAATTGGTTGTTTTCCTTTAGGGTAAATCACCAATGCGCCATACAAACCGTCTTGTTCTTGACCTTTAGAGTGTGCGTGATACCAATAAGTGCCGCTTTGGCGAACTTTAAATTTGTAAGTGAAACTACCGTCTGGTTGTATTTCATTAAAACCATTAAAGCCAGGCACACCATCCATCAGACCGGGCAATAATAGTCCATGCCAATGCACCGAAGTATTTTGTTTTTTTAGCTGATTATGTACATGAATCACCGCATCGTCACCTTCTTCAAACTCTAAAAGCGGTGCAGGAAATTGACCATTCACACTGATTTTCTTGACCGCTTTACCGGTCAGATTAATGGTCTTCTCATCAATATTTAGATGATATTCTTTGACTGCTGCAAATACCCATGATGGCGAAAGCAGACACACCCCAAGAATGAGGCTTGATTTAAATTGAATAGACATGTTTTAACCTTGTGTTGAATAACGAAATAAACGTCGTAAAACTCAGGTTAAATTTGAGGAGGCCGCAAAATTTCTTGCCAATGCCCTTTTAGATGTTGCGCTGTATATATGAATTTAGGTACATCATGATATTCCGTCATCGAGACCGCTTGAACGTTAACTAAAGCAGCATCCATCAATGACGTGCTGAACTGACAATGCCACAAAGCACAGTCCTGACAGTCCATCTGTTCCATATTAGATTGGCTTTGCAGATTCATTTCATCGTAATGAGCTGCTTGAGTTGTTGTATGTTCAAGTTCGGCTGTTTGATGATGCGAAGGTATAACATTGTGTTTTACAAGCGGCTGATGACAATCAGACAGAATATGCGCTGAATCACCCTGCTGTTTGGCCGATACTATATCTGTCTTGGTATTCTGAGAAGTATATTGTGCGTTTATCATTTCATTCATCATTTGCTGATGGATGATATTTTGCTGTGCAGCAACCACACCGCTCCAACCAATGACAAATGCCATCAGTAAAGCAAAGCTGAGGTGCTTACGCAAAATTAAAAACAACCCTTACTCCTTTCATCATCAGTTAATACACATCGCTGACAATTAACTGTGGAATCGATGAAATATCTCTGACTCATCATTCCGACTAGATCCTAATCATCACATATTCCCCATCATTTTGCACAACTTTCCTGTAAAGCTCAAAAAAAGGAATAAGAATTTGGCGTGCGACTTATGTCATATTACATCCACAATAAAACAGGAATTCGATCTGAATTTTTCAAAGCAACTTTTGAATTAACTTACTTATTGAGCGATTTTGCCAATCGTGTTGAAAAGGAATCACTCATCTATCACGGATCAATTGTGCAGTTATTCACAATAATTTTAAATTTATATACTTCAACTGTTAACACGGTACTAATCGTTTAATTAAAACAATAAAGTTATATTTTAAACAGTACTTTTATTAACCATAGGTTAATAAAAGTACTGAATTTATGCCACATACAGACAAATAAAAAGGACTCAATTGAGTCCTTTTTATACTTCTTACGTCTAAATATTAAACTATTGATGTGCAATCGTTTACAATTTATGCAACTTATCCATATAGTTATCGACATAGATATCCATATAGTTACTCACAAAGTTATCCACAATCGCACAATGACTTAGACCTCAGTTCTTAGACAGACTGAGCACCAGCTTTTGCCAATTCAGAACGCATTTCGTCAATTACAGCTTTATAATCAGGTTTGCCGAAAATCGCTGAACCAGCAACAAACATATCCGCACCCGCCTCAGCAATCTCACGAATATTTGCAGGTGTCACGCCACCATCAACTTCTAAGCGAATATCACGACCAGAAGCATCAATAATTTTGCGCGCTTGACGAAGTTTTTCTAAAGTCATTGGAATAAATTTTTGACCGCCAAAGCCTGGGTTAACGCTCATCAATAAGACTTGATCAACTTTATCCAATACATAATCTAAATAATGTAATGGTGTTGCTGGGTTAAAGACCAAACCAGCTTTAGCCCCACCCGATTTAATTAACTGCAGTGAACGGTCAATGTGATCTGTAGCTTCTGGATGAAAAGTAATGATATCCGCACCCGCTTCGAGGAAATCACCAATCATACGATCGACTGGTGAAACCATTAAATGCACATCAATTGGTGCTTTAATGCCGTATTTTTTCAATGCCTTACATACACCAGCACCAAAAGTTAAGTTTGGTACATAGTGGTTATCCATCACATCAAAGTGAACAACGTCTGCACCTGCTTCAAGAACATTTTCAACCTCTTCACCTAAGCGCGCAAAGTCTGCTGACAAAATTGAAGGAGCAATTAAGAATGGCTTGGACATGGAAAGAACCTGGCTTTGAAAAGGTAATAATTATGCCATTATAACAAAGAGTCGATAAAGGCGCTTGCTGCTAGGCTAGCGCTGACTATACAAATTTAGGCGATACACAGCGTTGCATTTTTTTGCTTACATCAGCCCCCGTGACTTTGCTAAGTTATTACTCACCACAATAAAGACATGAATGATGAAAACGACTACACAAATTAGTACCCCACAATCGACACGTATTGCCAAACGCTTAGTCAATCATTGGAAACACAAATTTGAAGTGACGGAAACATTATCTGATTCAACACCTGTATTTCAGATACAGCTTCACGCAGCCCTTGTAACGCTTAGTCCGCAACCTGAATTTCTAGATGTTTCTATCCTTAGCCAAGATGCATCTGCCGATTTAGAAAAATTAGAGAGTGTCGTATTAGATCATTTAATTCGAATGGGACAAGAACCACTTGAAGCAAAATGGAAAAGAGACAGCGAATAAGGCTGTCTCTATTTGAATGATGCGTTTAAATCCTTAAATTAGCAAGGTTCTTACTGATGCTGATGCGCTTGATAATTTCTCACTGCATCAATACGGGCTTTCGTTGCAGGATGTGATTCAAAAAAATCTGTCCACGATTTTTTATCTTTAGTTTCTGCTTTGCTCTGTTCCGATTCAGCTCGATCATGTTTTGCATCTTCTTTACGTTCTTCATCTTCCATACGCTGTAAGAAGTTTGCAAAGTGTGCTGTCGGAATATTTTGCTGGCTCATGGTTTTCAGCGCATATAAATCTGCTTCAGACTCAAAGTCACGTGAATAACTTGCCCCGACCGCAGCAACGGGCAAGCTGGTCAAAATATCTGAACCATCACCAGTAATCATCAACAAGATTATACTAATCCCAAGTCCTGAAAGGCTTTGCTGCAAACTATGACGCTGTACCAAATGCCCTTGCTCATGCGCCAATACACCAATCAGCTCAAAATCATCCTTAGCCATTTTCACCAATTCATCTGTCACGATAATGGTGTTATTTGGAATTGCTAAAGCATTTGCACCAATACTACCTCCACCACGAAAAATCAGTTTTGCTGGACGTTGTTCAGCAACTAAATGCTGGTACTTTTGCAAAAGTTGTTGTTGTCGTGCTTTGGAAAGCTTGGTCGGTTCAGTCATTTCTAAGACATATTTTTCAGCTTGATCGCCCCAACTTTTCATTGCAGTTTCAGGTAATTGATTTGCAACGACATGAGAAGCAACTGGAATCCCCCACTTAATCAGGATAAAGGCAAAAGCCACCACAAAAACCACACTAAATACAATCAGAGCAGGCGAACGTTCGAGCTTCCATACCGAATTCCAGCGACTTTTGGCTTCTAAATTAAACCATTCGGGCAAAGGTTGGTGAAAATCCAAACGTGCATCATTTTTCAATTCAATCACCGGTTGAATATCACCAAGCGCTCCAATCAGTGTCATGTCTTTATAGGTATAGTGCTGAGTTTGTGCATATTGATCACCATAACGCACAATCACTGCATGCTCGCCATCTGCACTCACCTGTGCATCATAAGGCTTAGAAATTTTCCCATCATAATAGGTTGCATTTACCACAGCTGTATTCATGCGTTTCACCTCTGTTATAGGGAAATATCCAAGTCAAAAATATCTGATAATTCTTCAGCAATCGCATTATGATCTTGCTGCATTTGATTTTGTAATTGATCTGGATCATCAACTAACATTAGTCGTAATGATTCAGTTTGATATTTATATAAACGCACCACAGCCCAAGGTGTCAGCAAACCTAAACTGATGACCTTGGCAAACCAATTACTCAGTACAATCCATGCATAACGCCATTGATTACAATTGGTTTGAAATTGGCTGCGGCTCAGCGTGGTGTTATTCCATGTTGTAATAAATAAGCGAGCTGCGGTGAGTGGCCAGATGAACATATAACCAAGGAAATATGCTGCTGCCATTAAAAATACATAATATGTAGGGTTTAAACCGTCTGAGCTGCCAAATAAAATTGCCATCAGGATGGATAAAACTGCAATGCCGCCCATAAATACAAAAAGTGGCATATACATGGCACGCATGTAATCTCCCCAAGACGCATTTAGACTAAACTTGAGCTGTCCCAAATATAAATGATTCAGACATTCACGCTTATATAGCCACACAGCGACTGGAGTAAATAGCCCGAGCGTAAATACCACCACGGCTAAACACTTGGCAAAACACCAATAGGCACTTTTATTGGTTCCTGAAAAAAAGAAGCGGCTATTGCTAAATTTACTGTTGCGCGCGCGGAAACGAATTGTCGAACGGATTAACCAAGGTACAGCAAAGAAAATCAGCACAAATCCGGCTAGAAAGGCTTCCCAAGAATATTTGACTGCTAAAGAGAAACCACCATATACCACCAAAGCAATGATTCGCCCGACTAAAATTTTGGTCGGCAATCCGGTAAAATCAAAACGACGCTGGAAAACCCACGTATTACCATAAAAGTAACGTAAACGACGGACTTTGGCCCAAGGTGCATAAAACCCAATAGTAATAATGGTCAATAAAATATTAACAATCCAAATCCCAAAATATTCAGATGCATTGCCTTTAAAACGAAAGGTGTAGTTCCGACCGAGTAATTCTGCCTGATCAGTCTCACCAAAAAGCGTGGGAGGCTTTTCATTGATTATTGGTAAAGCTGGCGGTAAATCAGTTTCGAGCTGAGAATTTTGCATAATTTATTCTTATAAATCTAAAGTGTTATGGTTCATATACGCCCAAAACAGAATGAGCGTGAATGAACTTTGAAACAATAAAAAGGCCGATACGTGATCAGCCTTTAAATAGTAGCATGAAAATTAAGCTTGCAGTTGTACCGCATGGAATTGTAAATGATCATCCATAAAGGTTTGAATAAAGTAATAACCATGATCATAGCCCGCGTGTTCACGCAATGTCAGCGCCTGACCGACACTGTCACAAGCCTGTTGGAACAAGGCTGGATTTAACTGGCTATAAAATTGATCGTCTAGGCCTTGATCAATTAAAATTTCTTTAAACAAGGCACCTTTCACAGCAACCAATGCCGTCGCATCATGGGCTTGCCAAAAGCCTTGGTTCACACCTAAATACTGGCCAAATGCTTTTTCACCCCATGGGCATTGACTTGGTGCACAAATCGGGGCAAAGGCAGAGACAGATTTAAATTTATCCGGATGTTTCAAAGCTAAAGTTAATGCTCCATGCCCACCCATACTGTGCCCAAATATCCCAATTGCATCTGCTAGAACAGCAAATTCAGCTTGTACTAAAGCGTAGAGCTCATCGCTAATAAAACGTTCCATTTGATAATGCTCAGCCCATGGCTGTTCAGTAGCATTAATATAGAACCCAGCACCTTGTCCAATATCCCAATGATCACCCTTTGCCACAGAATCACCACGTGGTGATGTGTCTGGGCTAATTAAGATGAGCCCAAGTTGAGCAGCTAGACGCTGTGCATGTGCTTTAATTGCAAAGGTTTCTTCGGTACAGGTTAAACCGGCCAAGTAAAACAACGCTGGACACACCTGCCCCTGAAGCGCTTCAGCAGGTAAAAAAATACCAAAACGTGTCGAAGATTTTAGGCTTTCCGAATCAAATTGATAAATTCGTTGTTCACCATTGAAACATTGATTGCGCTGTACTAATTCCATGATGCATGTTCCTAATTTCGAGTGACACCCTTAAGGTGTTTCAGCCGCTTTTGTTGTTGGCGGAAATAAACGTTGTTCTAATTGCGGCAACATCAGTGCCATATTTTTACCGATTGACCATTGTGGTTCAGAAGGTTCAAAGCCCTGTGCAGCTTCCCATTTTGCAACTGTTTCTTTGGCCTGGTTAAATGCACCTTGCATATTGGTTTGTTCTCGCATCGCTTGATCAAAGAAAGCACGACCAAAATAGGTATAATCCGCTTCATTTGAACAACCAAATGACTGACGGTCAGCGGCGGATGCGGTGATAATTAAGGTATTTTCATTTTGAAGTGCTGGCACAAAACTACCCGAATAGCATGATGAAATCACAATCACACGCCAACGAATACCTGAAGCATCCAAGGTTTCTTTTAACCATTTTGGATCAACCTGTGCTAGATCTAAAGGTGCATTTTCCATCTCAAACACATTCGGTAAACCATGTGAAGTCATGTATAAGAACAACACGTCACTTTCACGATTCATTTGCTGACCGATACGACGCAGCGCCAACTCCATACTGGTTTTAGAGGCAATTGGAATTTCAGTCCGTGTCGCAGGATGGTTAATTAACTCGACAGAACGCCCGTACGTACCGAAACGCGTATCAAATTGTTCTTTAATCCTTTCAATTTCAAGCTTAAAGACATCTTGATAGCTGGCACCAGCAACACCTAAGAAATACCAATGTGATTGCGCAAATTCACCATATTCAACAGCATCAAGCGATTTATTCAGTAATTTACTTTGCGCGTAAAAGGCATCTTCGGCAAAACTTGGCGGAACTTCCTCAACCTTCCAAATTGGTTGGTCTTTGACAGAAACTTGCCAAACCACCAAAGTAAATAGCGTCGCCAACATAATCAGCGCACGTTCCCACCATGGCCATTTCAGTTCACGTGAGAATACCCATACCACTGCAAGACTTTGCCAAACAAACAGGACAATGAACAGCGTTGGAATATAGTCATATAAAATATAAGGAAGATAATCAAGATCACCCAAATATTGAATCAAGCATTGAAACAACATGATGTGTGTATCAAGCACCAACCAAAGCAGTGCAGGCACTAGCATCAGACGCGGATTATTCACCCGCTGTGACAGGAAAATACCAACAATTAAAGCAATGAAAGGCCAAAGTGCATAACTAATTAAACCTTGCGGGTTAAATTCACCAATTCGACCAGTACTGAGCCAACTGAATAAGCTGTTTGCACATCCACCTAATATCCCCCAAAACACCAATTGCAACATGGATGGGCGGACAATTTGTAAAGATCGACGCGAACCTAAAAATAACCACATCCCCGCAGTTTGGTTGCTTTTAAAATCATGCCAAAAATTGATGGAGGGTTTGAAATCAATCATAGAGTTCTGATGTGGGCCTAGGCTCGCTTAATTGCACAAATAATTTTATGCCTGATGTTATTTTTAGCAATGCTATTTTTTAACTATATAACAAATCTTTGAACAATTTTGAAGCAAATATCATTTTAAGCTACAAGTTCATGCTGAAAGTAAGCATCAAAACGACACGCATCCCCTTGCCATTGATGTTGAGGTTCAGTATTTGCCAAAAAAACCGCTAAACGAGGACGCTTAACAACCACGCGACGTGCAACTTTTTGTGCCAAAGCCAATAAATTATCACCTAAATCCATTTCACCGTCTTCAGGTAACAACATATGTAACAGCTGCATTTGCTTTTTGACTTGCGCTTGCTTCTTTACTGCCTGCTGATTTTGATCGCGCTGCGGGAACATTGGGTCTAAGTAAACCACATCAAAAACTTGTTGCTGTTGAGCCTGCTCAATTAAATAATCTGCAGAATCAGAAAAGACCAACTCAATACGTGCCACAACAGCACTTAAAAATGCATCTTGTTGTGCACGCTGATGTGAATCTTCCAACAATGTAAATAAGATCGGATGACGTTCAACTAAAGTAACTTGTGCCCCAAGATGTGCCATTAATAAACTGTCATGGCCCAGACCAGCAGTCGCATCAATTAAACTCGGCTTCTCAGCTAAATTACACGCACGTGCAATCATTTCAGACTTTATTGATGCGCGCTTTAAACGTCCCATTTCTGCGTTCCAGTCGGGTTGCATCTTCATGCCATTGGCACACAGCCACAATCCATCTGCATCCACACAAAGTGCCAATTCCGGATTTAAACGTAAAAATCGCGAATTTAATTTTTCAATCGATTCAATATTTACAGACACACCACGTGAAGAAAGCACAGCAGAATACTGCTGTGCTTTCTGGTGAAATTCTTGTTCAGTATATAAGCGGATGTCGCTTACCATAATTTCCAGCCTGTAAATGCGAACAATAAAATCAATAAACCTGAAAAGATTCGATACCACGCAAAAATCATAAAATCACGCTTTGCGACATAAGCAACTAAAGCACGAATTAACAATAATGCGGATACAAAAGAAACAATCAAACCAACAGCGATGACGATCCAATCTTGCGTACCTTGGAATACATCATAACTTTGATACAAATCCAGTAAGCCTGCACCAACAATGACCGGAATACCCAAGAAGAATGAGAACTCAGTAGCTGCTTTACGTGATACACCTAAGAACATTGCCCCAATAATAGTTGCACCTGAACGAGATGTACCCGGAATCAAAGAAAGCACCTGAATTAAACCAATCCAAATGGCATCCTTAATTGTTAAATCTTCTACTTCTTTTGCGCGGACTTGTGGCGGGTTTTTCTCAATCCAAATAATAATCAAACCACCAATAATCAACCCTATCGCAATCGCAATATTATTGAAAAGTAGTGCTTTTACCGTTTGCCCAAAGCTAAGACCAATCAGAACAATAGGAATGGATGCTAAAATTAAGCCAAAGCCTAAACGACGGCCTTTTTCTTCACCCGTCACCATCCCTGTCGCTGCGCCCCATAGGCGAGCCCAGTATTCATAAATAACTGCAGCAATTGCACCCATTTGAATGGCAATCACAAAAACATCACTTTTTTCTTTGGTCCAGAAGTTCATTAATTCTGAGGCTAGAATCAAATGCCCTGTACTAGAAATAGGTAAGAATTCGGTTATCCCTTCAACAATACCCATGATTGCCGCTTTGAGCAGCAGTAAAAGATCCATATAAAACCCTAGTTATGGCTTGCCTTGTTCTGAAATTTTTTTCCAAGCATTATCACGTAAATATACAGGAAGTGCTAAATCAGCACTTACCCATGCTTCTCGTTGTGCAGCTTCGCGGGCAATAGTAGCAATATCCTGTGCCGTTGCACTTAAGTCTTTGTATTGTGTTTGTTCTTGCTTAATTAAATCTGAACCAGAGCCCACAACAGTAAACTTAATTTGCTGCGCTGCCTCTGTATAATTCAACATCTGTTCAGAATCAACTGCCTGCATAATACCAGCAGCATCTAACTGATAGCTCGCCACGTAGACTTCCTGCATACGTGCATCAAGTACAGCTGACACTTCAGTTAAACCATGTACGCGATAGGCTGCTTGTGCCAATGCTTGCAACGTTGAAACAGGAACTACAGGTAAATCATTGGCCCATGCCAAAGCCTGTGTTACTGCTGCATTGATACGCACACCACTAAATGAACCAGGCCCACGACTAAATGCAATCACAGTTAAATCACCAAGTTCAGTCGCAGTTTGATCAAGCCCTTGCTCAATCATTGGGAGAATCGTTTGTGTCTGCGCCTTTGCCCGTGTATCGAGTTGAAAATAAAGTTCCTGAGTTTCATCTACAATCGAGACGGAACACTGCTCATTGGCAGTTTCCAATGCCAGTACTTTCATGCGCAACCTTAACTAAATTTAATCTTAAAAAACGTGGAATATGATACTCCACTCCTTCCCAGTTCGCGAGATTTTCCATTCAACAATCACCTCGCATATACGAAAGCCCCGAAATAATCGAGGCTTTTGTATTGAGTAAGGATGTCATATTTTATAATTCAGCCACTTCTAGCTGGATAAAATTTTTAAAATGCGTGGCATAGTGCATGGCACTCATTTTTAAACGAACCTCGGCTTGTTCATCTAATGTTTTTACTACTTTGCCTGGTGAACCCATCACCACCGAGTTATCTGGTATCACTTTTCCTTCTGGAATTAACGCATTAGCACCAATAATGCAGTTTTTACCAATGACTGCATTATTTAAAACCACCGCATTAATGCCAATTAGACTGTTATCCCCCACGGTACAACCATGTAACATGGCTTGATGCCCAATGGTGACATATTGACCAATATGCATTTCAATGCCCGCATCGGTATGTAGCACTGCATTTTCCTGCACGTTTGTATAGTCGCCTAAGCAAATTCGGCTATTGTCCCCACGAATGACTGCACCAAACCAAACACTGACTTCACGACCCAGTTCAACCTGACCAATGACCGTCGCATTTTCAGCAACCCAACCATCCCAAGGTTGATGTGTGGCTTTTGGGCTATATCCTTGAAACTTATACAACATAATCAAACATCCTAATTTGATAATTTTTCATTAATTATTCAGCTAGTTTAAATTTAAAGCTCTAGATTAATTTTAAAAGCAGGTGAATTTAATAAAAATGGCCATTCTTTTTGATAATTTAATCCATAGCGAAATAGTGAAATCAGCATGCGAGCTGTGAGTCCCCAAACAATTTCATTTTCTACTCTGAGACTTGGAAAATATAAAGATTGCTGCGCAAACCTAACTTCATAAGGCGATGCCGGTGTTTCTAATAACTGTTTCATTGACGCAAAAAAAATGCGGTCAATTTCTGTCGGCTGTGGAATCAATTCAACATCAGGTGGAATCAGACCAACGATCGGTTTGACCAACATCCCATTTCTAGCTTTTTGCATGGGTAAATCGCCCAATAACTGTACATCAAATGGATTTAAGCCCGTTTCCTCTTGAGCTTCACGCAGCGCAACTACAATATTACTGATATCTTGTGCATCACGCTTTCCACCAGGGAATGACACTTCTCCAGCATGATTATTTAAATATAAAGATCGGCGAGTAAGTAAAATTCGTGGATTTTCTTCGTGGGTGATCGCAATTAACACAGCCGCATGCGCAGGTTGAATACGTTTTGAAAACCGTAAACTTTGCTGCAATTGCTGTGTCAATAATCTGGCTTCCATCCACTTCACCACCTTGTTTTTATCATTTCCTCATCATAGCTGAATTTTGTTTAGGCTGGTTAGAAATGATGCCAAAGTTCTAATTTTCAGTTATTCTGACGTTTAACTTTATCATTGACGATGAATATGAACTTTTGCACAAACTGCGGACAGAAAACCAAAGAAGCAATTCCACTTGGTGATCATCAATTACGTCGTATTTGTACCGCATGCGGTTTTATTCATTATGTCAATCCTAAAGTGATTTGTGGTGCGCTCGCCATTTGGGAAAATAAAGTTTTACTTTGCCGTCGCGCTATTGAGCCACGCTATGGACTATGGACACTTCCCGCTGGTTATATGGAATTGTATGAGACCATGGAGCAAGGTGCAGCACGTGAAACCCGTGAAGAGGCTGAAGCCGAAGTAGATATTCAACAACTTTACTGTATGTACAATATTCCGCGGATTGGACAAATTTACGCACTTTTCAAATCAAATTTAGTGAATGGTGAGTTTGGTGCAGGTGATGAAACGATCGAATCTCGCCTATTTACCGAAGAAGAAATACCTTGGGATGATTTAGCCTTCCCAAGTGTAGAAAGAACCCTTAGACATTACTTTGAAGACCGAAAAACCGATCAGTTTGAGATGCATTTAGAAACCTTAGGTACGCGCCTTGACCATACAGGCTAATGCTTTTAGATTTTATAGTCGTTAAAAAAGCCCATCATTGATGGGCTTTTTTATTGTTATTTTTTCTTCACGCTATAACATTGTGCAAGTGAAATTGAAATCTCCCCACCGCTCAACTTAGCAATTTCCTTCGCTTCAGCATCGGAGTCATTTTGCTTGCTATAAACATTCGTAAAGCTGGCCAAACTATTAGCCCATTTCACTTTCTGATTATCAGAATCCGTCAAACTAATTGCAGGCTTGGTGCCAGCATCAGCGGCAACTAATTTTTCCAATTGAACCAAAGCACCGCCCACAGTCATTGATGTATTGTCCGAAGTTTTCACACTTGAGTTCATACCAATCAAAGCACCGTCCAAAATACCAAAGAACTGATCCGCTAAGATCATTCGAATAGAAATCGTGTTTGGATTAACCCCACCAATTTTGGTAAAAGTTCTTGAAACAGTTCCTATTCGATACTGCTGAACTTGCTTTTGATCTTTCATTAGAAATTTATCTAGCACATCGCCATCCGCATTAGTGCTATTACAGCCATCAGCACTTGTCGATAAATCCACATCAGTAAGCGGTTTCGTCAACGCATTTGCTGCAACACCCGCAGGAATATTGGTACGAATATCGCCATTTCGGTCTATAACAACGCCTAATTTCACCGATTTAATACTGGTATCAGTGAACTTAAATGATAAATCCGCATAAAGTGGGAAAATATAGTTTTCACCAGTTGCGACATTATTAATCGATTTAAAGACAGATTTATCCAAATAAGACACTGGATAAAGTTTATAAAGATCTAGAGTCCCTTTATATTTGGTACCACTAATGGTCTGATCCCATGTCCCCAATCTTTCTTTGTCTATTTCAGTCGGCGTATAGGTTTCAGATAACCCCATTAATGTTTTGTAAAGATTTCCTGCAGTGCCGATCACCATTTTGTCTGCAAGCAGCGTTCCCTTACGTACAATCAGCGGATCTGAGCCTGTTTGATCTACATCAAATTTAAAACCAAGATTACGATTTTTATCAATAGATTTAGTTAATGGATCTATCCAGTTATCCTGTGCCGTCGCGGTCATACGAACGGGGCGAACTTGAGTCAACAACTGCATATTGGTCGTGCCAATCGTAGATAAATTTTTATCTACTTTCCCACGCCATTGTAGCCCACTACCAAAAGTCATACCTTGGCGATCCGTCATTAACATGAAATGACCAAATAAGTTAATTTTTTCCTTGTCGGTCAGTTCACAAACATCTTTATCACAGCCGACTAAACCGTTTGAACCACTAATTGCAGAAATGGCTTGTTCAGCGGTTGAAAATAATGCAAATTCAGGCTGGAATACCGCTGCTGTTGAAATATTCATTAGCTTTTGGACGACTGTAAAAGCATCCGCATTACTGATATCTGCTAATTTAAGCCAAGGTGTAAATAAAGCATTAAACTCATCATCACTATGTGCAGCTGTTTTAAAGTCATTTGTTTCAAGCGATGTACTAATGCTATCGAGTCCCTTACGATCATTATCAGTGATTAACACGGATTGAATATCGGTTGGACTGGTAATTCTATTGTTTTTCAAACCAATTGCTTGAATCACTTTAACAAAACGCATTGCAACTTTAACAGTCTCATCATTTGGATTTAAGCTCGAAGCAGGTGTTCCAGTAATACCTGCTGCGATGTCTAATAAAGTTAAGCGTGGTGGTGAGGTACTACTCGCGACATTAGATAAAGTACTTAACTTGACTGAACCTAATTTGATTTCCTTATCATTCTCACCACGTATGGAGAATGTCACTGTGTCACCGAGTTTACATGCACCTGTAGACACCCCTTCTTTATCGTCAAAAAGGGTCACAAATCGATTTTTAGAATCACTTGAACACAGAAAATTAATCCCATCTACTGGATAATCTAGAACGAACTCAACACAATTTTCTGAGTTACTTTTACAGCTTCCATTTTCTGTACTTTCATCATATTTTTCTGGAATAACATTTGCACTTTCTCCACCACAACCTGAAAGTGCGGCAAATAATGCAGTAAGTGCAAAAGGTAAAATAAGTTTATTTTTCATCCTGATTCTCTTTTTATTTTGACCTTAACGGATCGCAATGAGTTTAAGCTGTCCATGATTTATTAATGCTTTATCTTCAACATCAATTGCCGATGCAAGTGGTGTTAATAATAGGTATTCACTTCCTTTTGGCACATGTATAACACCTTCAATTTTTTCGTGTCGTAATACATCTGCTTGAAGATTGTTATTTTTATAACCACCTGTACCTTCCAGAACACAGCCTCTAGCATCTAAAAAAACCACAAATGGCCAATAAAAGGTAGGTTCATTTTGCCTTGAAGCAAAAGAGTTAATTTGAATATTTTGTATTGAATTTGCGACTTTCACGACTTCAAAATCAAACTGATCAGTCAATGGTGCTCGTGGCCAAACGTTAACTTCAGAAAAACTTTCTAAGCTCTTGGCTTTTTTGATTTTATTTCCGCTAAAACATTGTTGGCCTAAACCTGAAATTGTATCTGCTTGTGACACACGATAATAAGATTGAGACAATACAATTGGGCCGGTATCTGCTTGATCTTTCTTTTTAAACATTGAGCTAAGCACAGACTTACTGACACCTTTTTCACGCTCAATCGTTTGCATTCGAGTAGCACCCATTTTTCTATCAATGACCCCTTCTGGCATTGTATAGAAGCGTTTTTTACCTTCTAAATTAAATTCTTTACCTTCAAGATATTCATTATTAACGTACTCTTGGCCATCAATAATGGTAATGCCTGATTGAGCCTGTTGCTGAATCTTTCCAACGGCACTAGTTTCTGAATTTTGACCAACTGATGTCGATACATTTTCTGATTGCTTACTTATTTTAGGGTTGGATAACGTAACATCTCTATTTAGCGTATCAACATTTAAATCAATAGGTTTATCTTGTTTCTTAGGAATTCCTGACTTCGGATTAGAAACAATATTCTGTTGTTGATGACTAACACTTGTTTCAATAGTTTTTCTTGTATCTAAATGATCAGTATCCGATTTATTAACAGAAGCAGAAGCAGAAGCAGAAGCAGAAGCAGAAGCAGAAGCATTATTAATTGATTTTGGTAAAACAATCTTATCTTCAACCTGCTCGAGATTGTTTTTCTGAGCATCAATTTGAGCTGGAACAGAAATTTGTTCTGATTTATTCAGCTTTTCTTCTTTCGGTTTATTTTGCACAATCGGATCAGGTCTTTGCACAACCATAGGCCGACCATCCGGCCCAATAATTGTATGAAAGGTCCCAGCATTTACATAAGATACCTGTGCTACGCTGAGCACAAGTATCGATCTAACAAATAAATTCCTTTTCATTCGTTATTCTTTCCTACCAACGGGTGCGGTAATTCAAACCTAAAATTGTAATTTTAGTAGCTGTTTGCACATTTAACCCTGCGTAAGGATTTAATAATAGATTATTTACACCCGTTTGGTTGGCTAAACTACTTGTATTGGCAGGAATGTTATCTCTACTTCTCAAGAAGCCAATCGACAAATCAAGATCTGTATCTGAATCAAATTGATAGCCCACGCCTAAACCAAACAACTGTGCATTGTTAATGGGTACCATCGTATTGCGCTTACCATCCGGAATCGAACTTGTACGTGGCTCATAACCGGCACGGAGTTTTAAACGATCCGTTGCTGAATACTCAATACCAATTCCCCAACTCCACGGCGATGTAAACCCCATTGGTAAAGCTAGAGAACTATCTGTGACATCCGAAGATAAGAGTTTCGCAATTTTTAAAGCAGAAATGGTACGGTCAAATTCAAAACGGAATTTGTCCCAAGCAGCATAGTCCGTCCAACCCACATCAAAATTCACCTGTAAATCAGGCATGATTTTATATTTGATACCTGCTTGAACATGCTGTGGATATTCAAAATCCATCGAAACTAAACCAGATTCACTCGCAGGTACTGAACTTGGAAAACCTAAAATCGCAGCAAGAATCTGTCCCGTTGGTGAAGACATTAACCCATTAATAAGCTCGCGTGGAGCTTTGGCATTATCAACACGATAGTTACCTTTTAAGCGCATTTTTGCAGCACTTTGGTAAACTAAACCAAAACTAAAATCTTCACGTGGTTCCCAAAGTACACCTAAGTTATAACTTGGACTCAACGACTGTTCCAAAGCAATTTGCATTTGTCCAAAACGGCCAAATGGGTTCATGCCTTCTTCGGTATTACACATCCCTAATAACAGAATGTCCGTAATAATGTCGGAATTTTCTTTAAATGGCGTACAAACAACCTCATCAATCATTCGTAACATACCAATTAACTCATTGGGAAAACGTAGATCCGTCTTCAAACCAATGGCTTGGTACGACATTCCAACCCCACCACCAATAGATAGCTCATCACTTACTTGATAAGCGATGGTCGGCGATAGATAAGTAACACGCTCAAGGGCAACTTGCTGCCCCATATAATTACCAGCATTACCATTTTCAGCACCAAAACCCGCAATTAATGGTGCATATACAGCAGATGCAAATGTAAATTTTGAACCAGGTGGGTTATAAGCAATACCAGCTGTCGGTGCAGCTACGGGTTGATTTGCACCTAAGTCCACCATTTTCTTCAAAAACGGTACGTAAAGGCTGACGTATTCAGCTTCACTCGTGACCTTATCTTTAAAATCTGTACAAATGTCCGCTGCTATTTCAGGCCCATCTTTACAAACCAATGGGTCATCCGAATAACCAAAAACATTGTAACCTTCAGGAACAGTGAACTCACGTTGAATATCGAAATTTGCAACAATACCCTGCACATCCGTTTGCAAACCCTGAATTTTAGTCAGCGCCGCAGGGTTAAAGTGCACAGCACTAATGCCTGGTGGATCTGCTGTTACTGCATTCCCCAAAGAAAGCGAACGTGCATCTACAGATAAGTTTGTCCCCAATTGTGCAAATGCAGCACTTGAACAGCCCGTTAATATAATCGCGCTAACGAGTGGGCTGAGTCGAATCTTATTCATACGACCACCCTATTAACGAAGCTTCTTACCGAAGCCTAAAATATCTAATGGGAACGAAAGACCGAGACTTACATCTGGTGCGTCCTCAGTTAAACCTAAACCAACCGTGCCATTTACAATGGTTTCAGGTGAAACACGTACACCTAATGAAATGGCTAAAGTTGAGCTAGTTTGGTCAGCTGGAGAATATGACTCCCCTGAACTATATGTAAATTCAGAACCAGTATTGAAACTTTGTTGATAAGACATCGTCATAGAAACATCATAGTTAAATGAATATGCAAAACCGAATGCAAATCCACCACTAATTCCAGGCTCAAATTCTTCTATAAATCTTGAACCACGACGCTGGTTTAAGCCTGTTTCTTTAAAACCATAATTTGCTGATACAGAAGCAAAGAGCACTACCGGATCAATATACTTACGTGTACTCGCACCAACCCCTGCCGAATAATATCCTTTACCTGTTGCCAAATCGCTTGTTGCATTAATCTCATATGGACTATCCCCTGTTTTTGTCGATAAATTACCAAACAAAATTAGAGGTAAACGACCTTGTTTCAGTGGAAATGGTTCCCAACGAGCGCCTAGAGAAATATCTCCAAGACCCGCGGTTGAGGTGTCTTTAAGTAAATCAGTTTTCGCAACTAAAGGTAGGGATGCTGTAAACGTTAAGTTATCCATCACGCCATACTGAACAGTAAAGGTGTTCGTCATGGAGTGCGTTGCATTTTCCTGTACACGCAATTGGTATAGCTGACCTTCAGCCATTTCCATATCAAGTTGTGTATCACGATAGTATGTATAATCAATATCGTAATAACTCGATATCTCACCTTTCTTGATTAATGAATATTGACGCTCATTCGATGTAAAAACTTCTTGTAAATTAGTTTCTTGACTGGCATCACCAGCTTGTTGTTGAAGTGCAGTTGATGCTTGTTCCGTGGTTGATTTCGCTTCTGGCTCAGCAGCAATAGCTGGTTCCTCAACTTCTTCATACTCACCAATTGCAGTTTCGGGTTCTGTTTGCTGAGCATTCGCTATTTGTGGCATATTCGCCTGTGACGAATCTGCTACTGCTTCCTCTTGCTCAACCGTATCGTATTCACCGAGACTGGGCTCATCAGCAGCATATGCTACGCCCATCACAACTTGAATACTTACTGCCAATAAAGTTTTGTTCATCCATGTACGGTTCATATTCCATCCCACCATTTTTTATTTTTTTAATTCCATAACTCATTTAAACTTCATACAAAATAGCTATTTATTTTTATAGTAAAGTCGTAAGAAGTTATAATTCGATTGCCCATAATTTTCAGAATTTTCGTTTCTATTCTTATCTAAACGAATTGTTGAAGCTTTATCTGCAATTTTTTCCATATATTGTTGTGGATACTGGGCATTAACAAAAGCAAATCGATTCACAGTCGCGTCATCAACATGCCTTAAATCTGCGTCCTGAATCGCTAATAAGTTTTTACGTTGTTCTGGAACAACATTAATTAAAAATAATGTGTTGTTTTCCCAAACTTCTTTAAATCTCGTCTCGTCAAAACTGATGTTTCCTAATGCTGGATCTGCGACATACACGCGTCCATTTTTATACCCCTTAAAAACAACAAAGTGTTTAAATCCAGCATAGGAAATTGGCACAATTGCAGGTTGACCTTGTTTAACTAAATCAGAAAACTCGCCTTTATACCCGCCACTTTCTAATCCCACTGCCGCAACGAAACGTTTCATGTCTAATAGTGAAAAACTACGACGTTCTACAATTTTTTCTGTTTCACCAAATTTCAGTAAGCCATTCATGACTTGCTGTTCTGTCAATGTTGTACCTACATTGACATAGCCATTTAATAAAGTAGTGAGTGCAGCTGATCCACAACTGTAGTCATAGGCTTGTCGAACAATTCCTCGGAATTGGTCTTCAATTGCTGGTTTAATTTTGATTTGCTCACGGTGCATCCGTGTAAAGGAATCATTACGTGAGTCTAGGGTTTCAGTATAATGAACTGTCCCCACTGGCTTTTCTTTTAGATCTAATGACTCTTTGGCAAAGTAATACATCAATGCCGAGCCTACTGCTATCTCTAACATATCTTCAAACTTTTAGTTATCGGCAATGATGTGCCTTTTTTCATTATTTTTAGAGCATAAGCTCTACTTCCATGTAATATGCAAGATACCTTTTTTTTTATAAAAAAACAGTATTTTTTTCACATTTTTATATTTTTTTGTTAAAAAAAAAACGCGTGTTATACACGCGTTTTTTTTTGAAGGATTAGTGTCCAGATACTGTAATTACAGAACCAGGTACAAATTGACCTTGAGCAGGACTGTAATAGGTACGTAAACCCTGAACTTCGATATCGCCAATTGATGCTGCTGCAGCACTACCTAAATGAACACCTTTAACATAAGTATCAATACCCTTAGCATCATCATTTACAATTCGTAGGAAACCATTACCTGTGGTAGCTGAAGCGCCATATACAGAAATAGCTGATTTTAGATCCAAATCTTTAGAATCCGTATTCGCTACCTTGATACTATCGATTAGAATTTCACCCGCCACACCAGTCACACCTTTAGTTGAACTATCCAAGATGCCAAGATCGGTGATTTCCAATCCACCCTGCATTACAGAGTTTAGTTTAATCATCGCGCCTTGTGGTGCTGCACCGAGTTGAACGTTAGCAGACATGATGCCTGTTTTAATACCAAGTCCTGATAAAATTGCATTGTAATTTGAACTATCACCGCCACGACGAATCGCTGAATTCGCTGTAGCTGTACCTTGAGTACCTGATGCAGTTACACCAATTTCACCAATATGAATTTCAAGGCCTGATACTTGAGCAGCAACGTTAATAAATGCACCACCTTTAGCAGCAGTACCAGCATCTGTATCAATTACCAAGTCAGCTAAATTATGTGTATCAAGTAAATATGCTCCACCATCTTTATAGTTCGCACCGACGAAAACACCAAAGTCAGCAGAAGAAATTTTTGAACCATCAGTTAATGTGATTTCTTTTGCATTCGCCGCATCAGTAGTACCTTGAATAACAATCGCACCAGCTGTCGAAGTACCACCTAATGCTGTATTACTCAAACCATCATTATCATGTACAAATAATTTATCAACAGTAACTTTAGAAATTCCAAGACCAATACTTAAACCGTCTTGACCAGTGGTTGAGCTAAGCGCTGCATCATCCATTGCTTGCATAGCCATAGCATTAGCGCTAAATGCGATTGAAGAAACTAAAGCTAATTTAGTGAACTTTTTCATACTTTACTCTCCCAAGAGTATTTATTTTTTTGATTGTCAACCACTCGATGTTTTACGCTGCATATTTATTTTGTGGCAACGTTTACACCATTTCCTTGAGTAGCTTGCTCGCACGATTAAATTATATCCAATGAAGCAATTGATCAACTGTTGTTGGTCGCAATCTATTTCTTACCGACAAACGGTATTTTCAAGTAAAACAAATGAGGAATGTTATAAACTATTCTTTGGTCTTTTATTGATGTATAGCTGTAGATGTCTCTATCCTCAACTTACAAAAAATTTATTTTTAAACATGATATTAGTGTTAATAAAATATTAAAATTTTTTGCAACTCTCCCTCATGTAGTATATCTGCAGAATCAGCAATGCCCGATTATCGGACTCATGCCTACATCTTATGTACAAATAATTAACAGTGAAATTCAATCTTTTAAACGTGTTGGCATATCTGAATATATCGCTTCTGTTGAGCACAAAATTTTAAATTTTGAGTTTAATAGCGCTAAAAATAAAAACACGCCTAGTTTTACAGGGGGTCTTATCGGTTTTGTCAGCTATGACTATGCTGCCAATCAACATACAAAGATAAGTATAAAGGCACAACCGAGTTTATTTTTAGGTGAATTTAAAAGCTATTTAAAACTAGAATCAACTGGCTGGTATTTTTATAGTCATGAAGATATAGCTGATGATATTTTCAACTATATTTTAAATTTAATTGAGTCAAATCAAAGCACATCAGTTTTTGCTTTAACCGCTCCCTGCCAAGCTCGATGGACAAAATCAGAGTACGATTATGCATTCAACTCCGTGCAAGAATATATTAAAGCTGGCGATTGCTATCAAATTAACTTAACACAGGAATTTACGGCTAAAGCCTATGGCTCTTTAGTAGATACAGCTGATGATTTCTGGAACTTAACCCAAGCCCCATATTCTGGCTACTTACGCGTGGGTGATTTTGAGTTATTGAGTTGTTCACCAGAATTATTTATTGATTTTCAGGCTGAGCGCAAAATCATTACTAAGCCTATTAAAGGCACAATGCCACGTCATGCTAATGCTCAGAAAGATGAAGCCTCAAAACAGAGACTTAAACGCTCAGAAAAAGACATGGCTGAAAATGTCATGATCGTAGATTTGTTGCGAAATGATTTAAGCGTATATGCTGAAACCGGCTCAGTGAAAACACCAAAATTATTTGATATAGAAAGTTTCAATCAAGTCCACCATATGGTGAGTGAAATTACAGCGATATTAAAACCGGATGTTAACCCATTAAATGTTTTAATGTCGGCTTTACCTGGCGGATCAATTACTGGTGCACCTAAAATTCGTGCCATGCAAATTATTGAAGAACTTGAAGCTGCTCCACGCGGAGCATATTGTGGATCATTAGGTTACTTTAATCATGACGGTACAGGTTGTTGGAATATTTTGATCCGTTCTATTCAAAAATATCAAGAAGATGTTTCGTTGTGGGCTGGTGGTGGGATTACGATTGCTTCGGACTGTGATGCTGAATATCAAGAGTGCTTTGATAAAGTCGAAGCGATGTTAGATTTACTCAACACTTGGTATACGCCTGAGTAAATAAAAAAGCGACTCGATTGAGTCGCTTTTTTATCAATCTCCCCCTTGCGAAGCAGTGCTTCTCACCTTTTCCAAAGGAGGGAACTTCCGATTTTTAACCTATGGGAAGCCCCTCTTTCATAAAGATGGGAATTCCTCCCTTTTATAAAGGGAGGTTAGGAGGGATTAATTATGCCAAAATATCGTTTTTCAACGTATCCACTAAACGCTGGTTTTGCTCATCTGTACCAATGGTAATACGAAGATACTGATTAATACGTGGCTTGTTAAAGTAACGTACAATAATGCCACGCTCACGTAATTCAGCCGCAAGTTCACCTGCATCTTTCGTTGGTAGCGTTGCGAAAATGAAGTTTGCAGCAGAAGGTAAAACCTTAAAACCAAGCTCAGAAAGCTGGGCAACCAATTTGTCACGACTTGCAATGACTTTAGCATTTTGTGCTTCAAAGTATGCTTGATCTTCAAATGACGCTACTGCTGCTGCAATTGCAAAACGATCCATTGGATATGAGTTAAAGCTGTTTTTCACTGCTTCAAGCGCAGCAATTAAATGTGTCTGAGCAATAGCAAAACCAACACGCAACCCTGCTAATGAACGTGATTTAGAAGTGGTTTGACATACCACCAAGTTTTCATATTTTTCGACCAATGCCACCGCAGATTCAGCACCAAAGTCAACATAGGCTTCATCAATGACCACAACTGAGTTCGGATTGGCTTGTAGTACTTCTTCAATAGCAGACAAACCAAGTGCAATACTGGTTGGTGCATTTGGGTTGGTAATAATAATGCCGCCATTTGGCTGCTTATAATCATCCACCACAATTTCAAAGTTGTCGTTGAGCGGTAAAATTTTAGTGTTGGCCGCAATACCAAAGAACTGACTATAAACAGGATAGAAACTATAGGTAATATCTGGGTAAAGCACTGGCAGTTCTTGTACAAAAAATGCTTTGAAGATGTGTGCTAAAACTTCATCAGAACCATTACCCACAAATACGTGTTCAACAGGCACATTTTGCTGTTTAGCAATCGCTTGTTTCAGTTCAGTCGCATCAGGATCTGGATAAAGACGTAGTACATCCGCTGAGTTTGCTAACACCTTTTGTACCGCTTCCACCACTTTTGGTGACGGTGGATACGGATTTTCATTGGTATTGAGTTTTAAAATATTTTGGATTTTTGGTTGCTCACCCGGTGTGTACGGTTCCAACTCACGTACTTCAGGGCTCCAAAAACGCATTTGTTCATTTGTAATAGACATTTTTTTCAATCTCGAATTTGGTCTCAAAAAAGGGCTGATCAATCAGCCCCCTTGTAATCTTTTAAAGAAACTTACTGATAACGGTAACGTGCAGAACGTGCATGCGCATCTAAGTTTTCTTGTTGTGCCAAAATATCAGCCGTTTTTGCTAGTGTTTTCACACCATTTTCCGAGCACATAATTAAGCTTGAACGCTTTTGGAAATCATATACACCCAATGGAGATGAAAAACGTGCTGTACCGGATGTTGGCAACACATGGTTTGGACCTGCACAGTAATCACCGATGGCTTCAGGCGTGTAACGTCCCATGAAAATTGCACCCGCATGACGAATATCTTCCGCCATTGCTTCTGCTTCATCTAAACACAACATTAAGTGTTCAGGTGCAACTTGGTTAATCAACTCTGCACCCTCAGCACGGTCTTTCACCAAAACCAATGCACCACGGTTTTCAATTGAAGTACGAGCAATCTCAGCTTTAGGTAATGCTTCTAAGTGTTTTTCAATCCATTCACCCACCGCATTTAACAAGTCTTCATCTGGTGTAATGAAAACAGCTTGTGCAACAGTATCATGCTCAGCTTGTGACAATAAGTCCATTGCTAACCATTCAGCATTGTTTTCGCCTTCAGCATAAACCAAAATTTCCGAAGGACCGGCAATCATATCAATACCAACCTGACCAAATACCGCACGTTTTGCCGCAGCAACAAAACGGTTACCTGGTCCAGTAATCTTATCAACACGCGGAATCGTTTCAGTACCATAAGCAAGTGCTGCAACCGCTTGTGCACCACCAATAGTAAATACGCGATGTACACCTGCTAAATAAGCAGCCGCTAACACCAATGGGTTTAAGTCGCCATTTGGTGCAGGTACAACCATAATAATTTCAGCAACACCCGCAACATGCGCAGGAACAGCATTCATCAATACTGATGAAGGATACGATGCTAAGCCGCCAGGTACATAAATACCCACGCGGTCAAGCGGTGTAACTTTTTGACCTAAGGTATTACCCAAAGCATCCACATACGTCCAACCATCTTGCTTTTGTGCTTGATGGAACTCACGTACACGATTTGCTGCAAGTTCTAATGCTTCACGCACTTCTGTGCTTAAACCTTCAAAAGCGGCTTTGAGTTGTTCTTGTGTCAGTTCAAGTTCAGAGAATTGATGCGCTGGATGTCGATCGAACTGTTGTGTGAGTTTTAGAACATGAGCATCACCATGCTGACGTACGTCTGCAATGATTTGATCTACGGTTTTTAAAAGTTCTGGGTCACTCACTGTCTCAAAAGCCAACAAATCAGCAAAGATTTGTTTGAAATTTTGATCTTGAGTCGATAAACGTCGCATCAATTTATCCACAATGAAAATAAAGGGAAGCTTTAGTTTACCTGTTTTATCCACTTTTGTCGGTAGCTAGTGCCGAGTATCAACATGAATTTTATTGGAAATAGCATTTGGTTAAATTGATAAATTAATTAACACATTCAAATTCTTAAAAATAAAAAAACCGCCCTTATGGACGGTCTTCTAAAGATAAAGCAAATTATGCTTTTTTCGCAGCTTCGCGTTCTTCTACAGCCTTTTCAAGCTGTGCAAGAATTGGATTCAGCAATTGCTGTTTACGCTTGAAACTTGCTTTGTTCACGATTAAACGTGAAGACACTTTGCAAATTTCTTCCAACGGCTCAAGACCATTGGCACGTAAGGTGTTACCTGTATCGACTACGTCGACAATGTAATCACCCAAACCAACCAAAGGGGCAAGCTCCATTGAACCGTAAAGCTTAATAACATCAACTTGCTCACCTAAGCTTGCATAGTATTGACGAGTTAAATTTACGTACTTGGTGGCAATTTTTAAGCGACCATTTGGACGAACCATACCCACTTTGCCTGCTGTCATTAACTTACAATTGGCAATTTTCAAATCTAATGGTTCATAAACGTTTTGAGCGCCATGCTCCATCAGAACATCTTTACCCGCAACACCAATATCTGCTGCACCATTTTCAACATAAGTCGGTACATCAGAAGCACGTAAAATTAAAATACGCACTTGTTTATGAGTTGTCGGGAAAATTAACTTACGAGATTTATCCGGATCTTCAAGTAAGTTGATGCCTGCTGTTTCCAGCAAAGGCAGTGTTTCTTTTAAGATACGTCCCTTACTTAATGCTAAAGTTAAACCATGATCAAAATTGCCCATAACGTCAAAGTTTGGATCATCGTTTCTCATATCGCTCATTAACTTACTCGCTTAATTTGGGCGCCTAAATTTTGTAACTTCGCTTCTACATCTTCATAACCGCGATCAATATGATAAATACGGTCAATCAATGTTTCACCATCGGCTGCAAGTGCTGCAAGGACCAATGAGAAAGAAGCACGTAAATCCGTCGCCATTACAGGTGCAGCAGAAAGTTTTTCCACGCCTGTTACAACAGCATCATTACCTTCAACCTGAATATTGGCACCCATACGTGCTAATTCAGGTACATGCATAAAACGATTTTCAAAAATCGTTTCTGAAATTGTCGCAAAGCCACGACCAATCGCATTTACTGCCATTAATTGTGCTTGCATATCTGTTGGAAATTCTGGGTGCGGCAATGTCTGGAAACTGACAGCTTTAGGACGTTTACCCATCATGTCGAGTTCAATCCAATCCTCACCGCGAGTGACTTCTGCGCCCATTTCTTCAAATTTATCTAAAACAGATTCGAGTAGGTTTGGATCAGTATGTGTTGTTTTGATTTTACCACCCGTGATTGCGGCAGCTGCAAGATATGAACCTGTTTCAATACGATCTGCAACAACAGCATATTCACAACCATGAAGACTTTCAACACCAGTGACAATTAAAGTATCTGTATCTAGACCTTCAATTTTCGCACCCATTTTGATCAGCATATTGGCAAGATCAGTTATTTCAGGTTCACGTGCTGCGTTACGAATCGTAGTAACACCATCAGCAAGCACAGCGGCAGTTAGAATATTCTCTGTACCACCGACAGTGACCATATCAAATACAACTTCGCCGCCTTTTAAACGACCGTCCACTTTTGCATGCACATAACCTGCTTCAACTTCAATCTCAGCACCTAGAGCTTCTAGTGCTTTAAGATGTTGATCAACAGGACGAGAGCCAATCGCACAACCACCTGGAAGTGAAACTTTTGCACTACCATAGCGCGCCAACAATGGGCCTAGCACCAAAATAGATGCGCGCATGGTTTTAACTAATTCGTAAGGTGCAAATTGGTTATCAAGCGTAGAAATATCTGCTTTAACAGTATCACCTTCATAACTAATTTGAACACCAAGACCAGCGATCAGTTTGACCAATGTATTGACATCTTTTAGATTTGGAACATTCGTCAAGGTAATAGGCGTATCCGCGAGAATTGTTGCAGCAAGTAGTGGCAACGCAGCATTTTTCGCACCAGATATGCGCACTTCACCTTCGAGCTTTGTGCCGCCTTGAATCAGAAATTTATCCATTAATTATTAAGCTCCGAATAAGCTTGCTTTGCGCCATTCTTCTTTGGTCATTGCGCGTATAGTTACTGCGTGTACTTCACCGCTGGCAATGTAGGAGTTCAAAGGTGCATAAACAGATTGTTGACGAGCAACTGGACGCTTACCTTCAAATTGATCATCGACAATACGTAGATCAAATTTGCCGCCCTGCCCACTTACTGCAACTTCAGCTTCTGGAAACGCAGCTTTTAAAATATCAGTGAGCTGTTCACTATTCATCACAAGACCCCATATAGGACTAACGGTGTAAAACCCGTCATTTTACTATAAATCTAAAAAATAATTCATTAGTCACATACATTATATATATAAAAAAAGAGGTTATAAAAAACCTCTTTTTACATTTTTATGTATTATGCCGTTAGAGGCACATAGATCAACTGCATTTTTCGATGCTTATCGAGCTGCTTTTTCAATTTTTCAGAGAGCTTCTTAATAGAGGTATACATATCATCCGCACAGGCCTGGGCAAAAAACTCTGTCCCAGGTAAACGTATAATAGCTTCTGCAATGTGATTATCACTACCTTTTTTTGAACGTTTATCGATTTGATGATCTTTGGATAATTTCACCTGCATACTATTTACTTGATCCAAATGCTTTGTCATTTCAGCAAACTTTATTCTTATGTTTTCTTCTATTGCTGGCGTAATTGTTAAATGATGACCACGAATTGTTATTTGCATAGCACTATTCCTCGTCTCGTTAAGGTTTGAAAGTTCAGGGCAAAACATCCTGCGCTATTGCAACATCCAAATTTTAAAGCATCAGAACATTTCAACCATTCCTAAAATAAAAGATGTTCATTATTTCGTCATAATGAACCTCTAGAATAGTCTGATTTTAAAAATTAGATCAATACTTTTCGCTCAGATGACGATGGAATATGTAACGATTCACGATACTTGGCCACAGTACGTCGTGCCACATCAATCCCTTCTGCATTTAACATCACAGCAATTGCATTATCTGACAAAGGTTTACGAGTATTTTCTTCTGCAATCATTTTTTTAATTTTTGCACGAATAGCAGTCGATGACGCTTCACCGCCTGTAGATGTACCAACATGGCTAGAAAAGAAATATTTCAATTCAAATAAACCACGTGGTGTCAGCATATACTTATTTGTAGTGACGCGAGACACTGTAGATTCGTGCAATTCAACTTCCTCTGCAATATCACGTAAGACTAACGGACGCATAGCCTCAGGGCCTTGTTCAAAAAAAGCACGTTGATGCTCAACAATACACGTTGCAACTTTCAGTAAGGTTTTGTGTCGTTCATCAATGCTTTTAATGAAATTCTTAGCTTCTAGCATTTGATTACGTAAATACTGATTATCATCACTCTGATCTGCGCGCTTAATCATATTTGCGTAGAAAGAATTTACACGAAGTTTTGGCATTACATCTGGGTTGAGTTGCACTAACCAGTGTTCATTTTTCTTTAACACAACAACATCTGGAATTTGATAATCAGACTCTTTATCTTCAAATTCTTGACCAGGATGCGCTTTCAATGTTTTTAATAAAGAAATTGCTAATTTTAATTGTTCTGTATTTAAACCTGTTTGTTTAATTAATTTCGGCAATTCATTACTAATCAAAAGCTCATAATTCTGTAAGAGTACCAAAGCATCCTTTCGACACGGTATATTTTCAGGCAATGTTTGTACTTGTACCATCAAACATTCCGCTAAGTTTCTTGCCCCTACACCCACGGGATCTAAGCGCTGAATATGTTTAAGTACAACCAACACTTCATCGTCTTCGACTTCTTCTTCATAGTCCATAGATTCTAAAAGATGTTGAACGGATTGTGTAATCTCTTGAATTTCGCAATCTAGAAAGCCTTTTGCATCTAATGAATCAATAATGCAATGTGCGATTAATTTATCGACAAGTGAAAAGTGAAGTAAATTTACCTGTTCAATTAAATGTGCTTGTAAACTTTGATGCCCTTGACGATTATCTTCCCGCTCTTCAAATTCTGCAGCACCTAAACTTGTTGGCTGATGTGTATAAACATCATCCCATTCTGTATCTACAGGTAATTCATCTGGCAAATGGTCAGCATTGAGTTCATTTGTTAAATCTTTACTCTCTCTTTCTTGTTCTTGTAAATTATTTAAGCTTTCAACTGAATTTTGCTCTTCAATTTTTTCCAATAAAGGGTTGCTATCTAATTGGATCTGAATTTCTTGCTCCAGCTCCAGACTTGATAATTGTAATAAACGAATAGCTTGTTGCAACTGTGGTGTTAATGACAGGGAATTGGCAACTCTTAACCCCATAGCAAGTTTCATTAATTACATCCCTCTTATGAACCGCACTTTATAAGCAATTTTTATGCCGTTTTATTTTTTATAACATAAATAACTATTCAAAACTCATTTTTTTGTATTTTTTCTATTCTTTTTATTTATATACATAATTATAAATTTAAAATTTCACCTTCATTTATAAATACTTAAATTTATCATCAGTTTAACTCCTTGATGAAGATATAACAATCCACCAAATTTTAGAAAAACCTTTTTATCACCCTACACTCGAAGAAGGTTTAAGAACGGCTTTGAAACATGCAAGAAGGCAGCTGAGTTCCTGATTCCTAGGTGAAATAAGGCTTTGGTTTTCATTTTTTGATTTTTTTATCATTTTTAAGGCATAAAAAAATCCCCCTATCTCATAAGAGTTAGGGGGATTTTGAATAATGAGCTGGCGATGACTTACTCTCACATGGGTAACCCCACACTACCATCAGCGCTAAGAGGTTTCACTTCTGAGTTCGGGAAGGGATCAGGTGGTTCACTCTTGCTATTGTCGCCAGCACAACTGTTATGGATACTTACTGAGGTCTTCTCTCAGAGCAGTGCTCTTCGTGCCTTAGCTTTCAACCAAATAGAGTACATTAACAGATTATTTGAGTTGCATTTTATGTTCTAGCGTATTCTGAATCAAGTATTTCAAGACCGTTTGGTCTTTAATGAATCAATTTCAGCTCACTGCTTACGCAGTTCGTACAACAACTGTTTGGGTGTTGTATAGTCAAGCCTCACGAGCAATTAGTATTGGTCAGCTTCATGCGTCACCGCACTTCCACATCCAACCTATCAACGTCGTAGTCTTCAACGGCTCTTTAGAGGAATAAATTCCTAGGGAAATCTTATCTTGAGGTAGGCTTCCCGCTTAGATGCTTTCAGCGGTTATCCCTTCCGAACATAGCTACCCGGCGATGCGACTGGCGTCACAACCGGTACACCAGAGGTTCGTCCACTCTGGTCCTCTCGTACTAGGAGCAGATCCTCTCAAATTTCCAGCGCCCACGGTAGATAGGGACCGAACTGTCTCACGACGTTCTAAACCCAGCTCGCGTACCTCTTTAAATGGCGAACAGCCATACCCTTGGGACCTGCTTCAGCCCCAGGATGAGATGAGCCGACATCGAGGTGCCAAACACCGCCGTCGATATGAACTCTTGGGCGGTATCAGCCTGTTATCCCCAGAGTACCTTTTATCCGTTGAGCGATGGCCCTTCCATACAGAACCACCGGATCACTAAGACCTACTTTCGTACCTGCTCGACTTGTGGGTCTCGCAGTTAAGCGCGCTTTTGCCTTTATACTCTACGCGTGATTTCCGACCACGCTGAGCGCACCTTCGTACTCCTCCGTTACTCTTTAGGAGGAGACCGCCCCAGTCAAACTACCCACCAGACATGGTCCTCGCTCCAGATTATGGAGCAGAGTTAGAACCTCAATATTACCAGGGTGGTATTTCAAGATTGGCTCCACCGAAACTAGCGTCTCGGTTTCAAAGCCTCCCACCTATCCTACACAAGTAAGATCAAAGTTCAATGTCAAGCTGCAGTAAAGGTTCACGGGGTCTTTCCGTCTAGCCGCGGGTACACCGCATCTTCACGGCGAATTCGATTTCACTGAGTCTCTGCTGGAGACAGCGCCCCCATCATTATGCCATTCGTGCAGGTCGGAACTTACCCGACAAGGAATTTCGCTACCTTAGGACCGTTATAGTTACGGCCGCCGTTTACTGGGGCTTCGATCAAGAGCTTCGCTTACGCTAACCCCATCAATTAACCTTCCAGCACCGGGCAGGCATCACACCCTATACGTCCACTTTCGTGTTTGCAGAGTGCTATGTTTTTAATAAACAGTTGCAGGGGCCTGGTTTCTGTGGCTGTCAACCGCTCAGGAAGCAAGTTCCATCACCGTCAACAGCGTACCTTCTCCCGAAGTTACGGTACCATTTTGCCTAGTTCCTTCAGCAGAGTTCTCTCAAGCGCTTTGGTCTACTCGACCTGACCACCTGTGTCGGTTTCGGGTACGATTCCTGTGTAACTGAAGCTTAGAGACTTTTCCTGGAAGCATAGTATCAGCCACTTCACTGTACAAGTACAGCTTGCTATCAGATCTCAGCATAGAGTACCCCGGATTTGCCTAAGATACATGCCTACATCCTTTCACCTGGACAACCAACGCCAGGCTGACTTAACTTACTCCGTCCTCTCATCGCATTACACAGAAGTATTGGAATATTAACCAATTTCCCATCGACTACGCCTCTCGGCCTCGCCTTAGGGGTCGACTCACCCAGCCCCGATTAACGTTGGACTGGAACCCTTGGTCTTTCAGCGAACGAGTTTTTCACTCGTTTTGTCGTTACTCACGTCAGCATTCGCACTTCTGATACCTCCAGCAGACTTCTCAATCCACCTTCATCGGCTTACAGAACGCTCCCCTACCACGTACACATAAGTGTACATCCGCAGCTTCGGCATATAGTTTTAGCCCCGTTACATCTTCCGCGCAGGCCGACTCGACTAGTGAGCTATTACGCTTTCTTTAAAGGGTGGCTGCTTCTAAGCCAACCTCCTAGCTGTCTATGCCTTCCCACATCGTTTCCCACTTAACTATAATTTTGGGGCCTTAGCTGGCGGTCTGGATTGTTTTCCTCTTGACTACGGACGTTAGCACCCGCAGTCTGTCTCCCGGATAGTACTCATTGGTATTCGGAGTTTGCATCGGTTTGGTAAGTCGGGATGACCCCCTAGCCGAAACAGTGCTCTACCCCCAATGGTATTCGTCCGAGGCGCTACCTAAATAGCTTTCGGGGAGAACCAGCTATCACCGAGTTTGATTAGCCTTTCACCCCTATCCACAAGTCATCCCCTGGCTTTTCAACGACAGTGGGTTCGGTCCTCCAGTTAGTGTTACCCAACCTTCAACCTGCTCATGGATAGATCACCCGGTTTCGGGTCTACACCCAGCAACTAAACGCCCTATTAAGACTCGATTTCTCTACGGCTCCCCTATGCGGTTAACCTTGCTACTGAATGTAAGTCGCTGACCCATTATACAAAAGGTACGCAGTCACCGAACAAGTCGGCTCCCACTGCTTGTATGCATGCGGTTTCAGGATCTATTTCACTCCCCTCACAGGGGTTCTTTTCGCCTTTCCCTCACGGTACTGGTTCACTATCGGTCAGTCAGGAGTATTTAGCCTTGGAGGATGGTCCCCCCATATTCAGACAAGGTTTCACGTGCCTCGCCCTACTCGACATCATCATATAAGCCCTTTCGTGTACAGGACTATCACCTACTATGGTTGCACTTCCCAGAGCATTCCACTAAAGCTTATATGACTTAATGGGCTTTTCCCCGTTCGCTCGCCGCTACTGAGGGAATCTCAATTGATTTCTTTTCCTAAGGGTACTGAGATGTTTCACTTCCCCTCGTTTGCCTCATAAACCTATGTATTCAGTTTATGATACCCGCCTTATAGCGGGTGGGTTTCCCCATTCAGAAATCTCCGGATCACAGGATATTTGCCGCCTCCCCGGAGCTTATCGCAGGCTATTACGTCTTTCATCGCCTCTGACTGCCAAGGCATCCACCACATGCACTTAATTACTTGACTATACAACCCCAAACAGTCGTTAATCCCTACAAGTAGGATTAGCAACAGATCAACTAACAAGTTAGTCAATCATACAGTTGGCGTCTGTGCACTTAAGCACTGTACAGCTTCAATTAGATTCATATACCAAAACGCTTGATTCAGTTAATCGCTAGTAACTCATTCTTTCTTTCGATTGAATGAGTATGAACAATTTATTTCAACTCAAATATATTCTGTTAATGATTTTTCTAGCCTTCGTCGGACTGCATTACTGTGATAAATCACAGAGATTATCAAGTGGTGCGTATCTTAACGCTTCTACTTGTTAATCTCTAGGATCTAAGCACTTGATCGCTTAGGAACTAAACAACATCGCAACCGTATGATCATATACTGCGCGAAGCGTAGCTTCTTGCTTAAATTTCAAGGAAAATCCTTAAAGCAGTGCTTTAAGTTTTCTTGTCTTGAAATTTGGTGGAGACTAGGAGAGTCGAACTCCTGACCTCCTGCGTGCAAAGCAGGCGCTCTACCAACTAAGCTAAGTCCCCAGCTTATCAATAAGTCAATGTTTCTGATTTTCCGTACTTCGTCAGTAGTGGTGGGTCTGACAAGACTTGAACTTGTGACCCCACGCTTATCAAGCGTGTGCTCTAACCAACTGAGCTACAGACCCTCAGATACATCGTCATGAAGAACAACTTGTTGTGGATTCTTACCAGTCGTCAAGTCTTTCGTTAAGGAGGTGATCCAGCCGCAGGTTCCCCTACGGCTACCTTGTTACGACTTCACCCCAGTCGTCGGCCACACCGTGGTAAGCGTCCTCCTTACGGTTAGACTACCTACTTCTGGTGCAACAAACTCCCATGGTGTGACGGGCGGTGTGTACAAGGCCCGGGAACGTATTCACCGCGGCATTCTGATCCGCGATTACTAGCGATTCCGACTTCACGCAGTCGAGTTGCAGACTGCGATCCGGACTACGATCGGCTTTTTGAGATTAGCATCTCCTCGCGGAGTAGCAACCCTTTGTACCGACCATTGTAGCACGTGTGTAGCCCTGGTCGTAAGGGCCATGATGACTTGACGTCGTCCCCGCCTTCCTCCAGTTTGTCACTGGCAGTATCCTTAAAGTTCCCGGCTTAACCCGCTGGCAAATAAGGAAAAGGGTTGCGCTCGTTGCGGGACTTAACCCAACATCTCACGACACGAGCTGACGACAGCCATGCAGCACCTGTATGTAAGTTCCCGAAGGCACCAATCCATCTCTGGAAAGTTCTTACTATGTCAAGACCAGGTAAGGTTCTTCGCGTTGCATCGAATTAAACCACATGCTCCACCGCTTGTGCGGGCCCCCGTCAATTCATTTGAGTTTTAGTCTTGCGACCGTACTCCCCAGGCGGTCTACTTATCGCGTTAGCTGCGCCACTAAAGCCTCAAAGGCCCCAACGGCTAGTAGACATCGTTTACGGCATGGACTACCAGGGTATCTAATCCTGTTTGCTCCCCATGCTTTCGTACCTCAGCGTCAGTATTAGGCCAGATGGCTGCCTTCGCCATCGGTATTCCTCCAGATCTCTACGCATTTCACCGCTACACCTGGAATTCTACCATCCTCTCCCATACTCTAGCTTCCCAGTATCGAATGCAATTCCTAAGTTAAGCTCAGGGATTTCACATCCGACTTAAAAAGCCGCCTACGTACGCTTTACGCCCAGTAAATCCGATTAACGCTCGCACCCTCTGTATTACCGCGGCTGCTGGCACAGAGTTAGCCGGTGCTTATTCTGCGAGTAACGTCCACTCATCCTAGGTATTAACTAGAAGAGCCTCCTCCTCGCTTAAAGTGCTTTACAACCAAAAGGCCTTCTTCACACACGCGGCATGGCTGGATCAGGGTTGCCCCCATTGTCCAATATTCCCCACTGCTGCCTCCCGTAGGAGTCTGGGCCGTGTCTCAGTCCCAGTGTGGCGGATCATCCTCTCAGACCCGCTACAGATCGTCGCCTTGGTAGGCCTTTACCCCACCAACTAGCTAATCTGACTTAGGCTCATCTATTAGCGAAAGGTCCGAAGATCCCCTCCTTTCCCCCGTAGGGCGTATGCGGTATTAGCAGTCGTTTCCAACTGTTGTCCCCCACTAATAGGCAGATTCCTAAGCATTACTCACCCGTCCGCCGCTGAATCCAGGAGCAAGCTCCCTTCATCCGCTCGACTTGCATGTGTTAAGCCTGCCGCCAGCGTTCAATCTGAGCCATGATCAAACTCTTCAGTTTAAAATCAATAGTAGCTTAAAGGCTACCAATCTTGGCTCATCAATTTTCTGACATTAATTTCTCAAATAAACTTCGAGTAATTTCTACCATCAATCAATGAAAATAATTTCGACTGATCAACTAGTAAAAATCCACACAAGTTGTTCTTCATAATCTCTTAATGATCTTTCTAATACCTCGTCAGTATTAGATGCTGGACTTCAATAAACTTAACAACTCAACGCTTCGCGTTTCGTTCGTTTCCGTCTATCTCGTCGGTATGGGGGTCATTATAGGGCAATTTCTTACACACGCAAGTGCTTTTCACTCACAAGAATCACGACTGTTTTATTTTTATGCACCAATATGGTTCAGAATAAATGCAAAACGCAAATAAACACATGATATTTATAAAAAATATCATGTGAAATTATTTTTTAAACTTATGAGCTTATTTCTTTACTTCTGCTGTTTTAATGGTCACCGATTGGATAACCACAGGTGTAGTCGGTACATTTTGATGCATTCCGTAGTTTGCAGTCGGTACTTTTACGATTTTATCGACCACATCCATGCCTTTTGTCACTTTACCGAAAACAGCATAGCCAGCATTCATTGCACTTTTATTAAGGAAGTCATTGTTTGCTACATTAATAAAAAATTGGCTACTTGCTGAATCCGGGTGATTCATGCGGGCCATTGCCAATGTTCCTCGGCTATTTGCCAATCCGTTATACGATTCATTTTTAATGCTTGGCTTATTGGGTTTTTCAACCATCTTGGCATCCATACCTCCACCTTGAATCATAAAGCCAGGAATAACGCGATGGAAAATAGTGCCGTTATAGAAGTTATCTTTGACATAGGCTTCAAAGTTCTTGGCAGAAATTGGCGCTTTATCATTAAATAACTCAATCTCAATATTGCCTTGACTGGTCTTCATTTCAACCAATGTATTTGCAGCCATGCTACTCATACTTATCGTAGCTACTATCATTGCCATAAAAGCGTTCTTTAACATTTGTTAACTCTTCTGAATTAAGTCGAACTTGTGATTGACTGTATATTAGTCTTTGATGATTAAAAAGTAGTTCATACTATTATTAAAACGAGAAAAAACGATGACGCAGATCATTTCGACAAATACATCACTTGAGCATCTACCGCCTTGGCATTTAGATGGGGACGCTTTTATTTTGAATTATTGGGTTTCTCCTTCCTTTATACGTGCAGCACAAGATTTTCGTTTGGCGCCCTCACCCATCGGGCGAGTGGTACAAGTTTTATTAGTCCGCTACAAACACTCCCCGGTTGGTCCTTATGATGAACTGCTCATTCTGGATCATCCTTTAATGAGTAAGCGCCGACTCAGCTCGATTCCTAAAATTTATGTATCTACTCAAATTTCTGTTGATCATGGACAAGCCTTATGGGGTATTCCTAAAGAGTTGGCAAAATTTGAATGGCAGCAACATGCGCAAGAAATCGTATGTAGCATTAAAGTCCAACAACATGAAATGCGTATTCGCTTAACTAAAACTAGACGTCTACGTTCTTTCTATATTAATAGTCATCATCTACCTGCTTCTCTTCTAGAAATACGACAAGCGTGGCAAGGTCGGCGTTACCAATTTTCACCACAGTTCCGTGGACATTTATCCAAACTAATAAATGCTGAATGGGAGAATACCCATGCTCTGTTTCCAGACTTTTCTCAAGCGCGCTATTTACAAAGCTTTTATGTTCCTCAATTTCATTTGGTCTTTCCTGAAGCGAGCATTCAAACCAAATAATTTAACCTTTCAATGGATAGCTTATTTAAATGTATAAAAGGTATGGTTTCACGTGAAACCATACCTTCTTTTATATTGATCATTTAATTTGTGAAGTTCTTAGCTACGCTTATCCCAAAATTTGCGGAATTTAGAACTAAACTCAATGACATATTTTTTAGCACGATGTGACACAGGGGTTAAATTAACAAAACCATGCGTTTGATCCGTATATTCTTCATAAAAAACTTTAATGCCTTGCTGACGTAATTTATGTGAATAAATCTCACCCTCGTCATGCAATACGTCATGCCCAGCCGTCAAAATATAGGCTGGTGCAATACCTGCAACTTTGCCATAGGTAGGGGAAATTAAAGGATCATCCAAAGCTACATCTTGCTGTTGTTGATATAATGCTGTAACCGTATCAATATCTTGTTCCGTTAATACCAAACCATCTTTATATGCAAAGAACGAAGGATGGCGGCTCTTAAAATCCACAACTGGATAAATTAATAACTGGGCTTGTGGCGCAAAAGCTTTTTTCACACTACGCTGCGCAACCACTGTGGCAATATTTCCGCCTGCACTGTCACCGGCAACTGCAATTCGATTTTTAAGAATTTTAAATTGGGTGCGATTTTGATATGCCCATGCTAATGCATCTTCACAAATTTGAATAAGATGTGCAGGGCTCGCTTCAGGTGTTAACGGATAATCAATACTTAGCACTTGTGCTTTGGCATGTACAGCTAATAAACGGCAAACTTCATCATGTGTGTCCAAACTGCCCACCACAAAACCACCACCATGATAAAACACGATCATCGGTAATTTTTTATTTGGTGCTGGATGATAATGTCGGGCGAATACCGTACCGCTTTGTAAGGGAAGACGTAAGTCTTGAACCAATTTCACTGCTGTAGGCTTTGTTTTAATCGACTCCATTTGCAATTCAAACTGCTTACGTGACTTCTCATAGTCCATCGTTATGAAGCCAGACTTACCTTGTTTGAGTTGCGCCGCCATCATGCATTTTACCAGCGGATCAAGCTGCGGAAAGATATAAGGATAGTCGAGTTTTTTCGCAAGACTCTCTTTGGCAAAATTCGGTAAACGATCCAACAAACGTGCAGCAGTCCCCTGCCCTTTATCTTTCAAGTTTTTTAATGATTCATTCAAAGCAAACATGCCAAATCCTTTCGTTATCATTCTTCATACTTTCTACATGTTTTGGTCAAATGTGACCATATTCACATACAAGTCCAAACATCGATATACATAGCGTAGCCGTAGTTAAGCTAATCTTCTTTTATCAGGTTGTCATTGACAATTTACCAAATTTTCACGGGTTGATTTTGCAAACCCACTTTAGATAAAGGATACCGACCATGGCTAAGAAAATAATTGTTCTGTCCTTGGCGACAGCTTTTTTGGCTGTAGGCTGTGTGGCATTTCCTGAAGATGGCTATTACGATGGCCGCTACGATCAGCGTTATGATCAACGCTACGACCGTGGTTATGATTATCGGACTGATCGCCGTTATGATTCACGTTATGAACAAGACCGTCGTGCTTGGGAACGACAGCAACAACAACGTAATCGTCTTGAGTTAGAACGTAAAAAACAGCAACTTGAGCAGCGTAAGTGGGAACAAAATCGTAAAAATCAGCAAGATTGGGAACGTCGTAAAAACGAAATCGAACGTCAACGCGCAGAACAACAACGTAAACGTGTTGAAGATGAACGTCGCCAACGTAATGAGCAAAACCGCCATAAAGCCCAGCAAGAACGGCAGCGTATTGAGCAGCAACGCAATAAAGCAGCAGATGAGCGTAAGAAACGTGCAGAACAATACCGTAAAGAGCGAGACAAAGACATCAAAAAGGTTTCTGACCAACAACGTAAAATTGCTGAACAACGACGTCACAATTGGGAAAATCGCCGTTAACAGATAAAATCAACATCTATATAGAAAAGCTCATACGACGTCATGGGCTTTTTTTCTTGTGCACGTGAATCAAGTACGACCATTCAAATCAATTTATCAATAACAACGAACATAGAATAAAAAATAGACAGAAGAGGCATCCTATCTCCTGTCTATTCTTGTGCTGAACTGGACATATATCATTCATTCAGCAAATTTGAATTACTCCTGACCTGTTGGCTGTTGTGCAGCAGGTGCCGCTGGTACAGATTGTACTTCTACCCCTTGAGCTGAAGGATCAGCTTGAACAACTGCACCCGTTTGTTCTGTCGATATTTGTGCTTCTGCACCTGTGACTTGTTGTGCAGTTTCAGGAGACTCCACAGCTTCTTGCGAACTACAACCCACTGCAAGACCAGCAACACCCATCACAGCAAGTAGTAAAAGACCGGTTTTTTTCATCATCATTTTTTCCTTAATGAATTAAGTCAGTAAAATACATAAAGCGCATAACTCAACTTTACCCCCGACATCATGGGAAATTATTTTGTGAAGTTCTCACCTTGTGAGTTGTAGTTTTTACGAGCGGGAGTACAAGTTATGCAATTTTTTATTAATTGTTTAAAAGGCGAAGTATATAAAAGATAAAGCGCAGACCTGTATCTCAGCACATTGTTATTCATGCGTTTTTAAACTAAATTACGGCCTTTTGAAGTAAGCTGACAGAATTTATAAATAAATAGAAAAGCCACAAAAATTGCAGCTCAGTTACCTAATGTATTGATTTGAAATATTTTGAACAAAAAAAAGCCTGCTTATGAGAGAAGCAGGCCATGAAAAACACATTCTAAAATATAGAAGAAACTACAGCGATAGAATCTGAAAACAATAATAGGGTTTCATTAATATTTTGAGAAATACTTTATAAAACTGATATTAAGAGTTTTTATGTATAAATATTAACCAGTATAGTATTTGGGCAAAAAAAAATGCCGATTCTTGGGGGATCGGCATAAAAAAAATATTTTTTTAAATTGGTGGTAGTCACCATATCCCTCTCTCCAGTAGATATGGTCACTTCCAATGTAGGCATTATCTTCGTTCTTCAGCTGAATGAGAAAACGTTAAAATTCATCGTATATATTCACGATTCCGATTATTCTTAAGATTACCATTCAAATCAATAATTTATAAATTCATAATTTATCGTAGATTTTTTTCATTTTTCCGCTTCTTATCATTTATTAGATAAAAAATCGCAATTAATCGTGTACTTCGCTTGAATTTTTTACCCTTGCCCCGATTTCTTGTATTAATCATGAATTCAAAACGCATGGCAGTTTGCTTTGATGTTGTTTGAACGCATAGCTATAAGGACTGACATGTTTAAGAACCCATTTAAACGGAGTAAATCAATGGCGACTGAGCAAAACCAAGAAGCTCAAGATCTTCAACCCGAGCAAGCAACAGAACAACAAGCCGCTCAAGCTGAAACTGAGCAAGCTGAAGTTACCGTTGAATCTTTGCAAGAACAGATTGCTCAGCTTGAAGGTGACTTAAAGCTAGAAAAAGCACGCACAGCAAATGCAGTGTACGAAGCACAAAAAAGTGTTGAACGCATCCAACGTGAGTCTGAAAAACATAAAGACACCGTTTTAGAAAAGTTTGCGAAACAACTCTTGGATTCTGTCGATAACCTTGAACGTGCAATTGCAGCTGTCGGCGACGAAAAATCAGCATTGTCTGAAGGTGTTGAACTGACGCTTAAATCGTTATTAACAACACTTGAAAAATTTGGTGTGGTTGCTGTTGATACAGCAAACGGTTTCAACGCTGACTTACATCAAGCTGTCGGTATCGACCCAAATGCAAAAGCCAACGAAATTGGCACAGTATTACAAAAGGGCTATAGCCTAAATGGTCGTTTATTACGTCCAGCAATGGTTATGGTTGGCGCATAAGACCAAGAAATTCGAGAGTTTTTGAAAAATTTTCCAGAAAATTACTTGAAAATTTTTGATTGGCTCTCATATCGGATAACAAGTAAATCCCTTTTTATTTCCCTTTGAGAAAGGGAAGAATTTGGGAATAAAAGAATTTTAGAGGAAACATCCAAATGGCGAAAATCATTGGTATTGACTTAGGTACAACTAACTCTTGCGTAGCAGTACTTGAAGGCGACAAAGTTAAAGTAATTGACAACGCTGAAGGCGCACGTACAACTCCATCTATTATTGCGTATAAAGATGGCGAAATCCTTGTAGGTCAATCTGCGAAACGTCAAGCAGTAACCAACCCTAAAAACACATTGTTCGCGATCAAACGTTTGATCGGTCGTAAGTACCAAGACCAAGCGGTTCAAAAAGACATCGGTCTTGTACCTTACAAAATTATCCAAGCAGACAATGGCGATGCTTGGGTTGATGTAAACGATAAGAAACTTGCGCCACAGCAAATCTCTGCTGAAATCTTGAAAAAGATGAAAAAAACAGCTGAAGATTACCTAGGCGAAACAGTAACTGAAGCAGTTATTACTGTTCCTGCTTACTTCAACGATGCGCAGCGTCAAGCAACTAAAGATGCAGGTAAAATTGCAGGTTTAGAAGTTAAACGTATCATCAACGAACCAACTGCAGCTGCACTTGCGTTCGGTATGGACAAAAAAGAAGGCGACCGTAAAGTTGCTGTATACGACTTGGGTGGTGGTACTTTCGACGTATCAATCATTGAAATCGCTGACCTTGATGGCGACCAACAAATCGAAGTATTGTCTACAAACGGTGATACATTCCTTGGTGGTGAAGACTTTGATAACGCGTTAATTGAATTCTTAGTTGAAGAATTTAAGAAAGAGCAAAGCGTAAACTTGAAACAAGATCCGCTTGCACTTCAACGTTTAAAAGAAGCTGCTGAAAAAGCAAAAATCGAGCTTTCTTCTTCGAATGCAACAGAAATCAACCTTCCATACATCACAGCAGATGCGACTGGTCCTAAACACTTAGTGATCAATGTGACTCGCTCTAAACTTGAAGGTTTGGTTGCTGACTTGGTTGCTCGTACAATTGAACCATGTAAGATTGCACTCAAAGATGCAGGTCTTTCAACCTCTGACATCTCTGACGTAATCTTGGTCGGTGGTCAGTCTCGTATGCCACTTGTACAACAAAAAGTACAAGAGTTCTTCGGACGTGAACCACGTAAAGACGTGAACCCAGATGAAGCTGTAGCAATGGGTGCTGCGATTCAAGGTGCTGTACTTTCAGGTGACAAAACTGACGTACTTCTTCTTGACGTTACGCCGTTGACACTTGGTATCGAAACTATGGGTGGCGTGTTAACAGCGATCATCGAGAAAAACACCACGATTCCTGCGAAGAAATCTCAAGTGTTCTCAACTGCTGCTGACAACCAACCTGCTGTAGACATTTCTGTGTTCCAAGGTGAACGTAAAATGGCGCAGCAAAACAAATTGTTAGGTAACTTCCAATTAGGCGACATCCCACCTGCTCCACGTGGTGTGCCACAAATTGAAGTATCCTTCGACATCAACGCTGACGGTATCTTGAAAGTATCTGCGAAAGATAAGAGCACTGGTAAAGAGCAATCAATCCAGATTAAAGCAAACTCAGGTTTGTCTGATGCTGAAATCGAAGCAATGATCAAAGATGCTGAAGCGAATGCTGAAGAAGATCGTAAATTTGAAGAGTTAGCGAAAGCACGTAACGAAGCTGATGCACTTGTATCTTCTGCTCAAAAAGCAGTTAAAGATTTGGGCGAACAAGTGACTGCAGACGAAAAAACTGCAATTGAAACTGCAACAGCTGAACTTGAAGCTTCTACCAAAGAAAATGACGTAGAAGACATCAAAGCGAAAACTGAAGCACTTCAAAACATTATTATGCCGATCACTCAACGTGCATATGAAGCAGCTCAAGGTCAAGGTGGCGCTGAAGGTTTTGATCCGAATGCATTCCAAGGTGGCGATGCCGGTCAATCTCAAAAAGCGGACGATGGCGTAGTTGATGCTGAGTTCACTGAAGTTAAAGATGACAAAAAATAATTTGTCGCTTTAAATCAAAAAACCGCGCGCAAGCGCGGTTTTTTTTATGCTATTCATTCAACAAGTTTAATGAAGACAACGGATAAGATTAAAAAGCTAATTCAAATAAAAGCTGAGTTCCCAATTGATTAGACTTCAGCTACATTATTAAAAAAATAAAGACTTCATACTACGCCATGCGTTTTATATATATTCTAGTATTTGTACTGATGAGCCTGTTTTGGGTTGTTCAAACTCAAAACCATCCGCAACTTCGCTTCAATTCGGCTTGGGATCGGATCACTCACCCTTTCGACACACGATTACGTTTTCGTGTCAGCGATGTCGACCCACGTTTTGGTTTAAGTCAGACAGAGGTCATTCAGCTGAGTAAAGAAGCAATGGAAATTTGGCATCAAGGCACCAATAAAGATTTTTTTGTGTATGACCCCAAGGCAAAACTAACCATTCGCTTAATTTATGATAATCGACAAGACCATTACAACGCTTATAAAAAAGCACAGCAAAAGCTAAATAAAGAAAAACAACAAAATGATTTACATGCAGAAAATTTATCAAACTCACGACAATCATTAGCACAGCAAGAGGCTCAACTACGCTCCCGACAAGTCATGCTACATGCTGAAGCTGCTCGACTTAAACAGGAATATGCAAGTTGGAGTCGCATAGAGCAACGCCATGGTGAGAATTTACAACGCATTCAGCAACAGCTCATCAGTGTTCGAGATCAAGCTGCACAACTAGACCATGAAATTGATGCGTTCAATCAACAAAATAACGAATTCAATCTACAAGTCTCCAGCTTTAATCAAAAGATTGATCAATACAATGCTGGTGTGATCCAAGCCAGTCAGCGTTTCCCTGCCCGAGAGTTTCACAAAGGCGTCTTTATGGGAGATCAAATCCAGATCTATCAATTTGATGCCGAAGCAGATTTACGTCTTACACTCGCGCATGAATTAGGCCATGCATTAGGCTTAGGCCATCATCAAGACCCCGCGGCCCTAATGTATCCTATTTTGGGTGCTCAACAATTGGAAGGTTTTAAATTAATGCCTGCTGACCAAACACTGCTTTATTATCGTTAATCTTTCAAACGTAATAAAAATCCCATACATTTTATAAGCCTATATAGGCTTTCTTAAACAAAAAACCGTCATTTCATGTTATTGTGATTGTGCAATAATTTCTTATTTATAACCCATCCGTGGAGAGCAATGTGAGTTACTACCATATCTTAATTGAAGTGAATGACCACATCAGCACGATTGAACAAACTCGCGATATTGAACTATTTGATATCACTGAAATTCAACCTTATCTCCATTCAGTGCTTTTACCCTATTTTAACGAGCAACTGATTGAACTTGAGGATGATAATCTTGAGTTTAAAGATGTGTTACATCTCAAAGTAAAGCAAACTTTATTACCTATTAATGACCTGATTGAAGAAGAACAACGCCTGCTACCAAGTGATACGGATATTACGATTTCAGCTTATGAAATTTTTAATAATCATGAATTAAGTCAAGATGTGACTACTGTTATTTTAGATGTACTTGAAGCGTTAAAGTTTGAAGCTTAAGCCTTTGCTTAGACATTAAAAAAGCCCTCACAAGAGGGCTTTTTTATGGCTCATCAGATCAATCCGTTAGATTGAGAATGATGATCCGCAACCACAGGTCGTTGTTGCATTCGGGTTTTGTACTACAAAACGAGAACCTTCTAAACCCTCAAGATAATCAACAACTGAACCAACGAGATACTGATAGCTAAGTGAATCGACTAACATTTTCACATCATCATTCACAAATTCAGCATCATCTTCATTTTGGCTTTCTGCGAAATTAAAACCATAAGAGAAACCTGAGCAACCACCACCTGTTACATATACACGTAACATTAGGTCTTGGTTACCTTCACTGTCACGCAATTGGCGTACTTTATTGGCAGCGTTGTCAGTCAGCACAAGTGCTTGAGCATTCATGATGGATTCCTCTGAGTCATTTGGATGTCTTTAAAAAAGAAAAGACCATATTTCAAGTATAACATACTCAATATATGGTCAGTCTTGGCAGTTTAAAGTTAAATCAGAGTATTTTTATCAAGATTTACTTTTAGCTTATTTAAAGTTCTCATCATGTAATGCACATTCGAAGTTTTTCGGATCTTGTTTACAACGGAATTGCCACAAAAGTTTCATCATGCGTTTGTCATAAATACCGCGCTTGGTTAAATCAATACGCGCATCACGCATCATTTTCTGATAGCCAGCTCGATCCGCTGCTGGTACATCCATCCAATATTTGGTCGGAATTTCAGACTTCATTTTACCCAAAATGGTAAATGCTCGTGGCAATTGTGTTTTCACCCAATCACGTGATTTTTGGCCATATCCTGCTGGGAACTTATCTGGGCGGATAATAATATTTCCAGTCACTTGTAGAATTGGATAATTCACAATTGCGCCCTTCGAACCCAAACCTTTATGTAATTCTAGGGGTTTGAATACTGCAGCAGGTGCACCAATAATATCGACTTGACCATTATTAAACTTCGCACCAAAGTTGGTGACATCTGCACTCACCGCTTGAGCGCCTACTTGCTGCACCATAATTTTTTGCGCATCGTCATAATCTAGTACGGCAATTTTTTTACCTGCGGCCTTCGCCACAGTATTAATACTGCGGTCATTTACCAATAAATAGGCGTCACCTACAGGGATCACACCTGCAACTTCATAACGCCCTTGCACCATACTTTTAGCAAAAGTTGGATTCGCGAGACCTTGCATGACTTTAACTGCAAGTTTTAAGTCTGGTATTGCACCAATTGCATCTAAAGATCCGGTAAAAGCGTTAAATTGGCGACCACGCATGCCCGTGACACTGATCCCGTCGCACTTTCCGGCTTTAAAATCTTCAGCAATCACCGCTTCATTTTGACCAACGCGCAATTCAATATCCGCGCCCCAGTTTTTTGCCGCTAATTGGTAATCTTTCATTAAGGCAAATACATCACCATTTTTACCAACAAGGTCAAAAACACAAACCACTTGTTTTGCCTGTGTGAGACCAGATATCGCCATGAGCACAGCACTCGCGGCCAATGCTTTTGTCCATTGTTTCATACTGACTTTCCTTGTGTATTCACTATTTTTATTTTGAGTGAAATGCTTTTTTTAATTCGTACTCAATGGCTTAGCTTCATCTTTTAGTTTTAGCTAGAGACCAATTTCATTCAAGATTACCTGAATTTTTGATACACTCAATGGCTAGAATGACCAGCAAATATGCAAAAAAAGCCTGGATCATTCCAGGCTTTTTTCATTATAAATCAGCTTATTCGCCGCCAAGAGAACATTCAAAATTCGCTTTATCGACAGAACAACGTGCTTTTTTCAGCACAGACATCATAGACGCATCATAAATTCCACGCTTAGTCATATCCATACGACCTTCACGTAATAATTTTTGATATTTGGTCTTATTTTCAGCACTTAAATTCATTTTGTATTTTGCAGGAATACCACCTTCTAGACGGTTAATCATCGCAATACTCTTTGGTAAGTGTTTCACAAACCAATCACGTGATTTCTGACCAAAACCTGCTGGGAATTGATCTGGACGAATAATAAAGTCCGCAGTGACTTGTAGAACTGGGAAGTTAAACATCGCACCATTTGTACCTAGACCTTTATAAATTTCTAAAGGTTTGTATGCATATGCTGGTGCACCCACCATATCTACCTGACCATTATTAAATTTAGCCACAAAGTTTGATACATCAGAAATTACCGCTTGTGCGCCCACACGCTGCACCATAATTTTTTGCGCATCGTCATAACCCAATACTGCAAACTTTTTACCTGCAGCTTTTTCAATTGAGTCAATTTTTTTATCACGAACAAAAATAAATGCTGAACCTAAAGGTGCAATACCAGCAACTTCATATTTTTTACCGCCTAGGTTGCTCACCATTTTTGCTGCATTACGCTTATCTAGAGCAAAGGTAATTGCGCGTTGTGCGATCGCATTACTTGGTGCACCACCAAGTGCGTCAATTGAACCTGCAAATTTATTGTATTGACGAGCACGCATAGCGGTCATAAATACGCCATCACATTTACCCGCTTTAAAGTCATTGTCTGCAACCGCTTCATCCTGACGCGGAATTAGATTAATTTCTGCACCCCAGCCTTTTGCTGCCAGTGCCCACTCTTGAGCCATTTGATATGACTCACCTGACTTACCTAATAAGTCAAATACACAGATATCTACTGCTGCGGCTTGTGCTGAACCAGCAAAACCAATTGCAGCAAATGTAGCCAAGGATAGGAGTGTTTTTTTCATTGTATTGTCCTTTCAAATCTTTTTATGCTTCAGGGTGTCCCTACATAAAAGCGATATTAAGCAAGTTAATTTAAAAAAAATAGAGCATTTACTCCATTTATTTCGGTCATTTTGGCATATTCTGCATTTTTGTGATGCTTATCACTTTTATGGCAATACTAAATTTTATTCATTATCATTGCGTTATAAAAATGCATGCTTGTTTTTTCACTTGCAATTTTTTCATGAAATTTTACAAAGAAATACAAGAAAATTGCTTATTCACCCGAAACAGAACACTCAAAATTGGTTCTTTCAATGGTGCAACGCGCTTTTTTAAGTACCGTCATCATGGTGGAGTCGTAAATCCCTTGACGGGTCAAATCCATTCGGCCATCACGTAATATTTTTTGATATTTGACCCGATCTTCTTTACTTAAATTCATCTTATATTTCGCAGGAATCTCGGCTTCCATGCGTTTCACCATGGCAAAGCTTTTTGGCAGTTGTTTGACAAACCAAAGACGCGACTGCTCAGAAAATTGATCTGGAAATTTGCTGCTCCGAATCACTAAATCAGCAGTCACATTCACCACAGGGAAATTTACCATGGCGCCTTTTGTTCCTAAACCTTTATGTAGTTCTAAAGGTTTGAAGGCATAGGCTGGTGCAGCAACAATTTCAACTTCACCTTGATTAAATTTGCGGATGAAATTTGAAATTTCAGACATCACTGGAACTGCCCCAACACGATTGACCATTACTTTTTGTGCATAGTCATAATGTAAAACAGCGAATTTTTTGCCTTCAGCTTTTTCCAATGTATTAATATTTTTGTCTCGGACAAAAATATATGCTGAACCAATTTGACCGATACCAGCCACCTCATAACTGTCTTTACCAGCATTAGTCACCAGTCGTTTGGCATTACGCTTATCCAATACATAACTAATCGCTTTCTGGGCAATTTCATTATTGGGCACCCCGCCAATAGCATCGATTGATCCTGCAAATTTATTGTAGGCCCTTGCGCGCATAGATGTCATATAAAAAGCATCACATAAGCCGTCTTTAAAATCTTTATCCACTTTTGACTCGTCTTGATAAGCCAAAAGCTGAACTTGAGCACCCCAAGCTCGACTGGCGAGTGACCATTCTTCCATTAATTTGTAGGATTCACCCGCTTTGCCTAATAAATCAAACACACATACTTTTTGATTTGCATAACTTTGTGTGCTCAGCAATACAGATACAGCAGATAAAATCAAAAATCCTTTTCTCATTATCCCATTCCCATATATTCTTATTTATTCATTAAAAACAAATATTTGAAACAATTTTAAATTTTTAGTGCATTTTGAATATACATAAATGAGTATAACGTGTCACATTTTTTCAGATGGTTGCGATGCTTTGTTTTTTCTTTTGCATAGCCATCTATTAGAATAGCCGCATATTCTTCTTGTTTAGATAGTTCAATGATTCAGTTAGACCAGCTTTCCATACGTCGCGGTGGACGTGTTTTATTTGAAAAGGCATCCATGCAGTTGCATCCAGGCTGGAAAATTGGCCTAACCGGTGTCAATGGTGCAGGTAAATCCACTCTTTTTTCTGCGCTGTTAGGTGGAATGGAATCTGATGGTGGTTCACTCACCCGTCCAGCAGTATGGACTGTGGCACATATGGCGCAAGAAATTAAAGCGCTCGATATGAAAGCCATCGATTTTGTCCTTTCAGGCGATGAAGAATACTGGGACATTCAACACAAACTTGAACACCCAGAAAATTTAAAAGATGAAGAGTTGGCACATTTATATGGCCGCTTTGATGAAATTCATGGCTATACCGCGCCATCAAAAGCCTCTCAATTAATGGCTGGCCTGGGCTTTTTCGAACACCAATCTCAACTGAATGTCTCAAGTTTTTCTGGTGGTTGGCGTATGCGTTTAAATCTTGCACGTACGCTGATGAGTCGTTCAGATTTACTCTTACTCGATGAACCTACTAACCACTTAGACTTAGATGCAATTTTATGGTTGGAAGACTGGTTGAAAGCCTATGAAGGGACACTGGTTTTAATTTCACATGACCGTGATTTCCTTGATGCCATTACTGATCATATTCTTCATATTGAAAATCAAGAATTAACCTTATATACAGGTAATTATTCAACTTTTGAACGTACACGCTCAGAACGCTTAGCACAACAACAACAAGCTTATGAGAAGCAGCTCGAAACACGTGCTCATTTACAAAAGTTTATTGACCGCTTTAAAGCCAAAGCCACCAAAGCTAAACAGGCGCAAAGCCGAATCAAACAGTTAGAGCGTATGCAGGAATTATCTGCAGCACATGTCGATACTCCGTTTACCTTTAGTTTCCGTGAACCTACAAAGATGAGCTCACCGCTCTTGCAAATGGAACATGCGGACATTGGCTATGGTGACAAACTCATTGTGACCAACGTTAATCTACAAATTACGCCAAGCAGCCGAATTGGTTTATTAGGCATGAACGGTGCTGGTAAATCGACGCTGATCAAATCATTGGTGGCGGATTTAAAATTATTACAAGGTACTCGCAAAGCATCAGAATTACTAAATATCGGTTATTTTGCCCAACATCAAATGGATGCATTGGATGGTAATGCCAGCCCGATGCTGCAATTGTCACGTATCGCCGATAAAAAAATCAGTGAAGCATCGCTACGTTCCTTCTTGGGTAGTTTTGGTTTTAGTGGCGAACGTATGGACACCCCAAGTGAAGGTTTCTCTGGTGGTGAACGTGCTCGTTTAGCCTTGGCACTGATTGTATGGCAACGTCCAAACGTGCTGATTCTGGATGAACCAACCAACCACTTAGATTTAGATATGCGTCACGCCCTGACCATGGCACTACAAGACTTTGAAGGTGCAGTTGTACTGGTATCACATGAACGTCAATTAATTGCCAGTGTTTGTGATGAACTGCTGTTGGTACATAATGGAAAATGTCGTGAATTTGATGGTGACTTGGTGGCTTATGCAGACTGGCTACGTCAAGCACGCATCGACATGATGAAAAATGGCCAACAAATTGCAGCACCGATTCAATCTCAAGTTGAAGTAAAGCCAAGCATTTCAAAAGTGGATAAGGAAGCGCAGCGTAAAGAAGCTGCACGTAAACGTGAGCTGACCCGCCCTATCCGTAAAAATATTGAAAAAAATGAAATGCAAATTGGCAAAATTCAACCACGCTTAATGGAAATTGAGAGTTTGCTTGGCGATACCGCTTTATATGAAGCCAATCGCAAAGATGATCTGCTTAAACTCATGAATGAGCAAACTGAGTTGAAAGCAAAACTAGAAACCATTGAAGAGCAAATGCTTGAATTAATGATGGAATTAGAGGAAATGGAAAGCAGTTTTGAAGCTTAAAAGCTGTTCTTTCAACCCTGAGCGGCATTATTAAGTAATTCTTATCCATCGCTCAAAAATAAATCACCGTGAGAATTCAATGTTCCACGGTGATTTTTAAATTCTACTAAACAAGCAATGTTTCACATTAATTACTCTGTATCTTTCAGATAAATGAAATCTTTGTAAAACCTAGAAACCCAAATAAAAAGTGTCAAAGCGACATAAATAAATTCAAAACAGCATGATTTACAGCTCACATACGGCACAAGATATCCACAGCAGAACTTTTAAATTCAAATTCCTAATTTTAAATTCATAAAACCATTTTAAATTCAAAAAATAAAATACAGGCATTGTGGATAAATAAATTTGATATTTATTATCCACAATTATAATCAAACACCATTTTTATCGCTATTATATGTGAATATTCACACGACTTATCCACATTGGTAAAAGTTTTTTTAACTTTATCTTCTTAAATTTCTAGGTTTTTTATTTATTTTTTTCACTTTAACCAGCCGAATGTGCTGCTTTACTGGCTTTTAAAAAACGTAATTCTTGTATTTTCCAGCCTTGATGAAAATGCCAAATTTCTTGAATCTGCTGTTGATTTTCAGTCAAACCAATCAAAATTTTGCACTCTGTTTGATCGCGATTAAACTCGTATTCCTCAAACTCAACATCGGGTTTTTTCGGTTTCCACACGCCATTATTGACCGCATGTGCAATACGCTCATAACGTACATAATTCGTTTCCACCCGACCTTCTTGCTCGTATACCACTTTAAAATGCTCATCTTCATACTCAGCCAACACTGCATAATTGCCGGTAAAAAATGCATTCACCCAAATGTCTCGAATGTGTTCAAGTTGATTGTCCATAGCTGACAGACCTCTTATATTGTTGGATATTCGCTTAATTTAGACAGCTTAGCAGCAGAATAAGTCAATTTTATAAAACACAATTCGATGATAATTTAACCACCATAAATCACAATAGCATAAAAAAAAGCACTCCAAGGAGTGCTTTTTCTGATTATTCTGTAATCGAATTATGCGTCGATATCGGCATTCAATGCATTCTCTTCAATGAATGCTCGACGTGGTTCAACATCGTCACCCATCAAGCAAGAGAACATACGATCTGCTTCAATTGCATCCTGTACCGTCACCTGTAACATGTTACGGTTTTCAGGATCCATTGTAGTTTCCCAAAGCTGTTCAGCGTTCATTTCACCCAAACCTTTATAGCGCTGAATCATCATGCCACGGCGTGAGTCTTGTAAAATGTTTTGCCAAACTTGATGGAAACTGCTAACCGCTATTTTACGCTCGCCTTTTTGCAAGTAAGCGCCATCTTCAAGCAAAGTAAACCAGCTCTTTGCATTCTTCAACAGACGTGCATATTCACCTGAGCCTAAAAGGCCTGAATCAAGTAAATAATGGTGCGGCAAGTTGTGCACGTAAATGGTAATGCGTGGGAAATATGTCGCAGACTTTTGACCTTCAGCATTTTCATGCTCAAAAGTTTCAATTGACAGTTCTGGACGCAAACTTGGTTGAGTTTTCTCAATATTGGCACGCAATAGCTCGCCCCAAGTTTGTACATAGTCTTGATTATTGGCTTGATCTAACTTAAATCCTTCAACCGTCAACAATCCATCTAACACGCTTGCAGGGTAACGCACGGTTAAACGATGTAAACTTTTTTGCGAGGTTTGATAATCTGCAATCACGCCTGCTAAAGCTTCACCACGAATAGCTGGCGCATCCGCACTCACGTGTAACTCAAGCTCATCAATTGCATTCGAGATGAGGTAAGTTTCAAGTGCATCGTTGTCTTTAATGTATTGCTCTTGTTTGCCTTTTTTCAGCTTATACAATGGTGGCTGTGCAATATAAATATAACCACGTTCAACCAGCTCTGGCATTTGACGGAAGAAGAAAGTTAGCAACAGGGTACGAATGTGCGAACCATCGACGTCGGCATCGGTCATGATGATAATTTTGTGATAACGCAGTTTATCTGGATTATATTCTTCACGACCAATACCACAGCCCAATGCTGTGATCAGCGTGCCGACTTCTTGAGATGAAATCATCTTATCGAAACGAGCACGTTCCACGTTTAAAATCTTACCTTTTAATGGCAGAATCGCTTGCATCTTACGGTTACGGCCTTGTTTTGCAGAACCGCCCGCAGAGTCACCTTCGACTAAATAAAGTTCAGAAAGTGCTGGGTCTTTTTCCTGACAATCTGCCAATTTACCTGGTAAACCAGCAATATCAAGCGCACTCTTACGACGTGTCATTTCACGCGCTTTACGTGCTGCATCACGTGCACGCGCCGCATCAATAATTTTACCTGCAATTGATTTAGCCGCTTGAGGATTCTCTAAAAGATATTCCGAGAACGACTTATTCATTGCTTGCTCAACCGCAGTTTTCACTTCACTCGAAACCAATTTTTCTTTGGTTTGCGAAGAGAATTTCGGATCAGGCACTTTCACAGAAACAATCGCAGTTAAGCCTTCACGTGCATCATCACCTGAAACTGCCACTTTCTCTTTTTTGAGTAAATTTTCGCTTTCCATGTAGCTGTTTAAGCCACGCGTTAAGGCAGCACGGAAGCCAGCTAAATGCGTTCCACCATCTTTTTGCGGAATGTTGTTGGTAAAACAACGGACATTCTCTTGGTAGGTATCATTCCACTGTAGGGCAACTTCAACTCCAATCCCATTGTCCGCTTGAGTGGTGAAATGGAAGATATCGTTGAGATGTGTTTTACCTTGGTTAATGTATTTTACGAATTCAGATAAGCCGCCTTCATAGTCATACACATGTTCAAGGTTTACACGTTCATCACGTAGAACAATACGTACACCCGCGTTTAGGAATGATAATTCACGTAAACGACGTGCCAAAATATCGACATTAAAAATAGTCTGGCTAAAGGTTTCTGCACTAGGGTAGAAACGGACTGTTGTACCTGAAGTTTCAGTCACACCAGTTTCACGTAATTTATAGACAGGATCGCCATGGCGATATTCCTGCTCATAGGTCTTACCCGCACGACGAATATTTAATAGGAGCTTTTCTGATAAAGCGTTTACAACTGAAACGCCAACACCGTGAAGACCACCTGAAACCTTATAACTGTTATCGTCAAATTTACCGCCAGCATGCAGAATAGTTAAAATTACCTCTGCTGCTGAAACCCCTTCTTCAGGGTGTATATCTGTTGGGATACCACGACCGTTATCCGATACGCTTACGGACTCATCTTCATGAATAGTGACATTAATTTCATCACAATGACCTGCCAATGCTTCATCAATTGAGTTATCGACAACTTCAAACACCATGTGGTGTAGGCCTGTACCATCGTCAGTATCACCAATATACATACCCGGACGCTTACGAACTGCGTCTAAGCCACGTAATACTTTGATGCTAGAGGAATCATAAGCTTTTTCTATGGTTTGTTCTGTTTGAGAAGCAGCTTGATCTTCTGAACTCATGGTTTCTCCCTAGTGAAAAATAGGTCTATCCAAAGGTGGTATTTCATTGCACAACAGCCTGAACCGTACCATTTTCAACTTTGAATAATTGATAAGAAATAGATAAATCATGTAAGTGTTTTTGCACTGAATCATGGTCTAAAGTGGTAATAAAAACTTGACTACCAAGATGGCTTAAACGCTCAATTAATCGCTGTTGTGCGGTTAAATCTAATTCTGCTGTCAGATCATCCAATAATACCACAGTTTCCTTATTACAGGCATGTAGCATTGAAATCTGTGACAGTTTTAAAGCCATGATCAGTAACTTTTTTTGCCCGCGAGATAACACAACATCAGCGTCTCCCATCGGGGTTTTTAAGCGTAAATCTGCACGGTGTGGACCATATTCTGTATACCCCCTCTCACAATCTTTATAATGCTGATTAGTCAGATCATTCAGCAAGCCTGTTTCTGCATGAAAGCCAGCTGTGTACTCTAGCGTCACTGATAGATCCGGCAATAAAACTTTCAAGTCTTGCTCAAAATGTTTGACCCATTGCTCAACAACATGACTGCGCTGTGCATGCAATATTTCGCCGTAATCACTGAGCATAATGTTCCACGGCTCTAGGTCTGACAAACTCAAATTTCGACGCGACTTCAACAAACTATTTCGTTGCTTTAACGCACGCGCATAATATTGCCATGCATGGTAAAACTCCGGTTCCACGTGGAACATTAACCAGTCTAAAAGTTGCCGTCTGGGCTTTGCACCATGATCTATGATATCGGTACTTTGTGGGTCAATCAGTTGTAAGGGTAGCAATTTAGCAAGTTGCCCTTGCGTACCAATTAAATCACCATTGACTTTAATCAACTGTTCGCCGGACTGCATTTTTTGCATACCAATACGTTCAGAGGCGGATTGTGCAAACACCACTGCGTCAGGACTGTTATTTTGAATATAATTTTTAGGGATATGCGTCCGGAAAGAACGCCCCGTCGCTAGCAAATGAATGGCTTCTAAAACCGATGTTTTTCCTGAGCCATTTTGCCCATAAAAGACATTAAACGGCTGCAACCCAGAGAGTGCAACCGTCTTTAAATTTCGAACACGTTCTACATGTAAACGCGTGATATGCATATTAAAAAGAGACTTTAGCCTAAATTACACACGCATTGGCATCACAACATAAGTTTGATCTTGTTGTTGTGGATCTTGTACCAATACGGATTGATTTGCTTCTGTCATCGTCATCGAAACATCATCACCATCGAGTACATTCAATACTTCAAGCAAGTACTGTGCATTGAATGACATTTCCATTGGCATATCTGCATATTGAATAGCCAAATCTTCAACTGCTTCATCTTGTTCAGGGTTATTTGCACGCAATTGCAAGGTATCCGCATCAAATTTCAGGAATACACCACGTAATTTTTCATTACTCAAAATTGCAACACGTTGTAGCGATTGCTTGAAAACATCATGCGCAATACGCACATTTTTATCACCACCACGCGGAATCACACGGCGATAATCAGGGAATTTACCATCAATTAACTTAGTCGTGAAACGCACGGTAATGTCGCCTTGTTCTTTGTCACGACTCGCAATGGTAATCGTTACATTTAACAATTCACGACCGATCAACAACGATAATTGCTCATCTTCAACACTTAATAAACGCTGTAATTCACCCACTGCTTTACGTGGAACAATCGCTTGCATAGCTTGAGTTGCATTCGAGCTTGCTGCTGTTTCACACATCGCTAAACGGTGGCCATCTGTAGTGACTGCACGCAATTGATTTTCGTCAATTTCAAGTAAAGTACCAGTTAGATAAAAACGTACATCTTGTACTGCCATCGCAAATGAAGTTTTTTCAAATAAGCGTTTGAGCTCACGCTGTGTTACAGCAACTTGTGTACCTTGCGTGTTTTCAGTGGTCAGCAATGGATAATCTTCAGCAGGCAAAGTACCCAATACAAAACGGCTGTTACCTGATTTTAAAATACAGCGCTGATCTTCAGTGATTTGTAAATCAATCAATGCCGCTGAAGGCAATGATTTACAGATATCCATAAGTTTACGCGCAGGAACTGTCGTAACCCCAGCTTGTAAACATGCACCGTCTGCCAGCGGTGTGCTCGCAACCAATTCTACTTCTAGGTCAGAACCTGTAATGGTCAATGCCTGCTCAGTGACCTGCACTTTGACATTGGATAAAATATTTAAGGTATGGCGACGCTCAACCGCTCCTACGACATGTGACAGAACATTCAGTAAGCTTTCTTTCGCGATTTTTAAACGCACAATACATTCCTCTAAAACTGAAGACAGAAAAGATAAATTAATTTTTTAGCAGTGTACTATGCGGCAGAATATACCGCATTGCAAGAACAGAATTTGAACGAAAAAGCTTAACTTTGCAGCAGGCGCTGTAAGTTCTTATAGTCCTCATTGAAGATCGGATCTTCCTCACGAAGACTCTGCACTTTTTCACAAGCATGCATCACGGTACTGTGGTCACGATTACCAAATGCCATACCAATTTCAGGGAAGCTATCCCCTGTTAACTCACGTGCAAGCCCCATGGCCAATTGACGTGGCCGCGCATAGATACGGGTACGTTTTGGACCAACTATTTCCTTGAGCGGAATACGGAAATATTCACTTACGACACGCTGAATATTTTCAGTGCTGATGGTACGCGCACGAATTGCCAACACATCTTTTAAAGATTCGCGTACCACATCTAGATCGATCGGTGTTCCTTTAAAACGTGAAATTGCAACGACTTTATTTAATGCACCTTCCAACTCACGAACATTTGCTACCACTTGCTGAGCAATAAATAACGCACAGTTACGTGGTAATTCTACGTCATTGCTTTCGGCTTTTTTCAACAGAATTTCAATACGGGTTTCAATATCAGGAGGTTCCACACCTACCGACAAGCCCCAAGAAAAACGTGAAACCAAACGTGGATCGAGTTCCGTTAGTTCTTTCGGATAACGATCCGAAGTCAAAATAATTTGTTTAGATTCATCTAACAAGGCGTTAAACGTATAAAAGAACTCAACCAAACTGGCTTCTTTCCCAGCCAATAAGTGGATGTCATCAACCAAGAGCAAGTCTAATGAACGACAGTTTTTCTTGAATTCTTCCACTTTGCCTTGCTGCAGTGAGCTGACAAAATCTTGCACAAAACTTTCAGCCGTCATATACATGACCCGTGCATTCGGTTTGGCCTGTAATAATGCATTACCCACTGCTTGCATTAAGTGGGTTTTACCTAAACCTGTCGGCCCATACAAAAATAAGGGATTATGTTGTGAAGCACCGGGTTGTGTAAGTACTTTACGACAGGTTTCCGCGGCCATTTGGTTAGAGCGACCTTCCACGAACAGTGAAAAAGTAAATAACGGATTGAGTTGACGCTTACGGCTATTTTTTGAAGAGCTCTCGTCTTTTTCTTTTTTAGGACGTGATGGAGCAACAGGTGCTGGCGATTGTTCCAGGGCTGCAGTCGTGGTTGCCGGTTGCTCAGATGCAGAAAGAATTGCACCAGGCCGAGAGTCGACAAGAATTTCAACTTTACGCACCCGACCTTCAGATAACTGTTCCGCTAATATTGAAATCAGTTCTAAATGGTGCTCTTGAATATAACGTGTCCAATATGGATTGGGTGCATACAGACGTAAGGTATCGCCTGCATCTTCTGCGACCAGTGGGCGTATCCACATTGTATAGACATTTCCTGAAAGCTCTTGTCGCAAGCGAGTTAAGCAGTCTGTCCAAAGCATGTGAAACCCCTATTTCAGTCCATTGTACGAAAAAATTGTTCAGCCACCGCTAAGCGGGCAGCCATTCTAACCATCTTATCCACATCTGTCATGGTTAATTCAGTCTAAATTGCTCAAAAAAGCGCAATTCAGCTTTAAATTTAAAATATAACCCATGTGTGGATAAGTTTATCCGCAAGCTGTGGATAAAATATATTACAAAGTTATCCACAAACTGTCAAAATTATAAAAACATGGTTATTCACAACATAAGATATTGTTTTAATAATTAAAAAATAGCTTTTCCACAGAAAATATCAACACTAATAGTAATAAATTTAAATTTTAAAATTTGAATTTATATATTAGCTCGATCATTTTTGGGGATAACTCCAATCTTGTTTTAAATTCAAATTTAAATTCTTTACAACAAGGTAATACCTAGCAGCTTGTGGATAAATTTGTGAGTAAACTTGCTGATAACTTAAATATTAAATATATACAATGCTTTAGTTTGTGGGTATTTATTATTTTTCTGAAAAACCTTTTTTGAATCTTTATTTATCTTGATATAACACAGCCTCGATTTTGAAAGAAAGATTGTTTTTCATTGACAGCTCAAGCAATGAGCACTAAAATCGCGAACCTTTACTGAAAGATCATTTTGGAGTTTCACTATGAAACGTACTTTCCAACCTTCTGAGTTGAAACGTAAACGCGTTCACGGTTTCCGTGCTCGTATGGCGACTAAAGCTGGCCGTCAAGTTCTAGCGCGTCGTCGTGCAAAAGGTCGTCACAGCTTAACTGTTTAATTTCAGTTAAGACTGTAAAGACTTGGGTGTTATGACTACACTTTACGGCTATAGCACAGATGTGCGAATACACTGTGCTGCCGATTATAAAAGTGTCTTCGATGGTGCGCTTTTTAAAGTGCATCAGCCCCACTTCTTATTTCTTGCCAAAATTTCCGAACAGCCTAAAAGCCGTTTGGGTATTGTTGTTGCTAAGAAAAAAGTGCGTCGTGCACATGAAAGAAATAGAGTAAAACGACTTGCACGCGAAAGTTTTCGCCTGCATCAACAGCAGTCAAATGTATTAGATATTGTCATTATGCCGAAAATGGGTATAGAGGCGGTACCGAATGCAGAGTTGCATCAGCAATTACAATTTGCTTGGCAAAAATTACAACGCCTTGCAAATAAGCATAAAAAAATAGCTACCTCCCCACAAGCGTAGAGATGGCCAATGGTTCGTATACTGCATTGGTTAATCCGTTTCTATCAGATTGCGATTAGTCCTTTACTGGGCCCCCGCTGTCGTTATATTCCAACATGTTCTCAATATTCCTTGGAAGCAGTCCATCAACATGGAGCTGTACGTGGTGTGTGTCTGGCTGTTAAGCGTATTTGCCGCTGTCATCCTTGGGGCGGTTCGGGTTACGATCCTGTTCCTTTAAAAGCAATTCGTTTTATTTCATTTCAGCAAATAGATTCTCAAACGCATCACGTTGCTGTACCCTTTCGTGATCGTTTAATGAACCAAAATCACTCTAACCACTTGGGGTAATACATATGCAACAATGGGCCAGGATTGCAATTCTAGGGGCCATGTTTGTTGTCGCATATTTGCTCATTTTGGCTTGGCAGAAAGATTATGGAAATGCGGAACAAAAACCTCAGCAAAATGCTGCGGTGGTATCGCATGAAGTATCTGCCGATTTACCAAATGGCCAGACAGCAACAGCTGCTTCAGATGTGCCGCAAGCAAATAATGCTGCTACGCAACAAACCACAGATGCCACTGCACCTGTTAGTCAACAGCTAATTTCAGTACAAACTGACCTTTACCATTTTTGGATTAGTCCAAAAGGTGGTGATATTGTTCGTGTTGAATTACTTAATCACGACAAGAACAAAGACAGCGATGAACCGTTTGTTATGCTCGAAAGCGATGCTAAACGAACTTACGTTGCACAGTCTGGCTTGATCGGTCTCAATGGCCCAGACAGTAATCCGAAAGGTCGTCCAAGTTATGAGATTGAAAAATCATCTTATACAATGAACGATGCGAAAGCGGTTAAAGCTAAAGATGGTCAAACAGCTAAAGTTCTTTCAGTACCAATGGTTTATAAAACAGCAGATGGCGTAGAAGTAATCAAAACTTTCAGCTTTACTGAAGGTAAATACCCTGTTGTTGTAAATCATAAAATTGTGAACCGCAGTGCGCAGAACTGGCAGGGTCAGATGTTTGGTCAGCTGAAACGCGACAACTCTGAAGATCCAGGTAAGTCTGACCAAGGTATTTTCACATTGGGTACATTCCTAGGTGGTGCATGGGGTTCGCCTGATGAACATTACAACAAACTGAAATTTGCGAACTTCAATGAAGAAAAATTGAATGTTGAAGCAACTGGTGGTTGGGTTGCAATGGTTCAGCATTACTTCGTGAGTGCATGGGTTCCAGGTGAAATTAAACTGACACAAAATGGTCAGCCATACGCAGCAAAACTTGAGTCACGTAAATCTACAGATGACATGAACATTATTGGTTTCACGTCACCTGCGATTAATGTACCAGCAGGTACTGTGGCAGAAGTGGATGCAACCTTCTATTCAGGTCCAAAAATCCAATCTGAACTCAAAGATTTGGCGGTTGGTTTAAACCAAACTGTGGATTATGGTTGGTTATGGCCAATTGCGAAGCTACTGTTCTTAGGCTTGCAGTTCTTCCATGGTTTAGTTGGTAACTGGGGTTGGGCAATTATTTTATTGACCATCTTAGTAAAATTGATTCTTTGGCCGTTGTCGTCTAAGAGCTACCGCTCAATGGCGAAAATGCGTGTGATTGCACCAGAAATGCAACGTATGAAAGAAGAGTTCGGTGAAGACCGTATGCGCTTCTCTCAAGAAATGATGGCACTGTACAAACGTGAACAAGTCAACCCACTTGCGGGCTGTTTACCATTGTTACTACAAATGCCAATCTTCCTTGCATTGTATTGGGTATTGATGGAGTCTGTTGAACTTCGTCATGCACCTTGGTTGCTTTGGATTCAAGATTTGTCGGCAATGGACCCTTGGTTTATTCTGCCGTTGTTAATGGGCGCGACGATGTTCATTCAACAAATGTTGAACCCACAACCTGCCGATCCAATGCAGGCAAAAGTGTTCCGCATTATGCCGATCATTTTCACAGTATTTATGTTGTTCTTCCCTGCTGGCCTTGTGCTGTACTGGATTGTCAACAACAGTATCACTATCCTTCAACAAGGTATGATTAACAAATCTGTTGAAAAAGAACGTGCAAAACGTGATGAAGCGACTCCAGTAAACTAAGTCTTGCTGATTAGCTGAATAAATCCGCTTAAGATGGTAATCTTAGGCGGATTTTTCTTTGTCTGATGTTTGAGAATTTTTAGGTGAATTATATGCAAAACCGAACCACGATCGCAGCAATTGCCACCCCTCCAGGTCGTGGTGGTGTCGGAGTGATTCGCCTATCTGGTCCGAAGTCTTATGCGATTGCTGAGGCACTGACGCAGCAACCATTACCTAAAGCACGTTATGCAGGCTTTCGAAAGTTTAATGACGCATCAGGCGAAATTATGGATGAAGGTTTGGTGCTTTGCTTCCCGAATCCACATTCATTTACGGGTGAGGATGTGGTGGAATTGCAAGGCCATGGCGGCCCTGTGATTCAGAATGCGCTGTTAGCACGCTTGCTTGAATTAGGTGCAATTGCTGCCAAAGCGGGTGAGTTTTCCATGCGCGCTTTCGAAAATGGCAAGATGGATTTGGTGCAAGCTGAAGCAATTGCAGACTTAATTGATGCAACATCTCAAGCCGCTGCACGTTCTGCGGTGCGTTCACTACAGGGGGCATTTTCTACCAAGGTGAATGCAGTACTTGAGCAACTGATTCATTTACGTCTACATGTAGAAGCTGCGATTGATTTTCCTGAAGAAGAAATCGACTTTTTGGCAGATGGTAAGATTTTGAACCTACTTGATGGTGTCGCAAACGCTGTCACTCAAGTACAACAATCTGCGCGTCAAGGTCAGTTATTACGTGAAGGTTTACAGGTGGTGATTGCAGGAAAGCCCAACGCCGGTAAATCATCACTGTTAAATGCTTTGGCGGGTATTGATCGTGCCATTGTAACGGATATTGCGGGTACTACACGCGATGTACTGCATGAGAAAATTAGCTTAAATGGTTTACCTATTACTCTGACAGATACCGCAGGCTTACGTGAAACAGGCGATGTGGTGGAAAAAGAAGGGATACGTCGCGCCATTCAAGAAATTGAACAAGCTGACCTGTTACTTTTGGTCTATGACTTAAGCCAAGGTGAAGATCCTCTGCAATTGGCGCAGGCATATTTTGCTGATCACATCGAACCAAAACGCTTAATGCTTATTGGAAACAAATGTGATTTAACAGGTTCACAAGCTGAAATCACCGATTTCCAAGGTTTTCGTCATATCACTGTCTCAGCGAAACAAGAAACCGGTGTTCAGGCGCTCATAGATGCGATTACAGCGCATGCTGGCTTCCAACCAGAAGAAGATACCTTTATTGCGCGTACACGCCATTTAGACGCAATGAAGCGCACTCAGCTATATCTTGCTGAAGCACGTGAACAATTGGTGGTATATAACGCAGGTGAATTGGTCGCGGAGTCTTTGCGTTTAGCACAGAATGCGCTTGGCGAAATTACCGGTGATTTTAGCGCAGATGATTTGTTGGGTAAGATTTTTGGATCATTCTGTATTGGAAAGTAATTTCAATTTAAGTCAATATTCCAATAAGTTCCAATAAATTACTATATGAATTAAATAGCATTAAGTTTTAATAACTTAGTGCTTTTTTATTGCCTTATTATTCTTCCAATATGTTCAATATGCTCAACTGGTGCTATGATTTTTTAGTCACTAAGGAGTCACAGACTTTAATGTGACTATATTTTTTTATATGGTGACTAGGTTATGGCACAAGCAAAAAAGATACTTTTTTCTACTGACAGAGAAATTAAAAGTCTCAAAGCCGGTGAAAAGAGATATACAGCTAAGGATGCATTAGCGAATGGCTTGTTCCTGGATATAACAACGACTGGTGTTAAGTCGTGGTGGTATCGTTACTCTTTAAATGGAAAACAGGAAAGACTGGTTATAGGTCGTTATCCAGATTTGTCATTGAAAGATGCTAGGCAGGTTCGAGATGAGTCTGCATCATTGGTGGCCAAAGGTATTTCACCAAAGCAGAAGAAAAATAAAGTCAGCAGTACCTTATTTAGTGACTACGGTGAACGCTATCTAAATGAGGTCATCAAAAAAGACCGTAAAGACCCTTACAACATGATTTTATGTCTGAACAATGACATTTACCCAATAATGGGCCACATCCCTTTAGATCAAATCAGCATTGAAGATGTACGCCGTACAATATGGCGTAAAAAAGAACAGGGATATGATGCAGCAGCTAACCAAGTCAGAGGCTTGTTAAAGCGCATGTTTGATTATGCAATGACTTTGGGCCTTGTACCCTATAACCCTGTTTTGGCTATCCCATCACGGCACGTACACAAAGCTAAGCCTAGAGATAGATATTTAAATACAAATGAAATCCGTACTTATTACACCACCCTCTTAAATTCAAGAATCTACCGGCCTAGAAAGCTGGGCCTTTTGCTGTCATTACTGACGTTGGTTAGGAAGTCAGAGTTATTAAGAGCCAAGTGGGAACATGTGGACTTTGATAGTCGTATGTGGCTTATTCCAGAAACAAAGGCAGATAGCATGACAGGCCATAGCCGTGAAATGGTCGTCTATATGTCAGACCAAGTTATAGAGCTATTTAAGGAATTAAAAACGATTGCTGGTGATGAGCCTTATGTTTTTGTAGGTAGGAAGTCAGGTACACATATTAGCCACAACGCTTTTAATACGGCGCAAAAGGCAGCATTGGCTTTAACAGATATACCCGACTTCACCGTTCACGATTTGCGCCGTACAGCAAGCACCCATTTAAATGAGCAAGGTTTTAATAGTGATGCAATCGAGGCTTGTTTAAACCATACGGCGAAAGGTGTTAGAGGCGTATATAACAAAGCAAAATATGAGAAGGAACGTATAGAGATGATGCAAAAGTGGAGTAATTTTATTTTTGATGTGATTTATGAGCCGAACGTAATATTTTTTAACCAAAATAGAAAGATTGGCTGAATAGTTGAAAATTACTAATTATTTGTGTTTCTTTGCCTATGAAATAGCCAATTTAGGGGGATATTGGGGAACAGTAAATTTTTTAGCTGTGTTAAGGTTCGAAAAATTGAAAAGAAGAACAATGTGTTCAAAGGAATACAGCAACTTTTCAATTTTTAAAAGCGAAAAAGACCAAGTACGCCAATACTTGATCTTTTTTGTGTAGCAGGTGGTTTAGGTAACGCCAATTACCCAAAAAAGCCATCATTTTTTTAATCTTGCCGTTGTGGGCACAAAACTAGGAGAACCTAGAATGTAAAAGCAAAGATTATAGGGAGTGACTATAAAATTATAGTCACGGCTATAATATTATAGGTTTTGTAGCTATTCAGCAAATTGTGGTCCTTTAAATTTCTCTTTTATTTATGTAATTGGGAAGGGAGCGCATATCTTTGCTATTTTCATTAGTTTTAATACTTTAATATTTATACTGTTTTAATCCTCCCTTTTTATTCTTGCTCCATTCTTTCCTTCCTAGTTTGTGTTTAGGCATTTCCATATTTGGAGAATGTTTAGATGACATCATCTAATAAAAATATAGTTCAGCGTTTAATTCGCCGTAAAGAGGTCCAGGAAAAGACCGGTTTAGGCGTGTCCTCAATTTATGCTTTGATGAAAGAAGGGCTTTTCCCTAAATGCATTAATCTTTCTGAGCGCCGGGTGGCCTGGGTTGAGTCCGAGGTGGATGAGTGGGTATCTGAGCGTATTGCTTGTCATAGAGATAACAACAAGAAAGAAGGTATCTAACCATGAGTACAGATACCTTAATTCTAAATTATTTAAAACAGGGTAATTCAATTACTCAATTTGAAGCGATAGAGCTATTTCGCTGTTATCGCTTGAGTGCTGTTATTCATCGGCTTCGTGGTGCTGGATATCAAATTAAATCACATCGGCAACCTAATACGAATGGCGGTGGGGCTTTTTCCAGATATGAGCTAGATGAGGTGCTTGTATGAAGGGCATTTCTATAAACACATTTAAGACATGTTTAGTCGTGGGTATAACCTTTTTTATTGCTGTTTGCTGTGGGCGTTCAGCTTATGGGGAAGTTGTATTTATGAATATGGCCATCCCTACTACATTTCGTTTTTACAGCGTTCAGAAAATAGCTGTACCTACGGTGTGTCCTATTAACACTTGTTTTTCAAAACTTAATTGTTCTGGGGAAAATAATGTCTAATCAAAGCAATTCTATGCAAGATATTTTAGTCAAAGTTTATAGTGTTAAAGATATGCATGATTTGGCATCGTTGGCTGAGTGCGATATGCAATGGATGAATACAGCGATAGAGCATGTAAAAAAAGAACTTAAAAAACTATTGGATGAATGCGTAGTTCCAGGCCATCAATTGTCAGAGTTAATGACCCATTTAGATATGTATGAGTACATAGCATTAAGCCGTTTAGGCCATTATTCGGATAAAGCTATGGAATATGGAGCAGAAACAGACGCAAATAAAAAGGCAGAATCATTGTGAGTGAAACTGCCTTAAAGGAACCAAATAATCCTACAGAGATATTAGAGCATTGTTTATCTTTAAATCCTAGTGATGGAGAATATTCGAAGCATCCTATTATTCAGCGTTTTGGCAGTCCATTACAGCCGATCTATGTTGACCAATGCAATGTAGACATTGACGGCATTGAGTACGATAGTCCTTTGATTCTGCCTATTTATAACGGCCAATTAGAGCTTGTTCAATGTGCTGTATTACAAGATAAACAGCGTGTATCTGTCACCCCTGATGGTTTAGCTAATGGCTTTGCAAAGTATGGGGATTTTGACCCAGCTAAGCCTGTCATTATTACTTATGGCCTGGAAGCATTCTTTAAAGTGGCTCAGGCAGGTTACGCCGTGGCTTTGGTGCTATTGCCTAACCTATGCAGTAAACATCAAACAGAACTTAAGCCGTTTGATTTCGAGCAAATCCAGTTTGTGATTAATCAGCTATCACAGGTGGGTTATAAGCAACTTTACTTACCTGTCAGACCTGAACATATCCAGCTTGAAGCCTTCCAAAGCCTTGAGAAAAATACGGCAGTTCGATTGCTGAATCAGCATATCGTGATTGATGAGCAAGGGGGTAAAAGTGAGTGTCTGATCGAGCTGTATAAAGAAGATGCCTCGGAAGAAGTTGCCATTTTCTTGGATGAATCTATTAAGCGTTTACCAACTCTTAACCAATGGGCGGAATTGTTGCCATTAGCACCAATGGAAACATTACCAAATACACCTTATCCAATTCATGCCCTACCACCACTGGCAAGAGAGGCAGTTATTGCTATTGCTGAGCATGTACAAGCCCCTATTGCAATGTCTGCTCAATGTGTCATTGGTGCAATGTCCCATATTGCCCAAGTCCATGTAAATGCACCACATCCATTTAATACTCAAGGTGAACCATGCAGCCTGTATTTGTTGACCGAAGGGCAAAGCGGAAGTCGTAAAAGTACAAGCCGAAATATGGCAGATAAAGCCATTATTCAGTATGAACGTAAACAGTATGAGCAATACCGCCGTGACCTTGAACAATGGAAAAGTGGCCAGGCGTCATTAAATAAAAAGGAGCGTGAAGCATATTGCGCTGAAAATCCCCCACCCCATGACCCAAGTACGCTTTACAGTGATATTACCCTTGAATCTATTACCGGGCTGTATGTGGATGGTGTACTCAATAATGCCTCCATCTCTAGTGATGAAGCTGGTCAATTTTTTGGTGGTTACACCATGAAAGGTGACACACGTACCCAGGCCATTGGTGGATATGCCAAGTTATTTGATGATGGTTTTGTGGAGCGTACTCGGTCTAAGTCTAATTTAAATGGTAGTGGTCGAGCTTATGATGTGCGATTAACCTTTAATCTTCAGGGGCAGCATGAAGTTTTAGCTGATGCGCTCAAGGACCCAGTACTAAGAGGACAAGGCTTTTTACCGAGATTCATTTTAACCATTCCTGAAAACTTGGCTGGAACACGTCTGCAAGATGCTATTTACCGATCTAAGAATGCCGATCATGACCATAGATTGATTGCCTACTGGACACGGTGCGAATATTTGCTTGATGACTGCCCAAGACCACAAGGAGAGCAAGAACTTCACAATGGGCGCTACGTCATTCCTATGAATGATGAAGCAAGGGAAATAGATGCTTCGTTCTACAACATGTTTGAGGAACTACAAGGCAAAGGTAAACGCTATGAATACCTACAGGCGTTTGCCAGTCGCGCTAGTCAATTAGCACGGCGTTTGGCTACTGTATTCGCTTATTTTGAGGGTTTACAGTGGATTGATGCCAAGACATTAACAGGAGCTTGTGAGGTCATCAAGCACTCACTGAATGAATGGGCCATGTATGCAGATATTGAGGTTAAAACTGAAAGTGATGCAGAAAAGTTGAGTAAATGGCTTATTCGGAAATGTGTGGAGTTAAAGACAAGCCGTATTTCTAAAACGCTTGCTATGAAAGGTGCGCCATCACATCTAAGAAAGGCAAAAGCATTTAACCCATGCTTAAATGAATTAATTGAATTTAATCATGCTCGATTAGTAACTATCAGTAAAGCCGCATACATTGAACTCAACCCTTTATTGCTAGAATAACTGCGTTTTTGCGATTTTAGCGTATATCCCTTGCTATAGAAGGGTTTAAGAATCACAAAGGCTTGCGATAGTGCTGCGATTGGTTGCGATTCCTTTGTGATTGATACAAGGAATCGCAAAATTGCAAACTATGGGGTATGGCGTTGCGATACTAAAAACCTTGATACATAAGGGCTATAAGAGAAAAACGCAAAGTCGCAAGGTTTCTAGGTAAATACCTAAAATTAAATTACAAAAAAGGCGAATTCTAAACATAATTATTCCCATATTTTGGGAGGGGATGGATGTAAAAAAGATACTGGCCTGGCCTAATTATGGAGATTCATTTTTAGTAATTATTCATTCCGTTCATAGTGCCAAATTTATGTTTTTTTACAAAAATATGAAATGCCGCTTATTGAAGAAGTTAAGATAAAATTATTATTAATTTCAAGAATATATTTGGATTTTTAGAGTGTAAAAAAGGCGTAATTAAACCCGGAAAGCGGCATACCGGTTTTCCCGAAAGGTCTGGTTGAAAAAGTCGCCTATAAAAATATAAATATAGTCGTATAGCTGAGTTTTCATACTGCATTTTAATGAGATAATTTGAAATAAATCAGATTTACTATTTATAAAAATGTAATGTGCAAAACACATGTTTTGAGAGGCGTAAAAAAGCACCTCTCATCGGGGTGAAGCCCGATTATGAAGTGCCTTTTATATTTTTACTTAGCCATAAATGGTCAAGTAAAAAAGACGGCTCAAGATCGGGGGAAAGCCCGACTTGGTAGAGCCATTTATTAAAAAAGATAACTATAATTTTATAGGTTGTCAACTTGAAGCATGACCTATTGGGAATGGATATTCTGAGAGAGGTAAGTCAATGCCAAACATAAATAATGAAATATTCCGTACTTGTTGGCTGTAGAAAATAGATACTGGCCTGGCCTAATTATAGAGATTCATTTTTAGTGATTACTCATTCCGTTCATAGTGCCAAATTTATGCTATTTTTTACAAAAATATGAAATGCCGCTTATTGAGGTGAAAAATTAAAAAAATAATTTATTACAATAGGATATGAGGTTTTTAGAGTGTAAAAAAAGCGTCATTAAACGCAAAAATCGGCATACCGGATTTTACCGAAAGCATCCTTGAAAAGTCGCCTATAAAAATATAAACATAGTCTTATAACTTAGTTTTTTTACTCATTTACTCATTTACTCATTTACTCATTTACTCATTTACTCATTATGGAATTGAGGCAATCAGAGTGAATAAATTATAATTTATTTTAAATGTTGCCTTTGTTGCCCAGGCCCCAAAAAGGAGGCAACAGTCTGGAACTCAGTTATATCAAGTATGTTGCCTGTGTTGCCCTTGTTGCCTCTAAAAAATAGATAATCTGAGAGGGTTTAATAGACTTAAACCAATACAAATGCATGAATCGCAACTAATCGCAGCGTTATCGCAAGCCGTTTGTGATTATAAGGCCCTTCTATAGCAAGGGATACAGGATAAAATCGCAGAATCGCAGCTATTTCAAAGGGAATTGAAAAAATTAAATGAAAACCATAACTATGAATGTAATAGGTCTGGCATTAAAAAATATTTACTTAACAAATGGATGGATTGCGTACCAGAAAATACAAAGATACTAAGAGCAATGAAAAGGCTGTGATAGAGATTAGGATAAATATTAACTAATTGATATTAAAGGTTTTAAAATAGTTTTCATTTTTGACATTTTCTTTGACATTTTCTTTGACATTTTCTTTGACATTTTTATTAGAAAAAATTGACTAAATCTATGATATACAATATTAATATATTGACATTACCTTTGACATTTTTCCTGACAAAATATGCCTGAACATAGTAAAACGTGGATAGATGATACGACTTTAAGAGTAATGACATATAAGTCAGGCTCTTTTACTTTTCAATTAGGTCTAGATCTTAAGCAGATTCAGGCAATGCTTGATCGTGTTAACGATTCACAAAAACGTTTTAATAAGACCCCTAGCCTTCCTTTAATTATTGATCAAGTTCAAGATAAAGTATTGGCTAGTAGTATTTATAGTACGAACACGATTGAAGGTGGACAGTTCACAGAACAAGAAACAGCGAATATCCTAAAACAAGACCCTAAAACTATTCAAAAATCAGAAGAAAGACGACTTACTAATTTAAAAGAATCAATTGAATGGATAAAAAAATTTAGTTCAAAAAAATTACTGCCGGTGAACGGTAAAATTTTTGAACTCTCTACTATGTTTCAATTACATACACTTGTATCTCAGAATCTTGCAGAACAGCACAATCCTGCAGGGCAACTGAGAAATAATCAGCCTACTCAAAAGACTATTGTAGGTAATGATGTACATGGTGGGACATATAGACCACCAAAATGTATCGAAGATATTGAATACCTTATTCAAGCTTGGGCAGAGTGGTTGAATAACCCTGCCATCATTAATCAGCCTTCAATTGTTAGGGCATGCTTGGCTCACTATTACTTTGAATTGATTCATCCGTTTTGGGATGGCAATGGACGTACTGGGCGTCTAATTGAAATGTTTATTCTTGAACAATCCGGTTATAGATTTAGCTCATCTGCTATTTGGAAATATTACCAGACCAATATTCATGAATATTTTGCTCTCTTCAATCAATGTAGAAAACAAGCCGAAAAGAAAGTAGACAACCCTAACCAGCTTTTTGTCGAGTTTGTACTTAATGGGATGTTTGAAACAATTGAATATCTGCATGATGAAAGTAATAGATTGATTAGCTTCTTGCTTTATCAAACAGCATTGAATCAAGCTAAGTTCAGTAAACACATTTCAGATCGTCAATTCAATTTGATTCATAATTTGATGAGAGCGATTGGAGAAAATGACAAGCATTTTTCTAAGGCTGATATATATCGTATGCCCCAAATTCAGGCTTTATATAACGGAAAAGTTGAGAGAACTTTTTATAGAGATATAGATAAGCTGATTACCCTAGAGTTTTTGTCTGAGCAAGATGGATTAATCTTTATAGGTGAGTAATGAAAAGTCTTATATAGCCTCCTACACAGGGGGCTTTCTATTACCTAAAACTCAATATAGTTCTATTTTTTCAATAATTGATTGAAATTTAAAACAAATTAAAGAACCTTTATAAATTATAGTTTTTATATACGGCATTCAGTAGAATCCATTGTATTCAATAAGACATTATTTATGGGTTTGGGGACTTATGTCTGCTTTTTTTGACTTAATTAATACATATAGAACTACAGCAAAATCAGAACGAGAAAAAGGAACTTACTTCGAGCTACTTTGTATTAAGTATTTTGAGAATGAGCCGGCATATGCTGATTTGTTTACCAAAGTTCAACCCTATACTGAATGGGCAAAGGAACAAGGTTTAACAGGTAAAGATACCGGTATTGATTTAGTCGCTACAGACAAAGACGGCGGCTTTTGTGCGATTCAATGCAAACTCTATGATGCCGATCGTAAAGTCTCAAAGTCTGAGATAGACAGTTTCTTATCCGCAGCTTCTAAGACCTATTTTAAAAGTCGCATTATTGTCAGTACTACGAATGAATGGTCACAAAATGCTTTAGACACTTTAGAAAACCAGGACCCACCGGTTACTAAAATTGATCTTGCAACTTTAGCCAACAGTGTAATTGATTGGGCTAAGTTTTTAGAAAAAAAAGAAGTCGTTTTTAAACCTAAGAAGCAATTACGTCCTCATCAAAGTGCAGCACTGACGAATGTCAAAATTGGTCTATATGACCAAAAACTAGATCGTGGCAAGCTCATCATGGCTTGTGGTACTGGTAAGACTTTCACCAGTCTTAAAATTGCAGAAGAGTGTGCTGGAAAAGGTAAGCGAGTCCTATTTCTTGTTCCAAGTTTATCCCTACTCTCTCAAACCCTCACAGAATGGACCCAGGAGTCCACTACGCCACTTCATAGCTATGCGGTATGCTCAGATACTGAAGTGGGTAAGAAGGCAAATAAGAGCGCTATAGATGCCGTAACTACCCTTGCTCATGAATTACAGTACCCTGCGACCACAGATGCAGAAAAGCTTGCTGGAAATGTAGAGAAACATCACGATTCAGAACATATGACTGTGGTGTTTTCGACCTATCACTCAATTAATACGGTGAGTGATGCTCAAAATAACGAAGGGATGGCTGAGTTTGATTTAATTATCTGTGATGAGGCACACCGTACTACGGGCTCCACCCATGACAGCGAAGATGATTCTAACTTTGTTAAAATTCATGATTCTGGTTTTATCTTAGGTAAGAAACGCCTATATATGACGGCGACACCTCGTATCTTTTCAGATGATGTGAAATCTAACGCCAGTGAATTCACATTATTCTCGATGGATGATGAGAAACTTTTTGGTGAAACCCTCTATACCATTAACTTTTCTGAAGCAGTAAAACTTGGCCTGCTGGTTGACTATAAGGTCATTGTTTTAACAGTAGACTCAGATACCATTATTGACAAAATTGGTGCAACGATAACTGAGAATGCCGATATTGTTGTTGATGATGCAGCACGTATTGTTGGGTGTTGGAAGGCATTATCGAAGCAAGGTATTCATGCTGATGTAGAGGAAGATACTGCTCCTATGCAGCGTGCATTAGCATTCTGTCAGGTGATTGAACAATCAGAAAAAGCACGTACTCATCAAGTAAGTTCTAAAAATATTGCCAATATTTTCCAGACTGTTGTTGAAGCTTATCAAACCGCTGAACAGAATGAAGGGAATGAAATTTCACATCATTTGGTTTGTGAAGCACAGCACGTAGATGGCGGTATGGGGGCTTCACAAAAGGAAGAGAAGTTAAATTGGCTGAAAGCAACGCCTGAACCAGTTTTTGATGAAAATGATCAAGCTCGCCCTATTTGCCGTATCTTAAGTAATGTACGTTGCTTATCTGAAGGTGTTGATGTACCTGCTTTGGATTCAGTTTTATTCTTGACTCCACGTAATTCACAAGTTGATGTAGTTCAGTCTGTAGGACGGGTAATGCGTCTGGCACCGAATAAAAAACGTGGCTACGTAATTTTACCTGTAGTGATTCCACCAGGCGTTGATCCAAATAAAGCATTAGATGACAACAAGACTTATAAGGTCGTTTGGCAGGTATTAAATGCCCTACGCTCTCATGATGACCGCTTTGATGCCATGATTAATAAAATGGACTTAACTGGCATTGATAACTCCAAGATGGAAGTGATTGCCATCACCAATAAGGTTGCAGCCAAAGCACAAAAGAAAGCAGCCGGAAAAGGCGGTACAAGTATTGGTACTGCTACTAAGAAAGGTAAGAAAACTGAAGAAGATAATGCTCAACACTCGTTTAGTTTTGAATCGGGTGAAATTGAGCGTGCTATTGTCGCTAAAGTAGTTCAAAAAGTGGGTAATCGTCATCACTGGGAAGATTGGGCCAATGATATTTCCAAAATTGCTCAAACCCATATCAAGCTCATTACCGAAATTTTGCAACGTCCTGAATGCGACAAAGAACGTGCAGTATTTGAAGAGTTCGCAATTGAGATTCGAGATGACTTAAATAATGCTGTATCTGATGCTGAAATTATTGAAATGTTGGCACAGCATTTAATTACCAAACCAGTATTTGATGCCTTATTTGATGAATACAGCTTTGCTAAGCACAACCCGATGGCTGTGGCAATGCAAAAGGTGTTAGATGTACTCGATCAACATCAAATTGATAGTGAAACTCAGGCATTAGAACGTTTCTATGAAAGTGTAAAAATGCGTGCAGCAGGCATTGATAGTGCTGAAGGTAAACAGAAGATTATTGTTGAGTTATATGACAAGTTTTTCCGTAATGCCTTCCCTCGTATGACTGAGCGTTTAGGTATTGTTTACACGCCTGTAGAAGTAGTCGATTTCATTTTGCACAGTGTCAATGATGTACTGAAACAAGAGTTTGGTAAGAGCATTACCGACAAAGGCGTGCATGTAATAGACCCGTTCACGGGGACCGGCACATTTATTACCCGTTTGATTCAGAGCGGTTTAATTCCACAAGATCAGCTCGTTTATAAATATAAAAATGAGCTTCATGCCAATGAGCTGGTATTACTCGCTTACTACATTGCTGCGATTAACATTGAAGCTGTTTATCATAGTTACATTATTGATGATTACACGCCGTTTGAAGGTATTTGTTTAACCGATACCTTCCAGATGTATGAAAAAGAAGACTTGGTAGATCAAGTTCTTGTTGATAATAGTGCACGTCGTAAACGTCAAAAGGCGCTCGATATTCAGGTCATCATTGGCAATCCACCTTATTCTATCGGTCAAAAATCAGAAAATGATGCAAATGCAAATATTGAATATGCTTTTTTAAACTCGAGAATTGCTAGTACTTATGTTGCAAAATCGAATGCAACCTTATCTAAAGGTATGTATGACTCCTATATTTTAGCAATTAGATGGGCAAGTGATCGTATTGCAACTCAAGGTGTGATTGGTTTTGTAACTAATGCAGGCTTTGTAGATGCAAATACAGCAGATGGCTTGCGTAAATGTTTAGCAGAAGAATTTAGCAGTCTGTATATCTTCCATTTACGTGGTAATCAACGTACTTCCGGTGAAAAATCACGTCAAGAAGGTGGGAAAATCTTTGGGAGTGGTAGTCGTGCGCCTATTGCGATTTCAATCTTAGTGAAGAATCCTAATGCCGATCAACAAGGGCAAATCTATTTTCATGATATTGGTGACTACTTGAGTCGTGAAGAAAAGCTCGAGAAGATTAGTGAGTTTAAAAGCTTGCAAGGAATTACGGCGGCTAACGATTGGGTAAAAATCAACCCTGATGAGCATGGTGATTGGCTGAATCAACGTGATGATAGTTTTGAAAAATATTTGCCATTAGGGGTTAAGGATACTGCCAACTCAGCTATATTTCCCATCTATTCACAAGGAATATTAACAAGTCGAGATGCTTGGTGTTTGAACTTTTCTAAAGAGAAATTAAAAAACAATATAAATGTGACAATCGATTTTTATAATACCGAACGTTTACGGTTACAAGCATTGTCGCAATGGTCAGACAAAGATATAAATTATGATTCTTCTAAAATTAGTTGGTCTCGAGCATTTAGAAATGACCTAAGCAAAGGTAGAGCTAAACATTTCAATGAGGAAAGTATGCGTTCAATACTTTATAGACCGTTTACAAAAATGAATGTTTACTTTGACAAGAATCTCAATGAAATGCCTTCTAGAAATTCGTTAATTTTTCCGAATGATATGGTAAGTAATTTAACAATTAATTGCTTAGGGAAAGGCGAATCCAAAGAGTTTAGTATTTGGTGGTGTATCAGAAAGTATGCTGAGTTAATAAAGGAGAGTGACAGCCGAAGCAAGATGATATATTTGAGGTTATGAAGACACAAATACAGATCAATTGCCCCGACTGTCACAGTCCCAGTTTAAAGAAAAACGGCAAAAAAAGCTATGGCAAGCAGAACTATCAATGTAAGGACTGCAAACGCCAGTTTATTGGCGATCATGCCCTAACTTATAACGGCTGTCACTCTAGAATAG
>NZ_LZDS01000003.1 GCF_001678755.1 Acinetobacter gandensis
GATCGTATGCAGACTTACCATCCGCACCAGTTAAACCTGTTTGACCGACAAGAGAAGCTAACCATTCAGCCTCAGTACCTTGATAGCCATTTGCTACTGCAGATTCATATGCGGATGAACCTGTATCACCTTTTAATGCTGTTAACCAGTTTTCAAGGCTGCCTGTATAACCATTTTCAACTGCAAGTTCGTAAGCAGATTTACCATCAACACCATCTTGACCGTCAGTGCCGTTTTGACCTTGTAGTGAACCTAACCATGCGTCAATCGTGTCATACACTGGATTGTCTGCAATTGCATCGGCAACCGCTTGGTCAATACCCGCTTGATCTAGACCTTTTGATACTGCATCTTCTTGTGCTTTTTTAACTGCTGCATCTTGCGCTTGTTGAGCTGCTTCTTGGTAGAGGTCAAACGCTGATTTACCATCAGTTCCATTGGTACCATTTTGACCTGCATTACCTTGCTCACCTTTTAATGACGCAAGCCAATCTTGAACCGTACCAATAAAGCCATTCTCAACAGCAAGTTCATACGCTGATTTACCGACAGCACCAATCACTTCAATGGTTAAGCCATCTAACCATTCTTGAATCGTGCCTTCATAGCCATTTTCTACTGCTAGATCGTATGCAGACTTACCATCCGCACCAGTTAAACCTGTTTGACCGACAAGAGAAGCTAACCATTCAGCCTCAGTACCTTGATAGCCATTTGCTACTGCAGATTCATATGCGGATGAACCTGTATCACCTTTTAATGCTGTTAACCAGTTTTCAAGGCTGCCTGTATAACCATTTTCAACTGCAAGTTCGTAAGCAGATTTACCATCAACACCATCTTGACCATCTTTACCGTTCGAGCCATTTTGACCTGCATTACCTTGCTCACCTTTTAATGACGCAAGCCAATCTTGAACCGAACCTTCAAAACCATTCTCAACTGCAAGCTCATACGCAGATTTGCCGACAGCACCAATCACTTCAATGGTTAAACCATCTAACCATTCTTGAATCGTGCCTTCATAGCCATTTTCTACTGCTAGATCGTATGCAGATTTACCGTCTGCACCAGTTAAACCTGTTTGACCTACAAGAGAAGCCAACCATTCAGCCTCAGTACCTTGATAGCCATTGGCTACCGCTGTCTCATAGGCAGACAGACCGTCTTTACCCGCTTCACCTTTCAAGGCTGAAAGCCATTGTTCTAGTGTTCCCGTGTAGCCATTTTCTTGGGCTAACTCAAATGCTGTTTTACCATCAACACCATTCTTGCCGTCAGTACCTTTTTGACCATCTTTACCATTAACGCTAGATGAACTTATACCACCAACGACTCCAGCCAGCCCCGCAGCTGTTAGAATTGGCCAAATACTAATAAAGGATGTTTCCGATTTACCATCTAATAATGGCTCGATACGATCAATTGGATTATATTGAATTGATTTAAAGTCATATAAAAATAATTCTGAATTGTGATTTCTAATTACAAGATCACTCTGACTTACATCAAAATTATCAACTGTTACCACCTCACCATTTAAAAGTGTAATGATCAATTTATTATCTAATATTTCAATTTTTTCGATTTCATCTAAATCTATATCAATTAAAACAACAGACTTATTATCCAAGACTAATTTATGACCATCAGATAACGTCGTTATCCAATCAGATTTAGAAATAGTTTGAATTTGCATAATTAATCCTAGTGGTTTAGTCGGAATTAAAAATACAATCTATAATATCCATGTAAATATTCAACCTATTTCACACAATTTTGTATTAATTTGATTTATTTTCGTTATTTTTTATATAAATGTATTTTATTATTAATAATGAGTTAATATTATTTTTATTTAAACTTATCAATATTAATTAATTGAGCATTTAATTTTACCAATTCTTCTTTTTGATGAGTAACATAGATGATTGGCATATGTAGTTCATGATTTACTTTATTAATAAACTGAATCACATTATTTTTTAGCTCAATATCTAAACCATTGAGTGGCTCATCTAACAACAATAACTCAGGTGAAGAAAATAACGCCCTTCCAATAGAAATTCTTTGTAGTTCCCCGCCAGATAATTGACTGGATTTTTTAGTTAATAATTTCTCAATATCTAAGACCTCAATAATCTGATCATATTCAAATTTTGTCTTATTTCTCTTTAAATACTTTAAAGGGTAAAGTAAATTTTGCTTAACATTTAAATGAGGAAATAATGTTGCTTGTTGAAAAACCAATGCAATTTTTCTTTTATGCATCGGTATAAAAATATTATTTTCTATATCCACAATTTTAGTATGATTTAATTCAATTAAACCTCTTGTTGGTTTATGAATCCCGACTATATTTTTTAAGAACGTAGATTTTCCTGCACCTGAGCGCCCCACGATACCAAGTACACCAGTTTCCATCTTAAAATCAACATTCAGACTGATAGATTCATTTTGATAATCAAATTTACATACAAGCATTATCAACCCACCATTTTATAATATTTTTGCATAATCCAATAATTTACAACCAATGCAGAGAAAGCCAAAACCAAAGACAATGTAACTAAGCGCATGGCCATTTGTTCACCATCAGGCTGCTGTAGCAAGGAATAAATTGCGATTGGAATGGTACGGGTTTCATTTGGAATGTTCCCGACAAACGTTATCGTTGCCCCAAACTCACCAAGACTTCGACTGAAACAGAGAATACTCCCAATCAAAATACCTGGCAGCGCTAGAGGTAAACTGATACTACAAAAGACTTTAAACGGGCTCGCACCCAGTGAGCCTGCTACTTGCTCTAATTGTTGATTAATCATTTGAAAGGATAAGCGGATTGGTTGCACCATTAATGGAAAAGCGACAATCATTGACGCCAATACTGCCCCTTTCCAGTTAAATGCGAATTGAACACCTATTTGATTAAAGTATTTCCCAATGAGACCCTGATTACCAAAAAGCACCAATAAGAGATATCCAAGCACCACAGGTGGCAACACCATTGGCAATTGAAGTAAGGCTTCAACTAAAAATTTGAATCGAAAATCATAGCGTGCTAATACCCACGCAAGCGCTATCGCGAAAGGAAGGCATATCATCACTGCAAAAGCACCAACTTTGGCCGATAGATAAAGCGCGTTTAACTCTTCAGGCGATAACATTGCAAGGCCTATCTACAATTTAAATCCATATTGGAAAAACACTTGCTTGGCTTGCCCATTCGCTTTAATGAATTGAGCGAACTTAACAGCATCTTTGTTTTTTTGTCCTTGCATGGTTAATGCAATTGGATAAATGATTGGACTGTGCGAGTTTGCTGGAAATGCTCCCACCATTTTGACTTTTTTACTGATGAGCGCATCCGTTTTATAAACGATGCCTGCTTGGCATTCACCACGCTCAACAAAGGCCAATGCTGAGCGCACATCATCTGTTCCAACAATACGGCCGTTTAAACTGTTCAACCAATTTAGTTTGATGAGACTGTGCTTCGCATATTTACCAACTGGCACGGACTCCATTTGCCCTGTACACAAATGCCCTTGGAAGGATTGCGAAAAATTAAATTGCGGGACTGCCTTAAACTGCATTTTTGTATTGATTGGGCTAATCAAAACCAATTCATTTAATAAAAAAGGCTTTACTTGAGTCGGTTGTACTTTTTGCTTTTGCACCAAATATTTCATCCAGTCTTGATCAGCTGAAAAGAAAACATCGCTGCTTGCTCCAGCTTCAATTTGTTTCGCCAAAGCACCAGATGCACCAAATACAGGTATTATCTCAATCTTAGGATTTTGTTTTTGATACAATTTGATAATATCAGTAATAGCATTAGTCAGGCTGGCTGCTGCATAAATTTTGACTGTTTCCGCTTGGACTAAATTGGAAAAAATCACAGTCGCAAAGCTGAATAGAATTTTCTTCATCATGATTTTTCTCATTTTTTTAAGGCTTATCTAACAACTATGCTTTTTCAATAAAAAATATATGGCACAGCTAGAAGTTAAAAACTTAAATAAATAGTCCTTGTAACTTTGTACCTACAACCATTTTTTCACCTGCGGGAACACGTACTAAACAATTCGCGTGCATTAAATTGCTCAACATGTGAGATTGCTGTTTGCTTAGGCTATTTAACAGTAATTGACCATCATTAAATTGAACAGTCATCCTAAGGAATCGCTCTCGCGTATCGGCTTTTAACTCATGCTGAATCGTGCCGCTAAACCATTCAGGAAGTTTTTTCTGACCTTGTAGGACTTTAACTAAAGTCGCTGTATAAATTTGCATACCTGCATAAACAGCAGCAGGATTACCCGGTAGCCCCAATAAATAACAATGACTGCCATCCTGACGTAGTAAATCTGCAAACAGCATTGGCTTCCCAGGCTTTTGTTTGACTTTCCAAAAGATCTGTTCAAACCCCAGTTTTAAAGTAACAGGGCGAACAAAGTCATAATCACCCACTGACACACCACCCGTGGTGAGAATAAGGTCATATTCATTTTTCAATCGATTCAACAATGCTGTTACGGCTTGCTCTGTATCTGCAACATGCATGATATCGACCTCTTGGCTTCGAGATTGAAACCATGCTTGAATCAACGGCGCATTGGCATCAAAAATTTTACCTGATGCTAAATCCTCTACATTTACTGAAACTTCATCTCCAGTAATCACCACGGCAATTTTTGGATATTTGAAAACCTCTATATTTTTCACACCGGCCATGCTCAATGCTGCAATTGCACCCACACTGAGTTTTTGACCTAAATCTGCTAACAATTGCCCACATGCGACTTCTTCCCCTACATCACGTATATCAGCGTGAGATTGAAGTGGTTCAGTGAGTACGATTTTCCTAGTTTCACCATTATCTAGTAGCTGCACAATTTCTTGACGTGCAACAGTGGAAGTATTGGCCGGAACTTTTGCGCCTGTAAAGATGCGAATGGCTTGCCCTTGTTGGAGTTGAATCTCTAAATTTTGTCCTGCTCGAATTTCTCCAATCAATTCAAATGAAGTGCCCATACCCAGTGTTGCTGGCGCGGCACAAATGGCATAACCGTCGACTGCACTTTGTGAAAATAAAGGTAAATTGATCTTTGAATAAACCGCTTTGGCAAGATAGCGATTTAAGGTTTGATCTAGTGTAAGTGTCTCTATGTCAAGACTCTGCGTATGATCAAGTAACATTTGTAATGCCTGATCCACTGAGATGAGTCCCTCTTCAGATCCGCAACCGCCATGCGATACAGTAAGGTTTTTTGTAGGTTTTAATTCTTTACTTAGTGCTTGATTCATTGATAGCCCCCTGCATGCGGAATATTTTTTTGCACGTCAAATAAATGAACTAATGCAGGTAAGACCGCAATCAAGGACTCTTTTGCACCTTGACGGCTGCCCGGTAAAGTCATGACTAAACTTGTATCAATATAGCCTGCTACACCACGACTTAGCGCTGCATACGGCGTACGTTTTTGTCCGAAACTGCGGGATGCTTCCATTAGCCCCGGTATTTCACGTTGCAATAAAGGCTGGATGGTCTCTACGGTTAAATCTTTTGGCCCAAGTCCTGTTCCACCTACGGTAAGAATCAAAGGATATTGATTTTTTTGCTGCTCAATTAAAACCAATAATTGTTCTGGGCTGTCTGGAATGACTTGATAGTTAATATCGCTAAAATTGGCTTCTTGTAAGATTTCTAGGACATTCTGCCCTGCTGTATCTGGCTTTTTACCTGAAGCCACAGTGTCTGAAAGTACGATGACTGAAGCAGACAAGCTTTCTTTCAATACACGGGTAAAATGCGATTTCCCACCTTTTTTCTTTTCTAGTTTAATCCCATCCAATAACAAATCTTCAGGTTCACAATGCGGTTTCAGCATGTCATACAAGGTCAATCCTGCAAGACTGACTGCTGTTAACGCTTCCATTTCAACCCCTGTCGGGCCAATGGTTTCCACCACTGCTGAAATTTCCACATACGCATCAAAAAGCTCGTATTCCACATCAGCACGATAAATCGGTAAGGGATGACAAAGAGGAATGAGTTCATCTGTGCGCTTTGCGCCTAAGATGCCGGCAATTCGAGCTGTTTTTAGCGCATCACCCTTTTCAGTATTGCCATTTCGCAACAGTTCAATGCAATGTGGGGGCGCATGCAATATACCTATTGCAATAGCTGTGCGGTAACTTTCTGCTTTCATGCCCACATTTTTCATGTTGTTTTCCTGTTTATTTGTGTATTGCTATTTTTTTTGAGGCTTTACAGATGCCATTGATAGATATTGGCATTCTGCTGAATATTTTTTTGAACCAAATGATGATCATCACCGTGCGGATGTTCATGTGTATGTAAACAATGTGAATGTGATGATGGCGTTTTAGCTTCAGTAAGAACATGAAGTTGTGATAATTGATCTGAATGATTTTGTTGATCTTTACGAATACAACAGCCTTCTACAAATTGACTGCTGCCATCCATGTAAAATTCCTCTTTCCACACAGGCACTTCATGTTTGACCCGCTCTACAGCTTCTTCACATGCTTCAAAGGCCTCACGACGATGTGGGGCATAAGCCATAGCAATAATTGCGGTATCACCAATACCAAGTGCGCCAATACGGTGTACCACGCGCACATAAGACACACCATATTTAAGCTGAATGTCTTGTTCGATTTGCCGAATCATTTTTTCAGCCACTGGCGCATAAGCTGTATATTTCAGTGCTTTCACCGCGCGGCCTTCATGATGATTGCGCACTGTGCCAATAAAAATGCCAATACCACCACATTCAGGAAAAGATTGAATTCCATCAAATACAGCTTGTTGAAGTACAGTGTCCTGAATACGGTTAAAATTGTTCAGTTCCATCTTTAACCTCCTGCTACAGGTGATAACAGCACGATGACAGCGTCATGTTTTAAAATCGTATTTCGGCTAATGATGTCTTCACCCATTGCACAAGCACAGCGCTCTAACGAGCCATATGCATCTGGATAGGCACGAATCACATAATCTAAAACATCATCCACTGTAGATCCAACCGTACATTGCAAACTTAGATCTTCAGGTAACTGACGCTGAATTGCGCCATAACTTTCAATTTTAATGTTGATCATCTGTATGAGTAATTCAGCCATTTTTAACCTCCAATCATGTGCATGCTGATCTTTCGTGCATGAGAGGGTTGCGTTGAATGTTCTTGTTTTAACGTCTTTTGAATCGCATCATAGCCTTGCGCTTTGTGCCAAATATAGTTGGCTAATTGATCTTGCAGCTCCAATTGTGCTTGCATTACATCTGATTGAGTTTGCCAAGCGTGTGCTAAGTCGATTGATTGTGTATATAGATGCTGTGTGAGGCCATTTTCTAGAAAAGCCTCAGTTAAATGCTGAATTTCAGACTTCAGTTTCAAACCGTTTTGTGCAAATAAGCAGTTAAAAAATTCACCCTGTGCATTCAATCTTAGACGGTCACAGGTTCCGCAAAATGAATTGCTAATCGTTGAAATAATACCGACAGATTTGCCATTTATATTGTAATTACGTGCTGGGTTCGAACCCTGTCCATGTTGTATGTGTACGGCAAATTCTTTTGATAAAGCATTTAAAATTTCTTGCTCAGTCACCACGGCATCGGAAGACCATTTTTGATCACCATCGAGCGGCATAAACTCAATAAAACGGGGTTCAAATTGATTGTTATGTGCCCATTTCACTAAAGGAATAATTTGATCTTCATTTATGCCTTTCATCAATACTGTGTTGATCTTAATGCTCAGACCAGCTTGTGCTGCGGCTTCAATTCCTGCCAATACAGAGTTAATTTCTTTTTGTGTTAATACCTTAAATTGAGCTGCATCTAAACTGTCTAAACTGATATTTAGATCATCCAAACCTGCTTGCTTTAAAGGTGCTGCATATTTCACTAAATAATGACCATTGCTGGTCATTGAAATGCGTTTTAACCCTATGCTTTTGAGCTGTTGTAACTGCGCTATAAAATGTACGACCCCATGACGCATTAAAGGTTCACCGCCAGTAATGCGGATTTGTTCTATCCCTTGCTGCACCATAAATTGGCAAAATACAAAAAGTTCGTCAAAACTTAATAACTCATGCTTTTTCATCCATTCAGGATGTTCAGGCATGCAATAGACACACTTAAAATTACAGCGATCCGTCACCGAAATACGGAGCTTGCGCTTTTGCCGTCCAAATTGATCTTGGAACACGCGGTGCTGATTTAGGTATGTCATGCTATTCATCATCATATCCATGACGTCGATTGCGCTGTTATTGCACAGCATAAAAATGACGCCCTATTTCCATGCTGAATAAACTGCAAAAAGTGTTCCAACTTTGGGTTTATGTAAAAAATGATTGAATCTAAAGACAAAAATTTCCTACTCACACTGATCAACAGCGTGAGATAGATTAAAAATCAGATTGAATTACAGAAAGTTCAGTTGTCGGTGCTGTTGCAGCTCATCAAAGGAATTAATGCTGTGAAAAAACAGTGCACGGTTTTTAAAACTTGCCACTTGCATGTGCATTTCAACAAAACAGTGCTTTAAACTGCGCTGATTTTGCTCAAGATGATGTTCTATGGTCGGCAGACTACTTCTTTTGAGCAAGCAAAATGGATACAAGGCTTTTCCATTAATCTCTACAACTGCCACTTCACATCTTGGATTACGCTGGATTGCCTGATGTAATCTGGAAATCACTTTGTTCGGAATGTAAGTCACATCACAAGGCACAAATAGCACATAGTCCGATTGCACATGTGACCATGCACTTTTCATTCCCATCAGTGGCCCATGAAAGCCCGCTTCATCGTCTTGGAAGTATTGAATCGATGGTATGATCCGTTCATAAATTGAATGATCACGATGACTATTAACCCAAACTTTTTCAGCGCGAGATTTGAGCTGCTGATGAATTTTGATGAGTTGAATTTCATTATCAAATTTTTGCAAAAGTTTATTGATGCCATTCATTCGGCGTGCTTGTCCACCCGCCAAAATCACCACATCCGTTTCTGCATAGGTTACAGGGATTCGCTGTTTTCTTGTCATTCTGCATACTCCGTTTGACACGCTTTAATTAAGCCGCGTATTTCAGGTAAACAAGACCCGCAATTTCCACCTGCTTTCAAGCAAGCAGTGACTTGTTTTTCATTGTTAATATTGTTCTCTTTAATGGTTTGAATGATTTTGTTTTTACCAACTTTAAAACAACTACAGACTAATGGTCCGTCATTATTACCCATTGACATCGCTTGACCCGCCAACAATGCTTTGCGGTGCATTGCACTTAAACGTTCACGTTTAAATAGGCTTGCCAACCAGTCGCGATCAGGCAATAAATCTGTAGGTGCAATATATAAACTTGCAATAAGCACGCCATTTTTCAGCACCACACTGTGGGAGATTTGTGCCGATTGATCTTCTAAATTGAGCCATTCAAAATCTTCATCGGTAAATGGCAACAAACGTTTTAACTGTTCTGTGGTCGTGCTGAATTTTTGCCGATCCGCCAGCTCAAAACGCACTGCTTTGGTTTGCATGACTTTGGTCCACCACACTGTTTTTTGAATCGTTGGCTGAACAATGTGCTCAAAACCTTGTCGCACATACAGCACACCTTGCCACTGGATATAAAAGGGCTGAATTGTCACAGGCGTATGCTTAAATTCAGGTTCACCTGAAATCGCATCCACCACTGGATTAACCACTTTGCCAATTCGGGCATCTGATGCAACTTGATCATTCCAATGAATCGGCGCGAAGATTTGCCCGCGACGAATATTGTCGCCAATCTGTGCGCGTAATACACATAATCCCCACTTCGAGCGCACTTCAATCAGTTCGCCATCTTTAATGCCATATTTCAGCGCATCATTTGGATGCAGTTCGCAATACGGTTCAGCACGATGATTGGCTAAATTTGCAGATAATCCTGTGCGGCTCATGGTGTGCCATTGGTCACGGATTCGGCCAGTATTCAAAATCAGCGGGTATTCTTGATCCGTTTGATTTACAGGATCTATGGCGCTAGTCGCAATAAATTTAGCTTTGCCATTGGCATGGCTAAATTCGCCTTGTTGAAATAATCTTGAGACATCAGCATCTACTTGATTTTTATCTATAACAGGCCACTGTATTGGCGCTAGTTCATCATATTCTTCAGCTGTTAAATGACTTAAACCTTGTAAGTTAAAATAGCGAAAATGACTGGTTTCATTCCGCTCTGCTAATGGTGCATTTTCATAGCTAGAAAGCTGACCATGTTCAATAAAAATCTCATGACTATTTATATAATTAAAGCCAGAAAAGCCCATTTTTTTTGCTACTTGTGCAATCGCCCACCAATCGGCTTTAGCCTCATCAGGCGCATCTAAAAATGCGCGTTGCCGTGAGATACGGCGTTCAGAGTTAGTGACCGTGCCGTCTTTCTCTCCCCAACCGAGCGCAGGTAACAATACATCTGCATATGCAGTGGTATCTGTATCTTGGCATATGTCTGATACCACCACCAATTCACATTGCTCTAAAGCCCGTTTGATTTGATCCGCATCTGGCATGCTGACCACAGGATTGGTCGCCATAATCCAAATGGCTTTAATCTTGCCGCTTTCCACTGCCTGAAATAGATCGACTGCTTTTAGCCCAACCGAATCTGCAATGTACGGGCTTTGCCAAAACTGCTGTACCAATTGACGATGACTTGGATTGTCCAAATCCATATGACTTGCCAGCATATTGGCCAGACCGCCAACTTCACGACCACCCATAGCATTTGGCTGACCTGTCATTGAAAATGGCGCAGCACCTAATTTGCCAATTTTTCCAGTCAGCAAATGACAATTAATAATACTGTTGGCTTTATCTACCCCACGCGAAGATTGATTCACCCCCATTGAAAATAGGCTCATGATTTTTTCAGTTTGAGCAAATTTTTCAAAAAATAACTGTAATTTTTCAACTGAAATACCTGTTCGCGTTGCTACAGATTCAATTTCAGATTCTGATGTGCTGCTCTCTAGAGCTTGCGCCAAACCATCGGTATAATTCTGAATAAATGCATGATCTGCATAGTTATTTTTAGAGAGATATTGCAGTAAGCCATTGAACAGCGCTACATCTTGCCCAGGTAAAATTGGCAAATGTAAATCTGCTGCTTCACAAGTACTGGTAAAACGCGGGTCAATAACCACAACAAATAAGTCGCGCTGCTCTTTGGCTTTCATAATGCGTTGATACAGCACAGGATGACACCAAGCAGTATTTGAACCCACCAGCACGACCATGTCTGTATGTTCAAAATCTTCATAGCTCGCTGGAACTAAGTCTTCCCCAAAAGCACGTTTATGTGCAGCCACTGCAGACGACATGCAAAGACGTGAATTGGTATCAATATTGGCTGTGCCCAAATAGCCTTTAACAAATTTATTCACCGCATAATAGTCTTCAGTCAGCAGCTGTCCTGACACATAAAATGCAATACTGTCACGGCCATAATCATCAATACATTGTTGAAATTTATCAGCTATGGTTGTAATTGCTGTATCCCAATTAGATTGTATGCGGTTCGCTTTTCGCCCAAGCATTGGATGCAGAACACGAGTTTCTAAGCCAAGCGTATCTGCCAAATTACTGCCTTTAATGCAAAGTTTTCCATAGTTTGAAGGATGATTTAAATCTCCCTCTACCGTAACTTTTTGCCCCAAAGCTGTTTGTGTTACTTTGGCCGTTACTCCACATCCAACACCGCAATATGGACATGTGGTTTGTGTAGTTTTTACATTTGCTGCGGTGGAGCTATGCAGTTCCACAAGAGGAATACTATTCATTTCTGCTTTGCTCCTTACATCCAATCTTAATAAATTGGGGGTTATGATCGATTTCAAAAACTGACTAAAAATCTAGGTTCAAGATGATAGTGGCTATCACGTGGTGGCATGGATGCCACCGTTGGGCGGGGGTACATGGATGTACCCCTCGCCCAACAAAGGATTTTTGTCACTTTTGATCCTTCAAAAGTGAGTCAATACCTATATGCAAATAGAATTAACGTAAAATGAAAAATTGAGGTCGTGATTGTTATTCTTCCGATGAATAATGAATCAACCCGCTTTCTTTAAAGCAAAATCTTTACCAAACAATAATTTATTTCGAATAGAAGAAATTGAGCTTTGATCCGCAATCAGTTCGGCATACCATGCACCATCATCAGTATCGCCAAATAAAACCGCACCGATGACCTTATCTTTTTGAATAATAATGCGTTTATAAATCTGACGTTTTTCATCATTTAAAATGATGTCCTCAAAATCATCTAATGGTTCAAAGTTTCCAGCTGAAAACACATCACAACCACTCACCTTTAACTGTGTAGGCACCGTGGGTGCTTTGAAGGTCAGGCTGCCATGCTCAGCCAAGTGCGATGCACAAATGAAGGCTTGCCCCCAAAGCGGTTCAACCAAACCAAAAGTTTGATTTCGATGTTCAATGCATTCACCAACTGCATAAATACTTGGGTCATAAGTTTGCATGGTGTCATTAACCAACACGCCGCGGTTACAGCGTAGCCCCGCACTTTGCGCCAATGCCATATTCGGACGAATCCCCACAGCAAAGACCACTAAATCTGCATCCAATACTGTGCCATCTTTTAAATGCACAGATTTAACATGACCATCTTCTCCAATTAAGCTTTCGGTATTGGCTTCAGTAATAATACGGATGCCCTTTTGCTCAATCGATTTTTTTAGCATATGACTGGCTTTAGTATCCAATTGACGGTCCATAATTCGATCCATCAAATGCAATACCGTGACATTCATACCACGCTGTTTTAAGCCATAAGCCGCTTCTAATCCCAACAATCCACCACCAATTACGACTGCATTTTTCGCACGTTTAGCCATATCCAGCATTATGTTTACATCGTAAATATCCCGAAAACTCAGTACGCCTTTTAAATCAGCACCAGCGATTGGCGGTACAAAAGGCGTCGAACCAGTGGCTAATATTAAACGGTCATAATCCACCACAATGCCGGTTTCGGTATAAACCTGTTTGCGAGGACGGTCGATGCGCACCGCGCGATCACCAGCAATAAAATGAATGCCTTTGTCTGCATACCACGCAGGTGGATGCAGCATAATATCTTCAATGGTTTTATCACCAGAAAGCACTGGAGACAGCATGATACGGTTGTAATTGCCCCAAGGCTCTTCACCAATCACGGTAATCTCATAACGTTCGGGTGCCATATCCAGCAGATCTTCTAAGCAGCGCATACCTGCCAACCCATTACCAATCAGCACCAGCTTCATTTTTTCCTGTGCTAATCCATTGTTGGTGATATAGGTTTTTTGCGCCGTTGGGCTAACAAAAACTTTGCCCTGTTCAATCTTGCTTGGAAACACCAGCAGTTTTTGCTCTTTGTCTTCCAAGCAGCGCCCTGTAGCGAGACTAAAATGCTGTTTATAAATTGGCGACGCTACCACACGCTCACCCTGTAAATCTCCTACAATACCGCGCGACATTACAAAGGCTTTGCTGAATGGGTCTTGATTGCTGAGCGCATAGACGCGTTTTTCTGAACCGACACGGAAAATAGCAATTTGCTGATTTTCAATGAGTGCTCCAACACCTGTATTAGGCGTAATATCTTCTAATGCGCAGATTTCAACCCAGTCCAGTTCATTCATTTCTTTTAAAATTGTCATGTTCATTATCCTTATTCTATTTACGCTTCTACCACTGGAATACGGCTACCATCACGTTCTGCCTCATTTTTAGGGCGAATTTGACCGCGGACCGAAGCAAATTGAATATGCGGATCATTTTGCTGTTCAGCTTTGGCATTCACAAAAGTGACAAAGCGTTTGCGCACTTCAGGGTCTTCCACCGCAGTACGCCATTCATCTTGATAAGTTCCGACAACATGGCTCATGCGACGTTCTAATTCAGCCGCGACACCTAAAGAATCATGCACAACAACATCTTTTAAATAATCTAAACCTCCTTCCATATTGTCGCGCCACACAGAAGTCCGTTGTAAACGATCCGCAGTTTGGATGTAGAACATAAAGAACCGGTCGATATATTTGATTAAAGTTTGTGTATCTAAATCAGATGCTAAAAGCTCTGCATGACGTGGTTTCATACCGCCGTTGCCACATACATAGAGGTTCCAGCCTTTTTCTGTGGCAATCACGCCCACATCTTTACTTTGTGCTTCTGCACATTCACGAGTACAGCCAGACACTGCCATTTTAAGTTTGTGTGGAGATCGCAGTCCTTTGTAACGATTTTCTAGGAAGATGGCTAAACCCACAGAATCATCTACACCATAGCGGCACCATGTACTGCCAACGCATGATTTCACTGTTCTTAATGACTTACCGTAGGCATGCCCAGATTCAAAGCCAGCTGCAATTAACTTTTCCCAAATTTCAGGCAATTGATGCACTTGCGCACCAAACATGTCTACACGCTGACCACCCGTTAATTTGGTATATAGGCCATATTCTTTCGCAATCTGCCCCACTGCAATTAAACCATCTGGGGTGACTTCACCACCTGCCATACGTGGTACAACAGAATAAGAACCATCTTTTTGAATATTGCCCAAGTAGTAGTCATTGCTGTCTTGCAGGCCTGCATGGCTTGGCTTCAGCACAAAATCATTCCAACAAGAAGCCAAAATATTAGCTGCCGTTGGTTTACAGATATCACAACCCAATCCATGACCATGCTGCTGAATCAAATCATCAAAAGTTTTAATTTCATTGACGCGAACCAAGTGATACAGCTCTTGGCGTGAATACGCAAAATGCTCACACAGATGGTTATTGACTGTAACTCCTTGACGCTGCAATTCCGATTTTAGAACTTGAGTCACCAGCGGCGTGCATCCTCCACAAGCCGTTGCGGCTTTAGTACATTTCTTTAATGCGCCGAGTGATGTTGAACCGCCTGCAATCGCTTCGCAAATATCTGCCTTAGACACGTTATTGCATGAACAAATGGTGGCGCTGTCAGGCAACAGATCAACACCACTACCACCTGCTTTTGCAGAAGATTGCTCAAAACCTGGCATGATTAAACTTTCAGGATTTTCTGGAATAGCCAATCCATTCAGCATCATTTGCAGTAAATCGTTATATTCTTTGGCGCAGCCCACCAGCACAGCGCCAAGCAGTTGAGTTTTTGCGGCATCCACTACAATCTTTTTATACACCTGCGCTGCTTCATCCGCATAAAAATAGCTGAGCGAATTTGGCGTCATCGCATGTGCATCACCTACCGATGCCACATCTACCCCCATCAGTTTGAGTTTGGTGCTCATATCTGCACCTGCAAACTCAGTACAGCTTTGTTCCATCACATGTTTGGCTGCAATGCGTGCCATGTCATAACCCGGTGCCACCAAGCCATAAATTTTATTTTGCCAAAGTGCACATTCACCAATGGCATAAATATCTGGGTTCGAGGTTTGGCAGTAATCATTAATAGTAATACCGCCACGTTCACCAATACTTAAACCACTTTGACGCGCTAACTCATCACGTGGACGGATACCCGCTGAGAACAAAATAATGTCGGTTTCTAACTCTGAACCATCACCAAACTTCATCACATGCTTAGCATTTGCGCCATCTTCAATACAAGACGTAGCTTTTTGCGTATGAACTTTCACCCCTAGATTTTCGATTTTTGAACGTAAAACTTTACCGCCCAAATCATCAATCTGTACTGCCATTAAACGTGGAGCAAACTCTACCACATGCGTTTCTAGGTTTAAGTCGCGTAAGGCTTTGGCAGCTTCTAAACCAAGTAATCCACCGCCAATCACTACACCTGATTTAGCATTTAAACTTGCAGCACGAATCGCATCTAAATCCTCAATCGTACGGTACACAAAGCAATTTTTACGGTCATTACCCGGAATAGGCGGCACAAACGCATAAGAACCAGTAGCAAGTATCAGCTTGTCATAACTTAAGACATCACCATGATTGGTCATCACTGTTTTATTGAGTTGATCAATTTCAATGGCTTTGGTGCTTAGACGCAGGTCAATACCATAGGCATCTGCAAAATCACTACGACATAAGGTTAAGTCTTTGGCTGACTTGCCACTGAAATACTCAGTTAAATGTACACGGTCATAGGCTAAGCGTGGCTCTTCGGCTAAGATGGTGATTTCAACTTCATCACCTGCGAGCTCTAAAACCGATTCGATAAACTTATGGCCGACCATGCCATGACCAATCATGATAATTTTCATATTGTTACTCCAATGCTTTAGATATTTCTGCTGATTCTTGGCTGTTTTAGTTTTGTGCTTCAGCTAAGCTGCGTTCATGTACGGCTTGTTCAAATAAACGCTGTTCTTTTTCTTTGTGCTCGACAGAGAAGCGAATCATCAGTACGCAACTTGCTGCAATCACCACCAGGCCACCCAGCACCATTAAAGTCGTTTGAATATCCAACATACCTTTGAGTAAAAAACCTGCTGCCACTGCACCGACGTTACCGCCCGCACCAATAATGCCTGCCACACCACCTAAGGCATCACGATCAATAAATGGCACCAAAGCATAAGTTGCACCACACGCCATATGGGTAAATAAGGCAAATACCGTCATCGCAAGGATGGCTAAAATTGGCGTGTGCATTTGTGAGAAAAGAATAAGGAACAGTCCTTCAAGCAGAATCATCGCAAATAACACTTTTGTACGACCATCTAAGCCTTTTTTAGTTGCCACTTTATCTGAAACAATGCCGCCAAGCGCACGAGCAAATAGCGCCAACAAGCCAAAGATCCCTGCAGCCATGCCTGCTTCTTTTAAGCCAAATTGGAAATTGTCGACGTAGTAAAGTGCAATGATGTTATGAATAAAGATTTCAATACCAAAACATGCAGCATAAGCACCAAATAAAATCCATACACGGTAATTACGTGCTGCGTGCATTAATATCGCTACACCGCCTTTCTTATCTGAACCAACAGCAATGCCTTGCGCACGTAGCTCTTTAAAATCACCTTGCGGGCAATCTTGTGTAAATTTCCAATATAAAGCGCCAACAATCAGCATCATTACACCTGGAACAATCAGCGCAATTCGCCAGCCCATCGCTTGCTCAACACCAAACATCACCAAAGCGCCTAGCATTAATGGCATTAGGGCTTGAGTCGCGCCGCCGCCTGCATTACCCCATCCCGCAGTTGCAGCATTTGCTGTTCCAACTACATTTGGTGCAAACATAATGCTGGTGTGATATTGCGTAATCACAAAGCTTGCGCCAATCGCGCCAATGAGGAGACGAAAGAATAAGAAGGATTCATAACTATTGGCTGAAGCCACTCCAAACACTGGAATACTGCCAATAATCAACAAAGCCGTATAGGTTTTGCGTGGGCCGTATTTATCACATAAAGGCCCAACAATTAGACGGACTAAAATCGTGATAGCGACCGCAGCAATATTAATATTGGCGATTTGGTCTTTGGTCAGATGGAATTCACCTGCAATGACTGGCATTAAGGGGGCGCAGGCAAACCAAGCGAAAAAGCAAACAAAGAATGCGAGCCAACTCATGTGGAAGGCCCGCATTGCTGCTGAAGTAAAGTTAAATAGATTTATTTTTGTCGCTTTTTTAGCATTTAAATTTGAAGACATAACCATCTCCTGACTGAACTGAACGCATTGGGTACTCTGCTATGTCGCTAACACATTGCAGAGTCGATCAGAACGGACGTCGTTGGCCGTCTTACAAATTTTTAGAGTCTTCTTTGACTCAGTGTTTAATAAGCATATCTCGTGCCAAATTTAATAAATAGCAAATATATAAGGTAATTTGCTTATTCAATAATCTATCAAATTAAATTTATTCGACTGTAAAGATCAGATTCAATTCTGTCCCTTCATTCAGCCGCTCATTTATGTGCAGAATAAAGATGGCATGCACCACGACAGTGCAAATTGATTAGATATCAATGCCTGTCGTCCGTACACCCTCAATAAACTTAAAAAAATACAGGTTTATTCGTTTTGATTTTGGCACTTAAATTGCTTAAGCATATTTATACGTATTTGTTTTTTTGCTCTGCGCGAGCTTTCGCATGCCAAAACTTAAAATTGCATTAATAGATGATGACCCAGAACGTGCTGATTTCACCAAAGCCTCATTACTTCAGCACGACTTTGATGTCGTTGCTTGCCTGATGATTGACCATTTAAATATGGGGTATTTACAGCAAATTAAAGCTGATGTCATCTTATTAGATATGGATCATCCACACCGAGATATTATCGAAAGTTGTGTTTCTCAGTTTGACTTACCAACGGTACTTTTTACTAAAAATTCGAGCCAAGATACGATCCGAAATGCTATCGATGCTGGAGTAACGGCTTATATTGTTGATGGTATAGATCCCACCCGTCTTAATAGCATTTTAGAAATATCGATTGAGCAATATAAAAAGCATAAAAAATTACTCAATGATTTGGCTGAAACCAAATGTAAATTGGCCGACCGTAAAGATATTGAAAAAGCCAAGGTGCTGTTAATTCAAATGCATGCATTAACAGAAGAACAAGCTTTTAGTTTATTACGTAAAAATGCCATGAGCCATCGTATGACCATGGGTGAAATGGCACGTCGATTACTCGATGCTCAAGCACTTTTACAATCACAATTTAAGGAATAAGCCATGTCTACTCTTGAAAAAACCGATCTACAGCTTGGCTATATTCCCCTACTCGACTGCGTCGCAATCCTATGGGCGAAACATCAAGGATATTTTGAACAACAAGGTCTCAATGTCGAATTGGTTAAAGAAGCCTCTTGGGCAAGTTTGAGAGATCGTCTTGCATTTGGCTTTTTAGATGCTGCACATTGCTTGTCGGCCATGTTACCAGCTGCTGCCTTAGGTGAAGATCAACTAGGTATACCCCTCCAAACACCTCTTGTCCTCAGTACCAATCGGGCTTTTATCAGTTTGTCACAACAATTGTGCTATCAATTAAACATTAGTTCAGCGGATCGTCCCGCCCAATCTGCAGCAAAAATATTTGCAGCGATTCACTCTGGTCAAACGATTCACTTAGCTCACGTATTTAAGCATTCAATTCATCACTTTTGCTTACGTGAATGGTTGGCGCTTGCCAACGAAGCTGCTGCTAAAGCATTAACCTTACGTACCGTACCACCACCTTTTATGGTCGAATCACTCAACAATGGCATTATTGATGGATTTTGTGTCGGCGAGCCATGGAATACCCAAGGTGAGATTATGGGTATCAGTCAAATCATTGCGCAGAGTAGCGATATCATCCCCACAGTAGCCGATAAGGTACTAGCCGTGACTTCAAGATGGGCAGCGCAACATCCAAATACATTAAAGGCATTGTGTACAGCTATACAAAAAGCACAACAAGAATTAAAAAATCTTGAAGATTATTCACAAGTTTGGGGCCTGCTCCAACACTATGAAATTATTCGTTTTGAATGCTCTGAACAAATCCATGTGCATAAATATGCGTCTATTCAAAATATTATTCGACACTTTATTGAAGACGATGGCACACCCAAAACTGAAGATATGCAATGGATTTTTACCCAAATGCAAAAATGGCTAGGGCTCAAATCAGAAGCTAACTTTGAAGAGCTTTGCAAGCAATGTATTGTTTAAAGACGCCAGTTTTTAGATTCAATTAATCACATTCTTGGTACTCAAAATCAAAGCAATAGCCAGAACAAAGCAACAATTCAATTTGAAAAATTACGCTTCACATGAAAAGTAAATTATAGAGCTATATACCTATTATCTATAGGGATTTAAGAAAGAATTAAAATGTTCAATACATGGCTTTTCCACAAATTTTCTCCATAATTGTGCGCTACTCTTGCCGAAAATTACATTTGGATAACCAAATAATGCAAGGCGTGCGCACCCCATTAAAACTGACCACACACTGAGTTATGCCTTACTTACCCTGTCTACTTCAATTTGGGCAGCAGAAAATTCATCTACATTGACTGAACAGCCACAAGCAGATGTTCAGCAAATGGAAGCTCTGACTTTTGAAGTGCGTTCAGCAGCAATCAAACCTAAAGATCCGGATATTAGCGCAGTCGCAAAAACTATTGTCACTCGTGATGAAATGCTGAAATTCGGTGATCAGTCGATAAATGATGCACTACGTCGAGCAGCAGGTTTTCAACTCCCAGGTGCGGGAGGTGGACCGCGTGGAGGCCCAAGTGCTGGCGGCATGCGTTTTCGTGGTGGCGGTGCACCCGTATTTTTAATTAATGGTGAACCTGTTCAAGGCGGGCCGCGTGGTGGTATGTCTGTGGTCGACAGCATCACCCCTGAAATGATTGAGCGTATTGAAATTACCAAGCAGCCAAGCGTCGCTCAGGCTTCAGTTGCATCTTCTGCAGTCATCAATATCATTTTAAAAGAGCCGCTCAATGACACCCGTTTGAGTGGTTCTGTCCGTGCAGGTTATGGTTTAACGCAGTCCAATACACGTGAAGAGGAACGCACAAATCTAAATTTCCAAATGGATGGTCGTGATGATACTTGGATCTATAGCTTATCAGGCAGTCAATCGTGGAATGATTCTGACACATTAACACGTACCCAAAATGCAACAGGTGAACAAACACAACGACGTATTACCAATCGTACTTCTCAAATGTTGACACCACGTGTTGAATATCAGCTCGATGATCAACAGAAATTAGTTGCCGAAGTCTTCTACCGTAACAATGAAAGTGAAGGTTCAAGCGGTTCTCAAGTACAAAAAGATAAAAATGACAGTATTCGTTTAAATACCCGTTATGAACGTAAAAATCAGGGTGATTCAGACAAAATTCGCTTATCGATAGAACAGCAACAAGAAACTGAATTAACCCGTTCAACGCGTCAGCAATCTTATATTGATGAACAAATTAATGAATATGGTTTGGCTTATGATGGTGTACGTAAATTTGATGCGAAAAAGCAAATCAAGTTTGGTACAGATCTTCGATCAAGTGAGTTAGAAAGCAATATTGCCAACACTTTGGATGAACAAACTTATGCCGCTTATGTCGAAGGCAGTTGGCGATATACAGATAAGCAAACGTTAACACTGGGAGTACGTCAAGAATGGATTGATCGCTCAGGCTTAGTGGATTATCAAGATAATCATTTAAGTCCTGTACTCGCACATCGTTATGATTTTAATGAGCAATGGTCATTACAAACCAACCTGAGTCAGGCCTTTAAAAGCCCTCGTAGCAATCAACTTATGCCAACTGTTTCTGTTTCTACGGATAGTGATGCAGGCAGCTTAAACAATCCTGACCGTGGTGGTAACCCATTCTTACGCCCTGAAAAGATCAATGCTTACGAAACCACATTGGGCTATAACACCCCTGCAGGCGGCGTGAACGTAACAGCGTATTACCGTGAAATCGAAGACTATATTGAAAAATCGATTTATAGTGAAAATGTGACAGGTCATTTATGTGGTACAGCTGATAGTGATAGCCGCTTTGTGGAACGCCCATATAACCAAGACAGTGCGACGACTTATGGCGTAGAAATTGCGGGGCGCTACGCGTTGAAGCAAACCGATTCGGGGCATTCATTTATGCTAAACGCACAGCTTTCTACCGTGCGTGCAAAAATTGAAGAAGATAATGGTACAAAACGTCTAGCCAGTGATGTCGCACCATATTCTGCGAGTACAGGTATCTCCTATAACTACCAACCTTGGCGAATTGCTACAAGTGTCAATTTAAATTACACCCCAGAATACACCCGTGCACTCAGTAATGAGCCATACAACCGCACCAGTAATGAACGTGTAAATATGGATATAAGTTTCACCAAACGATTTGAACAAAATTGGTCTGCATCCGTAAATGCACGTAATATTTTAAGTAGCGATTACAAAGAAGTATTACGTGATCAACGCACTGGCGCGCTTTACCAATCACGTATAAATGAAGCGATTCCAAGCTTTATGTTCACCGTCGAAAAGAAATTTTAAAGTTGTCAAGGCGCATAAATATGCTGCAAAAAAGCCGATACATTTGTGTCGGCTTTTTTTCTATTTAACATTTATTCTCTTATTTCTAAGCGAAGCGTTATTTTTCAATTTCTTTGAGTAATTTGGCTATTTTTAAAGTATGTTCTTTACGTCCAGTTTTTTCTAAAACTTTCAGTTCAATCCACCATAAATATTCAAAAATTTCTGATTCACTTGAATTGTCGCGTATCAATTTAAAGATATTCGGCAAGTAATCATCATATTCATCACGCATTGAAGGCATTCTTCGAATACCCAATGGATCCCATTCCTTCAACAATATGTTGTGTATCGCATGCAATAATTTTGCATCGGGATTTGATTTTAAGTCCATATAATTTCCCTGGCATATATTTTTTTACTTTAAAAATCTTTTATATGGGATTTTTTTATAGTTCAGAAAAAATTTATCTGTAGATTTCTGAAGTTTTCATCATACGCATCTAATAAGCGATTTCCATTGATTTTAAAAAAATATTTCCAACTACGCCATTTCTCAAATGACGAATCATGGTCTTTTTCGCATACTTTCATTGTCTTTTTACGGTAGAACACTTCCCTTTTTTATATTTCACGTTACATTCTTATTTCGTCCACTTGATTCTGTATCCGCATATGCACACTGCTCTTCCCGATACTATTTATGCAATTCAACACCTTGCTTTTGAAGACCTCGGCTCACTTGAAGATACATTTTATCAAATGGGCTATCGGGTACGGTATTTTGAAGCAGGTATTGATGACTTAAGCAAAGCCCTAGAATACAAAGGTCTCACTATTATTCTTGGCGGCCCAATTGGCGTTTATGAAACTGAAGATTATCCATTCTTACAACAAGAAATTGACTTACTAAAAGTACGTTTAGAAAATAATTTACCGACCTTAGGTATATGTTTAGGTGCTCAACTCATTGCACATGCACTTGGCGCAAAAGTCTATGCAGGACACGCCAAAGAAATCGGTTGGTCTCCACTCGATATTAAAGCCACACCCAACAATCCACTTGCTGTATTAGCAGATCATGCTGTACTGCACTGGCATGGCGATACCTTCGAACTTCCCTCACAAGCCACCTTATTAGCAAGTTCGGCTATTTATCCAAATCAAGCGTTCAGTGTTGGAAATAATATTTTAGCCTTACAATTCCATATTGAAGCTGAAGCTCATACGATGGAGAAATGGTTAATAGGTCATACTTGTGAATTACGTAAAGCAGACATTCATATTCCTAGCTTACGAAGAGATAATCAACAATATGCTGTGGCACTTGAAATGGTTGCTTCACGTGTCATTCAAAATTTTATTGGACAACTCAAGTACCAATAAGCGCTGTTATTTTCTATAGCTATGCCGTATAAAGATGAAATTTACCGCATACTCATATCTCATAAATGACATCTTTACTCAGCATTGCTCTCATTCATTTCTTTGCTTTGATTAGCCCAGGCCCTGACTTCTTTTTTGTTACCCAAAGTGCAATTCGTCAATCTCGCACGCATGCTCTATGCGCTGCCTTAGGTGTCTCTTTAAGTATTCTCGTTTGGTCAATTTGTGCAATTAGTGGATTGCATTTCTTATTCCAGAAAATTGCTTGGTTACAACAAGTACTCATGATTTTAGGTGGTTTGTATCTGCTTTATTTAGGGACACAATTACTTAAATCTGCTTTTGCAACCAAGGAAACCACCGCTACAGCAACCGAACTGAAGAAAACTACAAGCAAATCACATAAAAAATTGCTCTTACAGGGCTTCTTTACCAACATGGCAAATCCCAAAGCCTTGGTTTATTTCAGTAGTGTTTTTTCTATTGCCATTAGTACCGATGTTAGCCTTTTACAACAAAGTTCATTATTGGCTTTAGTATTTGTTGAAAGTCTAATTTGGTTTGCGGTTGTCGCTCTAGTCTTTTCTGCTCCAAAAATGACGGGCTATTATCAAAAGTTTAGCCAAAAAATCGATGCGATAACGGGCGGAATTTTTATTAGTTTTGGCTGTCTACTTATATTAAATCGTGACTAGTCACATTCAGTGCGAATATCTATAGAGCCACATCCATAAAAAAAGCACCCAATTGGGTGCTTTATTATTTTTAGCTGAGGGAGTTGCTAAAAATTATTTTACAGCTGGTTGTGCAGCTGGCACTGATGCTTCAGTCGTAATGTTCACAGTGATTTTATCACCAACATTTGGTACGTAAGCACCTACACCAAATGCTGAACGATCAAACGAAGTTGTTGCATTAAAACCAACGGTTTCTGCTTTTGTCATCGGATGAACAGCTTGCTTGTTTAACACAGCATCCAATACCACTGGTTTAGTCACATTCTTAACAGTTAAGTTACCTGTGATTTTGTATTTATTCTTGCTGATTGCTTGTACTTTTGTACTTTTAAATGTGATATTTGGATATTTTTCTGCGTCAAAAAAATCTGCAGTTTTTAAATGATCATCTAACGCTTTCACGTTGGTATTTAAGCTTGCAAGTGGAATCGTTACATTTACAGATGAATTTGCAGGTTTTGCATTATCAACATTGATTGTGCCTTGAATGTCGCTAAAGTTCGCAGAAGGCGTTGAGAAACCGAAATGATTCCAAGTAAATACAGTTGCTGTATGCGTTGGGTCAATTTGATATGTGACAGGCTTAGCCATTGAAACAGTCGCTGCTGACACTACCGCCAGACCTAATGTTAATACTTTGAAGTTCATGTTCTTATCTCGCTTTAGAATACTGATTAGTCTATAGAATTTTAAACTGAAAACACTGTTAAAGATAAAACGATATGTTGCATCTTTAGAACGATAGATTTGTAAACCCTAAGTGTTTACCGCATTCCGCGCGCTCAATTGTTTGAGCTATTTGGCCTATAAGCACACTAATCTACAAGACAGATTTACCATTTTCAAACACTTTAAATCAAACTAATTGCAACAATCTAAAGATATAACAATTATTTGGCATATATTTTCCTAATTTTAGGATACTATTGCTTATAATAAGCTCTTTTCTCCTTATTTATAATGACTAAAATAATTTCTTCATCTGTATAAATAAAGTTGAATTGTTATGTCAGAAAATTTACAAGCAATTGAAAAAGCAATCAGCACAAAACAACCTAAAGATGTTGTATTGGCCTTTTTACTTAACACCTCAAAAGAATTAGTTGCCAATGCTGCAGAAAAACTGGTCGCAGAAGATGCAATTTATACCTCTCTAAATTTTAACAGCCCTGAACTTAAACAAATTGAACCATGGGCAGGTACTTCAACTGGCCGTGAAGTTTATGTATATACCTTCTCAAATGTTGGCACCTATTGGAATGTTGACGATTTTCAAGTTACAGATCTAATTGGTGAAGGCGAAACTGTGGCCGTATTTGGTAAATTTACCTATACCTCTGTCATTGCCAAAAACACCTTCACATCTCCGTTTGCAATTAAAGCTACGGTAAAAGATGGCCTAATTACGTATTTTCAATTCTTAGAAGATACTTATGCTTCTGCCGCTTCATTCCGTGTTGAAGGTGAATGGACCATTCAACAAGATGCAGATAATTCAAAACGCTTTAATGTTTCAGCAAACTCATAATATTGAAGCTATAGAATTGATAAAGCCCTTACATTCGGGGCTTTATTTTTTGGGTATCTAAATCGCATTAAAGACGATATTGAATAAAGCCTGTTTTTCTCGCAATTTGATCATATAATTTTTGTGCTTGTTGATTGTCTTGATGTGTTAGCCAATACACGCGATCACATTTTCTCTGTTGGGTATATTCTTGCACAGCCTGAATTAAAGCCCGAGCAACACCTTTCCCTCGCGCGCTTTCCAGTGTAAATAAATCCTGCAAATAGGCATACGGTTGTACAGTCCAGCAGCTATCATGCTCAATCACATGTACCAACCCAACTGCTTGATTATCAATATAAGCCACAAAGCCATAAATGTGATCTTGCTGTGGGTCACTAAGCTTATGCCAAGTGTTTTTACTCACTTCTGCACTTAATTGCACCTGATAAAATTCTTGATAGCCTTGCCATAACGGTAACCAATCTGAATATTGAATACTACCTGATGAGAGTGCCTGAATATTTAACATAGTGATGATCGACTGTTTTAAATCTTATAGGCTTTTTTATAAACAATATACGCACATAAAAAAAGCTTTATTTCCTTCTAGAAACAAAGCTTTTTTAGCATTACATTCAAAAACTTAGAGCTTTTCAATCAAAATGCGATCAATCTGTTTTAAACCCGTGGTTTTTTCATGGTTTTTACGGCGCACTTTAATCAGTTTTTCTTCAGCCATATCCTGCAACAACAGCTCAACTGCAACCATTGCTTCTAATGGAAGGTCTTGACCAATCCACTTCTGCTCGCCTGCATCCATTAAAGTGATCTCATCACTGATTTGCTCATATAAACTCATCTCTATCTCACTTCTTCGTTTTGCCAATGTATGAATGAATCATTTACAGCAAAAATAAAAATCAGTGCTGTAAAGTTCAAAAATAAAAGACGCTCTCAATTGAGAGCGCCTTTTAAAGACTGTTAATAACAGGTATTAAGCTGTAATTTCTTTCACTGCTTCAACCACAGCTTCAGCAGTAATACCGAAGTGTTGGTACAAATCTTTTGCTGGAGCAGATTCGCCGTAAGTTGTCATACCAATGACACGACCATCTAAACCAACAAATTTCCACCAGTAATCCACATGCGCAGCTTCAACAGCAACACGTGCACGGATGTTAGATGGAAGAACCGCTTCACGGTAAGCTGCATCTTGTTTCACGAATTCTTCAGCACATGGCATAGATACCACACGTACGCCATCAAGTTGAGCGTAAGCATCCATTGCCAATGAAACTTCTGAACCAGTCGCAATAATGATTGCTTTCAATTCGCCTTTTTCTTTCGCAAGCACGTAACCACCTTTCGCTACGTCAGCAATTTGCTCAGCTGTACGAGTTTGGAATGGTAAGTTTTGACGAGAGAAAATTAACGCTGTAGGGCCTTCTGAACGAAGAAGTGCAGATTTCCAAGAAATAGACGCTTCTACAGTGTCACATGGACGCCAAGTGTTCAGGTTTGGTGTACCGCGTAAAGATGCAATTTGCTCTACAGGTTGGTGTGTAGGGCCATCTTCACCTAGACCAATTGAGTCATGTGTATAAACATGGATCACACGTTGTTTCATCAATGCAGACATACGTACTGCATTACGCGCATATTCCATGAACATTAAGAATGTTGCTACATAAGGAACGAAACCGCCATGCAGCGCTACACCATTCGCAATTGCAGTCATACCAAATTCACGTACACCGTAGTGTACGTAGTTACCCGCTGGATTAGATTCAACGCCTTCTGCACCTTTCCATAAAGTCAGGTTAGAACCTGCAAGATCAGCCGAACCGCCTAGAATTTCTGGAAGTTTTGGTGCAAATGCTTGAATGGCATTTTGGCTTGCTTTACGTGTCGCAATTGTTTCAGCTTTTTCATTTACTTCAGCAATATATGCATCTGCTTGAGCAACGAAATCAGCTGGTAATTCACCTGATAGACGACGTTTTAACTCAGCAGCTTCAGTTGGGTATTTCGCTGCATATGCTGCAAATACATCATTCCAAGCAGATTCTGATTGAGTACCTTTCGCTTTTGCATCCCAAGCTGCATAGACGTCAGCAGGAATTTCGAATGGACCTTCTGTCCAGCCCAAAGCTTCACGAGTTAAAGCAATTTCATCATTACCAAGCGGCGCACCATGGCAATCTTCTTTACCTTGTTTATTTGGTGAACCTAAACCAATAATCGTTTTGCAGATAATTAATGTCGGTTTAGCAGTTTCAGCTTTTGCTTCAACAGTTGCTGCACGGATTGCATCAGCATCATGACCATCAACTTTAAGCACTTGCCAACCGTAAGCTAGGAAACGCTGTTCTGTATCGTCAGAGAACCAACCTTCTACTTCACCATCAATTGAGATGCCGTTGTCGTCATAATAAACAACTAATTTACCAAGACCCAGCGTACCCGCCAATGAACATGCTTCGTGAGAAACACCTTCCATTAAACAGCCATCACCCAAGAAGCAGTAAGTGTTGTGATCAACGACTTTAATGTCATCTTTGTTGAATTGAGCCGCTAAAGTTTTTTCAGCAAGTGCAAAACCAACAGCGTTCGCAATACCTTGACCTAATGGACCAGTTGTTGTTTCGATACCAGGTGCATAGCCCAATTCTGGGTGGCCTGGAGTTTTAGAGTGTAATTGACGGAAAGATTTTAAATCTTCAATTGAAAGGTCATAACCAGTTAAGTGCAATAACGCATATTGCAACATAGAGCCATGGCCGTTAGACAATACAAAACGGTCACGGTTTGCCCATTGTGGGTTTGCAGGGTTATGGTTTAAAAATTCACGCCATACCACATCAGCAATATCTGCCATCCCCATTGGAGCACCTGGATGTCCTGAATTTGCTTTTTGCACAGCATCCATTGCCAATACACGAATTGCGTTTGCAATACGACGTTCGTTAAGCGGGGTTGTCATAGGTCAGAGTCCAAACAAATGGTTTAAAAGAGTAAGATGAATAAGAATTCAAAGATGGGCATATTGTCTTAAAAAAAGCGGAATGGGTAAAGCCTAATGGGCAATATTTCGCTAATTATTCCAGCTACCCCTATATTTTGGGTGCTTATTGGTCAATTTCAAGTCTGTAATCGCCGTTTGTTTTATAAACAGTGTCACTTTGATGTGACCAAACAATGACATGATATTGCCATCTAATCGTTTTAATCACCTTTAAAACACCGACCTCTTTATATTTAAAGTATTGATAATCCCCTACTTCATAGTTAATTTTTTTTGTTATTAGATTCTTTTTTGCTAATATGGTAAAAAGCATTGTGAATTTTATTCAGCTAATGCTTTTCAACCTGAATAAGTAAATTTTTAATTGGAAATAAAGCAGTTCAAAACTTAAATTCCTGTACACGTTACAGGTAAATTACGCTGAGCAATATCATCAGATTGACAATTCCAAGCACCATTTAAACCATCAGGAATACTAAAATAAATGCGCTTCGAGCGTAGCGCTAAATTTACCTCTGTCGCTTTAAAAGTAAAAATAACTGAACAGTTCCCTGAAATATCCGCTATCTGACTGTTGGCGATGTATTTGGTCGTGATATGTTCATTAACGGCTGCATCAAGTTCTGCACAACTGAGTTCATCTGAATATTGCTCAATTAATTTTAATTTATACGGTGACAACATCGTCAGTACTTCTGACACCTGTGCACGAGCTACATAAACGTTATAGGACACAGTTGCTATCGCAGCTAAAATACCAATAATTGCAACAACGATCATGATTTCAATCAATGTAAATCCAGCTTGCTTCATCATGTTTCCCCTTAACATGTAAAGAAACTACGCAATATATGTACCAAGTCACAAATACCCATATTTACATCACTTGTTGAATTGCTAACCGACAAATAAATGATTGTTTTACCGCATCTATGGCAATTTATGACAATAATTATTCCTTTGAAATTGATTTTTATATCAATATTTTTTAAATACTTTAGTTTCACCTAAAACAAAAAATCTACTTTCAAATTCAGTTAATCTTTTTCTTCTTAATCCATATTTATCTATTTTCCCTATAACTCAAATATGAAAAACCTAAATAAGCGTGTCATATCAATTTTTTAGATGGTTATATCAATTAAAAAGTCATTGAAATGAATTAATTTCATCCATTTTGGTCATGTTAAGCTAGTCCTCAAGCCAATCTCGATGTAACATATTGCGTCTTTAAATTTAACTGTGATAGGACTTATGCGCGAGTACGCTGTATTTACCTCGGAATCTGTAAGCGAAGGCCATCCTGATAAAATGGCTGACCAAATCAGCGATGCTATTTTGGATGCTATTTTAAAAGAAGACCCATATGCGCGGGTTGCTTGTGAAACGCTTGTAAAAACGGGTGCGGTTGTACTTGCCGGTGAAATCACAACAACTGCAAATGTCGATTTTGAAGCGATTGTTCGTAATACCGTAAATGGTATTGGATATCATCACTCTGATCTTGGCTTTGATGGTTCAACATGTGCCGTGATTAACATGATTGGTAAACAATCTCCTGAAATTGCTCAGGGCGTTGACCGTCAAAAACCTGAAGATCAAGGTGCAGGTGACCAAGGCTTAATGTTTGGTTATGCTAGCCGTGAAACTGATGTGCTGATGCCAGCTCCAATTTCATACGCGCATCGCTTAATGGAAAAACAAGCTGAACTACGTAAACAAGGTAAATTGGCTTGGTTACGTCCAGATGCTAAAAGCCAAGTCACTTTTGCTTATGAAAATGGCAAACCTGTTCGCTTAGATGCTGTTGTACTTTCAACACAACACGACCCGAAAATTACTCAAGCTCAGCTTAAAGAAGCAGTAATCGAAGAAATCGTGAAAAAAGTGATCCCTGCTGAAATGTTCCATGCAGACACTAAATTCCATATCAACCCAACAGGCATGTTCGTGATCGGCGGACCTGTAGGTGACTGTGGTTTAACTGGTCGTAAAATCATTGTAGATACTTACGGTGGTATGGCACGTCACGGTGGCGGTGCTTTCTCTGGTAAAGATCCATCTAAAGTTGACCGTTCTGCAGCTTATGCAGGCCGTTATGTAGCCAAAAATATTGTCGCTGCTGGTCTCGCAGACAAATGTGAAATTCAAGTGTCTTATGCCATTGGTGTTGCTGAACCTACTTCAATTTCAATCAATACTTTCAACACTGCAAAAGTGTCTGAAGATTTGATCATTGCACTAGTACGTGAACATTTTGACTTACGTCCATACGGTATTACTCGTATGCTTGACCTTATTCAACCAATGTACCAACAAACAGCTGCTTATGGTCACTTTGGTCGCGAAGGTTCAGATACTGCATTTACATGGGAAAAAACTGACAAAGTGGAAGCGCTTAAAGCTTCAGCTGGTCTTTAATCATTTTTTGATTAATTCCTTAAAAAAAAGCCTGCATTCATTGCAGGCTTTTTTATGAGCTAAACATTAAATATAAATTATTTTGACAAAAGATAAACTTAGCTTATTCATAAAAAACCAAAATAATTAAAGAAAACGCCGATGCCATTCCCCTTAGAATATAAATTTATTATGGCAACCGAAGATCGATTAGGATTTAAATTTCTAAAAAAATATAAAGCCAAATACAAATTGATAACGGTGTTGAAATCAACATTGTTATTTCCGACTCAGAGCACAAATATGATGAGGACGTTATTGAAACGTGGTGGCGACTTCCATTTCAAGACGTTAGTGATATCAAAAATTAAATGGACAATGGATCACCTTAGCGTTAAGCATCAATCCACTCGTGAAATAGGTAATTTTTCCATGCGAACTGCATTGCCATCGTACATAACGGCGCTAGCGACTATTTATTATTACAAGATGAATATGGCGTCAATTTAGGTGAAGAAATTTACATATGGCACCATGATGATGAAATGATCAATTATATTGTCACTTCCATCGAAGACTTGATGTAAACAATTTTTTGAGATTAAGATTTAAATAATAATTTTTACTCAAAAATTAGCTTGATAAAAATTACACTAAATCAACAATTTTTGATCGATTTTTGAATATTTTTTCAGCTAATATAAATTCAGCCCATGCTACGGGCATAACAAAAATAGGAACGATCAAAATGAATAAATTACTTGTTGCTTTAGGTTTAGCTGCAACTGTTGCTCTTGTTGGCTGTAACAAAGATAAAGCACCAGAAACAGGTGCAACTACAGGCGAACACCTAGAAAATGCTGCTGACCAAGCAGGCCATGATATTGCAAATGCAACTTCTGAAGCTGCAACTGCTACAGCAGTAGCAACTGAGAATGCTGCTGATGCAACAGCTCAAGCTGCACACGATACTAAAGAAGCTGCGAAAGACGTAACTGCTGAAGCAGCTGGTGCTGTTGAGCAAGGTGCGGCAAATGTGAAAGAGAAAGCTCAACAATAATTGTTGCGTGATAAAAAGGCTCCTGGACTGGAGCTTTTTTATTGCCTATACAATCGTAAAAAACTAAATTAATCGAATTACCTACTTGCAGAATGCAAATCGACACGTCACCCTATAAAGGTAAACCATAAGATTTTAATTAGAGAAAATAATGTCTTATTCACACCATACTGAAAAACACTATATTGAAAGAACGGGTTGGTTACGTGCATCTGTACTGGGTGCCAATGATGGCATTATTTCCGTCACAAGCTTAATTATGGGTATGGCTGCGAGTGGTGCATCGAGCCATACCCTATTGATTACCTGTATCGCGGGATTAATATCTGGCGCCACATCAATGGCAGCTGGTGAATATATTTCTGTAAAATCTCAAGAAGATGTCGAAAAGGCAGATTTACACATGGAGCATAAAGAACTCCAAAAAAATCCTGATCTCGAACTCAAAGAATTAACCCAAATTTATATTGCACGTGGTTTAGAACCACAACTGGCGCATGAAGTTGCAATTCAACTGACTGCACATGATGCACTTGCAGCTCATGCACGTGATGAAATAGGCATCCATGACAATACAGCAGCGAGGCCTATTCAAGCAGCTTTATCATCGGCACTTGCCTTTTCAGTTGGTGCGCTATTTCCAATGGTCGCTATTTTAATTAGTGCGGATCAACATATCGAAAAAGCTGTAATGGCCGTTGGTGTCATTTCATTAGCATTATTAGGTGCTTTGGCCAGCTATGCAGCTGGTACGTCTATCTGGAAAGGTAGTGTTCGTGTTGCATTATGGGGTATTGCTGCGATGCTGTTCTCAAGTTGGATCGGTTCGTTGTTTAATGTAAATCCAATTTAGATGAGTGTGAGTCCAATTTAGAAATTGGGCTCTAATGAAATTCTTTTAAATATCATAACATATAAGTAAATTTGATTATTTAAATCAATTTTACACAGCTTTGTTTGCCTTTTTTTTAATCAGTATTGGTTTTTACAATATATAAAAACTTTAGAATAGACACACTTTAAATCAATATTCTTCCTCCCATGTCTGTTTTAGCTGAGCCAGCAAACCGATCAAACACCTCGGTTTGGGTGGCATTTGTTTTATTAATTTTAGGTACTATCGGTGCTTATTACGTCGTTGGTATTAACCAAGCATTGTTATTTTTAATTGGTGGTGCTCTAGGTATGACGTTATATCATGCCTCTTTTGGATTCACCTCTAGTTGGCGTGTGTTCATTAAAGAGCGCCGTGGTCGTGGACTCCGCGCACAAATGATTATGCTTGCACTCGCTGTTTTACTATTTTTCCCTGCCTTGGGTGCAGGTGAATTATTTGGTAATCCTGTTAAAGGCAACGTAAATCCTGTGTCTATGTCCGTGATGATTGGCGCCTTTATCTTTGGTATTGGTATGCAATTGGGCGGTGGCTGTGCATCAGGTACGCTTTATACTGTGGGTGCTGGTAGTGCGCGCATGATTGTGACCTTGTTCTTCTTCTGTACGGGTTCACTTATCGCGACTTCACATATTCAATGGTGGTTTGATTTACCACACTTTGAACCAATTTCTTTGGTAAAAAGTTTCGGAGTCGTGCCAGCTTTATTACTCAATTTCGTTCTATTTGCTGTTATTGCAGCAGCAACAGTTTACTTTGAGAAAAAACGTCACGGCAGTCTCGAAGTTGAACCACAAAGTACAAATCAAGGTTGGAAACGCTTTCTGCGTGGCCCATGGCCTTTGGTTTGGGGTGGCATCATCTTAACTTTACTTAACTTTGCAACCTTGGCGCTGGCTGGCCGCCCATGGGGTGTAACCTCAGCACTGGCAGTTTGGACTGCTAAGTCTGCAAGTTTCATGGGTATTGATGTTGCATCTTGGGCATATTGGCAGCAACCTGCCAATGCTAAAGCGCTGACTGAATCTTTATGGTTTGATATTACATCGATGATGAACTTCGGCATCATGTTAGGTGCACTACTTGCAGCTAGCCTTGCTGGTAAGTTTGCACCCAACTTTAATATTCCAAAACGCTCGCTCATGGCAGCAGTGATTGGTGGTTTATTACTCGGTTATGGTGCACGTTTAGCTTACGGTTGCAACATTGGTGCATATTTCAGTGGTATTGCATCCGGCAGCTTACACGGCTGGTTATGGCTTGTATTTGCATTCATTGGTAATGGTATTGGGGTCAAGCTGCGCCCAATCTTCTTCCCTGGTGAACGCCCTCAACCTGAAAAATTAACTGGTTGCTAATTTCATATACACAAAAAAATCCCCTCTATTGAGGGGATTTTTTAATTACTCAGTGCTGCTTTTAAATTACAGCCATATTGCATGGTCTCTTGCGCCTGCTTATAGGTGGTATAACGATTGATAATAAAATCATAAAATTGATCAGCATTAGAAAAAACTTGTGACCAATCCTCCTGCCCTGCATTCGGCAGTTTCAAATCTTTCACCATAGCTAAATTAAAATGTCCAAGTCGATACATTTCAGCGAAATGTCCATTCATTACATCGCAATAAGCTACTTTGGATGACTTTAATGCAGTATTCGCTACAAAATGCTGGTTCAATGTTTTTAAGTTTGTCACATCTAAAGCAGATTGATCTGAAAATGCCAAACTTTCCATTTTTTTAAGCTGGGCAAAATCATTGGCTAACTTTTGATTTAATTGCTCAAATCGCTGTTGCAAAGTTGTAGCATCTGCCACTTGATAACTCTGAGAATTTACAGCTGACTTTTCTTGCTCATTGGCAGAGCAAGCACTGAGCATAACCGCAGTCAACACTGTCGATGCAAGAAACAATTTCATCAAGGTCTCACTTAAAAACATTCTAAAGCGCAGCCATTATGCCTGAAAAACCAACTAAAGGGTTTTCTCATTCATATAACGCCAATAGCGCCGTGGCACATATTGCACATGTAATTTCATATTTCGGCGAGCCTCAATATTGACGCTACGGAAGTAATCCTTCCAAAGCTGATCATACAAGACTTCTTCATCATCCAGTTCAATACAAAAAGATTGACTATGCCCACTCGCAGTTTGACGATCTATTGCTCCTGCATCCATCTGTACTTGATGAACTTTATGCAAATCATAATAGATGCCAAAATTGCGCTTTTCATCGTATATAAGCCAGCGTTGATCTTGATAACGTGCTTTAAAATGTCGTTCGATAATGGGTAAAACATTAAAATCAGGTGAAACCAAACTTATGAATAAACCATCCTGACATTTTTTAAAGCGAACAAAGGCTTCCATCCTATGCTTTTCACGCCCTACTTGCTTCGCCCACTGGCTCATTCCCAATACATCGGCATGGCCATAATTTTTAGACACATCACGTTGCTGCTGAAACACATAGATCGCAAAATTAAAACAATGTTGAAAAGCCTGTTGCTGCTCTGACAAAAAGGCATAATAAAACTGCTTAAAAGCACTATCCGATGCTTTTAATTTTAATCCCTGCCAAACCCGCTGCGCGTGTTCATCATTACTAGCAACATCAATCACCTCTGCAAACAAGCCCGTTTGCACATTTGCATCAGTAGAAACCTGCACATCAAATTCTTTAAATTGAAAAGCACGAAATATACAGCTAAGTAATCCAGTCATCGTGCCATCAAAAATATAAATACTCATGACTACGAACTAAAACCCTAAGCTCAATTGTGGGCTAATTTGTTGAGTATATTTAGATTGACCACTTTGTAAAATTTGCTGTCGAATTTGATATGGCTGCTGCTCACGAATAAATTTTGGAGAATCTTCACAGCGAATAAAATGCTGTGCCCTGTTATAGGACACCCCCATACGCTTTAACTGATCAATATGAATTTTACCAAAGCAACGTGCTTGAACAATTTTCTTAGCCGAACGCACACCAATACCCGGCACACGTAATATCATTTGATATTCAGCACGATTAATATCTACTGGAAATTGCTCAGGATGGCGCAGTGCCCAACCAAGTTTTGGGTCAATATCTAATTCTAAATTAGGATGTTCTTCATCAACCAATTCGTTAGCAGCAAAACCATAAAAGCGCATGAGCCAATCACTTTGATATAAGCGGTTCTCGCGTAACAAAGGTGGTGCGGAACCGACAGCAGGCAGTGCACGTTCATTTTCATTAATTGGAATATAGCCCGAGTAATACACCCGCTTCAGCTTAAACTCTTTGTAATGATGATCGGCCATCAATATGACATCGCGGTCAGACTCTTGATGCGCCCCAACCACCATTTGTGTGGTCTGTCCAGCTGGAACAAACTTCGGTACTGAGCGAATTATTTTCCGTTCGTCTTTCAGCTCAATCAACCGATCTCGCACAATACCTAAATCTTTTTGCACTTCAGCATGGTTTTTTTCTGGAGCAAATTGTTGTAAACCGGCTTCAGTTGGCATTTCTAAGTTAATGCTCATACGGTCAACATATAAACCGGCTTCTGTAATAATTTCTTGTGAAGCACCCGGAATGGTTTTGAGGTGAATATAGCCATTAAAGTTTTCTTCTAAACGCAGCTTTTTCACCACTTGCAACATACGCTCCATGGTGTAATCCGCTGATTTAAAAATACCAGAGCTTAGAAATAGCCCTTCAATATAATTGCGGCGATAAAAGTTCATGGTGAGATCAACCACTTCTTGCACCGTAAACGCCGCACGTTTGACATCATTACTGCGCCGCGATACACAATAGGCACAATCAAAAATACACACATTAGAAAATAATATTTTAAGTAAGGATACGCAGCGACCATCTTCGGTATAACTGTGACAAATACCATTACCAGTATTACCTAAACCTTTGTCTTTATTTTGGCGTTTGCTACCACTTGAAGAACAAGAAACATCATATTTGGCAGCATCAGCTAAAATTTGCAGTTTTTCACGGATACGATCAGACATGGGGAGAATACAATTGATTAAATACAATTCTATTTTAATATCTAGCTTTCTATTGAATATGTCATTCATCAACTCTACGACATGAGATGTCGCTGTATTTGTAAGTCGATCGCCGTTGAAAGACCATCATTTAAAAATGAAATAACGAATATTATTTGCTTAATTTTTTAAGCTTGGGCAAAGTAAATAAAGTGACTGGAGTATGCACATGACTTTACTAGAAAAACTTGGCATTAAGCACCCAATTTTACTTGCCCCAATGGCTGGTGTTTCCACACCTGAACTTGCAGCAGAAGTCTCTAACCAAGGTGGATTAGGTTCTCTTGGGTTAGGCGCAAGCAGTGTAGAGAATGCACGAAAACAAATTTTGCAAACTCAGGAACTCACGGATCAACCCTTTCAGGTCAATTTCTTTTGTCATGATAGTGTCGAGTTGGATGAACAAGTAGCGGCACAATGGATCTTACAATTCAATTCACTTTTCACTGAGTTTGATGCAGCAGCGCCTGAAGCATTAAATTGCATATATCCAAGTTTTAAAGACGATGACCACTTTTTAAATTTAGTCTTGGAAACACGTCCCAAAGCTGTCAGCTTTCATTTTGGCATACCACACCCACATCAGATTCAAGCCCTAAAACAAGCTGGCATCGTTACAATGGTTTCAGCAACAAATTTGGCTGAAGCAAAACTGATTGAAGCTGCGGGCATTGATATTGTCATTGCTCAAGGGGTTGAAGCTGGCGGGCATCGCGGCATTTTCAATGAAAGCTTTGATAGCAGTGTAAAAACACGTGATTTAGTACAACTGTTAAAACAACATATACAGTGTCCAATCATTGCTGCTGGCGGCATTATGAATGGTCATCAAGCATATAACATCATGGAACTCGGCGCCGATGCTGTTCAACTCGGTACAGCTTTTGTTCAATGTAAAACATCAAATGCGAATGAGGCTTATCGTAAAGCACTGTTTGATGCCCCGATTACACAAATTACAGCGAGCATTTCTGGACGACCAGCCCGTGGCATTATTAATAACTGGCATACAGATGTTGATACCCCTACGCGCCCAACAGTTCCACCTTATCCATATACATATGACTTAGGCAAACAGCTACATGCTGCTGCAAGCAAAAAAGGCATACAGGGTTATGGTGCTTTTTGGGCAGGAACAAATGTATCGCAAATCCGTGAATTAGAAGCGCCTGACTTAATTAATCAACTTGTTTTAGAAATGCGTTTTAATTAAAAGCCCAATTTAGCTTTTATACAACCATATAAATGCAAAAAGCCCTCATCATTTTGAGGGCTTTTTGCATCGTAAAATCACAAATTTCATTTATTTAGTTTCAAGCAAATTCACTTGTTCAACTTGAACATCACTCATGATTTCACCATGTTCTAACAAATTATTAAAATAGTTTTCGACCACTTTGTACTGATCCGTTGTAGATTCAACTTTATACATGTTTTGGCGGAATTCATTACTTGAACGTAAACCTTTGGTATACCAAGCAATATGTTTACGAGAAATACGGCAACCCGAATATTCACCATAAAACTCGTACAATTCAGATAAGTGCCCCAACAATACGTCGCGAACTTCTGTTATGGTCGGTGCAGCCAAATGCTCGCCCGTTGTTAAATAATGTGCAATTTCACGGAAAATCCAAGGTCGCCCCTGAGCAGCACGGCCAATCATCACAGCATCCGCGCCTGTATAATCTAAAACGAACTTGGCTTTTTCAGGAGTATCAATATCTCCATTGGCAATAACGGGGATATTAATAAATGACTTTACGTCTTTAATTAAACTATAACGTGCAGTATTTAAATACATATCTTCACGTGTACGACCATGTAATGCCAAAGCTGCAATGCCCGCTTCTTCAGCACGTTTCGCCACACGCATAATATTTTCATGACCATTTAAATAGCCAAGACGAGTTTTTAAACTAACAGGAACATCTACGGCTGCCACAACTGTATCGAGTATACGTGCAACGAGATCCTCATCTTTCAATAAAGCAGAACCAGCTAATTTATTACAGACTTTCTTCGCTGGGCAGCCCATATTGATATCAACAATTTGAGCACCGTTCGCCACTTGATAACGTGCGGCTTCCGCTAATTCATGCGGATCTGAACCAGCAATTTGTGCAGAAATAGGTGCAATTTCTCCATCAAAATTAGCACGATATAAGCTTTTTTTACTCATGCGTAGTGTTTTGTCTGCCGTCATCATTTCACTGACCGCATGACCTGCACCAAAATATTTACACAAGGTGCGAAATGGTCGATCGGTAACGCCTGCCATGGGAGCAACCCATAACTTTCTTTCGATTGGACGATCGAATAGTTCTTGAATGACGTTATGTTGACTCAAAGCTTAAACCTCGTAAATATCTCGTAGTTATGACTTCAATTAACCCTTCATATAAATAAAACCATGGGAACTGACTTAACGATAAGCAATTCCACATTACTAATTCATATCATTGGGCTAAATTGCTAGAGCGCTTCATGCCCTTCATTAGGCTTAAGCAAAACTCTAGGCAAATTGAAAATAGGAGAGAAAAAATATGTCGCTAGTTTAGTGTCTTTAACACTAAATTTCCATGCATTTAGCTTTGTATCGGACTTGATCTTATTGAACTAAGCCGTTTATACCGCAAAACAAAATGATCAATATTTTCTTGATGAAAACTTTTATACTGAAGTCCTAAGCGGGATCTTCATAAAGTATTGGAAAATGATATTTAACATGCATATAAAATTATTGAGTTTAATCGTTGTGTCTTCTGCATTAGTTGCCTGCCAAAAACCGACTGAAGATGCAAATGCAGAATCAATAAGCCCAAACCAACAAAGCAGAAATGCCCAGTTAGACACACCTCAACAACGTTTTGCTCATGCGGATGAAAAAATCAGTTACTATCTGGATCAATTAGATTCAGCAAATACAACTTTAGATGTGAAACAACAAGTGTTATGTGTCGATTATCCGAATGAATATAAAAACAATTATATACCGGCCATGTTAGAAATTGCTCCACAGGAATACACAACTGAAAAAATGCTGAATGATTTACACATTTCACAAGATTATTATGCTGAGAAACTCTCCATCCAATGCCCAAAGTAATTGTTTTATGATTTCATCAATCGTTCATAATAAGCGTTTAAATTATGAATCAAGCGATTAAGTCACTCCGTCGCTGCAATAACAAAGTAAAATCCGCTACCCGATTTATTTTCGGGTTTTCTTTTTTCAAGACTGGTTCTAATTGGATCATAGCGATTACTGTTTTCATCAAGCAATACCCAATAAAAAAGCCATGTTCAATAAAAGTGATGCAGTTCTAATAATTTTAATTTTATGATAAATAAAGACTTTGAATGATACAGAGTTGCCACAGAAGGTATTAGTATAATTACACTTTTCTCATGATTTATTCATTAAATTACCACCTCCAATTAAATGAACGATGATGAATTAATGAAAACTTTAAACAAAGTACTTTTCGCTACTCTTATTTCTGCTGCTGCTGCAACTACATTCGCTGCTGAAGAACAAAAAGTTGAAGTTGCTGCAACTGAATCTGCGGCATCTGAAGTTCAAACTGCTGAAACAACTCAAGAAGCAGTTGAAGTGAGTGCTGCATCTGAAGCAGCTGCAAAATAATCTATATTTTGCTAAAAGCCCACATTATAGTGGGCTTTTTTTGCTTGAATTATTTGATTTTCATCCGTTGAATTTGCCGCTCACGACGATATAAACCTAAAATCTCTTTACGTTGATGAATTTCATCTTCTGAGAAATTAAGTACATTCATCAGCTGTTCAAGTGGGATTGTCGAATTTTCAATTAAGTAACAATCCTGCTCTGTTGTCCACTGCACATCAAGCTGGTTTTTCAATTTAGATCGTTCATATTTACGCATGAATGCATTATAACAAATGTGCGCGTAAATCAGACTGCAAAAAGCCCACCGAAGTGAGCTTATATCTTAAGAAAACCGAGTAGCTGCAAAAATTACAGATTTTCATCCTTTGTAATCATTACTGAGGTTAAAATAGGCACACCAAAACAAGGAAGTAGCAATAAAATCCAATATTCAACCATTGGTTTATCAAAACCTATGTTGATTATGAGTGCTCCAACAACCATCACCAAAGCAATACATGCAAAGAAAATACTGAAAAACTTTGCTGGCATATTTAATCCCCTTAAAAAATTATGGTTTTATTCAGTATATACCTTCAATTTTCATATTTTGAAAAAATCATAGATTGAATTAATCATATAAGAATCTGAATTTGGTTATTATTTCCCATCATCAAATCCAATCACTTTGTTTTTACTCAAGTTATACGCGAAAATTATATTGACAGCACCCAACGAGGCATATACATAATAATTCATCAACTTTGTCATGTGCATAGTATACTGCCCGTGCCTCTTTCCCCTTATGTGGCTGACTTTTTTGGAAGATATGAACAAAACCTTTTCTGCAACTTTTTGCTTTAAATCAATGTCTATACTGGCTTTATCTATAAGCTTAAGCGCTTGTGGAAATGGTTCATGGTGGTCGAAAGATGAACCGACCATGGAAGCTGAACAAATTAAAAAAGCCATTCCACCTCGTGTAAACGAGCGCCAATCATGGGCCAATGATATTTATGATATTAGTGATCAGTTGGGTATTCCAACCACTAAAGAAAATGTCTGTACCATTGTTGCTGTAGTTGACCAAGAGTCAAACTTCGTGGCTGACCCGCATGTGCCGGGTTTAGGCGAAAAAGCAGTGAAAGAAGTTCAGGATCGACTTGAAGAAAAGTTTAAAGATAAACTCGGTGATGGTATTGGTGGTACGGTTGCTGGTTATTTCCAAGATGTCCTTAAAAATCAGCCTAGCCCAGAAGATAACTATTTAAGTCAAATGCGTCGCGTGCAAACTGAACGTGAACTTGATGAGCTTTATCGTGAAATCTTCGATTACATGTCCAAACATTATCATGTCAGTGCGCTGACTGGTGCAGCTAAACTCGTTGGTCAAGATATTGGGGAAAAATTAAACCCTATTACTACCTTAGGTTCAATGCAAGTTCATATTGGTTATGCCAAAGATCATAAGCGTCAAGGTGGCAATATTGCAGAACTTCGTACTGACATGTATACCCAATATGGCGGGTTATATTATGGTATACACCGCCTTATGATGTATCCGGCTGAATATGATAAGCCAATCTATCGCTTTGCTGACTATAACTCTGGCCGTTATTCAAGTCGTAATGCCGCGTTCCAAAGTATGTTAAATGACTTAACACCTGCAGAGCTAAGCTTGGATGGTGACTTACTTTTGTATAGCAAAGACGGTTCACCTCGAGCAGCGAAAAGCCAATCTGAGACAGCACTCATTGCTGTATTTGCAGAAAATAATGTGATTGCCACACCACGTCAAATTCGTTCAGACTTGAAAAAAGAAAAGGATGAAAATTTTGAAGGTACACTCACATATAAAGCGGTAAAAAAACTTTATCAAGAAAAAACAGGTAAAGAACCCTTCTATGCAATGATGCCAGAAGTGGTCATTTCGGGACCTAAATTAAGCCGTGATTACAACACCAATTGGTTTGCAACTCGTGTCGATGGACGTTATCAAACATGCATGCGCCGCATCAAAAACCTAAAGCTCTAGCTCTCTTTGACTTTGATGGTACCCTGTGCAAAACCGACAGTTTTACAGGGTTCATCTTCCATTCTCTCTCTAAACGCCATATTGTGCGCCAAGGCATCAAGCTCTTACCATGGATACAGGGTTATTACTTAAACCTTTATCCTGCGCACGCCATGCGTCCAAAACTTTATGCCGCAATGTTTAAGCAAGCGGATCAACAACATATTTTAAGCCAGGCTGAAGTCTATGCTGAAACGCTTATGTCTAAACTTAACCCCGAATTATATAAACAGCTTCAGCAACATCAACAACTCGGCCATGATGTCGCTTTAGTGTCTGCGTCTGTTGATTTATATTTAAAACCCATAGCAAAAAAACTCGGTGTGAAATTAATTTGTACGGAAACAGATAGCCATGATCGTAAATTAACAGGTAAATATCACACACTGGACTGTAGTGGAGAGCAAAAGAAAATTCGTATATTGCAACATTTTAATGTGCAAGATTATGAGTGTATTTATGCCTATGGCAATAGTGATGAAGACTTAGCGATGTTTGAATTAGCAACCCATTTTTTTATGAATGGCCATGATAATACTCTACCTGAACTCACCTAAAACAGAGCATTCTACTTGGTTTTTTTAATTTGATTAAATAATCAACATTGTAAAATTAAGCTGTTCTAAACTATAAATAATTTCATACAATTAGCCTTTTCAATCATTCATATTCTGTGTTATTTTTCACAATAATTACAATTAATGCGGTACAACATTACAAGCCGGAATAGAATATGAATCAATTCAATCCACCAAAATATGTAAAAGGCCTCAACATCAAATTCGGTGAGAATCCGTTTGTATTACTCGCACAGTTTGCCTTCTCTGCCACACGCCAGATGTGGAGTAAAGAAGAAATTGAAGTGGTAATTCGCATGGCGAAAAATGGAAATTACATGAATTTGATCAAAATCCTTCGACTGCACATTAAAAAATAATGTTACTCAGCCAACGCCCTCCTCTTCATAAAAAAAGCCATGCAAATGCATGGCTTTTTTTATTCCAATTCATATTATTTTTTAAACGGGAATGCATATTTCACAATACGTTTAATTACGCTGCCATATTGTTTCACAAGGCTCGCGTTATTGTAGTTCAAACCATACTTTTCACATACAGCTTGCACTTTTGGTGCCATCTGACGGTAACGGCGTGCAGGAACATCAGGGTATAAATGGTGTTCAATCTGATGACTCAAATGCCCTGTTAGAATATGAAAAGCTTCAGAACCAGTCAGGTTTGAAGAACCACGAATTTGACGCATATACCAATGACCGCGGCTTTCATTTTCAAGTACTTTTTTTGGGAACACTTCAACATCTTTAGTGAAATGACCACAGAAAATGATACTGAATGTCCAAATATTACGTAAGCCATTTGCCACTAAATTACCGGTGAATACGGGTAATGCTGCAGGCCCAGCGATCAATGGAAAAAATACATAATCTTTAAACAGTTGTTTGCCAATTTTTGCTTGCATTGGCTTCCATTCTGCTTTGGTCTGTTCTTTAGTTTTACGGCCTTTGAAGTATTTACCCAATTCTAGGTTTTGAATCGCGACGCCCCATTGGAAAAGCAAGCAAAATGGAATGCTATAGATTGGCTGTAATAAATAGCCCGGCTTCCAACGCTGCTCAGGGAATAAACGAACCAGACCATAACCAATATCATCATCCATCCCTTTAATATTGGTATAGGTATGATGCTTAAAGTTATGCGTTTGACGCCAGTTATCCGCTGTACCGACAATATCCCATTCGTAAGTCTGGCCATTGAGCTTCGGATCATTCATCCAGTCATATTGACCGTGCATCACATTATGGCCAAGTTCCATATTTTCCATGATTTTGGCAAAACCAAGTAAACCTGTACCGAGTACCCAAGCTGGTGGGAACCATCCTGCAAACAGTAATGCACGACCAGCCATAGACGAATAGCGAATCGTAGAATACACACGACGAATATACTTCGCGTCTTTTTCACCTAAATCATCAAGTACTTCTTGCTTAATCGCATCCAACTCACGGGCAAGTTCATCGAGTTGAGTTTGAGTTAATTCACGGTTTTTAGGATTTTTAAAATATTCAATTTTTACAGGCATGTTCATAGTTTTACTACCTTATAAATCAATAACTAAATCAGTCTGTGCTGAATTGACACAAATTTTTAATAAATTACCCGGTTCAGTATTTCGGCTACCGTTCACCAAGTTTTTGGTTGAACCTTCGACTTTATTGCAAGCACATTTATTACAAATACCCATACGGCAACCGTGGTTCGGCTTAATATTTTGTTGTTCCAAGCTAGACAAAATTGACTGCCCTTTTGGAATACTGACTGTTTTATTGGACTGAGTTAATGTGATATTCACAAAACCCACTTCATCGGTATCTACAGCACTCATACTAAATGCTTCACTCATAAAGCATTGCGCACTAGAACATAGCTGTTCTGCTTGGGTTACAAAGCCTGAAGGGCCACATGCATATATCGTACTCGCGCCAAGGTTTTCAATTTGTGCTATATGCGATGCACCTAAACGTGCATCCGCTTGCGCTTCTTGAGTAAAAAATATTTTAAATTTAAAATTAGGATACTGTGCAGCTAATTCATCAAAACGCGCTTTGAAAGCCGCATCTGCATGACGCTTAACCCAGTAAAGCAATTGAATTGGTTGTTCCGACATGTCTTTGGTCTGACTTAATGCTTTAAGCAAACTCAGCATTGGTGTAATGCCACTGCCAGCCGCCAACAAAATCAGTGGACTACGAGTTGATGGAAGTTTCATCTCACCAAACGGCTGTCCAAACTCGATAATGTCACCTACTTGTGTTTTTTCAACCAAATATGAACTAACAATACCCGCATCAACTTTTTTTACGCTCAGTAAAACGTGTTGTGCATCAAGCTGCGTCAAACTATAAGTACGTTCATAGCGGATACCATTAACCCGAATAAATACAGGATGATGTTGACCAGCTTGTCCAAATTTAAATAAGCGATTGATCTGAATGGTAAAACTTACCATGTCATTCGCTGCATTTTCTTTTTGAACAACTTTACCGAGAGCTTGACTGCCCGACCATAAAGGATTGAATTTCTGTAGCCAAAAATTTACTGCATTTACATCTACCACACTGTCTTTCAGTGCATTTAAAGGCTTTTTCGCTTTTTCAAGTACATGCATAGTCGAACACATTTCATGGGAGGTTTTAATTATTATACACATGTATATATATTTGTATATACAGTTGTTCACTTAATATGCATTTCACAAAATCTACTCGCTATCGCTATAATATGTTAATGTTTCTAATCCATTGAAAAATATGACTCAGTCTGCACAGACGAATATGGTTAACATGTACCAGGAAGAATTACATACAGAAGCTGAAGCGCCACTTACAATCCGTACAGTTGGTCGTAAAGCAACGATTACCAAGGAAGAACTGTTTCAAGCAGCGCTGAATTTAATCGGCCCGCAAAAAAGTATCTCCTCTTTAAGCTTGCGTGAAGTTGCACGTGAAGCTGGCATTGCACCGAATAGCTTCTATCGCCATTTTAAAGACACGGATGAATTGGCAATTGAGTTAATTGATCGTGCTGGTGGCGTATTACGTCAGATTTTGCATGAAGCACGTTTAAAGGCATCACGCCAAAGCAGTATTATCCGTAGTTCAGTTGAAGTTTTTATTGAACAGCTTGATGCTGATGAAGGAAATTTAAGCCTACTACTTCGCGAAGGTTATACGGGGTCGCATTCATATAAAAATGCGGTTGAGCGTCAATTAAATTATTTCCAACAAGAATTAAAAGAAGATTTAATTGTTTTGGAACGACTGAATCAAAGCAAACTCGCGCATCCAGATATTGTTGCAATGGGCATTACTCAAATTGTATTTAACATGGGTGCCAAAGTGATTGATATGCCTGTTGAAGAACGCAAGCAAGTGGCGGAACAAACCATGATTATGATTCGCATGTTGTTAGAAGGTGCTCGTCATTTGGACGAAGCACAGATTCGATAAGCATCTAAATTTCAGAAAAACCAAATTAAGAAGGAGACAATATGTCTCCTTTTTTATATTCATGCATACTAAATAATACTATTCAGGCAGCAATATTTTTTAATACATGCATGACATGCTCGGCTGTTTCAATGGGCTGCTCCAAAGGAAACATGTGCCCACCTTGCAGGACAGTATATGGAATTTTATATATTTTCTTCATGGCTTGCGGAAAGCCTTGCTGATAAAACGGACTTTGCTCAGCAGTCATTAAATGCACTGGAATATTCGGTGCTTTACGTGGCGTTCGCCACCACCACGCAGGTACCGTTTTAAAAATTTCAGCTTCGACTATTTTGGGAATGGTCAAAGTTACCCCACTCCCCATTGCATTCCTTTGAATGCCTACATTCACATAATCTTGAAAACATTGATCATCAAAATCTTTAAATAATCGATTATTACGCAATGATTCAAATGCTTCCTGCTTGCTCAGCCATTGATCTTTACGTTTCAAAGTCATACCCGATGGGGTAAATTTATGAATGGCTTTAAGATTGAATTTTTTCACCAGTTCAAACAATGCTGCATTACGCCCAATCACGAACGGTGGATCCATAATCACCAATTGTGAAAATAAATCTGGACGTTTATAGGCAGCCATTAAGGTGAGCAATGAACCAAATGAATGGCCTAAACCAATGACTTTTTGCTGCGGAAATTTCTGTTCAATATCAGCTATGACTTGCTCAACCAAATAGCGCCAATCTTTGGTAATCGGATACTGCGCATCCAAACCAATCAATGGAATATATTCAACCTCATAGTCTGAGGTAAACTGCGACAAGAACTTCTGATAGCTTTGACCCGGTATGCCATTGGCATGAGTAAAATGTATCGGGGTTTTCATCAACTAGAATCCTTGATCGCAAACCATTTTGAACATAAAGCTTAGCCAACATAGATTTTAAAACAATAGCCTGAATAGACAAACTCATCTGACAATTCAGCCAAGTCTTTATCAGCCAAATCTATAGATTAATGAAAGCAATCTTTACTGAGCTTAAACAATCCTAACTTGGCAGCTGCTATTTAGCAGATACGACCATATTTTGCTGTGGCAAGAAAGTTGCACCACAGGTCGTTTTGTCCCCAACGATCACCACGCCTCGCCCTTTTACTGTCGTGCTTTGATCGCTAGCGATCGCACTGACTGTAGTTTTACATTTTGGGCAGTAATGTTTCATCCCATTTAAATGTACGGCAATACCATTAATAACAAAACTTGGCTCAGATTCTGTTACTACGCCGCCATGTGAAGTTTTGCTACCTAAAGTAATTAATGCTTTCATATTGTTATATTCTTTTTAGTACACCATAAAATTCGAGGCATTTTAACGCATGTCAATATTTCACTCTAGCAATGAATTGTTATAAAAAACAAAATTTAGCGACAACTATTGACGTCAAAACCAAATTAAACTTAAACCAAACTGTATAATGTACCTATAAAAATAATCTATACATTGACCAATAAACCAATTTTTAACACACGCATTATTCCTCATTTTTAAGGAAATGATTATGCCCCGAGATACGAATGACAACCTTGCACAGCACCCAATTGTATATGAGTTGCGCCAAATTTTACTGAATAATTGGGATCCGATTGGCATTAGTGATATAAAAAATATGGCTGATGAATATGATAGCTACTTACATGATTTATTGATTTTGGCTGAAAGCACCAATACCCAGATTGAAGATTATCGAGATGAGTTGATTTGTATTGAACGCGATTTTATGGGGCTGGATGCAGATATTAAACAATGCACTCAAGCCGCAATTTTAATTCATGCTTTGGCTTTAAAATATCAAGTCTGAAAATTCAATTTTTATAGATTTCACTTCTCCATTTTATTTGGGAGCAACAAAACCGCCCAATTTTTTATAAAAATTATAAGGAGTATAAATAATGATTTTAATTGATGATTTTTATTTAAAGCAACCTCAACGCGAAATTCATCTTGATTCAAGCCAAAATCATGAATTACTCAAGGCAGAGTTTTTAGCGCTTTGCAAAAATGTGGTGCCTGAAGTTATAGTTGCTGAAGGAATTGAGGCCAATTATCTGCTTCGCCTGCTACCTGAAATTCAGCATTACTGTGGTGCAATCGCTTTGAAACAACCCCTTTGCGACTAGATCTATTTTACCGCCTTAGAAAAGTATTATTTCACACAACGGAAAGCGTCACGCTTCTGTATCCAAATACAATTCGATACACATAGCCCATATTTCAATATATTGTTTACATGATAGATGCAGAAGAAAACTTTGATAGTGCCATAGGCGATTTAAAAAACACCTATTTCTTATGGGGCAGTGAAGATACAACGGATTAAATTGATAATTACCGCCAAATACAATTTACAACCTATTAAAACCATCAGTCAAAGAAAAAGCACCCGAAGGTGCTTTTTAATATCAAGAAAGACCTATTACGGTTTTACCACCACCATAATTTGAATTGCTTCAGGTGTCACAGCCAAACCATCAAGCAATGTTAAACCTTCTTTTTGTAGCTTTTGTAGACGTGTAATTTCATCTTCACGAATACTTGGGTTGAACTGTTTGAGGTAAGTTAAACGGTCAATTTCGTATTGCCATTTGCTACCGTACATTTCTTTGGCTTGCTGTTTGAAACCAGGTAATGCACCACGCGCAATTTCCAAAGCTTGAGTGTAACGCTGTTCAATCACATCACGACGCGCTTTAACCACTTGGCGGCAGCTATTGCCATCAAGATGATGTAAATAAGGACGTAAAATTTCAGGTGCAATTTTTTGTGATAAGTCTTGACCTTTTTCACTCAACAATACACGAACCAACTGTTGTGGCAGACTTGATGGCAAGTTCAATGCTTTTGGTGCAACAACATCCACTTTGAACCACACTTCCATCAACACAGAACCTTGTGGTAATGCAGCTGATTTTAATACCGCCACATTCGTACTACCAAAGCTTTGAGTATTAATCATTTCCATCACGCTTTCTGTGAATGGATGTTCAAGTGTTAAATACTGAGCATCTTCACGAATTTGTGCTTGGTCACGATAGAAAGTCGCCGTCATGCCTTCTTCATCAAGGGTTAAACCCTGAACTTGCATTTGATCAGTTGGCTTGATGATCACCGTACCGTTACTTTGCTCATCAAAATCAATATTCGTTGACGCCATAAAGCGCTTCATGAACATTGGCAAAGTCGTGTTGTCGTCGTAATCTTCAAGTGCTGTCACAATCTCTTGCGCCACAATTGGACGACATGAATTGTATTCTAACAAACGGTCACGGCCAGATTGAAGCTCAGCTTCTAAAGCCTCACGTTGTACGCTTACTGCTTCAAGTAAATCTTCAAACTCTTGGCCTTTATCAGCAAGTAAACAATCTTTTAGGTTAACAATAAAGTTTTCTTGCAAAGTTTGCGCAGTTGGAGAAATGTTGCTGAAAATATTCAACGCTTCATTATACCAACGGAACATACGTTCTTGTGCTGTACCAACCAAATAAGGCACGTGAATTTGAATACGGTTTTCTTGCCCAATACGGTCTAGACGACCAATACGCTGTTCAAGTACATCTGGGTTTGCAGGTAAGTCAAACAAAACTAAGTCTGATGCAAACTGGAAGTTACGACCTTCAGAACCAATTTCAGAGCACAGCAAGATTTGCGCACCATACGATTCTTCTGCAAAGTATGCTGCCGCTTGGTCACGCTCTAACAAGCTCATGCCTTCATGGAACATTGCGGTACGAATACCAGCATGTAAACGAAGTACATTTTCAAGTGATTCAACCACTGGGCCACTACGTGCAATTAACAACACTTTTTTGTGCTTAAGATCAGTACGTAAACGTTCCATCAACCACATAACACGTGGGTCGCTTTCCATCCAAGAACCGTCAAGTTGTGCTTCTTCAGGCCACATTTGTTCACGTAGCTTGCCATCTTTAGACCAATTTTCTGGTGCTGGAAGTGGCGCTGGCTGACAGTCACGACCCGGGAAGCCTTGAATTGCTTCACGTGTATTACGGAATAAAATACGACCTGTACCATGACGGTCTAATAATTCGTGAATCGCGCGGAAACGCTGTTCAGGCTCATCACTAATACGGTGACCAAGTAAAGTTTCAATTGCAGCAATATGCGCTTCTTCTAGCGGCATATCAGACATTAAAACTTCTGCAATTTTTGCAGTTTGATGATATTGCTCTTCTTCGTCCAAGAAACGGTCTAAAGAACTAAAACGTTGTGGATCAAGTAAGCGTAAACGTGCGAAATGGCTTTCTACACCCAACTGCTCTGGTGTAGCCGTAAGTAACAATACACCTGGTGTTTTTTCTGAAAGTTCTTCTACAAGGTCGTAACGGTCATTGCCGCCCTCTTCTTCAGACCACATCAAATGATGGGCTTCATCGACTACCAGTAGATCAAAACCAGCTTCAAGCGCTTGTTCACGTAAGTCATCATGGTCAATCATCAAGTCAACACTTGCGATGATGCACTGTTCTGTTAGGAATGGATTTAAATCAGGATCATGTTCTTTAATTGATGCGGTACGGGTCAAATCAAACAAAGAGAACTCAAGATTGAAACGACGACGCATTTCAATCATCCATTGATATTGCAATGAATCAGGTACAAGAACCAAAATACGTTCAGCACGGCCAGTTTTCAACTGTTGATGAATAATCAAACCTGCTTCAATGGTTTTACCTAGGCCTACTTCATCAGCAAGTAATACACGTGGTGCAAAACGTTTACCAACTTCATGTGCAATATATAGCTGATGCGGAATCAAACCGACACGCGAACCTACCAAGCCACGCAATGGGCTTGATTTCATGTTAGCTTGAAGTAATAAGGCTTCAATACGTAAGTCGTACCATTCTTTATAATCGACTTGGCTTGCAAGTAAACGCTCAAGTGGTTTCGCCAACTGAATGCTTGCACCAATACGCGTTTCATTGAGTGATTTACGCTCTTCTGAGCCATCTTCAAGCTTTCGTACTGCGTTATAACGTACAACTCCACCACGGTCTTCAAATGACTCTACAAGCCAAATTGTGCCTTCTTGGTCTTGCACTTCATCATTCACATTAAAAATGATTCGAGACAAAGGCGCATTGTGGCGTGCATAAACACGTGTTTCGTCGCTTTTTGGGAATAAAATGCTGACCGATCGCTCATCAACATCAATAAGAACACCTAAACCGAGTTCTGTTTCTGTATCTGATAACCAACGTTGACCAATAGCAAACTGCTGCAATTTTTCCACCTTTTTCTCAAGTTAGGTCTGAAAATATTAAGCTCAAACTTTGAATGTTATTTGAGCAAAAATCTAGACCTTTAAGCAATATATTTTGACATAAAGCCCACCAAATTAGTGAGCAGAATTCTTTGGGATTTAAATGATTATCCTAAAATGGTACGGCACAATGAAATTCAACTGGCTGTTCCGTTTCAGGATGAGTAAAACTGAGGTGTTCAGCATGTAAACAAAGACGTGGCATGAGTTTTTGCTGATCAGGAGTTGCATATAGCGTGTCACCAACAATCGGATGACCTAAATATTGCATATGTACACGTAATTGATGTGAACGACCTGTAATTGGGGTTAACGCTACACGTGTTACTGGTTGTCCCTGAATTTCAAAATGTTCAGTAGCTTTCCAATGTGTGAGTGCTGGCTTGTTGTGGGCAGGATCAGCGATATGTAAAGGTGGATGTTCTGGGTCATATACCACAGGAACATCAACAGTTCCCTCACCCTCTAGTATTCCTGCTACCAATGCTTGATAGGTTTTAGACGTTTGACGTTCTTGAAACTGGCGTGAAATTCGATTTTGTCCTTGACGTGTCAAAGCAAAAACTAAAATACCTGAAGTATCTCGATCAAGACGATGAATCAGTAATGTTTTCGGCTCGATTTTCAATAAGCGATTGATTACACAATCTTGTAAATCTGCTGTTTTTCCCGGAACTGTGAGTAAACCTGCCGGCTTATGGATCACCATAAAGTCCGTATCACGATGTATCAGGTGTTCTGTTAGAAAGTTACTCAAAGCTCAATCCAGTCTGATCACGAAAAACAAGGCGGCAATGATAAAAAGCTTAGCCAACAATTACAATGCAAAAAGCCCTATTTCCCGATGTATTTTCCGATTTAGAACAAAAATTTTTCCAATTTGACCTAATTAGGAATTACTAAGCAATTTTTCGAGCAAAGCTTTCAGGCTCGCATCTTGTAAAAAGTCTTCGTAACGAATATTTGCCCCGCTCGCACGCCAAAGGCCAACCAAGTTCGCCATCCCCACAGAATCTAATCCATAACTGCGTAAATCTGTGAGTGGATCAATTTGTAAAGGTTCCATTTCTAGCTGTTCAGCAACTGCAAGTAATATGCCTTTAGCAGACAACACATAATCAGTCGGTGCACTCAAACTCCATAGTCGCGTTACACTATAGCTGTTCATGTGGTGAAATCCCTGTGTTGTCAGGCTATCTACCCATTGTATATGTTGTTCTTGGCTACTTAACTCAATTGCGTCATCCACCACGCAGATCTGCTCGGTCACGCTTTGTAAGTGTGGCAATATCTGTTTCAGCATGGGGGTAATTTGCCCTGCAAATATTAATTGCGGATGTGATGTTGCATATTCACCGAGCTGTTGCATGCCTTGCAGTAAATCATCCCCATATAAATCGATAATTGGGATTTCCAGTGCTTTGGCTTTATTAGTGACCTGAATCAGGTTTTGCATCAATGCGCTGTCTTGGATTCCTTGCATCATGCGTAGATTTTGTAAACCTACGAGGACTAAAACAGATGCGGAGGATAAGAGTTGCCATTTGGCTTTTGAGGGAGAAAGTTGGATTTTCTTGGGCATGGGGTACAGCATGGGAGACTCTAATAAAATAGTTAACAACTCTATGGATAGTGTAGTTTACTCTTATGATTAGAGCTATTTGGGATTTTTAAATTTGTATTTCTTATAATGGCCATTATGTTGAATGAAGTATATTTGATATATTTTACTCAAACTGAGATAAAAAATAATCTTGTAAATCTTCAAGTGCTTCACCCTCATATAACAATGAAAAGTCACCATCGCATTCTGATAGATATGAACTGCCATCAATAGCACCTAATACATTACTAATTGAATCAATCATTACTTGTCGCAAAATTGAGAAAAAAATTCGCTTATTGTCATCTGATAAGGTATTAAAAAAACTTATAGCATTGATAAAATAAGGGTCTTTAATTTCTGATGGAGAATAGTCCGTAAAAAAACTTTTATAAATTTCTAGGTTTTCATTAATAATTTCATTTTTGAATACATTAGCTAATTTTTTTGAATCCATATTTTTTCCTCTTTATTTTCCATAAAATTAATATAATACACTTTATACAAACCAACCTAGTTTTACATTAAATTTCAAAACTTTATCAAACCTAAAAACCCAATCCTCACCGATTTGGCTTTCTAAATGATTAATCATGTTTCACGAACTATTAGCAGATAATTCTCTAAAATTACATTAAGTTAAACTAAAAATATAAAAAATCATCCAAGCTGTGCTAAAAACTTTTCAATAGCGAATTGTGCAATTTCTGCATCCTGAAATGACTTTACCCCAGACACGCCCATTGCGCCAACTAGCTGCCCTTCAAACAAAATCGGTTCACCGCCTTCCAACATACCATTAAACGTCTGCATGGTTAAGAAACCCATCTGCCCGCCTTTTATCAAGTCTTCAAACAATTTAGATGGGCGCTTACTGATGGCTGAACATTTGGCTTTTTCTAAGCATAGATTTGCTGTCATTGGCGATGCACCATCCATACGTTTCATCGCTAACAAATTGCCTGTCTCATCCGTAACCGCAATGCTGACATTAAAACCATTTTCGACTGCATAAGCATGTGCTGTGTTTAGTAAAAATTCTGCATCTGCCAAAGTTAAATAATGCTTGGTTTTCATTTAAAAAATCCTTTTTTCAATACATGTTTAATCATGCGACCACAAAAAAGCCCACAGCAAGCTGCGGGCTTTATTCTAAATCAGAATTTACTCATTAAAATGAAAATTACTTCATTTCAGCAAAAACTTCTTTTGCCATTTCAATGGTAAATGCAATATCTTCATCGCTATGTGCACTAGAGAAGAAGCCTGCTTCAAATGCTGATGGTGCAAGGTTGATACCGCGTTTTAACATACCGTGGAAGAAAGTACGGAAGGCATCTACATCACATTTTAAAATTGAATCAAAACCAGTGATTTCAGTTTGATCTGTGAAATACAAGCCAAACATGCCGCCCACTTGTTGAGTGAAAAATGGAATGCCCGCTTCGTCAGCAGCAGCTTGTAGACCAGCAAGTAATGTTTCAAGTTTTGCAGTTAAAGCATCATAAAAACCTGGTTGGCGTAAATGCTTAAACATTTCAATACCAGCACGCATTGCTAATGGGTTGCCTGACAATGTACCAGCTTGATATACCTTACCAAGCGGTGCAATACACTCCATCACTTCACGCTTACCACCGAATGCACCAACAGGTAAGCCTGCACCAATGATTTTACCTAAAGTCGTTAAGTCTGGCGTAACGCCATAATGTGCTTGAGCACCACCTAAACCAACTCGGAAGCCAGTCATTACTTCATCAATGATGAAAACTGAGCCATGCTCATCACATACATCACGAATCGCTTGAAGGAAGCCATCAATTGGTTTAACCAAATTCATGTTGCCTGCAACTGGCTCAACAATTACACCTGCAATTTCAGAACCGAACTTAGCAAAGCATTCTTTCAACATTGCAATGTCATTATACGGAAGCGTTAATGTGTGTTTAGCAAAATCGGCAGGTACACCGGCCGAAGTTGCTTCGCCTTCACCTTTAGTCAAAAGACCAGAACCTGCTTTCACCAAGAGTGAATCTGAATGACCGTGGTAACAACCTTCAAATTTCACAATTTTATCACGCCCTGTATAACCACGAGCTAGACGGATAGCAGTCATCGTAGCTTCCGTACCTGAGTTGGTCATACGTACCAATTCAATTGACGGCATGATTTCACAAATAATGTCAGCCAAAGTGGTTTCGTGTACAGTTGGCGCGCCAAAACTTAAACCATCTACTGCTGCTTCTTGAACTGCTTTAATAATATCGGGTTGAGCATGGCCTAAAATCATTGGCCCCCAAGAACCGACATAATCGACATAACGCTTGCCATCAACATCATATAGATAAGCACCTTGTGCTTTTTCAATAAATACAGGTGTCCCACCTACCCCATTAAAGGCACGTACAGGAGAGTTGACACCACCTGGTATGTGTTTGCTGGCTTGCTTAAATAATTGCTCTTGCTTTGGAGATAAGCTCATGAATCAACTCAACTAAAAATAAAGAAAATCAAAAAAAATACAGCGAAAAATGTCTATTACTTAAAAAGTGCTGACCATTCATCAAGACGGTCGGGAATCAAATTCATTGGACGTCCTAATATATCACTAATCACCGCACAATAATCCGCGCCTGATTCAATCACAATTTTTGAATTTTCAACGGTTAGACCGCCAATTGCACAGATTGGTACATTTAATTGTTGTTTGGCTTGTTTCAACGTTTCTAAACCAATATTACCTGCTTCAGGTTTGGTATCAGTTGCATAAATTGCACCAAATGCCACATAGTTTGCACCATCAGCAATTGCTTGTTCTGCAAGTTGCAATGAGTTATTACAGCTACGGCCAATTAATACGCCTTCTGGCAAACGTGCCACAGCATCCACAATAGAGCCGTCATCTTGCCCTAAATGCACACCTAAACCATATTTTTCTGCTAAATCTAAATCATCATTAATTACAAAAGGAACAGCATATTCAGCACACATGGCTTTCATGTATTCCACTTCGTAAATCTGATCTTCTTTAGCAACTTTTTTACGGCGATACTGCAAAACTGCAATACCTCCATTTGACATTGCACCTTCTAGCTTAGCTAAAAGTAACTCTAAAGGATCATCATTTGTAATGAGGTATAGACCACGCATTGCTGGCTCACATCTAAAAAGGTTCTAATTAACTCTTATTATAGCCAAAACTAAAGCTGGTTTTGGCGTTGCAACACAATTTAGCAAGGCGTTTGATTATATTGATTTTATAACGTGCAATTTCCGACGAAAAATTGCATGAAAAATTCAAAAATACCCAATTTCAGGGATATCGAAAATGTTACATAAAATATTTAATACAACTACATAAGAACACAAAACTCAGCGCACAAGAACAGAACACTATAATAAAAATAAGGTGGTAATCGAATTAGACTTTTTGATGCTTTGGTAAGAAACGTTTTGGGGAGCGTTCAGAACATCAAAAAGTCTATCTATTTTTTATTCCAATTCTTTGTTTCTAAAAAATTTAAAGTTATTGGATGAATTATTAGACATAAAAAAAGCCTAGAGAAGGTCACTCTAGGCTCGGAAAACTGGTCGTTTATTTCTATTCGTGCGTAATCACAAGTCACAAATAAACTGTATGCCAATTATTAGACTAATCACTCTAACTTTGCAAGTTTTTACCAAGTATTCAGTTTTCATTTGTTACTAATTCGATCAAAACATTGATTTTAGATGCAATTAACTTTCAATCTTATCTTTTTGGCGATCAATCAAACTTAAATTGCCTTTTAACACATCCGCAAACATCCGCCAATCTGAAATAAAACTATAAAGTGGCTGCTTAAAACTTGCAGGCTTATTTTTTTCAAAAATAAAGTGACCTACCCACGCGCAGGCATAGCCTGAAATTAGGCCATATGCAAAATAACGTGGTTTGCGCTTAATAATTGCTTTCGCAAAAAAATGTAGACCAATACTGCTTCCAGTCACATGTAAACGGCGACTCATAATATTGCGATGTTCTGTTAAATAAAATCGGTAGAACGTGTGATAGTCCTGAATAGGAAGTTGAAAATTTGGCTGCTGTTCATTATCGAACTGTGGCTGTACTTGTGCATTCATTACGCTCATCCTGAACTGTTTTATTCAACATAGCTTAATTTTTCAGCATTTAAAAGTAGTGTTGGTTCAGTTACATCGCTCTGAAGGAATTAGCACATATTGAATATTGAAAGCTCATAATCATGATAGCCCCTTAGGCTTGTCATTGAACTTTTCAGTGCATGGTTATTTTTCAACTCGTCAAGTCTTACATCCTATTGGTTTTTAGTTACAATCGACCCTCTATAAAATTGAACTATATTTTTCGCCAGTTTTAGTGATTAACTACTTTTTTAAATAATTTTGCGTCACAACTTCATGTTTACAATGAAGAAGCACATCAGGACAAATAACCATGGTTGAAGTTGAATTAAAATTTCAGATTCCAGAAGCACGTCGAAATGCCTTATTAAAAGCATTAGATCCCAAAAAATCCGAACAGATTCAACTGAAAGCAAAATATTTTGATACGCCTGACCGTAAAATGGCAGAGCAACGCGCAGCTTTACGTCAGCGTCTAGAAGGAACGCGCTGGATACAGACCTTAAAAGCTGCGGGTAAAAGCCACATTGAACGTTTTGAACATAACTTAGATTTAGGTGAATTAGCAGATGCGCCTGACTTAAATCTTGAAGTTTATACAACTGAGCCAGAAGCCCAGGCCGTACTCAATAAGGTCTTAGCGGAGCAACAAGATCAACTTAAACTGCAATTCGAAACGGATATTTTACGGACTTATCGCGTTATTCAGTTTGAAGATGCCGAAATTGAAGTCAGTCTTGATGTTGGTTGTATTCGTACTGAAAGTGCCGAGCAAGAAGTACATGAAGTCGAATTTGAACTAAAAAGTGGTTCAATTCATTCACTACTTGCATTTAGTTTTGAATGGGTCAAAAAATATCAACTTTGGCTCGATGTGCGTAGTAAAGCGGAAATGGGGAATTTACTTGCTTTAGGTCTAAAGGTGAGTCCTGCAACTGAAGCAAAAGAGATTCAACTGAGTAAGAAAGATTCTGCTGCAAAAAACTTACGTCTTCTGATTGCACTGCATATTCAGCACTTACTCCCAAACATTGCTGCTATTTCTGCTGGCGTTGCTCAACCTGAACATATACAGCAAGCACAGCGCGCACTTGATCATCTACAATTGAGTATTTCACTCTTTAAAGACTGGAACAGCGATATTGTTGAAAAATGGGCTATGCAACTTGGTGCGTTTAAACAACAGTTTGAACAGTTGCATCATTTCCAACACATGCAAGATACCTTAGGTGGTTTTTTACAAAATCCAACCACCTCGGAAAATTTGGCAAAAGATATTTTATACGCCAAAGAAAAACTGGGGAATTTGGTTAAATCCACTCAAAACGTTCATCATTATCTAGAATTGCTGATGTTTAGCTTAGCTACGACTGATACACCACAACAAAATGACTTTAAATGGTTTGCACAAAATACCCTGCAAAATCAGTATAAAGCGTTACAAGAAGCATTGAACGACGCAGATATCAGTCATTTTGAAAGTTTAGACACGCTTTCACAGCGCATTCAAGAGCTTAAATTTAGTTTCCCAATTTTAACTTCAATCTACGACGTAAAAAATTTGCAGAAGTACAGTAAAGCCTTAAATGATGCACAAATTTCAGCGCAGGAATATCAAGTGCTGTCTTCTTCTGCTCAGTACATTCAACAAACAGAGCTAGAAGCAAGTGATTGGTTTGTGCTAGGTTGGTTGACAGCTAAACAAGAGGTGTATGCCGATAAACTTCTTGACGCAACTGAACAGTTTTTAGTGAGCCGAAAATTAATTAAATAATTCAATTGTTCATGGAGGTTTTAAGCAACCTCCACATTTCCTGTATTTAATATTATTGTTCTACCAAACATCAAAAAGTAATCTGTGCTTTACATTGAAATAATTTGTGATGCTCTTTTTTTCTATTTTATTTAAAAGCCGATAAAATAAATCATCTGAAAAGTTAAGTTTAGGGTGGTTTCTCTATGAAAATACTCACGCTTTTAATTCATTCATTCCGAACTTCTCTCACACTCTTTCTCACTGTTGGGTTAAGTCTTCACCTTATTGGATGCAGCGAACAACACAAAGCAATACAAAGTACTGAACTGCGTAGAACATCATCCGTTCAACTAGAAAATGTCTCAAATTCAAATTTAGATTCAACGCAACACACATTTAAAGTGCTGCGAAATGATCCAGCAGATTATGGTGATGAGTCCTATCAGATTAAAACGGATCAAGGAAATCTCAGTATTTACAGTTTAAATATTAATAAACAACAAGCTCAATTACTCGCTAGCGTCAAGTCAGGAGAATGTTTAACTCTCTCAAGCCAAAGTGATGATTTCGCAGCGGTAGAAGGTAATATTAGCGTCATGGAATTAGCCAATATCAGTATTCATCCATGTAAATAGGCATCATTCATTTATATTGAATTCAAATCCATAACTGATTGCTATAAATAAGCACTATTTATTTAACTATTAAAGCTTTTTGAAAAAATTAATCATTCATTAGCTAGAAAATTATGAGAACGAATATGAGAACTAAACTTAGTTTAAGCATGATTGAAAAATGATCTGATCCCACATGTTCATAGCATTCTTAACAATACTATGTAGATGATCAGCACTCGCGCCATCTATTGCCTGAATGGTCATGCCATATAACAATGTCGTATAAAAATCACAAAGCTGCATCACTTTATCTAAATTAGCTATCTCACCTTGTTCAAATCCAAGATTAAGCCGCTCTAATAATTTATTCCGACTTTGCAAACGAATTTGTTTAAGATGCTCTTGTAAAAAAGTATTCTGTTGTGAACAGTTCATTGTCGCAACAACCAACATACAGCCCTTTGGCTTATCTTTTTGTACAAGATGCCGAATACTCTCATATAAATACAACTCAACTGCTATTTTCGCAGTTGTAGCTGTTTGCAAAATTTGCTCTGCGGGCATGGCTTCTTGCTGTACATAATGCACAATACATCGATCAAATAACGCTGCTTTATCTCCAAAGGTTGCATATAAACTTGGCGCAGTAATACCCAAAGCTTGAGTTAAGTCACTAATGGATGTGCCTTCATAGCCATGTTGCCAAAACAATAACATCGCTTGTTCTAATGCAACTTGCTCATTAAAGCATTTCGGACGCCCGCGACGTTTAGTATTTTGCTCGTTGCAAACACTTTGATTTTCTTGCTTTGATTTATCCATCATAAGCTATCATTTATATTTTATAACGTTCACTATTAAAATAATTGACGCTCCGTATTTAATCAAATAGTTTAATTTTATAACAATCACTATTTAATTAAATTAATGGGAGTATCAACATGAATACTCAGGTCAAAAAGACACCCAACGCATCTGCAACGCATTCATCTCTAACCAACCCATCGCCAAAGTCAGAAGGTAACTGGTTCGCCATCTTAACGGTTGCTATTACAGCTTTTGCACTTGTAACCAGTGAATTTCTCCCCATTGGTGTATTAAATTCAATTGCGCAAGATTTAGATATCAGCGTTGGTACAGCAGGCCTTGTTATTACCCTTCCTGGCATTATGGGTGCAATCGCCGCACCTGTATTATCTGTTGCCGTTAAACAACTTGATCGTCGAAAGCTACTGATTGCACTCACAGCCATTATGGTGATTTCAAATTTTATTACAGGCATTGCTGACAGTTTTGCTCTGGTGTTATTCAGCCGATTTTTACTTGGTATAGCTATTGGCGGTTTTTGGGCCACTGCAATTGCTTTAAGTGGTCGTGTCGCGCCACCCCATTTAGCTATAGCCAAAGCGACGGCAATCGTCATGGCGGGTGTCACATTGGCAACCATCTTAGGTGTTCCACTTGGTACATGGCTCAGTGAATGGCTTGGCTGGCGAAGTGCTTTTCAATCAATCGCATTGATAGGTGCTGTGATTATTGCGCTAGAATACAAATTTCTGCCACGTTTAGCGCCAACTTCTGCCATCCGCTGGAAAGATTTACCCGCCTTAATCCAAAATCATAAAGCGCGTAAAGGTCTTGTGATTATCTTATTAATTGGTTTCGCACATTTTTCATCTTATAGTTATTTAGCCCCATTCTTTAAAAATCAGGCAGGTTTTGATGGCGCTACTATTGGTAGCCTATTACTGATCTATGGTGTTAGTGGGTTTTTCGGCAACTTATTTGCTGGCTATAGCAGTAATATCAATGTGCGTTATACCCTCGCATTTGTTGCAATCAGTTTTATTATCGTATTTTTTAGCTTCCCACATTTTGCGATTCATTTAAGCAGCGCTTATGTTCTCACAGCATTATGGGGTTTTGCATTTGGTGCGTTTCCAACAACTGCAAATATTTGGATGTTTGTACACGCACCTGAAGCAGTAGAAAAAGGCATGCCTTTATTTATCGGCATTTTCCAACTGATGATTGCTTTTGGCTCAGTCTTTGGTGGGTATGTGGTTGATCATTTTAATGCCAATATTTTACTCTATACTGTAGTGATCTTTGTCGGGTTAGCACTTTTGGCTTTATTTACACATAGCCGCGGTTTAAATAATCCTAAACACAACTGCCCTGTTCTTTAAATCAATACACGGTTTCATTTCGTCTTCAATGTATTTTATTAACGATATTTACCAAACACTTTCCACGTATTGTTATCGCCCAATGGATCGCTATAGCTATCGCTGCGGGCTTTTCGTGGCTTATCACGTGCATCAACCAGCACAAAGTCTGACTCCACACTGAGGACAATACCATTCACATAAAATCGGGTACGCGTGTAATCACTTTGCCCATGTTGAAATACATAAGTACGTAAATCAATAAATTCACGATGTGCCACCAGTGCAGCCGTATCATCGCTATCTAACCATTGGCGCATCGCTTGAATTTGTTCGGGCTCATACTGGCCGCATTTTTCAACTAAGCTTGCAATACCGCGAAACGTTTTGGATTCTTTAGCCCGCGTTTTATTAATCCGAATACGATCAACATGAAAATAAAATAAAGGCAAATTGAGGTGACTCGGCAAATGAATCGCATCCAAAACTTCATCTTCCATAAACGGTTGAAATAAGTCTTGTGCTCGTTCAATTAAACCTGTCCACTGCGCATAATATTCTGCAACTTCCGCTTGAGTACCGTAGTAAATTGGTAGGCCTTCTACATTGGCTAAATTTGCCGGTGGCCAAATATTTTGACGTAACAACGCAATATCACTTTTAAGGCTTTGAACTGCAATCGCATTTTGCATGCAAGAATCCATTTTTACACTTAGGCTATTTTTAGATTAAGTCAAAGGTTTAGTTTCTGCAAGGCTTTGCCTATAATACGCTATTAGATTTTTATGCTAGGACTCATTCATGGTTCAAAAGATTGAAGCAACTGATGTTACCGAAGAAGAAGCGTTGAATGCTGCTTTTTTTGAACGTGCTGATGATTTTATTAAACAAGCCAATGAATTTTGTCGTGTTGAAAAAGGTTCACAAGTCAAACCTGCTGAAATGCGTGGTCAAGTGAGTGCCGCAATGTTATTCGGTACTGCTCGTTTTAATACTTGGGTAGCAGCCAACGGTTTCAAAGATGGTAATGAAATGCGTGAAGCCAAAGAGCAAGTCATGTCTTATATACTTCAACAGTTCCAAATGATGCTTGAAGATAATTATGACGAATACTGCGAACAATTTGAAAACTATCTTCGTTTCCGTCACAACGAAGAGTTTCATGCCAACAAACATGATCACGACCACAAGCATTAATAAAAAGCCCTTCGGGGCTTTTTTTTAGCACTATTACATCTATTCAAAGCATTGATTTAAAATAGTCTTATGATAATGTTTTACATCATTTCGTCTAATTTTAGTATGCGACTTCCCTCTTTTAGGCAAAAATACAATAATCTCTGATGATTCATATGGATTTAGATCAAGGAAAGAAATGCAGAAACTCGATTTTCCCATAGTCGACTCACATATCCACCAATGGGATCCTTACAACACACCACATGCCGCAGCCCTCGCTGTCAAACTTCTAGGTAAACATCCTTATCTACTCGACAAAATGGTTCGCTTTGTACAGCCTCAGCATTTACTGGATACTGTAGGCTTAACTACACATGTCACTGCACCCTATTTACCAGAAGACTATAAACAAGATACTGGACACTACTTAGTTGATCAAATTGTACATGTCGAGGCAAATTGGCATGACAATAAAGGCAAAGGTGTAGTTGGAGAAACGCGTTTTATTGAATCTTTAGATTTTAATGAGCGTACAGTGGGCTTAGGTGGAATTGTAGGGACTGCAGACCCTTGTGATAGTAACTTTAAAAAAATCTTAAAAATGCACAAACAGGCTTCACCGCATTTTAGAGGTATCCGACGCATAGCTGCAGTGCACGAAGATCCGAAAATTCATGCATGGACCAAAGAACCGCATCTTTATACCAATAAAAAATTTATGAAAGGTTTTGAAGCTTTAGCTCAAATGAACCTAAGTTTTGATGCATGGGTATATTCAGACCAAATACGAGATGTAACAGCACTGGCACGTGCCTTTCCTGAAACGTCAATTGTCCTTGATCACTTTGGTACACCTGTAGGTGCTTTTGGTGCTGTCGGTTCGCATACAGGTTTAACTCAAACTGCACGTGACAATATTATTTTCCGTTGGAAAGATGACATTGCCGAATTAGCGTCTTGTCCGAATGTATATACCAAAATGTCTGGCTTATTCATGCCAGTACTCGGACATCAGTTCCATAAAGAAAATCGTTTGGCATCGAAAGACGAAGTATTTGATTGTGCACTGCCACTTATCACACACGCATTAAAATCCTTTGGGCAATATCGTGTTATGTTCGCATCCAATTTCCCTATGGATAGTGTAAGTACAACGCTCGTTAATATTATTGATGCATTCTCTGATGCTGTGGCGGCCTACAATCCTGAAGCTTTAGCAGATGTGTTTCGACACAATGCGCGCCAGTTCTATCGCTTGTAAATATTAAAAGCAAAAAATCCTCCAAAATGGAGGATTTTTTATCGCAATAATTAAATACTTACTTAGCTGGTTTTTCTGCCTGACCATATTGATCTGACATAACCTCAACCAGTTGATTCGGCTGGATATACTTTTTAATAACCGCATCAATATCTGCTTTAGTCAATGCAGCAATCGCTCGGTCACGCTTTTCACGATAATTTAAATCACGGCCTTTTTCCAATTGTGGAATGAGCATACTGTGAATACGACGATCATCTTCAAGTGCAGTTAAGCGTTTTTTCAACATACTGGCTTTAGCTGCTTCTACTTCTTGCTCAGTGACGCCGTTTTTCAGCATACTCTGAAGCACTTTATGCACTGCTTGTGAAACTTGTGCTGACTTTCCGGCAGTGTAGTTCGCACCAATACTTAATACACCCGAATCCACCCAGTCATCAAAATTTACATCTGCACTAAACCCATAAACTAAGGCATTCTTCTCACGCAATTCTTGCGCTAATCGTGATGACAATTGTGAGTCACCAAGAATATGACGAAATACCTGTAATGCAGGCGAATCGGCATGTTCCACCCCAACAGGGAACGTCATAATTGCTTGATAACTACCAAATTCACGTTGCTCAGACAATGCATGGACTTTTTGCGCAGGATAAGCTGTGTATTTGGAATCCAAACGTGCATACGGTTCTTGTGTCGTCCAAGTTGAAAATTCTGTTTTTAGCATTTTTTCAATTTGTTTCGCATCAAAATCACCAGTCACAGCAATTTGCGCATGTTGCGTTTTAAAGAACTGCTGATGTAGTCGCTGTACTTGATCTCGTGTCGCAGCATTTAATTGTTTCTTCGCCAGTTCAGGTTCAAAATGGTAACGAATATCACCTGGTTGGTAGATTTCAACTAAACGAGATAAAGTCATTGCAGACACAGTATCAGGCTCAGTATATGGACGATCTAAACTCGATAAACTCTGAGACTTAATTAAGTCAAATTGTGATTGTTCAAATGAAGGCGCTTTCACAACATCCATAACGTACTTAAAAAATTCTGCAAATTTTTCTTTACGTGCAACCACTTGAATTGTAAAACCATTCCCCGTTGCACTCACCGTTGCGCCACCACCTACATCGATAATTTTATCGGCGATTTGCTGTAGACTTTGATCTTTGGATGCTCGGAACATGAGGTAAGCCGTTAAATCTAACAACTCGCCTTTATTCATTAAACTTTGCGCTGTACCAAAATCTAGTGCTACTGTTGCATAGGTTTTATCATCACGGGTTTGCGTTGGAAATAAAGCATATTGGATGCCGTTTTTTAATTTTCCTCGCTGAATCTGTTTTTCTTTTTGATTCAGATACTGTTTAGACTCTTGCACATACTGCTTAACTTCAGCCCGATAAACACTTACATCTTTTAACGGTTCTTCAACTTCAGCTTGTTTATCTAAAGTTTCAGTCGGTTTTGCAGCTGCTTGTTGTTGTGCTTTTTTCTGGTCTTCTGGAGTGGGCAAAATGTTGCCTGTAATACGATACTCCGGCTTTAGAAAATCTTTATAAATTTTATTTACATCAGCAACATTGAGGTTTTGAACTTTATCTAAATCTTTAAAGTATTGTGCCCAATCACCATTATAAGCCACAGTATAATCACTTAATCGTTCACCCAAAGCAGACGCATTGTTCTTAATATTATCTGCCATGTTACGAGTCATGCTTTTGACACGATTTAACTCAACTTCATCAAATGGTTTAGATTTCTCTACGCCTTGAATGAGTCCATTCGAAACTTTTTTCGCATCATGATTTGGCGCATAAATAGCGCCCATAAAGACTAAATTAAAGTCCTTATCTAGCCATGTTGAACTTTGTACTGCTGTCGCTGTACCTGTTTCTACGACACTTTGATAAAGATGACCGCTTGGCTGCAAGGTATACAAAGTTGGTGACACCGCCAATGCAGGCTTAATATTTTCAACAGAGCCATTTAAGTAAATATTAAATTTAGCAAAATCACTGCCTTTATTCACAGTAAATTCGCGTTGTTTAATTTTACTCGCATCCAGTACAGGAACCTTGGGTTGAGCGGGAATATTTCGAGATGCAATTGGACTAAATTGACTATCAATTTGTTTGAGCACCGCAGCTTTATCAAACTTCCCCGAAATCACCATCACCGCATTATTGGGTGCATACCAAGTGCGATAAAACTGATTTAATTCTTTCATATTGATGGATTGAAGTTCATTCAAGTCACCAATTGGCAAACGTCCTAAATGTTGATTGCCATAAGCCGCTTTCCACACTTGATCAATCAATACTGAAAATGGCTGATCTAAACGAATCTCGCGCTCACGCTTCACAATATCAATTTCAGTCGGGACAAATTTTTCTTGTAATACCAATTTGTCCATACGTTCTGCTTCTAAATGCAAAACTTGATCCAGCGCATTTTGTTCAGGTCGAACCACATTGGTATATTTGGTGGAGTAATAATTGGTGCTGGCATTGGTCATTAAAGTGAACTGATCGAGTCGACGCTGAAATTCATCACCTTTGACATTTTCAGTACCCTTAAAAGCTAAATGCTCTAGCAAATGCGCCAAACCACCTTTACCTTGTGGATCATTCAATGAACCAGTGAAATACACCGTATTCATAAACACTTTACTTTCTTTATTATTTTGCGCAAGAATCACTCGAAAACCATTATCAAGCTTATATTCTTCAATTGATTGTTCTGATTTAACCAAAACAGGTTGAGCCAAAAGTGTGGTGCTTAAACCTGCAAATAAAAGTGAAAGCGTGAGTTGTTTAATACGCATGTAAATTCTTTATCCTGTTTATCGATGGCATCGAATTTCTTTAGATTCGATCATTTCACTGATGATTCTATTCGTTCATTTTATTGAATGATAGTAACTTTTTATTAAAAACCTGCTGTCACTTAAGACAGCATGTAATTGATTTAATTTTATTAAATTTCAATTTCAGCTTGCATATATAATCGTGCATAACCTGAAATTTCAATTCGATCATCATCTTGCATCACACAATGTAATTCACCACCACGCGCTGATGCTTGATATGCAAGAATGTTCTTTTTATTCAATTTTTCTGCCCATATCGGCACGATTCCCGTATGAATTGAACCGGTTACAGGGTCTTCGTCAATACCATTGCCTGGTGCAAAATAGCGTGAAATACAGTCATAATTCGTTGCTTGTGCAGTAATCGCAACATCCGTAATGCTACCTGGCGCTGTAATCGCCGTTCTTATTTTACCAAGACGTTTTAATACAGCTAAATCAGGTTGTTCATCTAAGACCTGTTGCGCGGTTTCATATTCAACAATATAAGCCTGTGCATTCAGGTACACCTGCTTAAACGGTTGACTCAAGGCTTGGGTCAACTCTACAGGATATTCAGTCACGATCTGTGCTTTACGCTGAGGGAAATTCATTAAAATCTTGCCATCTTCAGCATGTTTAACTGCAAATATGCCCAGATTTTTAACATGAAATTGTATGGCTTTTAACTGTGTATAAAAGCGGAACAAAACATAGCTACTGGCAAGCGTCGCATGACCACAGAAATCAACTTCCGTTGTCGGTGTGAACCAACGAATTTCATAATTTGCTTCATCTAACTTTTTCACAAAAGCTGTTTCAGACAAATTATTTTCTAGCGCAATTTTTTGCATCAAGTTTTCATCTAACCACTCGTCCAACACAATGACCGCAGCAGGATTTCCTTTAAATAATTCTTGCGTGAATGCGTCTACTTGATACATCTTCATGAATAATCTCCTAAATATGTGTTTTATTTTAAAGGCTTTTGAAAACATTACATGCGTTATATGCTATGTAAATCTTAATTTTAACGATTCGCCTACATGATCAGTCACTGGCGGCTCAATATAAGGATAAAATTTGAAAGCGCATCTTCGTCCCGTTCCTCTTGAAAAATCTTATCGTTTACTTAACCACGGCCCGACCGTTTTAGTCTCAGCACAAGACCAGCAAACAACTGGCGTCATGACTGCGGCTTGGGCATGTGCTTTAGAATTTAGTCCAGCCAAGGTCACTGTTGTACTCGATAAAGCCACAAAAACGCGCGAAATTATCGAACATTCAGGTTATTTCGCCTTACAAGTTCCGACGTTAAAGCAACTGAAAATGGTGTATGCCCTCGGCATGATTAGCCAGCGTGATGCTCCCGAAAAATTACGCCAATGTGGTGTTGAATTATTTAAGATGCACGATGCCGATATTCCACTGGTTGAAGGCTGTTCCGCTTGGATTTTGTGCCAATTAATATCTGAACCACATAATCAACAAAATCATGATCTGTTCATTGGTAAAGTCATTGCGGCATATGCTGATGAACGTGTTTTTCGAGATGGTCATTGGTACTACCAAGATGTTGCAGATGAATGGAAAAGTTTGCATCACGTCGCGGGTGGACATTTCTATACGATTGGTCAAGCCATTTCGGTAGATGATCTAGAACAGTAATCCTAATTGATTTGGTCGTAATAAAAAAAGTTTTTAATTCCTTAGCTTTCGTGATGCAGATAAATACGGATTATCTCCTTCACAACCACATGATCAATAAGCCATTACACTGCATTTCATGTTAATTTAAATAAAACAAACCCAATTGTAAGAGTGAAAATGACTTTTAAAATACACACATTAGATGTCAAAAATGCCCTACAAAACTATATATGGCTACTCGAACATATACCGAGCCATGAGGTCATTGCTGTCGACCCGACAGAAGCAGAATTGGTTGAACAATACTGTGCAGAACATGGCTTAACACTTCAACAAATTTGGCTGACACATTGGCATAAAGATCATGTTGGCGGGGTGCCCGCACTAATCCAAGATCGAAATATTCCAATCTATGGGCCACGTGCTGAATTATCCCGTATTCCTTGGATTAATTTTCCTTTAGATCATGATGACATATTCGAATTTCATGGTCTTACAGTTGAAGTTACTGCTGTTCCTGGACACACACTCGGCCATATTGTTTATTTTATCGATGACATAAACACCCTATTTTGTGGAGATACGCTCTTTGCTATGGGGTGTGGACGTGTTTTTGAAGGAACATATGAGCAAATGTACGACTCTTTAGCACGTATTGCAGCATTTCCAGCAGAAACAAAAGTTTACTGCACCCACGAATATACACTTTCAAATGCGCAGTTTGCACGGCATGTTGAACCTGACAATATCGCGATTCAGCAACGTTTTGAAGAGGTTGAATCTTTACGCATGATTGGTCAATGCACTTTGCCCAGTAGCATCGCTTTAGAGCTTGAAACCAACCCTTTTTTACGTGCTGAAAGTGTAGAAGATTTTAAACGCTTACGTGATTTAAAAGATAATTTTTGATTTGATCAGTATGAAAACATATAAAAAGAGGCAGCTTATGACTGCCTCTTTTTTATAAAATAGGTAATTGCTTACAAAATCTGGTTGGTAACTGCAAATACATCCAACTCGGTTTGGGTAACAACACGCACTGCTTGCATTTCATCAATACGCACTAAAAGCAATCCACCCAAAGCAGGCTGATAGCGACGCGCACTACCAAAAGGTGTATATGAAACTTTAGATTGTTCTGAAAAAACCAACCAATCTTCATGGCCTAACATCACCCCAACCGGTACTTTCCCCTGCTGTTGTATACGTTCAATTTCTTCATGCACATATTGCTCAATCGTTTGCATATTCATTCATCATATTTGCTACTCGCACAGTATATAAGTTTTCAAATATGGATTTAGTAGAGTTTTCTACAAATACACCTTTCATTATGAATATTTATTTTATCGATTTTGCTTAAACTGAGCCTGCATATCTTCAAATGCATCATTAAAGCCAATCAGCGAAAGCTCACTATATTGCACAGTATCAGCACCTGTTAATTGATAGCCTATTCTCAACAGATTGCCTTGCTTAAATTGTATCACTAGATCATTTGCATCTCGAAATAGCCCCTCACGCGCACTGACCGCTAAATGATGATCGACCTTTAGAAAACTTAGTGTATTTTTCGCATGACTATGACCAACACTGATACTGTAATCATCATTTAAACGCATCACCGTAATATGATTTTTACGCATCATACAGAAATGCAAATTGTCGTTGGCCTGTATACGACAAGAAATTTTCCAGCTTGCCCTTCCAATTAAAACCCTTTCCTCTTTGTTCTGGATTGCATTGTGCTGAGCTGCATTGACCTGCTGAATAAGTGTCGTCATCCGATCATTTGGGGTACAGCAGCCAAAGTAACCGTACAAAATAGACTAATAAATGGAATGCAAAGAAGTATAACTTTATTCACAACTGTTAAAATTAATATCAAAAGCAATGGCATTATACGCAGTCAAAGCATGATTTAAACAATCATAACTAATTAATTTTTATATAATATTTATTATTTCACACAATTTTAAAAAACTGCTTTTTAGTTCACTTTTCAAATATTACCTTTAGCCAACTTCACTCAATTCAACATGACTTCATCCCGATTTGAAGGATCAAAACACTTTAGATCCAGCATACATTTAATTTGTACTATCGCACTATATCTAGTTTCCATTTATCAAGCATCTGTAGAATCTTTTAAAAAGCTTTGTTTCACTATGAACAATTTATGAAATAATAATATTTACTTACATTAAGATTATTTCATGTATTAACAAAAACTTATGATATAAAAATATTATATTAAAAGTTATTTCTGTTTATTAATCACTCAAAATTGAATATTTTATATAAAACTTAACTTTTCGCCCTTTAAAAAATATTTTGACACCCCTATTTAATAAAGAATGATTGATAAGGAGTTCGCTCGTGAAAAAAGTAGTTAAAGCAAAAAATGTGGTTGCGTTTCGTCTTTGGTTAGAAAAACTTGGTTATTCAGTACGCTCACTCGCGGACAACCGCGGTTTTACCTTCAGCTTTAAAAAAGAATACGGTCTTGTAACTGTGGATTTATCTGGTAATGCTTTAGCTATGCAGCTTGGTGAAGAATTTGAAGATCACTTAAAGGCTTAAGTCCGATCTGATTCTTTTTTTAATTTTTGAAATAAATGAATTAATTCAAAAATTTTTTTGAAATTTAAATCATTAATAGCCCGATTTTTCGGGCTTTTTTTATAGCAGCATTTATGTAATTTTTCACAGTTAAGAATCGTAGTTAAGTGCTTCAACACTTGTGTGACAAAACAACTCTTAATAGAACGCAAGGCATCTTAAATAGTGAGCTGTTTTAGAAGCCTATAGCAATATTTCAGTATATATCAGGCGAATCATATACATTTTGCATTTGAAAAATTTGGACACCCCAAACGCAAAAAAGCAAGGCCAATGCCTTGCTTAATTTAATGGTGGGGACGGAGAGACTCGAACTCTCACACCTCGCGGCGCTGGAACCTAAATCCAGTGCGTCTACCAATTTCGCCACGTCCCCATCAGGGTGCTGAATAAATCAGACTTAAAATATTAGTTTCAAATTCTGTTGTTACACCGCTTAATAAATAAGTGGTGGGGACGGAGAGACTCGAACTCTCACACCTCGCGGCGCTGGAACCTAAATCCAGTGCGTCTACCAATTTCGCCACGTCCCCAACAGGGTTGCTGAATCAATCAGACTTTTAATTTAAAACTTGGCAGAGGATCAAGGACTCGAACCTTGACGAACGGTTTTGGAGACCGTCATGCTACCATTACACCAATCCTCTGTAGCCTAACTATCAAACCGAAGTTTAATATTTAGTGGTGGGGACGGAGAGACTCGAACTCTCACACCTCGCGGCGCTGGAACCTAAATCCAGTGCGTCTACCAATTTCGCCACGTCCCCAATGGCTGTGTATATTATAGAGATCACCTGTACATGACAAGCCTTTTTTATAAAAAAGCCTCTTGTTTGTTTAAATAAAAAACAAAAACCTCTTTTTTGTATTTTTCTTAAGCAAATTCAGCTATTAAGGTGCTTTTTAAGCGATAAAAATCCACCATTCTTTGCTGTTTTTGTTTATCCAGCATCAACATGAGTAACGGTTGAAATACACGGAATTGCTCAGGTAGATCAATTCTTAATCGCTGACAATGTAAATAAGCCCAATCTTGATAATTAGCGGCCTGTAATCGTTGTTCTGTGAGCCATTCAAGGAAAATGATGCCTAAAGCATAGATTTCACTTTGTATAGATTTAGCCTGTCCTTGAAACAACTCAGGTGCCATATAACGTGGAGTCGCCGTCATCAATCGAGATTGATGTTCTATTTCTAGTGATTGTTCAAAATCAATGAGCTTGCACTGCCCTTGCTGAATCACAAAGTGCTCTCTTTTCAAATCTGCATGTAAATAACCAGCAGCATATATTTTTTCTATCGCATCTATAGCAAGCCAAAGTATTTGTCGAACTTGCTCAAGACTCATTTGTTCAGCAGCTTGCTCAAACAACCCTACTGCATGCTCAATAATAAGCAGTTGTTCAACCTGCTCATTTTCAATGCATAAGTTGTTTGGCTCTAACATTTGATAATTTAACAGCAATGCTTGCGACGAAGGATGCTGAGCAAATATCTCATACATGTTTAATTCATGCTGAAAGCTCTCAAGATGAGTTTGATGACCACCGTGCTTAATTTGGGTCTTTAACCAATATCGCTTTTGATTAAATGTAAATTGATACAGCCGTCGACCAAAAACCAAGCTCTTTGGCTTGGTTTTTAAGCTATAACGTAGTTGTGCTAACGGTAAGTCGCTAAACGGCAATATACTCTGCCTGACATTGTTCGGGTTCATGCTGATAGTTTAACAGTTCAAGACAATGCTGGATGGTTTTCCCTACCCGCGCCTGTGTTTCAATTAATGAAATTTTAGGCCAAGTTGCACGCTCACCTTCTCGCTGAAGTACCTTAAATAAGTATGGTCGTGGATTTTGCAGCATATAACTGTAGTGACGTAAACCATATTTACCCACAATATTTACATCACCATAGTAACGCTGATCGACTACCCCATAACCATGATCGAGCAAGCGCCGAACAGGCGGTATACTTCCCACACGTTCACGTGCAAAGTCCATAACACCTTTACTAATCACCTTCCCTTGTCTACGTACAATGCGTTCAGGCCAACTCAGCATACTTTTACGAAAACGCGCTGCATCATCCTGCATGAACGGCACAATATGTGGATTCACTTGGCTCGCGATGCTGTAGTTAATATTATATAAACGCGCCATTTTTTCTTGTGGGAAGTCACTTCTCACACTGCCATCCACCCAACGGGTAGCGGACATATAAGGGGTTAGTTGTCCATCATAGCGCTTACTGGTTAGACGTACTGGTGGAAATAAGATAGGCACTGCACACGAAGCCAAAACAGCACTCCACACCAATAAGTCTGGTGATGTATAGGCATTCATAATGCGGGCATCTTGCGATGCATCATAAGGCGCTACCGCAATATTAATGTGTAGACCAGATTGCTTATAGGCTTCAGCAAAGGTTAAGTCACCTAAGTTCTCAATCAGAAATTTTTTGAGATACTTCACATCTGCCAGGCCACCATTGCCCTGTATGAGCTCACTGAGCTTACGGAAATGAAATGCTTCACTAAAGAAGTTGTGTCCATTTAATAGTCCTGCAAAGTCAGAAGGTTTCGATACCCCTAACATTGCCGTCATAATCGCTCCCGCACTTGAACCCGATAAAACTTTAGGCAACAAGTCTTGCTCCATGAGCGCCTTACACACACCTGTATGAAATAACCCTAAAGTTGAACCTCCTGAAAACATTAAAACAGGTTGACCAAAAGCAGTTTGGCTTTGTTTAAAGAATTCAATTTTTTGCTCAACATTTAGACATGTACATTCTGCTGAAGCTATAAAAGCTAAGCTCTTACTCACTTCTTCTACATAATCTTCAATGATTTTTTTTGTGCCTACATAAGCTTCTGTAAACAATAAGGGATGAGCAATATTGCCGATATCGTAACTCAGCCCCTCACTTAAGATATACATCAAGTCACGGGTACGTTGTTGTGTGCGGTAACGTTTTAATAAACTTAATCGATGTGAAATTATTTCTGCATCAAAATAAGGAGAACTATTGTCAAGTTTCCACTCTTGAGCGCCCGACTCTTCATCAATTTTGAGCGCAATACTTTTCCATTCTTCATAACTTTCAGCATGTTCGAGCTGGCGTTTTAATTTTTTTAAGCGATAGGCCTGATGGGGATTTATATTCTGTGAAAAATCTTTAAACAACATGATGATCCCTCTAGGCATTTTTCTTGTTAGCAACAATAGATTTATAACAACATTTTAACTGAATCAATGGTGCCTGATCGATCTAATTTACATTCAAATTTGACATATTTCATCCAATTCATACACGTATTTATGTAAACTGAGTCTTATACATCCATACACAACAAGACAAGATAAGCTGACTCATCATGGCAACAATTGATTTACCTGACAACATCCTTGAATCGCTTTCCACTGTACTCCTGCAACTACAACATAGTTTGCCAGAACTCAAGCAAGCACCCGATTTTTCAAGTATGGCTTTCAAATGGCAAAACCAACAACTAAAAGCGATCTATCAACCTAAAGTCATGTATTTAGATGATTTAAAAGGTATTGAACGGCAAAAAGAAAAAGTCATTCAAAATACCTTACAGTTTCTGAATGGTCTGCCTGCCAATGATGTTTTGCTTACAGGTTCACGTGGTACGGGTAAATCATCCATTGTTCGTGCCCTACTGACTGAATATGCTGAGCAAGGTTTACGTTTAATTGAAATTGAACGTGATGATTTGTCTGAATTACCACTAATTCAAGAACTGATTGAAGGTCGTCCCGAAAAGTTTATTGTTTATTGTGATGATCTTGCTTTCAATGCTGAAGACGAAAACTATCGCAGTCTAAAAAGTGTCTTAGATGGTTCACTCCAATCTGGATCTACAAATTTCATTATTTATGCCACCAGTAACCGTCGTCATTTATTGCCTGAATTTATGCATGAAAATACGCCTGTCACACGTGTAGATGTTCCACAATATACCGAACTTCACCCGCAAGAAGCGATTGAAGAAAAAATATCACTTTCAGATCGTTTTGGACTTTGGTTATCGTTCTACCCAATGGATCAAAATTTATATTTAGAAATTGTTGAACACTATTTGGCTAAAGCCGAGATGCCATGGACAGATGAAGCGCGTGCTGAGGCACTACGTTGGTGTCAGGCGCGAGGACAACGTTCTGGTCGTGCTGCCTATCAATTTTCAAAGCATTGGATTGGGTCAGAGCAACTTAAACAAGCCTAGAGCCAAAAAACTAAATAAAAAAAGAACCGTAATAGCGGTTCTTTTTTTGAATATAACAAATGATTCGTTAATTCTTAATCCTGACAAATCGGCGGCAGAATAGAGCGAATATTTAAACCATTAGCAATTTTCTGAACGATGTGCATCACATCAACATCATTCGCTTGATATGAAACCAACTGAATACCCATCGGCAGTCCGCTTTCACTTTGAGCAATTGGAAAAGCATAACTTGGTGCATCTAAATAATTAAATGGACGCGTGTATTCACCCACATGACTAAACTCGGTATCCTTTGTGTTTGACACAGCTGCAAGGAATGGGCTCACTGGAAACAGCAAACATTGACCATTTAAAGAGGCTTTAAATGATTGCTGAAATTCAGTTCGCTCTGCAATCAATGACTCGTATTTTTCCTGTGAAATACTCTTACCGCGTAACACACGCTGACGAACTAATTCCCACATCTGTGTTTCAGAATCTTCAGCTGTATCTCCATGATATAAATAACTTTCATAAGCAATAATGTCAGAAGTTCGGTCCGATAAATCATGAAAATTGAAATGTGTAGGTGGTTGCCAGTTTTTAATTTCGATTCCCAATGATTCGATGCGTTTTAGCCCTTCGCGCCAAAGTGTTAATACCTCAGGCTCAAGCGGATATGGAAATGCAGATTCATCTAAAGCATAAATTACATTTTCACTTGATGCCGCTTCAACATTTACATCCATCAATACATTGACTAAAGCGCTAATATCATCTGCAAATCGTGCAAAAGGCCCTAGAGTATCTAAAGTTTTGGATAAAGGTACTGCACCCGTGTCGGCAATTTTATGGGCTGAAGGTTTAAAACCAAATATGCCATTTAATGCTGCTGGTGTACGAATCGAACCACCTGTATCACCGCCAAATGCCAAGGGACTAAGACCACAAGCCACCGCAACCGCTGAACCTGAAGAAGATCCACCTGGCGCATATTGCTGTTCCGCCCACGGATTTTTAGGTGTACCCTGCATTGGATTTTGCCCAGAAAGACCAAATGCCAACTCGGTCATTTTAGTTTTACCTAAAATCACAAAACCTAAATTTTTTAACTGATCAACCAGTTCACAGTTCGCTTGTGCTTTTTGATCTAGATAAACTGTACCTGCATGGGTGATATGACCCGCTACATCCAGATTATCTTTTAGTAAAATTGGCACACCATGAAATGGACTCAATCGTGTGCCTTGCTGAAGCAACTCATCTAAATGTTGTGCCTGTTGCAAAGCCTCGATTTCGAATAATTCCGAAATACAATCTAGATGTTTAAATGTTTGGTTTCGATCAATATAAAATTGAACTGTCTCTACTGAAGTTATCTTTTTGCAGGCAATCTGGCGACCTAGCTCAAGTGCAGATAAATTCACAATATTCATTTTATATCTTCCAAACCTTTTCCTGCCGTTTCAGGCATTTTAATAAATGTGATTAATGTTAATAATGCGCCAACCAACACCATAAAATAGAAGTAATCTTGTTTACCAATACTTTGCAGCCAAGTCAGCACATACGGTGTAGTGCCGCCGAGTAAAGCCACCATCAAATTGTAAGGTGCGCCAATACCGACAGCTCGTACTTCTGTCGGAAACTGTTCAGACATGACAGCTGGGCCAATGGCGGTATATAAAGCATATAAAACCAAGCCGAAAAGCTCGACCAATAAAATTGATGCAAACGTACCATCCATCCATTTAATGATTGGATAAAAGAACACTAAATATCCCACGGCAAATACGATCAACTGTGGTTTACGCCCAATTTTGTCTGATAGCCAGCCAAACACAGGCTGACACAACATAAAGATAATTAAGCCAACCGTATTGGCAGCAAAGGCGGTTTGTGGCTCTGCACCTAAAACTTTAATGGCATAGGTCGGGACATAAACCACAAAAATATAGAATGCAAATGTTGTTAAGATAGAAATACCGACAATACGGAGCGTTTCCTTCGGATGACGTTTAATCAGTACAGCCAAAGGATTTTTTACTGATTCTTTTTTATGGGTCATTTCGCTATCAGGTACTGATTTACGAATCCACATACCCACCAAGCCGCCAATCGCACCCAAAATAAACGGAATACGCCATCCGTATTCGCTCATTTGCGTTTCAGTTAAAGAACTTGTTAAAGCCCAAGCAAGACCTGAGGCCATCAAAATACCAATCGCTGAACTAAAAAACATAAAGCTCGAATAGAATCCGCGTTTATTTTTTGGTGCCATCTCTGAAAGATAAGTTGCCGCTGAAGCGAACTCACCACCCAAAGATAGACCTTGAAGTAATCGCGCTAATACCAAAATAATCGGTGCAAAAATACCAATTGATTCATAGGTTGGTGAAAGACCAATCATCAAAGAACCACCTGCCATCATTATGATGGTTGCGGCCAAAGCGGCTTTTCGACCATAGCGGTCAGAAAAGATCCCTAATACGATTCCACCTAATGGGCGCATGAAGAAACCTACAGCAAAAATTGCGAAGGTCGCAAGCAAGGATGCGGTTGGATCATCTGATGGGAAAAATTGTTTCGCGAAAAATACTGCAAATGTGGCATAAATCGTCCAATCGAACCATTCAATAGCATTTCCTACAGTTCCTGCAAGAATAACTTTCTTTTGTGATACATTTCCTTGGGTGGAAATTGAGTTTTGCATTTTTGACTCATCCATAAGCGTCTCATTTAATATTTAGACATAAATACAGGCTGTATTTTATTTTCTAGACTTAAATTTAGATTATAATTAGTTTTTAGACAAGTCAATTATCATGAGTGAATCTTTTAGTTTCGACGAAATCGATACTGCATGCATCAAAGCTCTTATCTCTAATCCGAGAGGATCATGGCGAGAACTGAGCCAGATTAGTGATGTCCCTGAAAAAAAGCTGTCTCGACGTCTGGGTAAATTGCTAGATGACCAAGTTATACGAACTGCAATTGAATTAAATCCTGTGGTTGCCAATAAGGGTTACACCGTTCATGTCTGGATCAGTGTGAAATTTGGCAAGGAAAAAGAAGTTGCACAATTTTTTGCAAATCGCCCAGAAGTGCGCATTGTCTTTCTAACTACAGGACTTGCAGATATTTTCCTTGAAATTGGATTAGAAAAGGCCGCCGATCTCTCTGTTTGGATGCATGACTTTGTCACGCAAATTCCGGATATTAAAACCGTTGAAACCCAAGCCGTATTAAAACCCTTTACTTGGGCCAGCAAACCCAAAGCTTTAGATGGCACAAGCGATAAAAACGTCAATTTTAGAAGTTTGACTGAAACAGAATTAAAACTAATTCATGCTCTGTCAAATGATGGGCGTTCATCTATTAAAAGTTTGGCAGAACAAATTGAACTCAGTGAACATAAAACGCAGAAATTATTGAATGATTTATTGGAAGAAGGCATTTTCAATATTCGCGTTGATGTAGAACCCAGTTTGATGGGCTATAAGTCCGAAGCGATTATTTTGATTAAAGCCCGTCCAGATGCGGCAAATCAAATTGCCAAAACCTTGTCTGAACTTAAAAACACACGCTGCCTATTTGGCATTAGTGGAGATTCACAATTTTTCTGGCATGTCCTATGTAATGATTTAAGTGATTTATGGAAATTAATTACTGAAGATCTTGGTAATTTTGAAGGCATTCAATCATGTAATACCAACATGGTGACATTGGCCTTAAAACGTGCTGGTTTTATGCGAAAAGTTAGTAGTGCACAATTATTTTCAAATTTAAATTGAAACAAAAAAGAATCGCAATTGCGGTTCTTTTTTGGCTTTAATGCATTTAACGTTTTAGATGTAATTAAGCTTCACTTGGATTGCTTAACTCAGTCATCGGCCAACGTGGTGTTGTCGTAACCGACAAGCCATCGTGCTGACCCGCTTTTAAACGTTGGTAACCTGCGAAAGCAATCATTGCACCGTTGTCTGTACATAAAGCAGGTTCTGCATAATATACCGATGCTTTAATTTTGGCTAAATCAGCTTCTAAACGTTCACGTAAACGACTGTTCGCACTTACACCACCAGCGATCACCAAACGTTTTAAACCCGTTTGTTTTAACGCTTTCACTGATTTTTTAACTAAGGTATCAACCAATGCTTCTTGGAATGAAGCTGCAACGTCTGCATCACGGTTTTCACCATCCAATTTTTTCAATTGAACCGAAACCGCAGTTTTTAAACCACTGAATGAGAAATCTAAACCTTGATGCAACATAGGTCGTGGAAATTCGAACGCATTCATATCTCCATTTGCAGCAAGCTTAGAAATATTAGGTCCACCAGGGTATGGCAAGCCCATCATTTTTGCGACTTTATCAAAAGCCTCACCCGCAGCATCATCAATCGACTCACCGAGTAATTCATACTGACCAATACCATAAGCAGCCATTAATTGAGTGTGTCCACCCGATACCAATAAAGCTACAAAAGGAAATTCTGGTGGAGTTTTAGACAACAAAGGCGCCAACATATGACCTTCCATATGATGCACGCCAATTGCTGGTTTATTCAGAGCAAATGCCAGTGTGCGGCCAAATAATGCACCTGTCATTAATGCCCCCATCAAACCTGGACCACGTGTATATGCAATGGCATCAATGTCTGATTTGTTTACACTACTTTCTTCAAGTAATTGTTTAATTAATGGAATTAACTTACGCACATGGTCACGTGATGCCAATTCTGGCACAACACCGCCATATTCTGCATGCAGTTTAATTTGGCTATACAATACCTGCCCGAGCAATCCCTTTTCACTGTCATACAGTGCGAGTCCAGTCTCATCACACGAAGTTTCTAAGCCTAAAACGATCATTAAACTGCCTATAACCTATATCAAATCTATTGCTTGTGCCATTATAGACTTGTGGTATGAGATGTAAATGAGTAAAATATTGCACTTCACTTGTGATCAAGGGCAATAACGCCTGCGATCTTATCCATAACTTAATGAGGATTCTTCATGCCACAAGTTAAATTGAAAGAAGGCGAACCAGTAGACGTAGCTATCCGTCGTTTCAAACGTTCATGCGAAAAAGCGGGTGTTCTTGCTGACGTTCGTAAACGTGAATTCTACGAAAAACCTACTCAAGAACGTAAACGTAAAAAAGCTGCTGCTGTTAAACGCTACCAAAAGAAATTGGCGCGCGAATCAGTACGTACTACACGCCTTTACTAAGATTAATTTGTGATTGATTGACTACCTGGACAAGATAAATGACTACTTTAAAAAACCAAATTACTGACGTTTTGAAAGCAACAATGCGTGCTAAAGAAATGGATAAGTTAACGGTAATACGTAGTCTTCAGGCAGCGATCAAACAAATTGAAGTCGATGAGCGCAAAGAACTTGACGACGCTCAAGTTCTTGCGGTCATTGAAAAGCAAATCAAACAACGAAAAGAATCGGTTAAAGCCTTTGCAGGCGCTGGCCGAGAAGATTTAGCTAGTAAGGAACAAGCCGAAATTGAGATTTTGTCTCAGTTTCTACCAGAAGCTATGACTGAGGAAGAACTTGATTCCATCATTGCGCAAGTTATTACTGCGCAAGAAGCTACTAGCATGAAAGATATGGGTAAGGTGATGAACTCTCTACGTCCGCTCATAGCCGGACGTGCCGATCCTGCACAAGTTTCAGCTAAAATTAAGGCGAAACTCTCTTAATCTTTCAACACCCATTGTTTGATTTGGTCTATTTAAGTTGCTTATTCTGTTCTTTGAATGACCTTAAATAGCCAATCATCATATTTATATTTTAAGACTGTTTTTATTTCTTTTCTAAAACATAGCGACAAATATCCCGCATACTTCCATCAACTGGATTTTGCACCTTACCTTGCTGTATTTCTATTATTTTAAAATCTACTTTTTCACATAGCTTACGCGCCAAGACATTTTCTGTATCAACAAAAGCTTCCAAACGCTGAAAAGACCATTGGTTCATCAAAGTTTCAGCAAATAATTTGAGTGCTGTACACATATAACCTTGTTGCTTAAACTGTGCATTCCCCCAAAAACCAACTGCTGCTGAATTTTTCTCCCAATTAATTTCGTGAATATCCATCACACCTAAAAAATTTTTACAGTCTTGATCTCGAACAACATATACAAAATTTTCTTTATTTAAGAGAGCCTGCATTCTTGATAAACAAAATGCGTGCGATGCTTCAAGATTTGGCTCTTGCAGCGACCAAATCAAACTTGCAGGAAATTTTCTCAACTCAATTAATGAAGCCTGAATAGCAGCATACAATTCAGCTGCATCTTTCTGTTGTAATATTTTTAATTCAATCTGGTCGTTTTCAATAGTGAAATGATCTAACGTTAGTTGGCCGCCTTGCTGATCCATAATTCTCTCATTTTTATTATCAAAGCATAGCAATACAAAAACAGTATTAATTTAATGAACACTGGACATTATATTTTTTTAAGAGCTGCATTTCACGAGATGAAAGCACTTGCTGAATGACATCTTGCTTGGTCATATTTCGATATTGGCGATCTAAAAAATCTCGATTTTCATCCGCTGCACGATAAAGATCATTAACATATGTACCAACAATGCCACAAAATTGAGCCTGTTGTGACACAGTAAAACCAGATTGCTGTGGATCTAAATTGCCTAAAAATCCACGTACATCTTTTTTATATTTTTCATTGATGTCATTTACTGACAATACATATTGTTCAGCACTTGCAGCAAACACACCCTGCATTACAACACCCATTAAGCAAAATGCTAAAATGACTTTTTTCATGTATCAACATCTTTGGATTAAAGTTATAAAACAAAATGAGTTTATCACCGAACAATCAAAGCACCAAAACTCGAGCAACTTAAAAATTCAATAATAAAGCCAAATCAATCACATACAAAGGAACAACCACATAATCTATCAAATTTAAATTCTATATTTGCGCAAAAATATTTTATATTTTCAACATACGCTCTTTTTGCATTTCACCAACGCGCTGTTTAACTTTAGCTTCTAGAGATTTCGAATCTTTAGCCAAACGCTGAGCTTGCAATAAAGACTTAATGGCGCTTTCCTCCTGCCCAGTCCAATACTCGACTTCAGCACGATAGCGCAAAACATTTACAGAGCGATAAGCACCCGATTTATCCGCATTGGCCAATTGCAACATCAATCGCCAACCACTGACATCACGTGGATTAGATTGTAAGAAACGCTGCAAAATGATCTGCGCTTGTCCAAATTCTTTATTTCGTATTAATGCTTCAGCATATTTGTAATTCAGCGCGCGATTTTCTGGCATAACAACTGCTGGACTACGGATCGTAGTTAATGCCTCTTGAATCTTATTTTGACCCAAGTAAACATCAGTTTGTAACAATAGCAATAAAGCATGATTTGCATTTTGCAGCTTAGCATCATTTAGTATTTTTTGTGCTGCAGCATAATCACCTTGTTGTACCTGTAAACTTACTAGCGCCAATTCTGCGGCATAGTTCTTTTGTGCAACCATTGCATCTAGCTGTTGCTCCGTCACTTGACCAGAAAGTACACGGCTATACCATTTTAAAATTTCAAAATCTTGATCAAGTAAACTTGTTTTGACAGGTGGAAGCTGATTGGCACGTAATCGCGCCTCACTCATCCGCTCAGTTGTTAAGGGGTGAGTCAACCAAAAGTCTGGCAAAAAGCTCACCCGACTAGTCGCGCGATGCATCACTTCAAAAAAATCAGCCATACTTTGTGGGTTATATCCAGCACGATACATATACTGCATACCAATACGATCTGCCTCACGCTCTTGATTACGACTATATGTGAGCTGCTTATCCATTAATGCCGCTTGCGACCCCATCATGACAGCAGCACCAACATCTCCGTCTGCCTGAGAGGCAACAAGAGCACCAACTAAAATGCCCGCTAGTGACAATAAACCCTGTCCTTTAAAGGCTTCTTGCGAGCGACTGTAATGACGTTGTGATACATGTGCAATTTCATGCGCCATCACCCCTGCCACCTCATCCATATTTCGTGCAGAATTAATTAGTCCTGCATTTAAGGCAAATAGGCCACCCGGTACAGCAAAGGCATTAATTTGGGCATCATTAATCAACAGCAAACCAACAGGCTCACTAATTTGCGTTTGACTAAGAATATGAGTAAAAACAGCAAGTAGGCGATCTTCCAACCAAGGATTTTGCGTCACAGGTAATTGACGATGTACTTCACGATAAACTTTTTCACCAATCGCGCGCTCTTTCTGCTGATCAAGCAAACCAATGCCACTACCAATTTCTGGCACATTAAATTGAGGGGTTGAATTGAAATCTACCGAATGCGTTTGCGCCAGACTCGAACAAAGACCAAGACCACATGCCAGTATTATTTTCTTCAAAATACAGCCCACTTTATAAATTCAATCCCACTAAAATATAGCATTGAAAATCGTATAATTATGGAAGAATCTGTTGTTAATTCATTATTCGAATACAGGATTCACCAAATAGCGCGGCTGCTTATCAGACAATGCATCGATTAAATTTTGATATGCCAATTCAGCCATACGCTTACGCGTCGCATGTGTAGCCGAACCCACATGTGGCAACGTAACTACGTTATTCAGCTGAAAAAGCTCAGAACTATGCAGCGGTTCTTTCTCATATACATCTAAACCAGCTGCAAATATTTGCTTATCTTTAAGTGCTTGAATTAAAGCTTTTTCATCAACTACAGCACCACGAGAAATATTCACCAAAACAGCATTGGCTTGCATGAGTGCCAACTCACGCTCACCTATCAAAGCCTGTGATGCTGCGTTTAAATCAACTGCAACAACAACGAAGTCTGATTTTTTCAGTAAATCATCTAAAGCACAAAACTGAGCACTGAAAGCTTCTGCGACTTCAATCTTTTCACGGCGATTATGATATAAAACGTTCATATTAAAGCCATGAAATGCACGACGTGCAATTGCTGCACCAATATGACCTAAACCGATAATACCGATGGTTTTACCAAAGATATCCATCCCAAACTGACTTGGCCCAACCGTTCTTGACCACTGCCCTTGCTTGGTCCATTGATCCAATTCAGGTATTCGACGTGCAGCACTCATGAGTAGACTAAAAGCTAAATCTGCTGTGGTTTCTGTCAAAACATGTGGCGTATGGGTTAACCAAATTTTCTGCTGATTTAAATAACTCAAATCATAATTGTCATAGCCCACACTCACACTCGAGATCACTTTTAACTTTTTTGCATATGCTAAATTTTTCGAATTGAGTAAACGTCCTGCACCAATCATTGCATCAGCATCGGCACTGTGTTCTAAAATTTGCTGATTGACGTCGCCTAATTTTGGATTGATGTTAACGACTTTAAATTGTTGTTCTAAACGTTGAAGAATTTCTGAATCTATCTGACTAAATACCACGACTTTTTTTTGCATTGCTTTCCCGTGTATTGACTAAACTTTGATTTTTAAGCCGCCTTTAAATCATTTTATTTTGCATAAACTGCCAAAGGCGTTTTTTTAATTTAGGTTGATCGATCATTTGTTGTAATGAAGCCAGTGGATAAATCTTTGAATGCGCTAAATGAGGAATATCACCTAGGCATAAGATGTTTTTATCCAAACTTATCGCATCAATAAAACCCTGTACATATGATGCAGCACCACGTCCATCCTGTAAATTTACCCAAGCAAATGGCCATTGTAATGTATAAAATTGCGATGAAACCGCACGTTGTATATTAGCCCACAGTAACTGTTGATCTGCTGTCAACTCAGTGGAATCAATCACAACTACACAGTGCTCCAAACAAATAGCCTCAAGGCTAAATGCCGCTATTTGTAATATTGGACGTTGCTCCTCCTGCTGTTTTGTAACAGGTACAACATCGTGCTGCGGCTCAACAGGCACTTCATTTACCTGTTTGGTCTGTACTGACTGTGAATCAATTTGAGGAATGTTTTTTAGAATAATTTCTGAAACGGGTTGTAAGGCTATTTCAGGCGCGACCTGATCACGCCAAATGCTTGGGCTATATTGCTGACACGGTGCAGCCTGAGGAACCCAAAGGTCGATTCCCATTGCCGCCATTATGCTTCGCTGATGCCCAATCATGTTTTCATCATCACCCTATTCAGGTTTGGTATTCTAACGGTTATGTAGATGCTTTGCTGAACTTTTATAGATCATTCAGTTTAGCATTTTAGCCCTAATTTCACTCATTCAAGCGACAAATTCTTATTTCATCTGCATGAGTCGCCCAATATAGCCCAGCTTAGCGATTTCTTGTTTATAAGCCTATAACCACTGTTTAATTCAATATTTAAATAATCATAAGACTATTTTTTTTCTGCATAATCTCAATCATTTCTTCCGCTTCAAAACCAATTCGCCAATACAAGAGTTGCAATACGTCTAATTCATCTTGCGTAATGATTCGATCGTTCCACAAACATATTTCAGCCACACCCAAAATACTCAATCGCTCACGTAATAACAGTCCCGCAATATCATTCAATATTTCAGCTAAATCAATCGGTTCGTCCGAAATGTCACGGTAATGTTCCAGCTCATCTTTACTTAAAATACGACTTAATATTTTTTCGCGAACTTCGAGCTGATTATCACTATTGATTTGCTGCACATGCAATAAAGCATCAATTAAACGTACGATACTTGGTTTAACATCTTCCAAAGACGTTGGCGTATGAGTTGGGAGTAGATTCAACTCATGTTTAACTGTTTCTAACAGCAAAGCATCGAGTAATCCAATCTCCCCATCTTCTTGAATAATTCGTGCTAGCTTAGTCAAGAATTGACGTGAAATAGTCGCAGGCATTGAACCAATGTTTTTACATGCTTCATGGAAAATGGAGATATGTACGCGCCCATCTAGATGCAATAAAGCATCTACAATCGCGCGACTCACTTCAGCTTCAGTCGGGATAAACTCTCGATACTGACGAATCATGAGGATTGCCACCATCACTTCACGTGAACCAGTTGCAGTTTGCAATGCACGTTGAATCAATTCTGGGCGCTGCCAATTATCACGTATTTCAGGATTAAGTGGCTTAATCGCATCCTTTAAAGCAAAACTAATCGGCGATAAACGCAATAATGGTAATGGCTGCGGTGAATTCCACGGTGTAGTGATGTCTGGACTGGCTTCCTCCAAAGAACGGAATAAGTTAAACAAAGGTTGATTGCGTAATTTCTTTAAATTTTCCAGTTGTAAATCTTGTATCAATGCGGGATTCAACTCAAAAATACGCTGCTCAATACTTGGATGAATATTCATCCAATTTTGCTGACTTAAGGCATTGGCAAAGCACATATGCGAAATAGATTCTGCATATTCACTGTGAATTTGTGAACCCGAGTGATGCACATAAATTCGTAGTAAGGTTTGAATATTGGCATCGTTCTGAATTAGGCGTTTCGTTTTCTGGTCATTTCGATAAGTCCGCGAACCAAGTGAAATGTATTTAATAAAACGTGAAATCAGTACACCTAAGCTACCAATTAGCCATATAACTGCACCAATTGCGACAAACAATGTTTCAAATTTATTGTCACGAGCCTGACCATTTTTATAAAAACCACGTTTAGCAATCTTACTTCCCCACTGACTAAAGGTCGTTAAACCGCTATATAAAATCTTTAAACGTGTATTTTCAGCAGCTTCGCCAGATAAAATTTTATTAAATTCATGGCTCAATAAACCATACATTTCCATTTCATCTAGGGTTTGCAGTGCTCCCCAAGTTAAAATGATGGATGTATCTTTAGGATTAAACCCTGCGGTTAGTGCATTTACCCCCACTTCATCTGGTAAAACATAAAGTGCCGGTGTTCCAATTAAGAAAGTATCAGCAAGTTGCTCTGTCATACGCAAAGCGAGACTTTCTTCAGGAATGCTTTCTATTAAGCTTAAACGACGCGCACCTAATTGCTTTGCAAGTGAATAACCACCTAAACGAAAGGTATAAAATTCGTAGATTACAGAGATCAACATGATCAGCAACACAGCTGCGATCAAAAAAGGACTTAATACATGCCAATAAACAGATTGTGTTGAATCGTAATAGTTCACAATCAAACCGACGATGACATTAATAATCGCAACCGTCATAAATACCGCAGCCATGCACATGGTGACAGGCCAAAACATATTTTTGTTTTTTATAAAATCATAACCCACGCTTCTCAATGTAATATCCTTAACTTACATTGTCTTTTGTTTGCTCATCATAAATGAAAAAAGCGGGAAATTCCCGCTTTTTCAGTATGTTTTAACCAGATTATTCTTCACGAACACCAGTTAAATCTACAGAAGCTGCATCAATGTTTACATCGATATAAGCTGGTTTTTCGTTCTTTGCAGAATCGTTACGTTTACGCTCTAGTGCAGCAAGATATTCTGCATCAATGCCACCTGCCACGTATTTACCATCAAATACAGAACAGTCAAAGTCTTGTAGCTCTGGCACTTTCTTTGTACGTACTGCTGATTTAAGATCTTCTAAATCTTGGAAGATTAAACGGTCTGCACCAATGATTTCACGAATTTCTTCAACACTACGCTCAGATGCAATCAATTCAGATTTAGCTGGCATATCAATACCATACACGTTTGGATATTTCACCATTGGTGCAGCTGAAGCGAAGAATACTTTTTTTGCACCAGCATCACGCGCCATCTGAATAATTTCATTACACGTTGTACCACGTACAATTGAGTCATCTACAAGTAGTACATTTTTACCTTGGAACTCAAGCTCAACAGGGTTCAACTTTTGACGTACAGATTTTTTACGTAATTGTTGACCCGGCATAATAAAAGTACGACCGATATAACGGTTCTTCATAAAGCCTTCACGGAACTTCACACCCAAGGTATTAGCAAGCTCAAGCGCAGAAGTACGTGAGGTATCAGGAATTGGAATCACCACATCAATGTCGTGTTCTTCACCCCATTCGCGTTGAATTTTCTGAGCAAGTTTTTCGCCCATTTTCAAACGTGCTTTGTAAACTGAAATACCATCAATTGTTGCATCCGGACGAGCAAAGTAAACATACTCAAAGATACATGGACGATATTCAGGTGCTGCTGCACATTGCTTCGTATGCATTTCGCCCGTCGAGCTAATATAGATTGCTTCGCCCGGTGCAATATCACGCTCAACCTTAAAGCCAAGTGCTGTAATCGCAACAGACTCTGAAGCAATGATATATTCCATACCATTTTCAGTTTCACGAGAACCGTAAATTAATGGACGAATACCATTTGGATCACGGAAACCGACTAAGCCTTGACCGGTAATCATGGCAACAACAGCATAACCACCTTTACAGCGCTCATGTACACGTGAAACGACATGAAAAATATCATCTGCAGATGGAGTCAATTTGGCACGTTTTTGCAATTCATGTGCAAACACGTTTAATAATACTTCCGAATCTGAATCTGTATTCATGTGACGCAAGTCAGTTTTGAACAAATCTTCATGAATTTCAGCAGCATTGGTTAAGTTACCGTTATGCGCAAGCGTGATGCCATAAGGTGAGTTTACATAGAATGGTTGGGCTTCAGCACTACTTGAAGAGCCCGCTGTTGGGTAACGCACATGGCCAATACCATAGTTACCTTGTAATGCACGCATGTGACGTGTGTGGAACACATCACGCACCATACCCGTATCTTTACGCAGGAATAAACGACCATCCTGACAAGTTACGATCCCGGCTGCATCCTGTCCACGATGTTGTAACATCGTTAACGCATCAAACAACATTTGGTTAACAGGTGATTTACCAGCTATACCAACTACTCCACACATAGCAACCTCGCAGACAAGCTAGGGTTAATAAAAAGGATTATTCGTTGACTCGCCTGATCCAGAACGTCCATGCTTGTTCTGCGACTCAGAAGAATAGTCAGAAGATTTCTCGGCATCTTCAGACTTAATATGATGTAAGGCTTGATTTGCAGCATCTTTGGACATGGCAGTCGCCCAAGGTGCATACGGCAATAATGTCTGTACCATTTTCGACTGTTTCCAGTGCGGTGAGCTTTCCACCCAAGGCCCAATGCCTTGCATGGTGATGAGCACTACCAACAACCCTTTTAGGCTCCCAAACACACCACCAGCTAAGCGATTTAATGGCCCAAGCTTAAGTGTTTTCAGAATACTATTTAACAGCCAGGTCGCAACCCATGTCATGACCACAATCAACAGCACGATAAATGCAAACGCAGCAATTTTTTGAACCACTGGATCTGTACTGAGTGAAACCATCGAAGGTGCAAGGACGGTTGCATACTTTGCTGCAATAACAAGTGCAAGAATCCATCCAACGAAGTTCGCAAAGGCTTTAATAAATCCTTGTCGCAAACCGTTCAGCCCTCCAATGAGCAAAATAATCAGTATAAAGATATCAATGGTATTCATGATCTTTAAAGTGCGTCTACGCAATCTTTTACAAGTGTTGGACCTGTATATATGAGGCCACTATACACTTGTACAAGGCTTGCACCTGCTTTTTGTTTCGCCACTGCATCTGCACCCGACAAAATACCACCCACACCAATCAATGGAATGCGACCATTTAATACTTTTGCAAAGGCAGCGAGACATGCGGTACTTTTTTCAAATACAGGTGCTCCAGATAAACCACCCGCCTCATCACCAAATGGTAGGCCTTCAACGCCTTCACGTGACAATGTGGTATTGGTCACAATCAAACCATCTATTTTAAAGGTTAACAATTGCTGTGCAATAAATTGAATATCTTCAGGTTCAAGATCTGGAGCAACTTTAAGTACCAATGGCACATAATGTTGATTTTCATCAGCCAATTCAAGCTGACGCTTTTTCAAAGTTTCTAACAGTTCAGTCAAAGCATCGCCACTTTGTAAGCTACGAAGGTTCTTTGTATTAGGAGAAGAGATATTAACAGTAATATAAGAAGCGTAATTGTAAACTTTTTCTAGACAAATCAGATAATCATCAACAGCTTTCTCCACTGGAGTCACTGCATTTTTACCAATATTGATACCCAAAATACCTTTGAATTTCGCAGCTTTTACATTTTCAATCAGTTTATCCACGCCATCATTATTGAAACCCATACGGTTAATAATAGCTTTTGCTTTCGGTAAACGGAATAAACGCGGTTCAGGATTACCTGATTGAGGAAGAGGTGTGATCGTACCAATTTCAATAAAGCCAAAACCTTGGCTCGCCAATGCATCAATATATGCACCGTTTTTATCAAGACCGGCTGCTAAACCCACTGGGTTTGGAAATTGAATTCCCATACATGTCACTGGTTTAGATGCGATGTTTTGGCGCATCATTCCTATCTTGTGAGAGGATTTCAACAGTGACAATGTCAGCTCATGTGCACGCTCTGGTGCTAAACTAAACAACAAAGGGCGGGCTAGAGAATACAACATATCTATAAAAGTCTACTGCTTTTTAAGTCGGCATATTATAGGCATAGCATCACAAAAACACCATGCTTAGCAGATCTTTATTTTTACCGATTATTGTACAGTCGCTGTTAATTTAATCTGTCCAGCTTCAGAACTAAATTCCATCTTTTCAACACTTAAGCCCATTTGAACCAATTGTGTAAGAAAATTTGCCAATACTGCATAATTTTCATGCATCACCGCAATTTGAATCTGATCACCCATTTGTTGTGATGCAACAGACAAACCTTGCTGCTGAGAAACGCGCTGTACTTTTTCCGATGCGCTTAGTTGACCATCCCCTGCTGGCTTCATGGTCACTGCATTACTTTGCATCCATACCACAGTGTCTTTTAAATCATTGACTCTTTTTTGCTGAAAGTTGGCGGCTTTATTCATATAAAATAAAGCAGCACCAATGGCAGCCACCAAAACAAATATTGTGGTAAAGATGACCATCACACGCTCACGCATGCTTAAACGATCTAAATAATCCGTCATGCGTTCAATTTGCAGGTCTATGCGCTGCTGAAACTGTTCCATTTTTGTCCTTATTGTACTTTCACCAATCCGATTACACCGTTAGTACTCGGCTGAATATTGCCTAATTCGACTTTAAAACCTTGCTGTTTAAGTTGATTACTTAAATTTTGCAGGACTTCCGATGAATTGGCTTTCAATTCCATATTCATTATTGAAGCCTCATAACTCACACGACTGGCCACAACCTGATTTTGCATTAAAACGGGGCCAACTCGGCTCAATACCGCTAAAGCCTGAGCATTACCCGTTTGGCTTTGACGTAATTGGGCTTCAAATTGGCTTTTTAAAGTTTGTTCAGTTACAGGATATGATTGACCAAACCAATATTTAAATTGGTCCAAAGCTTGATTTGCCGTAACATTAGCTACTTTTTTATACTGATACCAACGTAAAGCATCATAGCTAAATTGTGTAATTATCGCAGCAACCAATACAGCTGCACATGCTTTCCAATAACCAGACACACCACTATTGGACTTAGCTTTGGGCAATACATTCCAAGGATGTTGTTTCGGCTTTTTTAAAACCGGCAATTCATAATGAAAAGATTCGAGTTGATCATGTGTGATACTTGCTTCTAAACAATGAGTTTGATCTGCCGTCAAATTAGAAATTTTATATTTCGGTTGTATACTTTGATAATCGAGATACAACGCCAAATCATCAATCGACTGCCCCACATACTCCGATTCACGAACCAGCAAATGGCCACCCACATTAGCCAAAGTATGCTGTCCAAGTTCTGGTACTGGCAACACCAAAAAATCTGGTAATAAAGAAACAACCTTAACAGGTATCAGCGTCAAAGCATGTTGCATGGTTTCAACAGCAGAATTTGCAATACCCATTACCGTTAACTGATCTGGGTTTTGAAAGTGATGCAAAATTTTCATCGCGTCCAAAGGCAGGATGACAAATTCTTCTAAAAGATACTTAACCCCTTCTGGCCCCAGCTTTTTATATTGTGCTTTTGGAAAATTTTGCTGAATCAGTTGCACATCACGACTTGGAAAGAATACAACAGCTTCCTTTCCAGCGTGTGGCTGAATTTCTCGAATAAGTTGTTCAAGGGTGGATGACTGTTTCCAAAAATCACCCTCAGACCATTGCCAAACCCCATTGGCTTCTGGCATCCATAAATACAACATTGATTATTTTCTGCCGTTTTAATTGGTTTTTATATAGATGGTATAAACGATTTAATTTGTGTTGATAAACCTGGCGCAATAACTGCCTGATCATAAATTCGGGCTTCAGCAAGGGAATACGGATTAAAGAATTCCGATACCAATAATGATGCAATATGCGCAACAACGTTCATGTGACACACCACAACAATAGACTCATACGGTAAATGAGACAACCACTCCACCGCAATTTTTGCATCATCTTCTGGTTTAATGGCATTACACACCACCACAGGAACGTTTGGGAAATACTTTTGCAAGTACGAAAGCGTTTGCTGTGCTCTAAGTAAAGGACTCACCACAAAAACCTCCGGATGAATCAAATCTTTCAAGTACTGTGCTGTTTGCTCTGCTTGTGCAATACCACGTTCTGTTAATGGGCGTTTGATATCATTTCCCATGATAGGTGGCGCAGCTTCGCCATGTCTTACTAAAGTGAGTTGCATAAAATGTCCCTATTCTATCCAGCATATTATATATAGCATGTATGACAAAGCTATGATTATTCACAAAACTTCGAGCGTTTAAACCTGCTGATGCGGCAGTACAAATTCCACATCACTACGATGCCCATTTTTCATAAGTGAAAGTGCGATATTTATTGCAGGTGCACCTTCAAAAATAACTTCATATAAAGCACTCGTAATTGGCATATATACATCAAGCTCTTCAGAACGTGCTCGCACTTGAACAATCGTATTAATACCTTCCGCTGTTTGTCCTAACTCAGTGGTTGCCTGCTCTAATGATTTACCACTTCCTAACGCAAAACCAACTTGATAGTTTCGACTCAATGGGCTACTACAGGTTGCAAATAAATCACCAACCCCCGACAAACCGAGGAAGGTTAATGGATTAGCTCCTAACTTAACGGCAAAGCGACTCATTTCAGCTAAAGCACGGGTTAGAATCATACTTTTAGTGTTCTCACCGACACCATATGCCGCAGCCAAACCCATCGCGACCGCATAAATATTCTTTAAAGCACCACCAAGTTCTACACCATGCACATCATCACTGGCAAAAACACGGAATAATGCACTGTGTAAAGCTTGCTGAACTGCATAACGCACTAGCTCTGATTGGCTGGCAATTACAGTCCCTGCAGGTTGTCCAGCCACGATTTCTTTCGCTAGGTTTGGCCCTGACAGCACACCGTAGGGAACTTCTGGTAATTCTTCACGAATAATATCGCTCATAAAACTAAAAGTATTGGCTTCAATACCTTTGGTTAACGACACCACAGCTTGCGAGGTTATAAAGGGTTTAATTTGTTGCAACACACTACGAAAAGAATGGCTCGGAATAGCCACTAAAATAATATCGCGATTACATACAGCCTGCTCTAAATCAGAAACAGCCACCAAACCTGCTTCAAGTTGAAAATCAGGTAAATAACGCTTATTAATATGAGTTGCATTAATATCAGCTGCAACTGCTTCATCACGAATCCAAATCATGGTATCGCAACCATTACGTACAGCAGTATTTGCCATTGCCGTACCAAAGCTCCCTCCACCCAAAACCGTCACACGTAGTGCTGTTTTTTGATCAACTGATACAGGGCTCACTAGGCTTGCGAAATCAAGTTCTGACATTTTAGTTTTATCCTAATTACGTATTTCTATCTATTTCATTTATGCCAATGGCTGACAAAATCCGCTGAATTTATTTCTGCACGTGCAGGAATTGCTTTCACTGCTGTACCTATATAAATAATGCCTGAAATTAAATCATTTTCAGTAAGACCTAAGGCTTGCTTAAAAAGTTTAGATTCAACGACAGCACCACTACGCCACATTGTTGAAAAACCTTGTACTTGTAGCGAAAGAAGGAAGTTTTGTACAGCTGCACCAGAACTTAAAATTTGTTCAAAATGCGGTACTTTGGGATGATCTTGTAATTTTGTAAGTGCTAAAACAAGTAAAGGTGCACGAAATGGATGGTGTTTTACACGTTCTAATTGTGCTTCTTCTGTTTGCCCAGTATCCGCTAAAGCCTGTGATAAAAGCTCACCAAATGATTCACGTTCAGTTTCAGGAATAACAACAAAACGTGTTGGCTTTAAACGGTGATGGTCAGGCGCAGTAAGCGCCGCTTGAAATGCTTGTTCCAATTGTTCAGCATTCGGCGCAGGCTCAATTAAATGACCAATTGACTGACGCTGATGAATATTTTGATGAACTGAATCAACTGCTGATTTTAGAATTGACATCTATCTACTGTACTTAAAAACTTTTGCTCAAGATTAGCATATTCTCAAGCACTTACTCTAGAATGTTTCTACTGTTGACTCACAGATCTCTTTGCTAGAAGCCTCATTCACAGATTCACTATAAAAAAACTGCATAATCTGTACAGCACATCCCTGTTGTATAAGCATTTTTATGATCAAATGATTTAAATTATTTCTGTTACGGGGTATACCATGAAAGTAATGAAAAAAACTTATGCTGTAGTTACTGCACTTTCAGCTGCAATATTAATGACAGCATGTACAAGCACACCAACTAAAACACTTGCCGTACAAAAACCAAATAATCAATACGAAGTAACAGCCGTAGGAAAAACCAGTATTGCTGCTAAAAATAACGCAATTGCTGCGGCTAATAGTACTTGTGGTAAAAATGCTTCACCTATCGTTGTTGACGAAAAACAAGAATACAACGGCGTATTAAAAGGTGTCGTCGATGAAAAAACTGGACAAATGATTCAAGCGGCTGCTGGCGTACTTGGTACCATTACTGGTAACAGCGGTAGCATCAGTAAAGATGACGACTATCAAACTGTTTTAACTTTTACTTGTCAGGCGAAGTAATACTAAACTATGGTGACGGTAAATATGACTCATCCATAAAAAAGCCACTCAATTGAGTGGCTTTTTTTAACTGGCATTCTGCTTTTAATTAGCAATAACCTTCCAAGCGGGTTAAAGGTAATTTTTGACCAATGGCTTTTTCAATTTCTGGCAAAGAGAACGCATCATCTTCTGACAAAAAGCTAATACTCACACCGCGAGTACCTGCACGACCGGTACGACCAATACGATGTACATAATCATCTGACTGTTCAGGTAATGTGAAGTTCACCACGTGTGAAACGCCATCCACATGAATACCACGCCCAGCAACGTCAGTCGCAATCATAATATTATGTTGACCATTTTTAAATTGATCCAACATTTTTAGGCGTTTGTCTTGCGCGATTTCACCAGACAACATCACCACTTTATAACCATCTCTTTTAAGATGATCATACAACTTACGTACTTGATCACGTCGATTGGCAAAGATCATTACTTTTTCAATCGGCTCTACACGTAAAATTTCTTCTAACAATTTATATTTGTCAGATTTTGCCACCATGTAGACACGTTGTTCTACGTCGGCATTGGTTTTTTTCTCAGGTTCAATTTCAACAGTCACTGGTTCAAACAACCATTGCTGTGCCAAATTTAAAACGTCATAACTAAATGTTGCAGAGAACATCAAAGTTTGTCGTTGTTCTTTACGTGGTGAAAAGCGCACGATACGTTTTACAGATGGGATAAAGCCCATATCTAATAAACGGTCAGCTTCATCAATCACTAAAAATTCTATTTGATCTAGCCAAACTTCTTTTTGTTCAACAAAATCAATCAAGCGACCCGGTGTCGCCACCATAATGTCGACAAAATTACGATTTAAAAGATTTTTTTGCTTATCAAAATCTACCCCACCGAGCAAAGTCATGACATTCAAATCAGTGTATTTCACTAATTCTTTTGCATCACTTTCAATTTGCAAAGCAAGTTCGCGCGTTGGTGCAAGAATCAATGCACGCGGTTCACCACGATAACGCTGTTCTTTAATTGGATTATTCAACAAGTCATTGATCACACTGACCAAGAAAGCCGCAGTCTTCCCAGTACCAGTTTGAGCACGACCAATAGCGTCATGTCCAGCCAATGTAAATTTTAAAACCTTTTGCTGAATAGGCGTCATATCCTTAAAACCTAAAGCATCAATGGCTTTTTTAAGGTTCGGATGTAAATTTAAGGTTTCAAAACCTGATGACATATAGATGTGCCCTAATTGAATAATCACAAAATTGCTGAAGCATTATAAACAAAAAACGCCCCAATTTACATTGGAGCGTTTTTGAGTACATTCAGACGATTAGTCTAAAGGTTGTACTTCTTCAGCTTGGAAGCCTTTTTGACCTTTAACAACGCTGAATTCTACGCGTTGGCCGTCACGAAGTGAACGGTGGCCTTCGCCCATAATTGCGCGGAAATGAACGAATACGTCGTCGCCGCCGTTACGTTGAATAAAGCCAAAGCCTTTAGTGTCGTTGAACCATTTAACAACGCCTTGTTCACGAGCTGTCATAAGTTAATCCTTATCGTATTTAAAAAAGAAGGACCACCCGGTGTTGCAAACAGCAGACCAAACAAGGTTAAAAAATATTTTTATTTCTAAGCTTGTAATCATTCTGTAAAACTATCAACAAAATCCCGGTTACATCCAAATATATCAAGAAAAACGCGGCTTCACAGCCCTCATAAATCTTAATAACGCAACGAGCTTAACATGGGTTAAACGCAAATAATAGGTTTTTTTGCGCTAAATTCCTTATCAATAAGCTTATTTTTTCACATACTTTTCAACAATGAATGGCTAAGACTTTTCGCCTTTTTATAGTTGGGATTTGGCACTGTATTTGCTAATATTTCATTTCATATGTAAATGCGATGAAGTTCAGCTGTGAATGATGGTAAAAAGACAGTGCTCACTGTTGATGCAATGGGTAAACCCTGCCCAATGCCTTTATTGATGTTAAAAAAAGCATTAAAGAATAGTTCTGGACATTCTTTGCTTTTGAAGTCATCTGACCCACATAGTCAACAAGATGTATCACGATACTGTCAAATTCATCAGTTAGACTTTCAATTGAGTAAAATTTCAGAGTCTGAATTTCATTACTTAATTGAATCTTAAAAAGTTTCGTATAAACTTAATTGCTTCACATTTGCATAAAACTTTACATTTCTATACCCAATTTTCCATTATTTAGCGAAATATTGGATTAAGATAAATCTTAATTATTGGGCATAGCCTTTATTATTTCTCAAGGAGAAGATATGAGTGACAGCAGCAATCAATTGATGCCCCTGTCATTATCGGCACCCGGGGTGAATCTCGGTGCTTATATTAGTACTGTTAACCAAATTCCTATTTTAACGGCCGAACAAGAAAAAGAGCTGGCCGAACGTTATTACTACGACCAAGATTTAGATGCTGCCAAAATGTTGGTAATGTCGCACTTGCGTTTTGTTGTACATATTGCGCGTAGCTATGCAGGCTATGGCCTGCCACAAGGCGACCTGATTCAAGAAGGTAACTTGGGCTTAATGAAAGCAGTAAAACGCTTTGACCCTACTATGGGTGTTCGCCTTGTTTCTTTTGCAGTGCATTGGATTAAGGCAGAGATTCACGAATATGTGATTCGTAACTGGCGTATTGTTAAAATTGCAACTACCAAAGCGCAGCGAAAATTATTCTTTAATTTACGTAGCTTAAAAAAATCGTCTAAAAAGCTCACCATGGCTGAAGCTGAGTCAATCGCCAATGACTTAAATGTGACTGCAGCACAAGTGCTCGAAATGGAAGGTCGTTTAACAGCATACGATGCAGCCTTCGAAGCACAAGGTGATGACGATGACGAAGGTTCAACGCATGTTGCCCCAGCGCTATATTTAGAAGATAACCGCTACGACCCTGCTCGCTTGGCTGAAGAAGAAGATTACGAAGAACAAAGTAGCACTGCTTTGCATGATGCGATGGATCAACTCGATGATCGTTCTCGTAATATTTTGCAGCGTCGTTGGCTAGATGATGAAAAATCAACGCTACATGAACTTGCAGCTGAATATAATGTCTCTGCAGAACGTATTCGTCAGTTAGAAAAAAATGCGATGGAGAAAATCAAAGTCGCAATGTCATCAAATTAATGACTGAATTCGGTCTAATATCCATGAAAAAAGAGCATCTAAATGCTCTTTTTTTTTGGTTTAAATCAAAATAAAGATTGGGTCGTTTTACTTAAATTACGTTCAAAAATATGCTATGGTTGTGCGCAAAATTTGTTAGGGTGAATGCACATGTGGATGGCAATCTCCGCACTCAATTTAGCTTTTGCAGTCATGCTTGGTGCTTTTGGCGCACATGGATTAAAAGCACGTGCCAGTGAAGCTCAACTTGCTTGGTGGCAAACCGCAACCGACTATTTTTTCTATCACGCCCTCGGTTTACTTGCACTTGCAATTATTGCGAAAGTGATTCCGCAAATTCCGATCAAAGCCAGCTTCCTTCTTATCCAAATTGGTATTTTGTTTTTCTGTGGCTCACTATATATCATGGCGCTTGGCTTACCGCGTGGTTTAGGTGCAATCACCCCAATTGGCGGTGCACTGATGATTGCAGGTTGGGTCATCCTCGCATGGAATGCGTTTAAATTTGCAAGATAAACGAATAAAGAGTACTGAAGCGAACAAAACAGACTCAATCTTCAAATTTGCCTAGAACGAATGGAAATCAGCACAAATGCAAATATTTTTAAACGGCGAAGCAACTCAAACTGACTGTATAAACCTGTTGCAATTGATTCAACAATTGCAACTAGAGGGTAAACGTTTCGCTGTCGAAAAAAATGAAATGATCATCTCAAAAAGCAAATTGGAACAAACACTAATTGCTGAGCAAGATCATATTGAAATTATTCATGCCGTTGGCGGCGGCTAAAATGGAGCTCCCATGGAAGACACACCTTTAATTATAGGTTCACGAACTTTTAACTCACGTTTATTGGTCGGTACCGGTAAATATAAAGACCTAAATGAAACAGATTTAGCGATTCAAGCCAGCGGCGCGGAGATTGTTACCGTTGCAATTCGACGTGTGAACATTGGTCAACATGCGGATCAGCCTAACTTGCTTTCTGTGATTCCGCCTGAAAAGTACACCATTTTACCCAATACAGCGGGTTGCTTTGATGCCAATAGCGCAGTACGCACCTGCATGATGGCACGTGAATTATTGGATGGTCACAACTTGGTCAAATTAGAAGTATTGGGTGATGAAAAAACCCTCTACCCGAATATTACCGAAACGTTGAAAGCAGCACGTACTTTAATAGATGATGGTTTCGAGATAATGGTGTATACCTCTGATGATCCAATCGTGGCACAAGAGCTTGAAAGTATGGGCTGTGTTGCGATTATGCCTTTAGGTAGTTTAATTGGTTCTGGTCTTGGTATTCTCAACCCACACACCATTTCAATTATTAAAGAAAACGCTAAAGTGCCAGTATTGGTTGATGCTGGTGTTGGTACAGCAAGCGATGCAGCTATAGCAATGGAATTGGGCTGCGACGGTGTATTAATGAATACAGCGATTGCGGCTGCACAAAATCCAATATTGATGGCTTCAGCTATGAAAAAAGCCGTTGAAGCTGGTCGTGAAGCGTTCCTTGCTGGTCGTATGCCACGTAAACGTATGGCCAATGCGAGCTCACCTGAAACAGGATACTTCTTTAAATAAGCCCTGATTCACGCTATAAAGAGGACTCAAACGAGTCCTTTTTTTGACGATAATAATGAAAATTCCCAAACTCATTTACACCTTTCCCCTTTTGGTACTTCCATGTTACCTACATGCCCAAATTCCAGCCCAGGCCAGATTACTCGCGCCAAAAGGTTGGGACATCTTAATGGCAGCAACTGGTGACTTAAATAAAGATCAGCTGCAAGATATAGCAATGATTGTTGAGAAGCAGAAAGTTGATATCGTTACAAAAGATGAAGGTGGCGAGGTCATTCATGACAATCCGCGAAAATTTTTAGTATTCTTTAAAACTGCTCAGGGTTACCAACGAGTTGCAGAAAACAATAGTATTCCTGTTGCTGAACAAGCCAACTCATGTTTGCTCGACCCACTGGCTGAAGCGGATAAGCTTAAAATTTCTAAAGGAATTTTAAAGGTACATTTCAGCTACTTTATGGCCTGTGGTGGCTGGGAATGGCCACGTCACAGCTATACCTTTAGATGGCAAAATAAGCGCTTTGAATTGATTGGATTTGATTACAGCAGTTTTCATCGCGCTTCAGGAGAAGAAACGTCTAAGAGCTATAATTTTCTAACCCATAAACGCAAGGAAATACTGGGTGGCAACACCTTTGAAGAAAGTAAAACCCAAATTAAATGGACGAGCTTTAAAACGCCCCAAACATTGACCTTAAATAATATTAACTTTGATGACTTTTATACACAGTTTGAATACTAAAACTTTTATAGATCAGCAAAAAACGCCTCACAATGAGGCGTTTTTATAAATAACTAAAGATATTTTAAGGAATCAAGCCTTCATCTCGCATTGCAATTTGTACCGATTGACGCTCAGCAACTTTATTACGAATCGCAATAATATTTTTATACGGTGTTAAATCGTGCTCAATGCCATTTGACCAATTTGTAAGTACAAAAAGGTAGGCATCTGCCGGACCAAAGTTATCATCAACCAAATAATCATTATCTGACTCGCCAATCGCTTTATCGATATAACTCAATAAACGGTCAATTTCAGCATAGGCTTTTTCTTTTGCTACAGCATCTAATGGCGCACCAAAGAATACTGCATAGGCATCATGCAATTCAGAATTCAGATAACCTAACCACTCCAATACTTTTGCACGACCTAAGCCTGATGGTGGAATTAAGTCTTGTTTAGGATCATGTTGTGCCAAGAACGGTAGAATCGCTACGTTTTCAGTCAGTATCAAACCTGGATTAATTTCTAAAGCTGGAACATATCCTTTTGGATTAATCTCGTAATAATCTAATCCTTTTTCTGTTTTATGGGTTATAAGGTCAACACGAACCAAATCAAAATCTACGTTAATTTCATTTAAAATTATATGGGCAGCCAATGAACATGCACCTGGCGAATAATAAAGCTTCATATCTGATCCTTGTTATAAACTATTAACTGTTTTAAATCGCTTCTGACAAACTTTCAAGTGATCAAACCTGTAAATTGCAAAAAAGCGTAAATGCTGAAACACATATACTCATTGACTATTGTCCATATCTATAGAATTTTCAAGTCAAACTGTTATGCATTTTTTTATTCAGTTGTTTTAACATAGCCCTGTTTAAAGTTTGATGAAAATATACAGTGCTGCAACTCAAAAAAGATCAATGGTTTTCTAATATTCGTAGCGATGTACTGGCCGGTTTAGTGGTTGGTTTAGCACTCATTCCAGAATCAATAGCGTTTTCAGCGATTGCAGGTGTTGATCCACAAGTCGGACTATATGCATCTTTTTGTATTGCTGTCAGTATCGCATTTTTTGGTGGTCGCCCTGCCATGATTTCAGCGGCGACAGGCGCAATGGCACTGCTGATGATTACCTTAGTCAAAGAACATGGCTTACAATATTTATTAGCAGCGACTGTGCTTACAGGGATCATCCAAATTATTGCTGGCTATTTTAAAGTTGCAAAGTTAATGCGCTTTGTCTCTCAGGCAGTGGTCTACGGTTTCTTAAATGCACTGGCGATTTTAATCTTTGTTGCTCAAATACCTGAAATTTCCAAAATGGATAGTACGGGTTATCTATTCATGCTGCTTGGCTTAGCTGTGATTTACTTATTTCCCTATATTCCTAAACTTGGTAAAGCAATTCCATCCCCTCTCGTTTGTATTATTGTTTTAAGTTGCTTGGCGCTATTTTTAGGTTCAGATATGCGCACCGTCAGTGATTTAGGGCAGTTACCTGATACCTTACCTATTTTCTTAATTCCGAATATTCCATTCAATATAGAAACACTGACGATTATTTTCCCGTATTCCATGACGTTAGCGACTGTCGGTTTACTTGAAACCATGATGACCACAACGGTGATTAATGAAATCACCCATACTGAAGCAGATCGCCATCAAGAATGCCGTGGCCAAGGGATGGCAAATATTGTTAGCGGATTTATGGGCGGTATGGCCGGTTGTGCCATGATTGGTCAATCTATTATTAATGTAACTTCTGGTGCGCGTACACGCCTATCGACCTTAATCGCAGGTGTTTTCCTACTCTGTTTGGTTGTCTTCCTAAAAGATTGGCTGGCTTATGTGCCAATGGCAGCTTTGGTCGCAATTATGATTATGGTTTCATTGACGACGTTCCAATGGGGGTCAGTCAAGCAATTTAGCAAACACCCAATCTCTTTTAACATTGTGATGATTGCTGTAGTTATTGTCGTTTTGCTGACACATAACTTAGCACTTGGCGTATTTGTTGGCGTTTTACTTTCAGCGCTATTTATCATTAATCAATTAGAAAGCTCAGTAAAAGTCACTTCAACTTTACATAATCATCAACGTCGCTACCAAGTCAGTGGTCAAATTTTCTTTAGTAGTTCAGATCGTTTTTACCAATTTTTTAACTTTAATGAGCACATTCAATCGGTGGAAATTGACTTGTCAAATGCACACATTTGGGATATTACCTCGGTAAATATGCTAAATAGTGTGGTGGAGAAATTTGAAGCAAAAGGCATCAAAACGCAGTTACTTGGTCTCAATGAAGCCAGCGCAACCTTAATTGATCGAATCAATAATTAAGCCTACGCTTGGTCATTTTGAAATTCCATTTAGCTTAATTTGCCGCCCAAGTGAGGCGGCAATATTATGTGTTTTCAACCACATTCAAATGAACAATCATCTACTAATTCAATGAAAATTATAAATTTTATTGAATCTTATGTTTATAAAAAATACAATGACAGAATATTAAAATATATTTTTAGTTTTGATTCATTTACTTCCGCATTTCTTTTAAATGATTTAGAACTTAGGGGAAAGGCGGAATAATGAGACAAGGATTTGTATTTGATCCAGTCCAAAAATATCTCAATGTGCTCATCATTTATAGCATCGTAGTATTTATCAACTTATTTTTTTGCTCAGCAGTCAATGCAAGCCTACAAAACACCCCAAGCTGTACAGCAAATATCAAATCTATTCAGGTTGCACAAGGCAACCAATTAAATCCTCAACTACGTCCCACCGCAGGCTGGCTTAACATACAACAATTTCCCGACCAGTGGAGCTCACGCTGGCCAGATTTTCATGGCAATGCTTGGTACAAAATTGATTTTAATTATCACTGTACAACATCCGTCCAAGCACCCATTTCTTTTGCGCTCGAAAGCATTACTCAAAGTGGCAAGATTTATATTAATGATTCATTGCTATGGAGTGATTTATCTGTACATGAGCCTGCATCTCGTAGCCAATATGTCCCACGCCAATGGAGCATTGCCCCGTCAAGTTTAAATGAAGGTAGAAATGTCATATGGGTACAGGTCTACGGTAGCTTGACGCAAAAATCTGGACTGGGGCAAATCAGTCTAGGTACAAATCAAAGTGTATTGCCTATCTACAAAAGTTGGCTACTTGAAAAAAGAACCCTAATTGAATTTAACGCCATGATTAGCTTCGTGGTTGGTATTTTCTATTTTCTCGCTTGGCTGACCAATCGTAAGGAACGCAGTTTTTTATGGTTTGCAATAACCAATTTTTTCTGGATTTTTTATAGCATCTGCTTTTTATTAACAGGCCCATTACCGTTTTCAACTACAGTATTAGACAGAATTCAGAATATTATTTTTTGCTTTTATACTGTATCGGGTTGTTTAGCGCTATGGTCATTTGTGGATCGTAGTTTCCCGCGCCTAGAAAAAGCACTTTGGGCATTTTTCACAGTCGCACTCGTGTGTCTAAGCTTCATACCGCTCACACAACTGAATACTGTCATTCAAATCTTTTTCGGTGTTGCGGTGCTGATCTTTTTAGCAAAATGTATTAGCTTCCCCTTTTTGGCTTATCAATCTAAACAGCCTGAAAGTTACTTAATGGCTGCTGTATATTTACTCTTTATCCCAATTGCTTTTCACGATGCGCATTTTGTGATTTCTATGGAAGGTCGCCCGCTATCACCGTATACAGGCCCTTTCACCACGCTGTCTTTAGGGGCAATTTTAGGTTTACGTTTAGCTCGTAATGCACGCCAAATTGATCGTTTTAATAAAACTTTATCGGAAAACGTATCTCGGGCTAAAACCGAACTGACCGAATCTTTAGAAAAACAACATCAACTTGCTATTGAAAATGTTCGACTACAAGAGCGCATTCATCTTTCCCATGACCTACATGATGGTTTGGGCGGTTCGATTGTCCGTTCAATGTTGTTGCTCGAACAAAATGACAAGGTTGAGAAACCACAAATTATGTCGATGCTGAAACTCTTTCGAAATGACCTTCGACAAGTCATCGACTCAGGCTCAAGCATCGGTGTAAAAGCGCCTGACACACCTATTGAATGGGCTGCACCGATTCGACATCGTTTTGTACAATTATTTGAGGAATTAGAAATCCAATCAAATTGGAGCTTTGCACCAACATGGATTAATAGCCCGAATGCCGCACAATGTTTAACATTGACACGTGTTGCCGAAGAAACCCTCACCAACATCTTAAAACATAGCCAGGCCAATAAAGTCACTGTTTCCCTGAGTGAACTAGACGATCTATTGATTTTGCAAATTGAAGACAATGGGATCGGTTTTGATCCATCTGAAGTCGATCAAGGCCTACATGTGGGATTACATAGCATGCGTACACGTATTGCAAGAATAGATGGTGAGTTTCATATTGATTCAAAACCGGGTCATACACGCGTAAAAATCATTTTACCAATGCTTGATGATCAAGCCGAAAATAAACTCTAATCTGAATCCTAGCACTTGCTTTAGCAGTACCTTAGAGTCGCTTTTTTCCTGAAAAAATTTGACTTGTCAGACTCAGGACTTAAAATACCGCATTCGAATTTTTTACATTTGCCAAAGTTATGTCGAACGATCAATTAGACCAGCAAGCCGTAGAACTGGATAACCTAAACGAACACCGTGAAATCGTAACGTTTATGCGTCGTTCAACTCCACTCAATACATCTCAACGTACTGCATTGGAACAACATGGCCATTTAATTTTAGATTACCCTGTTGGTGATCTACGTCAACACTTTGAACACCCTGAGCGTCCTCTGACTGTCGAAATTGGTTTTGGTATGGGCCGTTCATTGGTACTGATGGCAAAAGCAAATCCTGAACGTAACTTTGTCGGCATTGAAGTACACGTACCAGGTATTGCACAGTGTGTATATGAAGCAGGTCTAGCAGGCTTAACTAACCTACGTGTGTTGGATGCAGATGCCATTCAAGTGCTGCGTGAAATGCCAGACAACAGTATTAATACCGTTCAATTGTATTTCCCTGACCCATGGCAGAAAAAACGTCATTTCAAACGCCGTTTCGTTTCACATGACCGCATGCCGTTAGTTGAAGAAAAATTGGAAATGGGCGGTACTTTCCATGCTGCAACAGACTGGGAACCGTATGCTGAATGGATGTTAGACGTATTGGACAACCGTCCGCGTTTAGAGAATCTTGCGGGTAAAGGCAATAGCTACCCTCGTCCTGAATGGCGTCCACAAACCAAATTTGAACGTCGTGGTATTGAGGCAGGTCATAAAATTAATGACTTCATTTTCAAAAAGATCAATTAATCTATTTTGAAAATTTAAAAAACCACCGACATCGGTGGTTTTTTTATTATTTAAATCAGAAAAATATTAAGCAACCTTAGATTGCTGCTGCGCTTGACGAATCATATCCACTGCTTTTTCGGCAATCATCACGGTTGGTGCATTAGTATTGCCATTAACCACAGACGGCATAATCGATGCATCCACTACACGTAAGTTCTGAATACCATACACTTTCAGCTCTGGATCAACGACAGCCATTTCATCGATGCCCATCTTACAGCTACCAACAGGATGATAAACCGTATCTACCCGCTGACGTAATATGGCACGAATATCATCATCCGTTTTGACCAATGAGGTAAATAGATCTTGCTTGTAATGACCCGCTAAGGCAGGTGATAACATCAATTGCTGAGTAATTTTAAAACCTTGGACTAAATCTTCAACATCCTGATCATCGCCTAAAAAATTTGGATCAATTAATAATGGATCATGAATACTTGAACCACTGATTTTAATTGTACCGCGACTACGTGGATTCAACAGACATACATGGCAAGACAAGCCATGACTGGCATGGAACTTACGTGCATGATCATCGACAAGTGCCACAACAAAATGTAATTGTAAGTTCGGAATTTCCAGCTCTGGTGAAGTCTTTAAAAAGCCGCCACACTCAGCAAAATTTGAAGCAATCATGCCACGACGTTCTTTACGGTAACGGCCAATTTGTTTCAGCATATCCATCGAGCCGGGAATTGAAATACCAAAGGTTCCTTGATACTCCTTTACACTATAACCAAAGATAAAGTCAGGATGGTCGTGGAAATTTTTGCCGACACCCGGTAAGTGGTGCTTTAACTCAATACCATATGCCTGTAATTCAGTTTGTTCACCAATACCCGAAAGCATTAAAATTTGTGGAGATTGTATAGCACCCGCACTCAGCAACACTTCTCGCTGTGCTTTCAGTACTTTCAACTGCCCTGCATGCTGTACTTCTACGCCTGTCGCGACTTTATTTTCAATTACAATTCTATGGGTAGTCGCTTTGGTGAAAACAGTTAAATTTGGACGGTTTAAATGTGGAAATAAATAAGCCCGTGCCACACTACAACGCTCCCCATTGATATGGGTCACTTGATAAACGCCAAGCCCTTCTTGCTCGGCACCATTAAAGTCATCTAAAACTTTATGACCTTGCGCACGTGCAGCTTCGGTATAACGCTGATGGAAAATATTATCACTCTGTACATCTGTGACAGACAGAGGCCCATCATTGCCATGATATTCATTGTGAATACGGTTATTTTTTTCAGAACGAATAAAGTACGGTAATACCTCGTCGTAAGACCAGCCTATATTGCCTTGCGCTGCCCATTGGTCATAATCATTTTTATGGCCACGGATATAAATCATGGCATTAATGCTCGATGATCCGCCTAGACACTTCCCACGAGGTTGATAACCTTTACGCCCATTCAAGCCTTTTTGCGGCACAGTTTCAAATGCCCAATTATTAATTTTAGTAGGTAGGCTTACCACACAAGCGGCTGGAATATTGACTGTCCATTGATCACCTTGCCCACCAGCTTCAAGTAAACAGACTGTGACCTCAGGATCTTCACTTAAACGCGCAGCTAATACACAACCTGCACTACCACCACCAATAATGATGTAATCAAATTCCGTTTTTGACATTATTTTCGTCCAGTTGATTATTTTTATATCTGAACAATAAGTGATTTGACGCAGGCTGAATAGTTACTTTCTAAAATATTTTATGGTGTTCTCAGCACGATTTTTAACTTTTCACTGCCCAATATGCGGCATAACTAAATATTTGGCTAAAACAATAGATGTGCTCAAAGCCAATTTTCGTTAGTAAAGTTTGATAATCCGACTGTGATATCAGCTCAAAATCATCTGCCAAACGTTGCATCATTTTATCCGCTTGGTGTTTTGTTAAACCTTGCGCTTGGCAAAACTGAGGTAATATATCCAGCTCTACACTCGACTGTGACAGCATTAAATCAAAGCTTAAAAATATGCCCTGTGGCTTAAGCAGTTCAAACGCTTTGGCTAAAAATAAAGGTTTAGCATCTTGCTCAATAAAATGAGTGACCAAAATACACAACACCGCATCAAATACTTCAGGTACCTCAAAATCTGTATGGCTACCCAATACAAAATTAACTCGATATGCCTGCCCTGTAGCTTGAACATTTTGTCGAGCTTGATTCAGCATATTTTCAGAAAGTTCTGTCACAGTAAATGTGCAGTTTGGATGTGCAGCCAACAAATAATTCAACTCATAACCTGTGCCACAGCCAATAATCAGTACATGCGCATTTTCCTGAAGATGTAACTTCAAAATGCTTTGAATCTGCTGATGAATCAACTCATAACCAGGAATGAGTTTTCGGATGTGCTCATCATATCCATCAACCACAAGCTGACTATTAAAATCTTTTGCCACAATACGTCCTTATATATTTCATCTAGCGATCGATAATAATTCCAAATTTTAAGTGGCAGTATGGCGTTTTAAGATCTGCCCACTCAATAAACGATAAACCTGTTGCAATTCAACTTGCTGAGCATCTGCCAGCATCGAAGTATGCATATTTAATATATTTTGATCGCCTCGCATTGCTGGCCCTGTTTGCATTAAACGAGGATCATGCTGTGTGGCTTTTTGAGCAGTTTCTAATATAAGGGGATAAAGCAAACTAAAATCAACCTGTTTAGCATCAACCACTTGTTTGGCCATGTCATAGCAATAATTACTAAAGTTACAAGCAAAAACCGCTGCCAAATGTAAACTTAGTCGCTGTGCTGAATCGTACTGATAGACATGCTGACTTAAACTGTTCGCCAAAACAGTTAAAATATTTAAATCGCCTTTATTCACCGCCTCAACAAATAACGGTGTATTGCTCCAATCCACTTCACGATCCAAACTAAAGGTTTGTAATGGATAAAATACGCCTGCACGTGAATGCTGTTGAGTAAGTACATCTAAATTGGTACTGCCAGATGTATGCACAATCAGCACATCAGGAAGTGAATAATGCACCTGCCCAATCACCGTTGAAATCGATTGATCACTAACGGCAATAATTGCTAAATCAATATTTGAGTCTAGCGGCTCAAAAGAATCTATGGCTTCAGCATTCACCAATGCGGCAAGTGACTTCGCTTTCTGTAGATTTCGATTTAAGACTTGCACAATTTGATGTTGGGTACTGAGCACTTGAGCAAGATGATGTGCAACACGCCCTGCACCGACAATACTTATTCGCATTCGTAACTTCAATATATTTTAAAATAAACTAGAGCATGTCAGGAATGCCTATTTGATGCAATTGCATAGTAATCAAAAGTATAAGAAAGCAAAAACCGAGTTAATTTCTTAACTCGGTTTTAAATGAAATTCTATCCATCTATTTCAAGACGAGACAGGTTTAATTAATCCTAGAATTTAATTAAACACATTATTCAAATATACAATACGTTCATTTGTTTTTTGATTAAAACACTTGGTGAATTGCATGTTTTGATTTTGGTTTTGCATGGCGTCATCCCAATACTGTGAATGCTTTTGATAAGTTTCTTTTTCACTGTCATTTAATGAATACACGGATTTTTGTGCAAGCACTTTACAATCAACATCGCGCTTTTCAAACCAATCGGATTGATCTTGCTGCAATTGTGCCTTTTGCTCATCACTAAAACGATCCCAAGTTTGATTCAGTCGATCCACGACAGCAGCATTATCCTGATCTAATTCTTTTTTACGAATATCCATTGCTTTTTGAGCAAGTCCCATTTGCTCAGTTTGACTTTCAATACTTTGCTGATAAGACTCTTCGTCTTGTTTATTTTGCTTACTATAAGCTGCGTATAACACAGCATGTCGTGTCACCGTCACCACACCATCAATCACATCATTTTGACTCGGCACACTGAGGCTCAAACCTTCTTGATCCGTTTTGGTAATACTATAAGTAAAGTTACCTTTGAGCTGATCATTTTCCATGCTTAAACCAGATTCACCATCCTGCAATGAATCATTTAAGGTGTAATTTGAATACCCTTCCTCACATTCATCACATGGACGTTCGGCAAAAGCATTTTCCGCACGCTTTTGTAAACCCTTCGGAAAGACCACCTGCAATTGACTAGCACATTCCAATGTTTTTGCTTTATTTGGATCTTCAGTTAGAGTGGTTATATTTTTAATTTTAAATTGAAGATTTTTTACAATTAAATCCATCAACTGTTGATCTGCTTCATAATCAGACTGACGTAATTGTTTGTTTAATTCTTTTAGATATTCACTCTTCAAATGATCTTGCAGCTGTTGAATATTTGCATTTGCAGTACAGCTCCAATCTTCTAATACCGGTGTATCTGACTTCACTTCCGCATCTTTCTTATTTTTAAAATAATCACAACCCGACATTAAGCTCGTCGAAATCATCAGGCTGGTTAATATTATTTTTTTCATGCTTTAAATTACCATTGGTGTTTTATTATTCAGACGTATTCTAATCAAAATCACCCCGCCTTGACGAGAAAAATCCCTGCTTAAAACAGGGATTTTCTTTATTGTATGGTTAAAATCTTGAGTTTAAAGCTTAGTGTGTTGTTTCTGTCACACCCTCACTACTGACATCACGTACCTTACCATTTTCAGTATTTAAGACTTCAAATTCGATACGACGGTTTTTAAACTGACCTTCTTTTGTGCTGTTATCTGCGACTGGTTTTTCTTGACCATAGCCCACTGCTTGCAATTGAGCAGGGTCAACACCTTTAGAAACTAAATAATCTACTACTGACTGTGCACGTTCTTGTGACAGTTTTTTATTAGCAGCAGCATCACCCACAGCATCGGTATGACCTTGTACCGTTAAATGCACTTGTGATGCACGTTGCATCAACGCAGCAGCCTGATCCAAAATAGATTTATTCACTTCAGGAATTTCAGAAGAACCTGTCGCAAAATTAATAATTTGTAGATTCAATGCTGTTGCGACATCTAAAGCACGGATTTGATCTGGATTAATACTCGCCAAGGCTTTTTGTGCATCAGTAATACTATTATCAACCGCAGAACTTTCATCAACACCCTCTTGAACCAACACCGTCATATTTTTCGCTAAAGGTGCAATTTGGCTCGCTAAATTTTTAGCATCCGCAGGATTTTGAGACAAAATTGACAATTGATTTTCTGTCCAGGTTAAAGTGGTATTCGGCACACCTTTTAATTTTTGTAGTACTGTTGGAATGGTGTCTTGATCAATGAATTGTGTATGGTAACTCGCATCTGAAACAGCACCACAACCTGTAGCAAAATTAAAAATTTGCTTCACTTGCTGTTGTAGGATATCCATATAGTTGGCATCACCAGTTTGAATTTGACAATTAGTCAATGCACCATCTACACCGGTGGTAAATTGTAAACGCGCTGGCTGAGATGCTGCAGGCTGTGCAACGGTGGTACTTGATGTTGCTGGTTCCTCTTTATTCGAACATGCTTTATATAAAAACGTAATTAGCCCCAATAACACCAGTAAAGCAATTAAAGGAAGTAGCCAATTGGATTTTTTTTCTTCAACAATGATTGGTTCAGGTTCAATGACTGGAGCTTGATGTAATGTTTTACCTACCGCGGTATTTATTCCTAGACCAGCGAGTAATGGTAAAGCCCATTGTGGAACAGCAGCCAAGATAGAATCAGCATGATTATCGAGTAAATGGGTAATCGCCTGTGGATCTGATGAACCTGCTTCATTTTCCAGTATACCGAGTGTAGGCGCAATTGATTGGTTCAGCGTGTGTTCAATTTGTGATGCTGGCGCTGCCCCACCTAAATGTTGTAGAAATTGATCTTTTAAACTTGGGTTAGATACAAAGATATCTGAAAGCCGTGGATTTAATTGCTTTTGAAATGTTTCAATCAATTGTGGCTTAGAACGAAATAAATTCAACAACACAGGAATAAACTGACTAATCGCAGAATTTTTTTCAAATAAATTCTCTGTGTCACCGTCTAGCACAATCGATGAGACGTGCTGTTTAATTAATTCAATTAAATCGATATTCATACTTATACTCCATGCTCTTCTCATTATTTTCATGCAGATTTTAGTTTATATGCTTATTTTTTAATCAAATGTAATAATTTGTTCATTGCGGTTTTACAATGATTTTTAACTCATAATTTCAATACGTGTGGAAAATATCTCGTAAAAAAAGCCAGCCGAAGCTGACTTTTATTCAAAATTAGAAAGATCTTAAGGTTCTAGATAATAAATTTTTTGACGCAATTCAGAAGTACGTGTAACTGTCATATTTGTCTCACAATTTAATCGATAAACTTCAGGATTTTCAGTATTGGAACTTTCTAGTTTACATTCTAAATCTCGTTTCTTAAGCCAAATCTTTTGTTCAGCCAATAACTGCTCACGTACTTCTTTTGTTGTAGCATTCCAAACCAAATTTAGATTTTCATTGGCATTATCAAGATTAGTTTTAGCTTCAGCCAGTAAAACTTGTTGATATTCCTGCGCTGCAGCATTTTGCTCAGCAACACGTTTTACCTCCTCCTGCTTTGCAACTTCTGCAGCATTTAATCTGGCAGCTTTTAATAAAGAGTCAACTGCAACATTACTTACAAAATAGACTATCGCATCTGGATTTTCTAAAGTTACAAAAACTTTTTTTCCATCATCAGTTGGTTGAACTAAATACTCAATTTCTTTTTTCAGTTGGTTTTGTTCAAAACTTAAGTCTGACAACACAGCAGATTGAGCAACATTATTTTCCTGATATACAGCTCTAGCAGAATCTGCATCTGTAATCATTTGTTCAGGCAGCTTAACTACAAAATTAGTTGCGCAATAACTTTTTTTGCTATTTGGATCTGTATTATTTGTGCGCACATCAGTCACTTGAAAGGTAATTTGCTTTAATGCACTTCGCATTTTACCCATATCAATTGTAACATTTTCAATTTCAATTAGCTCTTTAATACGATTACTCGAAACTTCATTTAAGCTTTTACTAAAAGACTCAACTACTAGTTCTTTTGCAGTTTCGTTATCACATTTAGCAGCCGACCCAGTAATCTCAGAAACCTTATCACAAGCAGCAATCAACATTGTCGTAACCGTAAGACAAACAATTTTTAAATTCATATTCATCTTCCCCATTAATAATCTTCATAATATTCAGCATTAACGTCTTCAGCTGCTGCTGTAGCTTCTTGAGCAGCTAAATTTGCTTCATATTGGGCTTGATTTGCTTCATATTCAGCTTGAACCACATGTTTATTTTGTTCTTCTTTTAATTTTATTTGATTTTTTTCGATTTGTGGCTTTAAAAACGCATAAGTTAAAGTATCTGATATTAGCGTATTAATATTATTTGAGTTCTTAACTAACGCAAAAATTTTATCACCTTTATCTGTAGGTTGTAATGTATATTCCAGTGTTAAATTAATTTTATTATTATCATAATTCACATCTAAATCATTTGCTTGAGCTTCTGTTGAATATCTATCAATTTTGGCACGAGCTTCATCTGATTTCTTAACTAAATCCGATGGTAGTACTAACGATAAATCAATAGAACAAGTCGTTTTAGGACTGTTTGGATCAATGAATTCAGTTCGGCTATCTGCTAATGTAAATTTGATAGATTGTGCTGAAAGTTTCAATTTTGCTGGATCTAAATCTTTGATAGCTCCATCTGAAATTAAAGATTTAAGCTCTTTCTCTAGTGTCTCTGATAAGTCATCTTTTAAAACCTGTTCGACTAGACTTATTGCTTCCTGATTATCACATGCAACATGCTTAGAAAATAAATTAGCATTACAAGCTGTTACAGATAATGTAACCGCACTAATTCCTAAAATTTTATTATAAAACTTCATATTACCCCCTAGTTATTAAGGGTAAATATACACAAAATTACAATTATTAACCATTCTTAATTTAAAAAAGCCAACCAATGCTGGCTTTTTTAAAATTAATAAAGAAAATTACTACTTATTAAAAAAAGATTGAACCACTTTACCTTTTACAGTTTGATTGATCAGAGGTGTATTTTTACCATTAGACACAATACTGTCTTTATTAATGGTCCATTCAAGTTCTGGATCAACTAAAACCCAACCGGCTTCATCTGCCCAACGTTGTTGCATTTGCGCCACTTTTGCAGGCGCAATCGTCACTTTTTCAACCCATGCTAAAGGTGTAAGTAGACCTTCATTAATCAGTTCAATGCCAAATGGAATATAGGTATCAAATGCAGTGAAACCCGGTTGAGTTTCAGCAAATGGCGCCATTTTTGCAGAACTACTGAGAGGCTCATGATGCGTACAAATGGCATCGATTACGCCCTCTTTTACGCCTTGACGCAATAATTCTTTATCTTGTTCAGAACGAAGTGGTGGACGCACGTGTGCAAGTGAGTTAAAACCATCAATCAATTGATCAGTTAAATGCAATTGATGCATAGCAACATCACAGGTCACTGGTAAACCTTTCGCTTTGGCATTTTTAATTAATTCAACGGATGCACCTGACGACAATAAACCAAAATGTGCACGTACTTTGGTCGCTTCAATCATCAATAAGTATTTAGCAATTGCCACAGTTTCAGCCAAGGCTGGAATCATAGGTAAACCTTGACGTGATGCAACAAAGCCTTCATGTACACAACCGTCTTTGGCAATCTGCGGTTCTTCAGCATAGAACACAACCGTCATATTTAGACCTGCAGCATATTCTAAGGTACGAATAACGACGTCATCATCCATAAATGGTGCATTGGCATTCGATACAGCAGTACAACCACCTTTTTTCAAGCTAGCCATGTTTGCAGGTTGCTTACCTAAAAGTCCTTGGGTCTGCGCACCAATCACTTGTAGATAGATACCACCATCTAACATCGCCTTTTCAACCAAACCATGAATCAAAGCACCGTTGTCTTGCACAATCGGTTTTGAGTCTGGTGGTGTAAATACATGCAAAATACCATTGGCGCGCGCAGCTTGACCTTCTGACTTTAAAGTCCCGTGTTGCTGCTGACCTGGCTCACGTAAACGCGCACACAAGTCCACCATACTTGGCATCAGCCATTTGCCTTGGCCATCAATGGTTTCTGTCGCCGTGCTTTCGCTTACATTCTGTTCCGCTACAAGTTTGCCATTTTCAAGGTAAACCGTTTGTACGCTATCGTTTTTTTTGATTGGGTCTAAGACACGTACATTTTCAATTTTTACAATAGTCATGACTTTTCCCTTAACCTGCAATCGCTTCTAACAAACCTTTTTCTTGTAACTGACCTTGCATTGCTAAAGCCAATACCGCCATACGCACAGCGATACCATTGGTCACCTGATGCAAAATCACAGATTGCTTACCATCGGCAATACTTGAGTCAATTTCAACGCCACGGTTCATTGGGCCTGGATGCATTACGATACAATTGGGTTTCGCTAGAGCCAAACGCTCTTTGTTTAAGCCATACATCTTGTAGAATTCAGCTTGTGATGATAATGCAGGCGAATCAATACGTTCATTTTGAATGCGTAGGGTAATGATCACATCGCAATCACGAATACCGTCTTCCATATTGTTAAATAAACGAACATCTTCACCATATTCATTAAAGCCATATGGCAACAATGTATTCGGTGCAACGACACGAATATCTTTACAGCCCAATGTTTGCAATGCTGCAACATCAGAACGTGCTACGCGCGAATGCTTGATATCACCAATAATCGCAATGGAAATATCTTCAAAATTCTTTTTAGTTTCACGGCGAATCGTCAACATATCCAACATGGCTTGTGTTGGATGTGCATGACGACCATCTCCTGCATTAATGATTGCAACATGCGGGCAAACATCTTTAGCAATAAAATGTGGTGCACCTGAAGATGAATGACGTACCACAAAGATGTCCGTCGCCATGGCTTCAAGATTCCACAACGTATCACGCAAAGTCTCGCCTTTTGATGTACTAGAACGTGCAATATCAATGTTCAATACGTTTGCAGACAGGCGCTTTGCTGCTGCTTCAAAAGTGGTTCGTGTACGGGTTGAGTTCTCAAAAAACAGGTTCATTACCGTACGACCTTCAAGGAGGTTATTGGTAATCAGCTGATTTTGGTCATTAAAAAAGGACTGTGCAGTGTCCAATATTTTTGTGAGAGTTTCTTTAGAAAGACCTTCGATGGTGAGGAAATGTTTTAAGTTACCATCTTGGTTAAGTTGAATCTGGCTCGGAGTATGCAATGCCGCTAAGTGCATGAGAGATTCCTAATCGTTAAGTCAACGCATTATACAGAGATTGAACGAAAATGGCAGTTGATGTTTTCTACAAACAACACAAAACAAAGCTGTAAATAGAAATGAATTTTCAAATTCCTATCTATCATTTCAATTAGATAAATTAAACAAAATCATTTAAAATCACTCTTTACCCATCTACATTCCAAGTACTTTGGTTTTACCGTCAACCATTAAATAAACATATAAATTCTATAAATCTCACCCATTCACCATGTTTAGTCATTATTATTTGGCTGTAATCCAATAGGTGAAAGTCTGTTTATTCGTTTCATTTTTGACTTTCACAAATGGTTCTTTTTAATCTTGTTTCAAATTAACGTAATGCGCCGATATAACGATGTGAAACTTGCGCCTTATAAATATCTTCAGCAGTGGGCTCACTGGCATATAGATATTGTTCATCGTCTTCATTGAACTTAGGTATTGCTAACTTAGTTTCGACTGCCACCACGTCACTGATTTCACTCAACTCTAATTCCGTATAAAGACGTGCAACTAAACGTGATAATTCTGGATCTTCAGTATTTAACGCTAAATTTGCTACATAGCGCGCATAGTCTTTATTTTCGACCATAAATAAAGCATCAACTACACGCCCACTCACACGACGTAAACGTGCATAAAGTAAGGTTGCAATAGAAAATGCATTTGATTGTGATACTGTCGTTGCTGCTGTCATCGTGCTACCCCGTTATTGATCATTCAATTAAAAAAATTATTAACCTTTCACAATTGCGAATGGGATATAGCAATTTTTATACCATTACCGTGAATAATCCCTTAAAGCCTTCACAGTAGTTGGAAATTTTTTTGACCGATTTACCCATATTTCTCTATTAACTCAGTAAGAACATCCGCCCAAATAGTCGAAAATACGTTAAAATATTAGATTGCTTTTTTGCCTTTGGAAATTTACATGAATTCGAAACCGCGTCTCTCTACATATTGGGTTACCTGTGCAGATGGACTTGAAACCTTACTCCGCGAGGAAATTGAAGGTTTAGGTGTTCAAAATATTGAACAATTCCCGGGTCGTTTGGTTTTCAAAGGCAAATTAGAAGATGCTTACCGCATTTGTATGTGGTCTCGTTTAGCCTCACGTGTATTGACTCCAATTCACACACATGAACTTGAATTCACACATGACGCGCGTGATGTGGCTGAAGAGCTCTATGAAGGTGCAATGAACTTTGATTGGTCACTTATTTTTGCACCACAAAGTACCTTCGCGATTCGTCTACATGTAGAACGCGACATTAAAGTGAACTCTCAGTTCGCAACGCTTCGTGTAAAAGATGGTGTCGTCGATTCATTTATGGAAGCTGTAGGCAAGCGTCCAAGTATTGATATCAAGCAGCCTGAAATTACACTTTATGTGTTGGCTGGCAAAACAGCACATACATATTGCTTAGACTTATCTGGCGATTCTTTACATAAACGTGGCTACCGTCGCTATATGACCGATGCCCCAATCAAAGAAAACTTAGCCGCTGCAATTTTGCAAAAAGCACAATTAAAACAGCAAAATATAGACATCATCCTTGACCCTATGTGTGGCTCAGGTACGTTTATTATTGAATCTTTAATGATTTTGACTGATCGTGCGCCTGGTCTTGTCCGTCGTTTTGGCTTCAATGGCTGGAATGGTCATGACCATGAACTTTGGATGTCAATTAAAGCTGAAGCGGCTGAACGCCATAAAGCAGCACTTGAATTACCTTTACCTCAGTTCTATGCATTTGATGCAGACTGGGAAGCAGTCAAAGCCACCAAACAAAACATTATTGCTGCTGGTTTTGAATCTGTTCTCGATCAAATTAAGCTTGAAGAACGGACGCTTGCTGATTGGCCAGATTTCCAAAATGTAGGCAAAAAATCTTTTGTAGTCACCAACCCGCCATATGGTGAGCGTTTAGGTGAAAAAGCATCAAACCGCGCTTTATATTTAGGCCTTTCTGCTTTATTACAAAAGAATTTCCCAAATCAGCCTGCTGCAATTATTGCTTCACAAGTTGAACAAGCCGACGTTCTTGCATTTAATGATCCAAAAATTTTGCGCTTGATGAATGGTAAATTACCTATATATGTTCGCTTTGGTACGATCAAACCAGCGACGGTACAAAAGCCGTTCCTAGAACATTGGGAACCACAGCAATTTGAACCAATTGAAGGTGCGCAAGACTTTACCAATCGTCTGCAAAAGAACATGCAGAACTTGAAAAAATGGGCAGTAAAAGAAAATATTTACTGTCTACGTCTGTACGATGCCGATCTTCCTGACTTTAATGTTGCTGTCGATTTATATGGTGATCGTTTACATGTTCAAGAATATGCGCCACCAAAACAGATTGACCCTGAAAAAGCCAAAAAGCGTTTCAACCTTGCTTTACAAGCGATTCGCTCTGTAACTGGTCTTGGCCGTGATGCGATCTTTATCAAAACTCGTGCACGCCAAGAAGGTAAAAATCAGTACACAAAACAAAGTACTGCCTCTAAGCGCTTTATTGTGCAAGAAGGTAAAGCGAAGATCTTGGTTAACTTAACTGATTATCTAGATACAGGTTTATTCCTTGACCATCGTCAAATGCGTCTACGTATTGCCAATGAAGTTCGTGGTAAGCACTTCCTTAACTTGTATAGCTACACCTCTACAGCAAGTTTGCATGCTGCATTAGGTGGCGCAGCAAGTACGACCAGTGTCGATTTATCAAATACCTATTTAAATTGGTCAAAAGAAAATTTTGTCTTGAATGGCTTAACCGTTGACCATGCAGATGAACAACACCAATTCTTCGCAAGCGATTGCTTTGAATGGTTAAAAGAAGGTCATGAACAATACGATATGATTTTCATTGACCCACCGACATTCTCGAATTCGAAAAAATTCCACGGTACTTTCGACGTGCAACGTGACCACATGTCACTTCTTAAACGTGCTATGAACCGTCTAACCACCGACGGTACACTTTATTTCTCAAATAACTACCGTGGTTTCGTGATGGATGATGTTATTTTGGCCATGTTTGATGTTGAAGAAATCAGTAATGAAACGATTGGTCTCGACTTTAAACGGAATACCAAAATTCACCGTTCTTGGAAAATTACGCATCCTAAAATCTAAGTCAATTCCATTCACTTAGTCTTTTCCGATTTAGAAATGAAGCATGTCAGTGCTTCATTTCTACTACTACCCCATCTGGATATGTGACACGCATATTTTCATAGCGTTCGGCCATTCGTATGTGATTGACAGGTGTTACATCAGCAGTTCGCGTTCCTAACTGATCTGCAGCTCTTTTCTTTTGCAATAAATAATCACTAGCCGTCGAACCTTCCAATTGTTTTTCTTGAATAATCTTATTATTACGACTCGATTTATGTGCTGAATTTTTTTGCTGCTCTGCTTTTGGTTTCGCAGCCTCGCCATCAATCATTTCCAACGTATCTTGACTAAACTGCCCTTTTCCTTGAATTTCAGTTGCCAACTTTTTATCTGAAATTACATGGCCTGCATAACTGTACGAAACAAACGCACTCAACAAAGCCAAACTACAAATATAAGCAATAGGCTTACTTCGAAGAACGCTTGGCAATTTAGTATTAGCATAGCGCGTATTTTGGCTGATTTTTTTGTTTTCCATCTTCATGATGACTTGTCCTATTATTGTTGTGTTTGGATTTTGCCATTTGACGCTAACAATTTTTGCTTCTACTCACAATGGCCTTCCGTTCTTCATCCGATAAAATGACTGTATCAATAATGGAATTTTTGCCACAAAAAAACCGCTCGATTTGAGCGGTTTTTTCATCTTCATATTAATCTTTCTGCTGCACAGCTTTACCAAAAAGTTTCTGTCCAAACTTATATTGCATACTCACAACCATATCATTGCCATCACGTTTACCTTGTCCAGAACTTTCTAAGCTGCTAAACATCGATTCAACTTCTTGGCCAGAAATTGATTTCCCTTGTAATTGCAAATAATTGTTCATCACTGCAGATAGCATATTCTTATCAAATTTTAGATCGGCATGAAAATCCAATAAACTCGGTACCATTTTCACAAATGACTCAATAGAAGCTTGATGTCCAGGCATTAACTTACCATCTAGGCTTGCAGAGGCACTGCCACCACCCAAACTAATGGTGTTATTTTTGGATTTAAAATCGAACCCTTGATTGACTACAGCAAGGAAAGCTTTTGTCATTTCTGGTTCTGAATCTGTAACAGCATCACATGAATTATCGACTTGATGCCACACATCCCTAAAGGCTTTCACTTTTTGTAAATTAACTTTATTCAGCTCTAAATTTAAAGCCAAATTTTGAGTAATCGGTGAACCGGGAAAATCCATTTCGCTGGCTTTAATATAGCCAATGAAATCAACATCATTAGGATTGATTTTGGTTTCCCAACGCATATCCAAACCTTTCATACCACCCGACATTTTAGAATCAATGCGTTTAAAAGAAGCTGCCTGCATTTCTACAAAGCCAGACTCGAGTTGTGGTTTATTTAAGCCCTGATTCGTAGTTAAAACCAAATCCTGAATCATCGTCTGTTCAGCGCCATCTAAAACTTGAACAACCGGAAATATCATAGAAAATTCAGTAACCTGTGTAAGCTGACCAGGCCGACTAAATGTTTTTATTTTTAGCTTACTCGCATTAGCGTGAATTTTTTTGGTTTCTGCAACCGTTTTAAACGCTGGAATTTGCACATCAGTGGTCGTTTGACCAATCCAATTGACTAATGTATTCGCACTAATATTGCCCTGTATCACATTGGCAAACTTCCCATGGCTTTGATCTTTCACGATTTTAAAATTGGATAAAACGGTATACCCCTTAAAACCTCTTTTAATTTCATCATGCCCATGAATCACGATCACTTCTTTGGGATTACAAGGATCTGGCTTCAGTGTTAATTTCCAATCAACACTTCCATCCATCAGCCCCATTTTATAATGACTATATTGGATGTCGATATCTTCGACCACATCAGACAATTGGCTATTTTCATAATAGGCATTTAAATTTTTATCTGCATATAAATTCCCCCCGACTACAGCTGCTGAAAGTACAGCAAGACTGCCTACCCCCCATATCAATTTTGACATGACTTACTCATTGTGATTATTCTTTGAGCAGTATACTGAATAATCTAGTTACATAAGTACACAATCAATATTAAATTAAGTGATTGATATGAGGGTTTTAATTGAGGAGTCAATTCACAATATGTGCTTAAATGCGACCCACATCAAAATAACTAATTCGCTTTCGATCAAATTTCCCATAAGGATTGCCACTAAAACTATGGAAATAGTGCTTGGCTTTTAAAATATGTGAAGTGGTATTTTTCATCCATCGTATACGTGGATCATTTTCTGCCAAGGTGACACAATATGTTTCTTTTCCTCGATGTTTGGTTTGTTCTTTTGCGTGAAAAATAAGACTCGAAAAAACCTCAAGGTCTTCTGGATGGCACAATGGGCTATGCATCATTAAGTAATCAAATGTCCCTTTCACTTTAGGTAAAGACAACACACCTCTAACATTGGCATAGACATTATAAAATGGCTTCATTAACTTTAAAGGTCGTGAATAATCGATAACACGGGTCTGTTTAAAGCTCTTTTGATTCCATAGCCCGTATAAACCAACCAATTGATCATCCTTATTATAAATAAGAAAAAAATCACTGAGACTCATACCCTTCCAAAAAGGATGATGACCTTCTAGTAGTCCATTAAAATCATAAGTGGGTAAAAAATTATAATGATCTTTCATTTTTAAAATGAAACCATTCGCCGCTGTTATTGCGTCTTGTGTCAGTGACTTGAAGCGATAATGAGCAAATGTTTTGGGCTTTTTGGCTTGAGATACGGTGTAAGTTTGAATATCGTCAAAATAATAGGGTAATGGAAACCCTTTACGCTCTTGATGCAAGATATTAGCAGCAACGACATTTGCATTGAGTACGACACTTTCAAAAATTGTATTCTGTGGAATCTCATCAAACACATAATCCATCAAAAGTCGCATCACTTTGCCTCCGCGATACTCTGGATGCATCCGTAAATCGGCAACATAGCGCATCAAATCTGCTTGTCCATTGATATAACAGTAGCGCCAGCCTAAATTCATCATTGCAACAACAAAACTAGGATTATCAATAGGGACAACAACCTTTAAATCAGGACGGTTATATTGTGCTTGGCTCGCCGCTAAATAGCTTGGGTATCGCTCATAAGACAAGGTAATACCATTACTTGGAACGGTTTCCGCACTGAGTTTCATGAGCTGTTCATCATCAGCTGGTGTTGCTGAGCGAACTGCAAAATTCGACTCATTTTTTGAACGATATAACACCATTTCATCCAATGGGTGTTCAAGAACATCAAGATCCATATGCTGTACTCAAATTATTTTTGTTTTCATTTTCTTCAATGGTTCTGGCTTAATATTTCCTTCAATCATGCCATTTTTCATTGCTAAAGTTTTATAGTAATCCCATGCATCATCGACATGTTTCACTTCAGGCTCATCTAGCTGCCCTAAATCACGTGCTAATTCATAATGAAAATTCTGCTTGAGACGCTCATCTAAAGCCAGCGCACTTGGCTGTTTGGACTGATTACCTTCACTGAGTAAAATATAGTGCGGTTTCTTTTCACTGCACTGCTCTATACCCAAAATACTAATCGGAAGATAATCCTCTTGCTTAAATTCAGCCAATACATTGATCGCGATACTATGATCAAGTTTTTCACCCACTAAATCGACCGTCATCTTACGACCAAGAAACTCAAAGCATGGTACTTGATGATAAAAATCAGTGACACGTAACTCATCATCAATCACATAACGAATTAACCCAGAACCTGTGGTAATGACAGGACTTACAATATCACCAACTTTAAGTTTCCAAGAAGGTACAACCTGCAAAGTATCTTGCAAAATAAACTCGTAAAAGTGGGATTGGTAACTTAAAGGAAACCGTTCTGCAAATGGAATCGTGACGACACCTTCAGTTGCCCACAATCCTTTAGCTTCAAATGCAACGCCTGCTATACGTTGTTTTAGCTCTAGCGCCCATTGTGCAGCACTTGCAGTGTCCCAACTCGAAATCAAACTCAGTTTAGGCCAAAGTTTTTTCCACGCATCGGCTTGGCTTAAATCTAGTTGCTTCAGCTTATAGTGCTGTTCACAGGACTTGGGAACTCTTAAGAAATTGAGTCCCTGACGCTGCCAATGCCCTGTTTTCAGTACTTCGATAATCTCATCTTGATGTGCATGAATAATATCAAGCAGTTGTAATGCAAAGGTCGGACTCCAAACTGAGATCATGCCTAGATGCTTATCTGCCACTAAATATACTGCAGTTGCAAACATCGCATCTTCAGCAGATTGCGCCAATGCAATTTCACTGGGTACTGATTGAGTGGTTTTAGTCAAAATACGCTTAGTAAAGTTGAGTAAAGCACTATCATCATTTAGGTTACTATTCTCGAGTAATTTGCGTTGACTCTCGGGCAACCAAGATACCGACCAATAATGCGTTGAGTTTTTAAGCTGCGGATGTTTACGATATAAATTGCATAACCACAAGCCAATCGCCTCATCCAATTCATCTAAAAAATGCTGCGTATATGGAATGAATTTTAGCGCCTCACTCGAACCACTGGTTGGCTGAAAGCGAATAACATCACCTGTGCCCATTTGATTTTCACCACTTTGACGCGAATGCTCAATTTTGTTTTTCCAATCGGCATAGCGCGTTAAAGGATACTGTTCAGCAAACTGCTCATAGCGCATTGCTGAAGAACTCTCTATACGGCGTAAAAAATGATTCAGTTTACGACGCTGCACAGTTTCAAGCTGATTTGACTGCCGTATATATCGTTTAAAGGCTTTTTTGCAGGCAAGATTCAGTACTTGATGAGAAGCGGAAAGTAGCAATCCCATGTTAAGCAACCTTCGTGTCTTGATCCGCGGCAATGTGCAAATTACGAGACTTATAGCGTAATTTGCTATCATGTTTACTCACACTCGTCGATTTCGTTAGGAAACGATTCACATAACGATATAAATCACTCCAACGTAATTCACCGATGCAAGGTAACTCCGTTCCATCGACCCAAGTAGGATTTTTAATTTCAAAGAAAGCAATCTTGCTATTTTTTTCACGCATTTCATTGGTAATTGGCGCAACATCGGCTTTTAATGGCTGGTAGTCATCACCAAAATTTAAAAGACCAGTTTCTTTATTGTAGTATTCTGAAAAATATTCTTTGCAATAAGACTCAACAAAATCTTTAAGATGTACATTTTTCTCATCGTAATGTGGGTAATAACTATAATAGTTATTCGCAAGCAATAAGTACGTTTTAAAGCCTTTGGAAATCAAAATCCAATAAACCGGTGTTCGAGGATGGCGAAACTTAAAGTTGATAATATAGCGAAACATTGCGCGGGTAAGCGCTCGATTGCCCCAGTATTGTTTTTCGATAATTGTATCGCCACTAAAAAATGCATGACGCGCTTTACCATTCACTACAAAGTCGCGTTCCATCACGGTTGAGAAGCCGACAATTTGTTTATTCTTGGGTTCAATAATAAAAAATACACCAGTTTTTTCGAGAAAATCACGCTCAAAAATTTCATACCGTGTATTGGCATAGTAGATTTGATAAATACTGTACATTCGCTTCAGTTCTTGTACAGTGACATCACCTGTACGTTTGTACTGGCTAAAGGGTTCTTTTTTTAGCTGACGAAGCAATTTAAATTCAATCATAATCATTCTTCCCTGTTGCGTAACATTCATAATGAAACGCGATATTTTTTTTGTTTTGCACAGAACATCCACTCGCAACCTGCGTTGTGGTGCGGTCGCAATATTAGTAGCTTGAATTATGAAATTGCAATCATCTTTACGTTTCTACACGAAAAATGCGACAAGTGTAAAAATAAAGAAACCCGGCCTAAACCGGGTTTCTTTATTATATCTAATCAGTTAAAGATAAGTGCGTTTTAGTTAAGCATCATCTTGTCAAAAATAAGATGGTCGCCATCCGCTTTAATGACAATAGTATCCCCAGGTTGGAATGCACCTGACAATATTTTTTGAGCCAAACTATTTTCAACTTGCTGCTGAATTGCACGTTTTAGTGGTCGAGCGCCATAAATCGGGTCAAAACCAGCCTCAATCAATAATTCAAAAGCATTATCCTCAACCGATAAACTCATATCTTTATCAGCCAAACGTGCACGTAAGCGATCCAACTGGATATCTGCAATACCGCGAATTTGCGCTTTTTCCAATGAATGGAAGACCACAAGTTCATCTATACGGTTCACAAACTCAGGGCGGAAGTGCTCGGATACAGCAGCCATAACAACGGCACGCACTTCCTCTTTGCTTGGATGATCACCTAATTCACGTACATCGGTCGAACCTAAGTTTGATGTCATCACAATAACCGTATTTTTAAAATCAATCACACGACCTTGCGAGTCAGTTAAACGACCATCATCCAATACTTGCAATAAAATATTGAAGACATCTGGATGTGCTTTTTCAACTTCATCAAATAACACCACGCTATACGGTTTACGACGAACAGCTTCGGTAAGCACACCACCTTCTTCATAGCCGACATAGCCCGGAGGTGCACCAACTAAACGACTCACTGAGTGTTTTTCCATAAACTCAGACATATCGATACGAATCATGGCATCATCACTATCAAACAAGAAGTTTGCCAATGCTTTGGTCAATTCCGTTTTACCAACCCCTGTTGGCCCTAAGAACAAGAATGAACCACTTGGACGATTCGGGTCAGATAAGCCTGCACGTGAACGACGTACTGCATTTGAAACTGCCACTACGGCTTCGTCTTGGCCAACCACACGGTTATGTAAAAAATCTTCCATATGTAGAAGTTTTTCACGTTCACCTTGCAGCATTTTGGCAACTGGAATACCCGTTGCTGCGCTTACAACTTCAGCAATTTCATTTTCAGTGACTTTAGTACGAATCAGTTTAGGCTCTTCGTTAGTTTCAGCAACTTCTTCTTCATTTAAGCGTTTTTTCAATTCTGGAATCACTCCATATTGCAAACGACTTGCTTCAGCTAAATCACCTTCACGTTGAGCTTTTTCAAAAGCTGTACGTGCTTTGTCTAATTCAATTTGTGCTTGATTTGTACCATCGACAAGACGCTTTTCAGCAATCCAAACTTCTTCTAAATCACTGTATTCTTTCTGAACTTCAGCAATTTGTTTTTCCAAATGCTCAACTTCAGCTTTAGAGACTGAATCTGCATCTTTTTTCACTGCTTCTAACTGCATTTTCAACTGAATTAAGCGACGATCTAAACGGTCTAATGGCTCAGGTTTTGAGTCAATTTCCATTTTGATACGTGATGCAGCTTCATCTATCAAATCAATCGCTTTGTCTGGCAGTTGACGATCGGTGATATAACGATGTGACATTTTTGCCGCAGCAATAATGGCTGAGTCTAAAATTTGTACGCCATGGTGAGTCGCGTATTTATCTTTTAAGCCACGCAAAATCGCAATGGTATCTTCAACACTTGGCTCATCAACCAATACTTTTTGGAAACGACGTTCTAAAGCCGCATCTTTTTCAATAAATTGGCGGTATTCATCAAGTGTTGTCGCACCGACACAGCGAAGTTCACCACGTGCAAGCGCAGGTTTAAGCATATTACCGGCATCCATTGCACCGTCGCCTTTACCAGCACCAACCAAAGTATGTAGCTCATCAATAAATAAGATGATTTCACCATCATATTTAGCGAGGTCTTTGAGTACTGCTTTTAAGCGTTCTTCAAACTCACCACGGTATTTGGCACCGGCTAGTAATGAACCGAGGTCAAGTGAAAGAACACGTTTACCTTTTAAGCTATCCGGCACCTCGCCATTGACGATACGCTGTGCTAAGCCCTCGACGATAGCTGTTTTACCAACACCAGGTTCACCAATCAGTACTGGGTTGTTTTTACTACGACGCGATAAAACTTGAATGGTACGACGAATCTCTTCGTCACGACCAATCACAGGATCAAGCTTACCTTCTAAAGCACGTGCATTTAGATCGAGTGTATATTTATTCAGTGAGTCACGTTGATCTTCATGGTTATTGCTCATGACTTGTTCGCCACCTCGAATATTTTCAATTGCTTTGCGCAGCTTATCTGAAGCCACACCCACACTATTTAAAATAGATTTTGTTTTGCCTGTTTCAGCTAAGCCTAAGATAACCCAATCTGTTGATAAGAACTCATCTCCAGCTTTTTGCGCAAAACTATCGGCTAAATTAAGTGCCTTCACTGCTTCTGGGTTTAAGTTAATATCCCCAGTTGGACTACTCAATGTTGCTGCGTCTTTTAAAGCTTGCTGGAGCTTAGTTTTAAGCTCTGGAAGATTAGCACCAGCTTGCTGAAGTAAGCTCTGATTTGAAGGCTCCTCAAGCAAGGATGCCAGAATATGAATACCCTCAATGGCTGTATGATCCTTGCCCATTGCAAGTGATTGAGCATCGGACAGGGCTTGCTGCAAACGGTTTGTGAATTTTTCGAATCGCATTCTTGTTATTCCTCACAACAATTTCTTTACTTGAAGCATATATGGGAGCGGCCATTAGAATTTCAAATATATTTTTTAAATATTTTTCAAAACCTTAACCATTAAAAAAATTATAACTCCATAATAATATTGGTATAAAAATATAAGATTTCAAGGGCACATCTTGAGTTATTTTAAAAAATAAGGTGTTTTATATACACTTGTCTTTTATATGAAATAAATTGTCATTAATTAGCCTAATTTGAAAATAATACTATCAATCTTGAACAGATAAATTCTCAATAAGAAATAAAAAAGTCTGAAACAATTCAGACTTTTTTATCAAGCTATACAAAATTTAATCCTTAAGGTGCAGGATTGGGTTGCTGACGGTGAATATCTTCAATGCCTTTTAGTACTTCTTCAGATAAATTAACATCAAATGCATCAATATTTTCTTTGAGCTGATCTAAATTTGTTGCGCCAATAATGGTACTTGTCACAAAGAATTGCTGTTTGATAAATGCAAGCGCCAATTGCGTCAGGGTTAAACCGTGCTTTTCAGCCAATTGTGCATATTGTTCTGTAGCCCATTCACTTTCAGGGTTTGAGTAGCGACTGAAACGTGAAAAAAGTGTTACACGCGCATTGGCAGGTCGTGCACCATTTCTAAATTTACCCGTTAAGTAACCAAAGGCCAATGGCGAATAAGCCAGTAAACCTATACCTTCATAATGCGCAATTTCTGACATCCCAATTTCATAGGTGCGATTCAACAAACTATAGGGATTTTGTACACTAACAAATTTTTCGAGACCTAATTTTTCTGCCAAGTGTAAAAATTTCAACGTTCCCCATGGCGTTTCATTTGATAAGCCAATGTAGCGAATACGTCCTTTTTTAATTTCATTACTCAGTGCAATTAAGGTTTCTTCAAGACTCGTTACGGTTTGATCACTCATCGCTTCTGTATTGCCATAGCCCAATTTGCCAAAGAAATTGGTCGGACGCTGTGGCCAATGTAATTGATAAAGATCGATATAGTCTGTTTGGAGTCGGGTTAAAGACTGATCTAATGCAGACTCAATTTCTGAAGCAACGAATTTGGTTTTTCCATCACGTATATGACTACCACCTTGTGATGGTCCTGCGATTTTTGAAGCAAGGAATAATTTGTCACGCCCACCCCGTTCTGCAATCCAGTTTCCAATAATACGCTCAGTTGAACCTTGGGTATCTGGTTTGGGCGGCACGGGATACATTTCCGCTGTGTCCCAAAAGTTTAATCCGCGTTCCAAAGCATAATCCAATTGTTGAAAAGCATCCGCTTGAGTATTTTGTTCGCCAAAGGTCATGGTGCCCAGACATATTTCAGGAAGTAAAATGCCAGTATTCGCTAATGGTTTAAATTGCATAAGCCTTCATTCCCTATAATTTTCTATTTAGATCAATGTTAAAAGCTGGTTAAGCCTACTTAAAATATCATTATTGTTTAAATCATAATTTCCTGAATGGTTGTCATTTTTTATGACAAGCTCAACATTTGTTAAATTTTAGACAAAAAAAAAGCAAATCCCTGGATTTGCTTTTTTTCAACTTAGAAGAATTTATTCTTCGTCTTCAAAGTCATCTGTTGCCAACTGACTTTTTTCTTCTAGCGATGCATCAAAAATAAGAATCGCCTTACCATCAGTTTCGATCATGCCTTGCTCTTCAAGTGTCTTAAGAACACGACCCACCATTTCACGGGAACAACCCACGATACGGCCAATCTCTTGACGAGTAATACGAATCTGACGACCATTCGGCAAAATCATTGCTTCTGGCTGAGATGATAAGTCAATTAAGCAACGTGCAATACGACCAGATACATCTATAAATGCAAGATCTGTCACTTTGCGAGTCGTGTTTTTAAGACGACGTACAAGTTGAGCAAATACTGCATAACTCAAGTCTGGATATTGTTTACTTAATTCATGAAAATTTTCATAGGTAATTTCAGCAATTTCACATACATCACGCGTACGAACTTCCGCAGTACGTTGTGCATTTGCTTCGAATAGACCCATTTCCCCAAAAAAGTCACCCGCATTTAAATATGCCACAACAATTTCACGCTCATCATCTTCGCGTAAAATAATAGATACAGAGCCCTTAAGAATTAAATACAAAGATTTAGATTCTGAACCCGCATCAACGATAGTGGTACGTTTTGGGTAACGATTAATATATGCACGTTTTAATAATGCCTTCACCGACTCAGGTAACTGCCCCGGAGATAGTGCATCTGTGCTAAGTTGTGAAAAGTTTGAAGTCATGCTAACAGTTCCGAAAATGGATAAATTTTAGATCGCACAAGACCTAAATTGAACTTGTCACACGTTAGAGTTGAAATTCCTTATCAACTCAATTTATGGTAGTGTACAGGTACTGCGTAAATTTATAGCTTTTTTTAGGGACTTGCAATGCAAACGAGTGTTCATTGGCTAGAGAATGTTGCTTTTGAAGCAAAAACTCAAAGTGGTCACACTATCATCATGGATGGATCGCCTGAATATGGTGGTGAAAACCGCGGTGCACGCCCAATGGAATTGATTTTAACTGGCTTAGGCGGTTGTGCTTCATTTGATATCGTGACGATTTTAAAGAAAGCACGTCAAGACATCACTGATGTTCGCTGTGAGTTAAAAGCAGAACGTGCTGATACTATTCCTGCAGTTTTTACTAAGATTCATTTACATTTTGTTGTTACTGGTAAAGCCGTTAAAGAGAAGCAAGTTGCTAAGGCAGTTGAACTGTCAGCAGAAAAATATTGTTCTGCAAGTAAAATGCTAATGGACGGTGGTGTAGAAATTACCCATGACTTCGAAATTTTAGAAGCTGAAGCTGCATAATATTTTTGCTTAATTATTTAATAATCAGCCGCATTCAATGTGGCTTTTTTTTGACCAATCCGCTATAGAACACATTGGCTTTGTTGCACAAAGATTTGAAATGCAAAGCGCCCCTAATTGAGCCAAATTTAAGGCGTAACTTGGGTAAGTGGTCGACCTAATTCCGTAAATCTGTTAAGAACTGCTACACGTGCAT
>NZ_LZDS01000004.1 GCF_001678755.1 Acinetobacter gandensis
AACTCAGTGCAAGGAGTTTTGATAGCCAAGTGAATGAGATCCATGCACGTGTAGCAGTTCTTAACAGATTTACGGAATTAGGTCGACCACTTACCCAAGTTACGCCTTAAATTTGGCTCAATTAGGGGCGCTTTGCATTTCAAATCTTTGTGCAACAAAGCCGTTACCATCTGCTGATAATATTATTTTATTTTCTGAGGTCACAAATGATGGAATTGATAGCTCTTTCTCAATAGGAAATAACAATATATATTTTTCTTGGGATAAAGACACTATGAATGGATTAAGTATTTCACAAGTAAAAGCAATTTCAATTACAACAGAAATTGAACTTGGATCACCTCATCCAAGACATACTCAATATAGTGATTGGATTTAATCCCCCCCTTTAATAAAGGGAAGAGTAGTCACGTAATTAAATTGATACGCGACAGTCCCCCTTTGAAAAAGGGGTACTTAGGGGGATTAAATGATTCAATAAAAAAAGCCCTCATTTGAGGGCTTTTTTAGTTCCCCCTTTTATAAAGGGGGATCGAGGGGGATTAATTCACAGAATCATCCAAATTAGGCGCTAACCAACGCTTCGCCTCATCCAAAGTCCAACCTTTACGCGCCGCATAATCCTCAAGCTGATCGCCTGCAATTTTACCCACGTTAAAGTATTGGCTTTCAGGGTTTGCATAATAGAAACCGCTGACAGATGAAGGTGGCCACATTGCAAAACTAGAAGTCAATTGCGTACCAATCTTATCGGTAGAACCTAACCAGTCAAACAATGGCGCTTTTTCTGAATGCTCAGGGCAAGCAGGGTAGCCCGGTGCAGGACGGATGCCCACATACTTCTCTTTAATCAACTCTTCGTTGCTTAAAGTTTCAGATGCTTGGTTGCCCCAGAACTCTTTACGGATACGCTCATGCAAATGCTCAGCAAACGCTTCAGCAAAACGGTCACCCAAAGATTGAGCCAAAATTGCAGAGTAGTCATCGCCTTTGGCTTTGTACTCATTGGCCATTTCTTCCGCACCAAAGATGGATACCGTGAAACCGCCCAAGTAGTCTTCTGCGACACCTTTAGGCGCAATAAAGTCCGCTAATGACAAGTTCGGTTTACCAGTCACTTTGTCAGACTGTTGACGAATGTGATGGAAGGTATGCGTAACCGATTGACCATCTTCGCTGTACACTTCAACCGAATCTGCTGCAGAACGGTTGGCAGGGTAAATACCAAACACAGCACGAGCATCAAAACGTTTGTTGTCGATAATATCTTTCAGCATGGTCTGTGCTTGTTCATACAAGTCAGTCGCTGCTTCACCTACAACTTCATCCGTTAAGATAGCAGGGAATTTACCCGCTAAGCTCCAAGAGATAAAGAACGGTGTCCAGTCAAAATACTCAACCAAAGTGTCTAATGGATAATTGGTTAGGGTTTGTGTACCAATAAAGTTTGGCTTCACAGGCGCATTGGCAGCAAAGTCAATTTTTAAGCCATTTTCTACTGATTCAGCATAAGTCAGTTTGGCTGCTTTAGGCTGTTTATTGGCAATACGCTCACGGACTTTTTCATATTCAGCACGTGTGTCCTCAACAAACTTCGGTTTCATTTCTTTAGAAAGTAAAGTTGTTGCTACACCCACCGCACGAGATGCATCGGCAACATAAATCACCGCATCATTTGAATATTGCGGATCAATTTTTACTGCAGTATGCGCTTTAGATGTGGTTGCACCGCCAATCATCAGCGGAACATTAAAGCCTTTACGTTGCATTTCTTTGGCAACAAACACCATTTCATCTAAAGACGGTGTGATCAGACCTGAGAGACCGATGATATCAACTTTTTCATCAATCGCAGTTTGCAAAATCTTCTCGCAAGGCACCATCACCCCAAGGTCGATGATGTCATAGCCGTTACAGCCTAACACTACGCCTACGATATTTTTACCGATGTCATGGACGTCACCTTTTACGGTCGCCATCAAGACTTTACCTTTAGATTGACCGCCAGACTTTTCAGCTTCAATGAACGGGTTCAACCATGCAACAGCTTGTTTCATGACACGTGCAGATTTTACTACCTGTGGTAGGAACATTTTGCCCGAACCGAACAAATCACCCACCACGTTCATGCCGTCCATGAGTGGGCCTTCAATTACATCTAAAGGACGTTTAGCTTTCAGACGTGCTTCTTCAGTATCTTCATCAATGAATGTGGTGATGCCTTTAACAAGCGCATGTTCAAGACGTTTTTCAACTGGAAGTTCACGCCATTCCAAGTTTTCTACTTGTTTTTGCGCAGCGCCTTGACCGCGGTATTTTTCAGCCACTTCAAGTAGCTTTTCCGTTGCATCGTGCTGACTTTCACCTTGATTTTGGTTCAAGATCACATCTTCAACCGCAGCTTTTAGCTCAGGATCGATATCATCATAAATCGCCATTTGACCTGCGTTGACGATACCCATGGTCATGCCTTGCTTGATGGCATGATAAAGGAACACAGAGTGAATCGCTTCACGTACAGGTTCATTACCACGGAAGGAGAACGATACGTTAGACACACCACCTGAAATCATCGCATGTGGTAAGTTTTGTTTAATCCAACCTGTTGCTTCAATAAAGTCCACAGCATAGTTGTTGTGTTCTTCAATACCCGTTGCAACAGCAAACACGTTTGGGTCAAAAATGATGTCTTCAGCAGGGAAGCCAACTTCATTCACAAGTACATCGTAAGAACGTTTACAGATTTCACGTTTACGTTCAGCGGTATCGGCCTGACCTTTTTCATCAAATGCCATGACAATAACAGCAGCACCGTACTGGCGGCATAGACGCGCTTTGTGTACAAACTCGTCATAACCTTCTTTCAAGGAAATTGAGTTAACAACCGCTTTACCTTGTACACATTTTAAGCCTGCCTCAATGATTTCCCATTTTGATGAGTCAATCATGATAGGCACACGTGAAATTTCAGGCTCAGAAGCGACAAGATTCAGGAAGTGCACCATCGCACCTTCTGAATCGAGCATGCCTTCATCCATGTTGATGTCGATGATTTGCGCGCCGGCTTCAACTTGCTGCTGTGCAACATCGAGTGCTTCTGCAAAGTTTTCTTCACGGATTAAGCGTAAGAATTTTTTAGAACCTGTTACGTTGGTACGTTCACCCACGTTCACAAAAAGTGATTCTTCAGTGATGTTAAATGGCTCTAAACCACTTAAACGACACGCAGGTTTTGTTTCAGGTACTTGGCGCGGTGTAATGTCTTTAACTGCATTGTAAATTGCGCGGATGTGATCAGGCGTTGTACCACAACAACCACCGGTAATGTTAATCAAACCGCTTTCAGCAAATTCTTTAATAAAGGCAGCTGTTTCTTCAGGGGTTTCATCATATCCACCGAAGGCATTTGGCAAGCCTGCGTTTGGATGTGCTGAAACAAAAGTATCAGCAACGTCAGCAATGGTTTTGACGTGTGGACGCATGGCATCTGCACCCAAGGCACAGTTGAAACCAATTGATAGCAAGTCGCCGTGACGAACAGAGTTCCAGAACGCCTCTGCGGTTTGGCCTGTTAATGTACGACCTGAGGCATCGGTAATGGTGCCTGAAATCATCAATGGCAATTCGTAGCCAATTTGGTTGAAGACTTCTTTCACTGCAAAGATTGCTGCTTTACAGTTTAATGTATCAAATACTGTCTCAATCAGGAGAATGTCCGCACCACCTTCGATCAGGGCATGTGCAGCTTCAATATAGTTTTCTTTCAGTGCATCAAAGGTGATGTTACGGAACGCAGGGTCATTTACATTGGGTGAAATTGAGCAGGTACGTGATGTTGGCCCGAGTACACCTGCAACAAAACGCGGTTTTTCTGGCGTTGAATATTTTTTGCAGGCTTCTTTGGCAATACGTGCTGCTTCACGGTTAATCTCAGGAACAAGATCTTCCATGTGGTAGTCAGACATTGAAACACGTGTGCCGTTAAAGCTGTTGGTTTCGATAATGTCTGCACCCGCATCAAGATAAGCTTCATGAATACCTTGAATGATTTGAGGTTGTGTTAAGACTAAAAGGTCATTATTGCCTTTGAGGTCAGAAGCCCAGTCCGCAAAACGCTCACCACGGTAGTCAGCTTCTTCGAGTTTATGACGCTGAATCATGGTACCCATGGCACCGTCGATAATCAGAATACGTTGAGCTAGCAGCTCTTTTAGGGTGGCAAGCGTGGACATAAATAACCCCAATCCGATGGAATATAAAATCGGCAAATATATTAACAGAATTCAATGCAGTTTTATTGATATTCAATCGGTTCGAATGAGCCGTTAATATCAGATTGTTGAAAAAACACACGTATTTGATTGCGTTGTGTTTAGAGTAAATATTTGGAAAGCTTCATAAATTTGTCATATACCTAAGGCATGATTGAAAAATCATCGACAGCTAGGACAATGATGACAAGAAATATGACAAGGCCATATTGTTATTGAAACATTGGGTTTCAAACTAAAATCAACTTTTAAAATTGATGATAAGTATTTGAATTATTTTGCGAATACATAGTATTTTGGTTGGTTTTTTCAGACGAGCAAATACAAATAAAGCATGAAATATTGCTTTATATGACACCACTTTGTCATATAATTGTCACAATTAAATTGAACAATATGGGGATTCTAAAATCCTCTATTCTTGCCTGCATGAATTCTAAACAAACTCCCGTAGATTCAGCGCACACGTCGACAGCAACAAAGTCGACGAATGTTCATGTGCCAACACCGAAATTCTTTATGCTGGTGTTCCTGACGTTGATCATTTCAACGTTAATCTATATTGGCTTTCAGGTCACTGCCGACTTGGCACACGTTCCGCCTTTAAGTCTTTATTCCATGATTTTACTGGGCACTGCCTTATTCATCGCACTTGGCTTTGAATTCGTGAATGGTTTCCACGATACAGCCAATGCTGTAGCCACTGTTATTTATACCAATGCTTTATCTGCACCTGTTGCTGTGATGTGGGCAGGTTTTTGTAACTTCCTAGGTGTAATGGTGGCAAGTGGTGCAGTTGCTTACGGTATCATTGCTTTGCTACCAGTCGAATTGATTATGAACGTCGGTTCTGGTGCAGGCTTTGCCATGGTATTTGCCATGCTTATTGCCGCGATTCTTTGGAATTTAGGTACGTGGTTCTTAGGTATTCCAGCATCTAGCTCTCATACACTGATTGGTTCTATCTTAGGTGTGGGCATCATGAACTATCTGTTAAATGCAGGTGGTGCTAGCGGCGTGGATATGGAACAAGTGATGAAAGTGGGTAAAGCATTACTGTTTTCACCACTGATTGGCTTTGCTTTCGCAGCAGTTGTGTTCCTATTGGTGAAAAAAATCTTCAGCAAACAGCTTGAACTCTTTCAGCCACCTGAAGGTAATAAACCACCGCCACCATTAATCCGCGCAATTCTGATCTTTACTTGTACTGGTGTAAGTTTCGCGCACGGTTCAAACGATGGTCAAAAAGGCATGGGTTTAATCATGTTGATTTTGATCGGTTGTGTACCTTTAGCTTACTCGCTAAATAAAAACCTCGACAATCAACACATCCAATCTTTCCATCAATTATCGGCGCAAACTGCAACTGCAATTTATCCAAATCATGATGAAATTGCGGATGAAAAAGCGCGTGACATACTAACCAAATACATTCAAACCAAAGAAATTACACCTGATGTTGTCCCTGCTTTAGCAAGTATGACGGATCACCTAGGTGAGCGTGTTGGTCAATATGGCGACTTAAAAGATATTCCTGAACAAGAAGTATCTTCAATCCGAAATGACATGTATTTAAGTACGACGGCTTTTAAACGTCTTGATAAATCTGAGCAACTTCCAGCAATGGCAGAAGCACAAGAGAAGACTGTTAAAGAATACCGTAGCAATTTAGATTCCTTCCTTCAATACATCCCAACCTGGGTGAAAGTTGCGGTTGCACTTGCACTTGGTCTAGGAACAATGGTGGGCTGGAAGCGTATTGTTGTGACTGTGGGTGAGCGTATTGGTAAAAACCATATGACCTATGGTCAAGGTATGTCTGCAGAGCTTGTGGCAATGTCTACAATTGCAGCGGCTGATGGTTTTGGTATGCCAGTGTCAACTACACACGTATTGAACTCTGCTGTAGCTGGTACCATGGTTGCGAACAAATCAGGTTTGAACTTTAATACAGTGAAAACTATTCTTTCAGCGTGGATTTTCACACTACCAGCAACCATCTGTTTATCAGGCTGCTTATACTGGTTGTTCTTGAAAGTTTTCTAAGATGTTTTCAATATAAAAAACGCTGCAATCGCAGCGTTTTTTTATGCTTTAAAGTTTGGTAAATAGTGCTAACCATTATTGTTTAGCACGTTAAGAAAGCATGTTGAGCACTTTTATAAATACAAATTTCAAATGAAGGATTTTCGCTATTTATTTCTTTAATTTACCAAGCATTTTGTCCAAAGGCAGTTTGTCATTGGCGAAGCCATAGAGTGCAGCAAATGGTAATGCGGTACGTGCGAGATAGGCTACACGCCACAAGCCGCCGTGATTGGCACCAGACATTATCAGCTCAAGTGGATGATCTAGTGGTGTTTCTGGGTTTGCCACAGATGAAGGATTACGTAAATCATGAATCCACAGCGCAGCCATCAAGGCATTGGTCGTTTCAGGATTAAATGACTCAACATCAAACAGTTTGGCACCATTAAATGCGGCTTTTAATAATGGATTCTTTGTGACTGAGCGTGTTGTGGTAGAGGGTGCAATATTAATACTTACACGTTGACCTTGATGGCGAGCAACGGTTGCACGCCATTGTTGAATTCGTTTCGCAAGTGCATAGTTGGGGCCTTGTTCAACCACTAAACAGTCGGCAATTCCGTAAGATTTTCCATTTTCAGCTAAAGTCGTTTGGTTATTATTTTGTTTAAAAAAGTGCTGTGCAGAAATCTTAGCAACACTTTGAGTTAATAATTTTTGAACTTTGCCACGTGCTTGATATTTATCTTGAGCAGCATTCACGATTTCTTCAGGAACAGCATATACATCTGTTGGTGTACACATAAACATAAGGCTTGTGTCGGCCTTTTGTTGGCTGACATAATCCATAATACTGTCCATGGCCATTGCTACGCGCACATGTTTTTCACCATCTAAATAAGCAATAGCTGCCAAGTCAAGTTGATGTTCACTTTGTGCAAGCCACTGTGCTACTTCAGGGATATGTGTCAGTAAATTAGCACCTAATTTTTGTTTCAGTTCCTGAATAGGTGTGTCTGCACTGAGCGCTTCAAGACTAGGGGCGTATAACGTTGCATTGCCTTCTTGAATAGTATTTAAAATACGATCCCATACTCGTTCATTATTAAGATCAATAGCGACAATATTGGCTTTCCACTTGGCAAGCCAGGTCAGTGGGCCAGCTTCTGAGGCTGCACCAAATAGCACCATGGTACGATCTGAAAGGTCAAACCATTCTGGGTGCGCCACCGCTTCGCGTAGAGCATCCGCATGACTTGGTTCAACGACACCAGCATCTTGCCATTTTTGGATTTGTTGAAGTAGAGCATCGCCTTGTAGTTTTTGCCCGTGATAGGGTACATACCATTCGGGAACTGCATTACTTTCACCTTTAAGTTTAATGGTGTGCAGAGGTTGAATAGGTAAATTCATCATTTCATCTAGGGAAATTTTTTCCTGATCACGATAAAAGTTAAAACTATGTTTGGCTTTATTTAAACCGTTGGCTGCAATACTCAATGCAGCTTCCGGACTTTGAATACCTTGTTCAACCAAGGCTTTAAAATATTCAGGATATTTCTTACGCCAGTTTTTTTCCTGTTTTGCACGTACAGAGCTTTGGTGATCTACAGAAGCTAAAGCCTCTGCAATAATTTCACGACCGGTTTTGGAGCTACTTGGTTTTTGAGTAGCAGACGAAATAGGGAACTGAAGACCTTCAATAGAACTGGACATGCAAAATATCTCACCTGACGTTGTCATTAATATACAGATGTATACATTATCTATGCCAATTTAAAAACTCAGGTGGCATAAACTGCCAAAATTGTATGAATTAACATGAATCATGACGTATTTTTGAAATAACCTAAGTACTTAAACTTGAAAAAGCCTTCTATTAAGAAAGCCTTCTTGTTACAAAGGTACGGAATTAACATTGCCTTTTTTGGCTTGTCCAAGTGGACGAAATTCACCATTCCAGTGTGGCTATTTGCTACGATCAGGGTCTACGACAATGCTCCCTTCACGAGTATGAACTGCTCAGGCAGATAGAAAACTCAAAACAAAGCAGCCCAACAATCATTGTGATTTTTTTCATTTGAACATTCCTTTTTATTATTCATTTATAGCCTAAATTACAGCATGCGTGTGTTGTGTATACATTTGAAATAAGCGATCACTAATTTTATTGGTTCATGACTCAGTTGAAGTAATTACTTATTTAAGTCGTGTTAAATACGCTTCTAAGATTAAGGTTTTGTTACGAATAATTCGGGTCAAATTACAGAAAATGTATTTAAGTGTGATATGTGTCACACTTATTATTGAGGTGTGAATAAAGAGAAAAATGGGGGCATAATTGTGTCGAACAAAGTTTATATATTCAATGCCATGCGCCCTGGCTTTGCGAGTGCAGTTTTTTCGAGTTTTGATCTTGCACAGGCTTGGATACAAAAAAATTTCGTCTGTGGGATTCTTACTGAATATCCACTTGATCAGAGTTGTTATGATTGGGCTAAACAATACGGACATTTTAAGGATAAGTCACCGATTGATCGTGCACCCATTTTTATTGCCAACTTTGTTTCTGCCTATCAAAAAACTTGGCATTTTGAACATGGTGAGCTATTACAACCTATGGATGCTTGAAAGTTAAATGATGATTTAAAAGATATAATAAAAAAGGATTCTAAAACTAGAATCCTTTTTTGTTTGAGCGCTAATATTCTATTTTAAAACGGAATATCTAAAAGTTTGTTTAAGAAATGAGGGATTAACTTTGGCTCTAGAATAATCGTCATGACGATACCATATGCCGCTCCCCACAAATGTGCACTGTGGTTAATATTACTGTTGCCACGTTTGCCAGACCAAATGCTATAAGCAACGTACAGTACCGCGAAGATGATCGCGGGAACAGGAATGAAGAATACAAAGATTAATTTCCATGGTTCAAACAAGATATAGGCAAATAGCACAGCAGAAACCGCCCCTGAAGCACCTAAACTAGCCCAATGTGTATCATGTTTATGTTTTAAATAGCTCGGAATAATGGCTGCAATCAAACCACTTAAATAGAACAGCACAAAACCCATGTCAAAAAAGTATTGGCGATAAAAACTTTCAATGACAGAGCCAAAGAAGAATAGGGTAATCATGTTAAATAGAAGGTGAGCACCGTCGGCATGAATAAAGCCGTGGCTGATAAATCGATCATATTCACCACGTTGTAGCGCAGGTGGCCAAAATAACAGACGATTCATGACTTTCTGATTTGAAAAGGCGATAAGGGAAATGACCACAGTAATCAGAATAATTGTCACAGTGTGGTTAAACGGTAATCCCAACATAAATGGCTATTCTACTTGTTAAAATTTATCTTTAATAATGCCATTAAAAAGCGTGAAAGCGTGAACTTTCAGAATAATTCCGACAATTTTAGTTGATTTTTTCGTAATGCACCGCATCTTAAGCTAAAATAGCCGCTTCAGCTTGAGGAAATATTGTCATGTCGACTGAGAACAACAGCACAGCAGTTGCTGAAGAAATTCCAAACCTATTGATCACACCAACTGCTCAAGAGTATTTGAAGGATCTTTTGGATAAACAAAACACACCAGGTATTGGTGTTCGAGTTTTTGTGGAAAATCCGGGGACGCCGCGTGCTGAATGTTGTATGGCTTACAGTGCACCTGAAGAAGTTGTACCGACAGACTATAAACAGGATTACCCAGATTTTCCTGCCTATGTCGATGCACCATCTATTCCATATTTGTTAGATGCTGTTATTGATTACAATAAAGACCGTTTTGGTGGCCAGCTGACTTTCCGTGCACCAAACTCTAAAGTGCCGCGTGTTGGCCCTGATGCATCTGTGGAAGAACGTATTACTTACGTACTTCAGTCTGAGATTAATCCAGGTTTAGCGGGTCACGGTGGTAACTGTGCATTGGTTGAAGTTGTTGAAGATGAAGAGCATGGTTTAACTGCCGTACTTAAATTTGGTGGTGGTTGCCAAGGTTGTTCTTCTATTGATTTAACGCTTAAACAAGGCGTTGAAACAACTTTAAAACAGCATGTACCTGAATTGATGCGTGTTGTTGACCAAACAGACCATAGTCAGTCTGAGGGTGCTTATTTTAAATAAGCATTCGTGAAGAAAAGCCGCTTTATGCGGTTTTTTTTTGCCCAAAGTTTTTGGAACTGAACAAAAAATAAATAGGACAACTTTGTACAAAGCATAGAAAAATTGGTTTTTACTTAGGGAATCAGTAATTTCCTATTTGTTAATGAGAATGATTATTAAAATTAGTTGCAATATTATTTTTGTTAGTTACAATGCGCAACATAACATTCAATATTTATCCATAAATTAAGTATTTGGAAACACCAATGACGAATAAAATACTGCGCTCTGCACTGACACTTTCAGTTTTAAGTGCCATGGTTAGCTTAACTCATGCTGAAGAAACACAAAAAGAAGTGAATGATGCGGCTGTAACTAAGATGGAAACGATTGTTATTACAGCTGAAGAGCAGGTGAAACAGTCATTAGGTGCTTCAAAAATTACTGCTGAAGATTTGGAAAAATTACCTGTCGTAAATGACATTTCAGAATATGTACGCCGCATGCCAGGTGTAAATTTGACAGGTAATAGTGCAACTGGCCAGCGCGGAAATAACCGCCAAATTGATATTCGCGGGATGGGGCCAGAGAATACCCTGATCTTGGTTGATGGTAAGCCGGTAAATTCACGCAATTCAGTTCGTTATGGTTGGCGTGGAGAACGTGATACTCGCGGTGATTCAAACTGGGTGCCGGCAGATGCTATTGAGTCAATCGAAGTATTACGCGGCCCAGCGGCAGCACGTTATGGCTCTGGTGCAATGGGTGGTGTGGTCAACATCAAAACTAAGAAAGTCACCAATGACGTACATGGTTCAGTCGAAGTTTTTACCAATCAGCCTGAAAACTCAAAAGAAGGTGCGAGCCACCGCGAAAGCTTTAACTTAAGCGGTCCAATTCTAAAAGACGTTTTGTCATATCGCTTATATGGCAATTACAATAAAACGGACTCTGATGCAGCAGATATCAATGGCCTTATGGAAAACGGCGCACGTATGGCCGGACGTGAAGGTGTTGAGAATAAAGATATTGCAGGGCGATTGGCTTGGCAATTAAATGATCAGCAAGTTTTAATGTTCGATGCTTCTGTCGGACGTCAAGGTAACCGTTTTGCGGGTGATAGCCAAAACAGTGTCTTTGATCCAGCAGATCCGAATAAGGCACCGATTCTTTCTGCTTTAATTGGTGAAGAAACTAATACAGTTTATCGTGACAGCTTTGCCTTAACACACGAAGGGACTTGGGATTGGGGTGATACGAAGCTCATTTCGCAATACGACAAAACGAAAAACAAACGTTTGCCTGAAGGTACCGGAGGGAGTACTGAAGGTCAGATTAACAGCCTAGAAAACAAACAAACATCTGTTCTAGAAACCTTACGTTTTAATGCTGAAGCAAATATTCCATTCGACTTGTATAAGCCGCAGGTACTCACAGTTGGTGCTGAGTGGATAGAAGATGAATTTACTGATGTAGTGAATACTAAAGCAGGTGAAGGTGGTTTTGGGGATGAGTTAACCTCAGGTGATCGCTCTCAAATGGATTCAAGAATTGCTTCAGCTTATGTTGAAAATAATATGAATCTTAGTGATACAACGGATCTTGTTTTGGGTCTACGCTACGATAACCACAGTAAATCTGGTGATAACTGGAGTCCAAGTTTAAATATTACCCAAAGAATTGGCGATTATTGGACGTTAAAAGGTGGTGTTGCTAAAGCGTATAAAGCACCGAACTTATACCAAAATGCTGAAGGTTATTTACTAAGTACCAGAGGTAATGGATGCCCAATTGGCTTAACCCAATGCGTGTTACAAGGTAATGAAGATTTGAAACCTGAAACTTCAATTAATAAAGAAATTGGAGTGCAATTCGAAAAAGACATTGTAAATGCTAGTTTTGCTTGGTTCCGAAATGATTATAAAAATAAAATTGTTTCAGGTGATACTATGCTTGAACAAGTGATTATCGGTGGGACGACATACAACGTACTACAATGGATGAATACACCGAAAGCATTAGTAGAAGGTGTTGAGGGGAGTATTACATTGGACTGGGGAGATATTTCTTGGACCAATAATGTAACGTATATGATTAACTCTGAAGATAAACGTACAGGTAATCCACTATCAATCATTCCAAACTATACAATTAATTCGATCTTAAATTACGATATTTCAGATCGTTTAGATGCAAATTTTGTATATACGCAATATGGTCGACAAAAGCCTCGTCAGTATGAAGAAATAAGTTTAGAAAACAAGGATGGTCTTGCACTCGAATCAGTGAAAAGTTACGGTCTTGCAGGGATTAACTTTGGTTATAAATTTACTAAAGACTTTAGTGGTCGTATTGGCGTAAGTAACTTGTTTGACGAAAAAAAGCTACGTGACAAGACTGTTAACCAAACTTATAACGAACCGGGTCGTGCATATTATGCAAGCTTAAAATATCAGTTCTAAGTTTTTAAATAATACCAAAAAATAAAAAAGCCGCAGTCGCGGCTTTTTTATTTTGATAACTTTAAGATACAATACCTAATATTTTTAACGTCTCATCAGCATAATAGAACTGTTCTAAATAATGACGTGAACGCTCACGCAAATAGCCTGAACCAATCATTTTTTGAATAATCGGGTTTAATAAATTGTTAAGTTCATGTTGAACCAAAGCTTCATCAATATTTAAGTCACGTAGCAATAAATCAAATGGACGTTCCTGATTACGTATGTACCAAGCATACACGCCATCATGCACTTGCTGTTTCATATAATCAGATTGACGCATAAAGTCCCAGATTTCATGCCCTAAACCGACAGTTTGAGGTAAATCTTGAACTTCAATATAGTTTTTTAAGACAGAAACAGGCATCGCTTTAATTTTATGCCATAAGTTGGCTTGAAAATGATAAAGCTTATTATCATCAAAATGCTGATTCAGTACAGACTCACTCATCTGACTCAATTTCAAAATATTCTTTTGCAAATACTTCGTGATGGTACTGTCAAGATTGGTGTCTGTAACGTTTTCTAAAACCGATTTACCCATCTTCATAAAGCGAGAGACGCCGGGCACAGATTTGGCAATTACAGAGTTGTCTAAATAATCTTGTATCGCATGTTGAATGAGTTGGCTAATCATGGCTGAAAAAGCAGGGTTGTTGACCATGGTGTGAATCAAACGCTGACGATGACCTTGTTTACTTGCAACATATTGCGCAATTTTATCAATTGTCAGTACAGGAATAATTTCAGCAATGGTTGTTTGATCATTCGCTGGATGAATTAGCGCAAACTTAATATGTTCGGCAATCTGCTCAATTAAAAACTGAGTAGCTTGAGTATTTAAGATCTGCTTTTGCAGCAAAGCATTGATTTGTTCAAAAGTCCAAATCTGTTGTAAAGGCTGTTTACGAAACCACTGATAAAACTGGGTAAACTCGGTTGCAACTGTTTCAGACTGCGAAAATTGCTGATCTAAAAAGTTGAGTTGAGCCTCAATGAGCTGCTCAATCATCGGGTTTTTCTGCATACTTTCCTTAAATACCCATTTGTAGGGCATGAATTATTAGCGATACCTCAGTTTAACTGAATCAGTTTATCTGCCAAAGGATTTTTAAATTTCTGACTTTTTGCAAGGAATGGGAGGTAATGATCAGCAACTTGTTGTTCTGCTTCAATCATGGGCATATGGCCAACATTATTCAAAATTACCGGTGTTTCGGCACGTTTTAATAATGATTTTAATTCACCAGCAACTTCTACATTAAAAATTTTATCTTGTTTTCCCCAAAGAATGAGTGTGGGCGCTTCAACGGTACGAGTTAAACGTGCAAAAGTCTCAGGCGTATAAATGCGATTTAAGGTGACCACTTGATCAATCATTTTACTGGTTTGGGGCGCTCGTGAAATAAGTAAATTTTCTTGAGCTTTCTTTAATGGGGTTGGAACGCTTGGCGGATTTTGCATTAACTTATGCATAACATCATCCAAATCACCGGGCTTTGAAACAATCAAATTTTTCAATGAATATGGATCACGGGTATAACTGGTATTGGCCTGCTTATAGATGCCCGCACTGTTGAGTAAAAATAAGCTTTGGGTATCAAATGGATATTGAGATGCGTAAACCGTGGCAATTGATCCACCTAAAGAATGACCTGCAACATTCAGCCGATCTTCAATATCAATTTTGGTTACGAATTGTCGTAATTGCTCAGTAACATTTGGTACAGACACGTCAAAGTCTGCAGGGACGCGGGTATCACCATTGGCAGGTAGGTCAGGAATAATAACGTGATAATAGGGAGTCAGGTAATGTGCAACCCGATTCCAGTTATCACGTGTGCCACCTAAACCATGGAGTAATAGTATAGAAGGATTGGTACGAACACCGCCTTCACTATAGCTCCAAGTGATATTGCCGACTTGTACTGTGCGTGAAACTAGGCCAGCGGTTTTACGATCTTGATTGAGATAATTTTGTAGGATAGATGGTGTCGATAAGGTATTCGTTGGTGTTTGTGTTGCAGCTATGCTATTCGAGCCTGCAATGAACATACAACTCAATATCGCAAGTTTAAATATGCCAGAAACCACGCAACGATGTCCTTGCATTGACCTTAACCCCTAGTAACTATATTTGATGCAATTTTTATGATCATTTATATGACAATTATCTGAATTAGCCTTAAAAGCCAATTGCTATGTTTATGAAATATATTGTAAATAAAAAATGACAGTTGTCACTGATTAGTTTTTTGATGTAGTTGTAGTTCAGCTATAAAAGTGTGAACCATTGCTGAAAAAATAATATTTTCAGATTAATGATTATTTGCAATTTGTACCAAATCCATCTGAATAATAAAAAATCGATAGCTATTCTTTTGCAAGTGACAATCGTTCTGAGTGGGATTAATATATTGCAACTTCAGATAAGGGTAATCAGAACATGCTAACAGCAGCAGAAGCTTTAGATCGTTTAAAAAAGGGAAATACTCGTTTTGTTCAAGGTGAAACGAACCATCCTAAACTTTTAACGCATCAGCAACGCGCTGAAATGGCAGGAAGCCAAGAGCCTTTTGCGATTATTTTGGGTTGTTCAGATTCGCGCGTTCCTGCTGAAATGGTTTTTGACCAAGGCTTAGGCGATTTATTTGTCATTCGTGTAGCAGGTAATATTGTTGCACCATCGCAAGTTGGTAGTGTTGAATTTGCGGCAGAAAGTTTTGGTTGCCCAGTTGTAATTGTATTAGGTCATACTCACTGCGGCGCAATCCATTCGACGATTGAAGCCTTAATGAACCCGGCAACACCTCCATCTGCAAATCTGATGTCGATTGTGAACCGTGTGCGCCCATCTGTAGAAATTTTAATGCAAACTGAATTGAAAGATGATTTAGATAAATTGTCTATGCATGCAGTTCGTTCAAATGTATTTGCATCTGTGAATCAACTTCGTCATGGCTCAGCAGTATTAGAAAACTTGATTGCTCAAGGTAAATTAAAAGTTGTTGGTGCAGAATATTCACTTGAAACAGGTGAAGTAAGTTTTTACGATTTTTAAAATTTTAAAATTTAAATGAATAAAGGCGCTCAAATGAAGCGCCTTTTTAATTTTTAGTAAATATTTTTACAAACTGCTTTTAATCATCGGATAGGCTGTATTGAGCAGAATTGGCTGAGCCTTTGCATTTGGGTGAATTTGATCTTTTTGCATCAGTGTTTTTTGTCCTGCAACACCTTGCATAAAAAATGGCAGAAGTTTTGCATTGTATTTTTGGCTGACAATTTTGTAGTTTTGTTCAAATGCCTTGCTATAAGCCGTACCGTAGTTTGGTGGAATTTTCATCCCAAATACGATGACCTTCGCTTTAGCCTGTTGGCTCTTTTGCACTAACTGCGCTAAATTTTTTTCAATGAGTGCAGGGGGTTGACCACGTAAGCCATCATTGCCACCCAGTTCAATAATCACAATATCGGGACGATGGCTTTGCAATAATTTCGGCAGTCGTGCCAAAGCGCCACTGGTGGTTTCGCCGCTCACACTTGCATTGACCACTTTATGTTGTTTCGGATACTGTTGGTCTAAACGTTTTTGAAGTAAATGAACCCAGCCTTGCTGTATATTCATGCCATAGCCTGCACTGATGCTGTCACCCACGACCATAATGGTTTTTGCAGCCAAGAGCATCGGGCTTAAACACATGCTTAAACCCAACAAGTAAGAACACAAACGAATTTTTTGAATGCGATTTTGCATATAGGGATGTTATGAGCCAACACACGACAGATACCGCCATCATGCCACAGCCGATTATTTCTGCACAGCAATTGACACAAAACATACAACTGAATGATAAGCAGTTGAGCATTTTTGAAGATCTTAATCTAGAGATTTTTGCGGGCGAGCAAGTGGCTATAACTGGTCGATCTGGTTCAGGAAAATCAACTTTGTTGGGGATATTAGCGACGCTTGATCAAGCCAGTCATGGTCAGTTGCAAGTATGTGGTCAAGATATCCAGCATTTAGATGAAGAGCAGCGCGCGAAAATACGTTTGGCGCATATTGGCTTTGTATTTCAATCGTTTCAATTATTGCCACATTTAACGGCATTAGAAAATGTGATGTTGCCGCTGCGCTTAAAAAATGATTTCAACCTAAAAGAGGCTGAGCAAAAAGCCCTTCAGTTATTGGCAAGAGTTGGTTTAAATCGTCAAGCACAGCAAACACCAAAGGTACTATCTGGTGGTGAACAACAACGGGTTGCAATAGCACGTGCCTTAGTCAGCGAGCCAGACATTATTTTTGCAGATGAGCCAACAGGTAATTTGGATGCAGCAACGGCATATGATATTGAACAATTGTTATTTCAGTTGAATCGCGAGATGGGTACGACATTGGTTTTGGTTACGCATGATGTCGCGTTAGCGCAGCAATGTCAGCGACATTTTGAAATAGTACATGGCAAGCTGATCGAACATCGACTAGGAGATTAAGCATGAATCTCCTGGCATTGTTTAAACCCTTATTACAACAAAGCTTCAAAACGACAGGTATTTATCTACTTATCATCGCTTTAACTTTGGCGATTAGTGCTACTACTGCATTAAAGTTTAGTAATGAGCAAATTCAAAACGCAGTGGCATTGCAAGCGGCTGAAATGTTGGCTGCCGATTTGGTATTGACCGATAACGAACACATTCCAGATGTATGGCAAAAAAAAGCTACGCAAGATGGTTTAGCGCAATCTAATGTTACCCTATTTAGCAGTATGGCGCATACAGCTGATCAATTTGTGATGGTCAATGTGAAAGCTGTAGATGCCAATTTTCCTTTACGTGGAGAACTCAGAACTTCACCGACACTCAATCGATCGATTCAAGCTGGAGAGGTGTGGCTCAGTCAGCGTGCGATGGAATTATTACAGGTCAAGTTGGGAGATACTGTACAGATTGCAGATGCATCTTTTCGATTTACAGCACAAATTTCCCATGACTCAAATCAAGAACTTGGTTTTGGCGGTTTTTCACCGACTGTAATCATTGCACAATCGGAAGTTGCTCGAACTAATGCAATTCAGGTGGGCAGCCGTATTGAGTATCGCTTATTACTTGCTGGGCAGGTGCAACAAACGAAAACCTATGAAAAGCAATTTAAACAAATCGTGGGTCATGATGCAGACACTACGTTTGATGAAACTCAAGCGCAACAACAGGATTCATCTCAAACGAGCTTGAAACTGCGTAATGCCAGTGAAGGTAATAGCCGCTTAATGAAACCGATCGCCAATTTAGAAACGTTTTTGCAATTGGCCAATATCTTAACAATCTTACTCTGTGGAATTGCCATTGCCTTAAGTAGTCAGCGTTATGTGCAACAAAATCAAGATGCCATTGCATTGATGAGATGTGTTGGTGCGACGAAGCAACAAATTTTAATGGCGTATTTAGCACTGCTGGCTGTGGTCTTTGTTATTTCTATTGTGCTAGGTAGTGTGATTGGATTAGGGCTTGGATTTGTGTTGCTACAGTTAATGCTGCAACTCATTCCACATTTGGCGCTTGAATTTTCAGCCTGGTCTATGCTGATTGGGCCGCTGCCTATTGCGATGTTAACCAGTGTGATTGTATTGCTTGGTTTCGTGGTTCCAAGTTTATGGCAATTGCTTAAAACGCCACCTGCACGGATTATTCGTCAGCATGAGCGTTCAGTTCGTTCCATGTTATGGATGTTGATCACTGGCACGTTGGGCTTACTCATTTTTTGCGTCATTTTAACGGAAAATCTACAACTGACCTTATGGGTTGTAGGTGCAATTATTGTGCTTTGTTTAGGGCTTTATGCGTTGATTTGGCTAGGGTTGAAAAGCTTAAAGGGCCTACGTATTAAATTATCTGCTTATATCCGGACGCCATATCAAACTGCCTTTCAAATTACCGCACTGGCTTTGGGTTTGAGTCTGATCACTGTTTTAGCTGTGTTACGTACTGACTTACTAGAGCGTTGGCAGCAGCAATTACCTGAAGGTACGCCTAACCAGTTTGTTTATGGCTTACCACCTTTTGAATTGGCTGACTTCCAACAGCAACTTAATTTGCATGGTTGGAAGGGTACTCCTATGTATCCAAACATTCGAGGTCGTTTGGTTGCAAAAAATGATTTGCCATTTTCAGAAACATTGCTAAAGACCAATAACTCTTTAAGGCGCGAGCTGAATTTGACCCAAGCAGCGACTTTCCCTAAAGATAATCAAATTATCACGGGCCAAACTGCGTTTGAAAAAATAGGAGAGGTTTCTGTTGAAGTCAAAACTGCGCAAGCTTTAGGAATTCAAATTGGCGATCAACTCACTTTCAGTTTACCTGAGGGGCTACTACAAGCCAAAGTGATTAATCTACGCAGTGTGGAATGGGAAAGTTTTAGTCCTAATTTTTTCTTTATATTTTCGCCCCAAACCATGGATGAAAATGCCGGAAGTTATTTAGGCAGTTTCTATGTACCGGAGCAAGACAAAGGGCAATTGATTCAGCTGATTCAGCAATTTTCTAATACAGTATTTATTGATGTCAGTTTAATTTTAGATGAGATCAAGCGTATTGTTGCGGTATTGGTACAGATCATAAGTCTTTTGGCATTGTTGGTCAGTGTCTCAGGTATTTTGGTGTTAATTGCCTGTTTAAACCTGTTAATGGATGAACGTAAAAAAGAAGTTGCACTGTTACGCTCATTTGGAAATTCTAAACGTAAGCTCAAAGCGATGCTGAGTACGGAAATTGGTTTAATTGGTTTTATTTCAGGTGTGGTGGGATGTGTGTTTGCTGAGGTGATTAGTGCGATTGCCAGCTATAAAATGGAGTTGATCATTCAACCCCATTGGGAAATATGGCTGATTTTACCGATGTGTATGACACTGATATGTGCGTTGATTGGTCGTTATCGATTGAGCTATTTATGTGATATTCCACCTTTAGAAAGCTTGCGTGATATTAATAATTAATCTCTTAATCGTGAAACCCTAATCATTATTATGAAACCTGAGTCATTGAATCTCAAAATATGCAAAATAGGGCGCAAACATCGCGCTCTATTTATTTAACAGATGTGATTTTCGTGGTAGCAATTAGCCAGCCAAGGATTTCTTCATTAGTAGAATAAAGTGTTCCCAAAGTGGGGCAATTGGCTGAATTAACTGTTGGCAATATTGATAAAAAAAGTAAATGATGATGATGCCAAGCATAAGACCCACGATTTTAAATAGGATGGCCTTTTGTATTTTTTCACCGATATACCAGATGAAAGCCAACAGTGCACCCATTAACATACCACCGATATGAGCTGCATTATTGATCCCGCTAATCATAAAACCCATGGCTAAGTTAATCCCCATCACCATCAGCAAGGTTTTTTTATCAAGTAAAAAGCGTTGGCCTGGCAAAATAGGCATCAATGAAAGAATAGTTAGGGCAGCACCTAAGCCCATAACTGCGCCTGATGCACCTGCGCCAATACTTGGGAATAAACTCTGATCAGCTGTTCCTGCTGCAAGGAGGGCATAGCTGTCTTGAATCGTTAAATAGCCACTCAGTAAACTGCCCATCAACCCAGCGAGAAGGTACAGACCGATAAAATAAATACGTCCAAGCATTTGTTCAGCAATGCTGCCAAAAATATACAATGCCCACATATTCAGCATGAGGTGAATTAAGCCAAAATGAAAAAACATGCTAGTGAATAAGCGGATGGGTTCCTCTAAAAAGGTTAAAGGTGCATAATCAGCACCCCATCGTAGTGCATCGAGAGTGTCGGGGTGGCTGATGTTCATGCCATTTAAAATCTGCCAGCCAAACAGTCCGACATTGATGGCGATGAGCAGTGCTGTAATCCACCAAAGTTGGATTTGTAGTTTGCTGGTTGATACAGCGGGAGGCTTAAGTTCAGACATGCTATTCTTGTACTGTGTCAATGTATTTAAAAATAAGCTTAACATGAAAAAACAGAATTTCCGGAGTAACGCACTGACATGAAAGCCTTTATTGTTCGTACATTGTTAATTCTTGTCAGCTTGTTCCTACTCGTACAGCTTTGGATTTTTAGTAGTTTGGTGTGGTGGCGTACACATCCTGTCGAATCGACCATGATGATGCGTCTTGATTATTGGTCAGAGCCGTCTAAACCGATTAAGCATGAATGGCGTGATTATGACCAAATTAGTGACTATGTAAAACATGCTGTAGTTGCTGCGGAAGATGGTAAATTTTTACAGCATAAAGGCTTTGACTGGGAAGGTATGCAGTTTGCGCTAGAGCGTAATAAGGACAAAGGTAAAGTTGTTGCAGGTGGTTCAACGATTTCACAACAATTGGCTAAAAATTTATTTTTATACAATAAGCGTTCTTTTATTCGTAAAGGTCAAGAAGCAATTGCTACTTGGATGATGGAACGAATGTGGTCGAAAGAACGCATTTTAGAGGTGTATCTTAACTCTGTTGAGTTTGGCGATAATATTTATGGTGTTGAAGCAGCAACACAGCATTATTTTGGTAAAAGCTCACGTAGTTTAAGTCGTGAACAGGCTGCGTTTATTGCAGCAATTTTACCGAATCCTAAATACTATGATGAAAATCGAAATGATAGAAAGCTAAACTATCGTAAACGGTTGATCCAAAAATATATGCGTTACAGCCACATTCCAAATTAAATGATTTGAAATATTCTAAAATATCGAAGCATCGTTTTGAAATGAAACAAAAAGCCCATTTTTATGGGCTTTTTTTATGAAATTGTCACAAATTTGAAGCATACTTAAAGCAGAACATCACACATTGTTAATTATGGGTTTGAGATGAATACCGCAGCTGAAGTCACGCCAGTTCCAACTGAATATACTTATAATGATCGCTATATCAATCGTGAACTTTCGATTCTCGATTTCCATCTGCGTGTACTTGAACAAGCGGTTGACCCCATTCATCCATTATTAGAGCGGATGAATTTCTTACTGATTTTCTCGCGTAATCTCGATGAGTTTTTTGAAATTCGTGTTGCAGGGATGATGGAGCAGCTCGATTTAGGTAATGAAAGTCGTAGCCCTGATGGCTTAACTCCGAAACAGGTGTTAGATGAAATTTCTGCGACAGCGCATGCTGCAATTGAACGCCAGTATCGTATTTTAAATCAGGAAATTTTACCTAAACTGCGTGAGGAAGATATTTGCTTCTTACGCCGTGGGGAATTAACGCCTGCACAATCGGCTTGGGTAAAAAAGTATTTCCAAGAACAAGTTGCACCAGTATTAACCCCAATCAGTTTAGACCCTGCGCATCCATTTCCACGTTTGGTGAATAAGTCTTTGAACTTTATTGTCACTTTGGAAGGAAAGGATGCCTTTGGTCGTCAAATTGACCTTGCTGTTGTACCTGCGCCACGCTCATTACCGCGTGTTGTACGTTTACCAGATGAATTAACTGGTGGTAAAGAACATCATGTGATGTTATCGGCCATTATTCATGAACATGTATCAGATTTATTCCCAGGTATGACGGCAACTGGTTGTTACCAATTCCGTGTCACACGTAATGCAGATTTGGCCTTAAATGAAGACGTAGAAGATTTAGCCAAAGCACTGAAAGGCGAGTTGAATTCACGTCGTTTTGGTCGTGCTGTGCGTTTAGAGGTTACGGAAAATTGTCCACAACATATTTATGATTATTTGCTGGATGAGTTTGATTTAGAAGAAGAGCAACTTTATAAAGTGGATGGGCCTGTCAACCTTGCTCGTTTACTCTCAAACTTCAAGCGTCCACATCTTCGTTATGATGCTCACATTCCTGTGATTCCAAAAGTGCTGAAAAAGTCAGAAAACATTTTCAGTGCCATGCAAAAGCAAGATATTTTATTGCATCATCCGTTTGAATCTTTTGCACCAGTCATTAACTTATTGCGTGAAGCAGCACGCGATCCACAAGTTTTAGCAATTAAGCAAACGTTGTATCGCAGTGGGGCAGACTCAGAAATTGTACAAGTGCTGGCAGAAGCAGCACGTAATGGTAAAGAAGTCACTGCTGTGATTGAGCTGCGTGCACGTTTTGATGAGGAATCAAACATTGCTGTAGCGAATGTATTACAAGAAGCTGGAGCAGTAGTTGTTTACGGTATCGTTGGCTATAAAACCCATGCCAAAATGATTTTGGTGGTACGCCGTGAAAATAACAAACTGGTACGCTATGTACACTTAGGTACAGGTAATTACCATGCAGGCAATGCACGTATTTATACCGATTATGGTTTGCTTACAACTGATAAAGAGCTATGTGAAGATGTGCATCGTATCTTCCAAGAACTAACTGGTATGGGCAAAATGGCTAAACTGAAAAAGTTATTACATGCGCCATTTACATTACATGCTCAACTCATCAATTTTATTGATACTGAAATTGCCAATGCTAAAGCTGGGAAACCGGCACAAATTATTGTCAAAGTGAATGCCTTAACAGAAGTTCAACTCATCAATAAATTGTATGAAGCATCACAAGCTGGTGTGCAAATTGATTTGATCATTCGTTCGATATGCTGCCTACGTCCAGGTTTGCCAGGTCTATCTGAAAATATCCGCGTACGATCAATTGTTGGACGTTTTCTTGAGCATACCCGTGTGTATTATTTCAGCAACAATGGCAATGCCCGTATTTACTGCTCAAGTGCGGATTGGATGGATCGTAACTTATTCAACCGTGTTGAAGCATGTTTTCCAATTGAAGATCCAGCTTTGAAGAAACGTATTTATCAACTTGGATTGGTTAATTATCTAAAAGATAATCAGCAAGCTTGGTTGTTACAAAGTGATGGTCGATGGATTCGCACCAAGGTGCAAGATGGTGAGATACCGCATAATTCTCAACGCGTGTTACTTGAAGAAATTAAATAAGCAAATTATGTGTTTTTATCTGATTGTTTAACTTGAATAGAGGAAGCTTCGGCTTCCTTTTTCAATTTTAATAATTATGTTTGGCAGAGTTTGAATCACATTTAAATGATGGGGTAAAGATAAGTCTAAGCATAATTGATCAATTTACGATAAATGTTTTTTATAAAACCATCAATTTGATAGGTGGAAAGTTTGAGTTCATCGACCATTTGTTCTTGTGTCGCACTGTGGCTCACCATATTGAGTATTTGATATTCTGCTGGTTTTAAACTTAATTTATGTTCCTGTTCAGATTGATTGCTAAAGGTTTCATTCAGCAAATAAGATGCAAAACTTTGATGCAAAGAAGCACCTCCACGCAAAATAACTTTTAATTGTTTATACGTATCTTCAGCTGGCTGATCCATTAATAAATATGCTGTAGCACCGAGTTGTAAAGCATGTAGAGTTAAATCAGTGGATTGTGTTTTCACTAATATAATCAAACTACTCGAAGGATATATTTTTTTAATTTTTTGAATAAAAGCGATATCAGATTGTTGTGTTACCGCAAAGAAAATAAGATTAGGCAATTGATTGAAAATATTGAATTCAGCATCTTTCAAGTTTGAAGTATATGTGACAATTTCTTCAGGGTAGCCTAAATCTTTAAGGATGTGGCAAAGTAAAGTTTTCGACGTGACCATCTGGTGATCAATGATCAAGACTGGAACTGGTAATAAAAATTCGCTTGGCATAAATAGCCCCTATTATTTTTTTAATCGAATTGCATTTGCCTAATGTGCGTTATTTAGATGTGAAAAAAAATACCTGAAACTAGGTATTTGATTGCTAAAGTATATTTAAGTTATTGTGATTCATTATATTTTTTATAATGTTTGATTTTTGATTGTTTATGCTACGCATATAGAAGCTTTTATGGTGTTTTAGTACACAAATTATGTTTAATGTAGTTTTTATGAAAGCAATAAAATAATTTTGTATCGCTGTCGAGATAAGCAATTTTGGAGAACTGTAAAGTTATTCTAAATAATAAATTTTATTTTTTAAGGTTTTTTTGGTGCGTTTTTGAATTAGAATTCTGTTAATTTTACCCAATTAATAAGACCAAAGTATAATTATTCTAATTAAGACTCAATATTTTCACTTTTGCTAAAATATATATCTGCAGTGATGAGATTAATTAATCTGTGAATGACTTAACCTAAATATATTTTATCTTATTGTATATCTGGTTTTTTATTCTCAAATGCAGATTAAAATACCCAATTATAGGGATTTAATCATGGTGAGCTTAATCTTAATATAGTTTGTATCTTCTTACTTATCTGGCTAGTGTGAAGATGATATTAAGGGTAGGACACTCAAATTGTCATACATATTCCTTATAGGGCTACTTGAATGAGTAAGCCCTTTTTCTTTACTATTTTGTAGTAAATATTCATTTATTATTTTATAGAAATAATTTGATCTAACTTTTTCTTAAACAAATTTTAACGATATTTAAATAAAAAAGAGAGCATCAATGCTCTCTTTTAAAAACTCCAAAGAACTTAATAACTTAATGTAAGTCACTAGTGATCTTTTGCAGAATTTGCAGTAATACATCAAACTCGCTTTGTAGTGGTGTACTCTTACGTGTCACTAAAGCAAGGGTACGACTTGGGCCGGCTTCAATTTCTTTAACAGCCAAATCAGGGTTTGCTTTAATCATATTGGTATGAATAGCAATCTCAGGTAAGAGTGTAAAGCCGAGGTCAGCAGAGACCATTTCAACCAATGTCGGTAAAGAGCTCGCTTTTAAGCGATGATCATTTTTACGTTCACCAATTGGGCATGCGCTTAATGCATGGTCACGTAAGCAATGTCCTTCTTCTAAAAGCATCAAACGTGAAATATCTAGATCATCCAGTGATTTTGCTTGGACTGCATTTTGATCTGCTTTGTTGTAGACCAAGAATAAAGTTTCTTTGGTAACTTCGGCAACTTTTAATCCACGAGTATCAAAAGGAAGGGCAAGCAGAACCATATCAAGGTTACCATGCTCTAACTTCTCTACGATTTTTTCACTTTGTGCTTCGTGTAAGTGCAACTGAATTTTTGGCAATTGCTTGTGGACTTCTTCGAGCAATGGCGCAAGTAAGAAAGGTGCAATTGTTGGAATTACCCCTAAGTGCAGATCACCTGTCAACGGTTCACTCATTTCACGACTTAAGCGCATTAAGTCTTGGGCATCAGCCAATAGAACACGGGCTCGGCCAACAACTTGCTCGCCAAGAGGGGTTAAACGTACATTTTGTCGGTCGCGTTCGACCAATACACCACCTAATAAACGCTCAAGTTCCATGATCCCGCCAGACAAAGTTGACTGGGTGACAAAAGAACGACGCGCAGCTTCAGTAAAATGCAGCGTTTCTGACAGTGTTACTAGATATGACAGCTGTCTTAAAGATGGTAATGCAGCCATAGTGTCCTAATTTATGTTTTAAAGTGATCAGCAAACAAACCGCTAAGATATGGAATAAAATGCGGTGGGATATCATGCCCCATTCCATCAATTAATTCAAACTTAGCACCTGAAATTGCCTTTGCAACTGCCTTACCATGGCTTGGCGGTAGCAAACGGTCGCATGACCCATGAACGACAAGGGTTTTATGCTGAATCTGTTTGTCTAGTTGCAGCAGGGAACCTGTACATAATATTGCTAAAAACTGTTGAAGTACACCCGCTGGATAATAACTTCGCTTATACAGTTTACGCGCAGTCTGTAGTGCTTCGAGCTGATTAATATAGCCTGGCGAGCCTATAATATTAAAAACGCGCAAGCTATGATCAATAATACCATCTTCGTCTCTAGATTTCGGTTTTTCAATCAGACTAAAGAGTTGTTTGGGAAAAGGGGGAGGAAGCAACGGTTGAATGTTACTGGTAAAGAGCAAGCTTAATTTTTCAACTTTATCCGGGAATCGCGCAGCAACAATTTGTGCAATCATGCCGCCCATCGATGCTCCTAAGATGTGTACTTTATCTAAACCCATACGATCAATCAGTAGCGCAACATCATCGGCCATATCATATAAATCGTAGGGTGCGCCCTGGTTTTCTAAACCCAAAGCAAAACGACCCATCAATTTAAATGTATTTAAGCGTGGCCCCGAATTACGAATTTTACTTGAAAGGCCAATATCACGGTTATCGAAGCGTATAACTCGATAGCCTTGATCAATCAAAGATTTACAGAAAAAGTCAGGCCAATACAACATTTGTGCCCCTAGACCCATTATCAGTAATACGGCTGGATGATCTGGGTTACCGCCAGCTTCTACATGCAATTCAATGCCATTACCCAAATCAACACGAGTTTCATGCATAAAAGATGTGTAAGGTGAGACATTAAACTGAAGGGCACTATTCATTATTGTTTTTCCTAAAAAAGGACGTCTTGTTTACAGGACGTCCTTGTATTTAAACCTTAAACTGAAGCGGGAATCAAGTCTGGAACCTGCTTAGTCAAAGTTAAACGTTGCTTCGCTGCTGTAGCACCCAATAATACAAATCCACGCAGTACACCATCAGCATCAATAGCACGAGCAATCATACCATCGTCCAATTCTTCAGTTTCCCATTGAATTTCAACATCAATAGGTGCGGGAAGTACGGTTAATGGTGCAGCAGGAGTTTTTACCGCTACAGGCATTGCTGGATAATGCACTGCTGTTTGTTCGCCATTTAAGGTTTTCGCCAAAGCGCGAGCCTGTTGCATAATTGGCATCACATACGGAAGTAATGTCCCATTCACTTCAGCACAGTCGCCTACTGCAAAGATGTCAGCTAAGTTGGTTTCTAGGCCGGTATTGGTTAATATACCACGACTGGTATGAATTCCAGCTGCTTTTGCCAAGTTAATCTCTGGTTGTAAACCGATTGCTGACAGTACAACATCTGAAACCAGTGTTTGACCATTTGCAAGGTTGACGAGATAGTCACCATTATCAATACGCGACACTTTTTCAACAGTTGTGCCTAATACAAACTGAATACCTGTTTCTTCAAGATTTGTTTGAAATTGATCTGCAACATGTGCAGGCAATAAGCGCCCCAAAGGTTGTGGAGCTAAGTCGACTACGGTAACTTGTGCGCCTGTGTTTTGTAAGTCATTGGCGAATTCACAACCAATTAAACCCGCACCTAAAATAACAACCCGTTTGTCGCTACGCGCCTCAAGTTGCTTACGAAAGGCTTTGTAATGGTTAAGATTGTTCACGACATGAATGTCATCACTGCCATCACCCGCAATTGCAAGGCGAATCGGATTGGCACCTACAGCTAGTACAAGTTTTGAATAGTTTAGTGTGTTGAGTTGAGCATCTTTTTCGTAACTTAAGCTGTGTGAACTTGCATCAATGCTTTTTACCCAACTGTTATTAATGATTTGCATATTTAGTTGTGCAGACATTTTTGCTGCATCGCCTAAGGCAATTTGTTCAGGTGCTTTATTGGCAACGAGAGCATTTGACAGGGTTGGTTTTGCATAGTTATAGGCATCATCTGCACAGATCATGATAAGTTCTTGTTCAGGATTTAACTTGCGTAACTCACGTGCTACGGCATAGCCCGCCATACCAGAACCAATAATGACGATAGGGTGCATACTCAACTCCAAATGCGATTTATATTTTTACAGGCAAAAAAAAGACCATAGCGAAGATGGTCTTTGAATGTGGTTATTAGATTTCAACCATTTCAAAATCTATTTTTGATACGCCACAATCTGGGCAAGTCCAGTCATCGGGGATGTCTTCCCATTTAGTACCAGCAACAATTCCGTCTTGAGGCCAGCCTTCTGCTTCGTCATAAATCCATCCACAAACGATGCATTGATACTTTTTCATTCCATTCTCCAAAAACTGACGCAAAATAAGGTCAGTAAAAATTTCATTCCTGTACAGGTAATCTTTGCCTTATACAGTAGACGCTTATGTTAAATTTTTACGCAGTTCTGACTATAAAGTAAAGTGGCTAAGAGTTTAATCAGCGAAATTAAAAGCAGAATGGCAGTCGAGGACAATAAATATCTTTAAATACCTAAATCTTTCGATTTTTGTTAGACAAAACAACTTTGGTCTGGACTAGTTTTGGTTAGACAGTGATTTCATCGCTCCAAGAGCAAAGCTATTTTGTTTCACTTTTCATGCGATTAAGACTAAAGTCGCGCAGAAAAAAATCGATGAATCAGTTATTTTATAATTAGATAAATACATATTTGATATTTATTAAATAAATAAAATAATAAAATCAATATTTTATGTAAAATTGCTGTATTTTAATCAGTCACTATTCTATGTCTATCACTGTATTTTTTTTTGAATAAGCGTTAAAATTCACACATTCCTTCCTTATTTATTTTTCTTCTATTATGAGTAATTCTACTGCTGCTGCACTGTGGTCTAACATTCGTACTGTCCAAGATTTCCCTAAACCAGGGATTAGCTTCTTTGACCTTACACCGTTATTCATGAATAACATTGGTCCATTAACAGACGCTTTGATTGCAAGTATTCCTGCAGAAAAATTAGCAGAAGTAGATAGCTTTATTGCTGTTGAAGCGCGTGGCTTTGTATTGGCAAGCTTGCTTGCACAGCGTACAGGTAAAGGTCTTGTTTTAGTTCGTAAAGCAGGCAAGTTACCACCCCCAGTTGTAGGTGTAGGCTATAGCTTAGAATACGGTCTAGATCGTTTAGAAATGTCTGCAGAAATTCAATCACAAAAAGTAATTATTGTGGACGATGTGTTGGCAACAGGTGGTACTTTGCGCGCAGTTAAACAGTTAGCTGAAAAATGTCATCACGAAGTTTTGGGTGCAAGCATTTTCCTTGATCTTCCTGATTTGCACAAAGATTTAGGGATGCAGATTTGGTCTGTTCTTGACGATAAATCACGTCCAGAAGTTGCTGCAGCATAATTTAAAATGCGTTGATATGTCTTAAGTTGATACGTTTGAAATTGAAAAAAGGCTTTGTTGATGACAAGGCCTTTTTTTATGATTATTTTTTATAGATAGAAGTTGAAGAATAAAGACCTGAAAATAGTTTAGTATTGATGTAGATAATTTTCTTCAATCAGTTGAATAAGTTGATTTATATTTTCAGGGCAGGCCAAGCGATGATGACCGCCTTGGACAGATTGAATTTGCATATAGTCTTCCAGCTGATGTTCAACCCGATGCATATCTAAAATTTCATCACCAAGTTCCAAATAGGCGATCTGAGGAATATCATGATCCAAGTCGGCATCGTTAATGGCCGGATAATCATCTCTAAAATCTGGATATAAACTCGGATTGGCAATCACGCAAGGAATACGATGAAATAGCGACATTTTTAATGCCCAATAGCCTCCAAGGCTATGACCTACAATAATATCCGGGCGAATCTTTTCTATACTTTCATGATAAAAATCGGCAACCGTTTGAAAATTTAAGTTGCGATAGTCCACTTCAATACAAAACTTATGCTTTGCATCAATGGCATGGAATTTTGTAGATTCACGCGATGAATCTAAACCATGTAAAAACAGAATTTTAGATGAGCTTACGGTCATTGTTTTTCTACGCACTGTTTTCAAATATTTTCTGAGTTGAATATTTTACTTTTCAACGAATTTATGTGCTTATTGTAGTCAATTTAGACGCTTTAATAATCTAGCTATTGGTCTAATTCGTCTGTCAAATAAAGACTTTAGTCTTAAATTGGTTTCGAAACCCTATGAAAGGTTAGAAGGGCGAGTAGTTGATTTTATTTGATATTTTTTATGTTAATCGTAACGGGTATGGGTATTTTTTAAAAGAATATATAGGTGTGGTTTGCTATATTAAATGCAGCGCTTAAGCATTTGGCAAGGTGAACTCAAAATATTCCAAAATGGGGGATACATGGCTGAAAGCGTTAAATTTGCTTGAATCATTTTAATTTTATTAAAAATGCTGAATGCGCTTACTGCTCAAGCGGAAGTAAATCTGCTATGCTATGCAACTTCCGATTTTTAACTATTTGAGACAGAGATGACGCAACATAACGCTCAATCGACTTCTGAACAAGCCATTTCCGAAAACGATTTAATTGCACAGCGTCATGCCAAGTTAGAGCACATCAAAGAGCACGCCAAGGAAACAGGTGTTAGCCCGTGGCCTAACACATTTAAGCGTGAACACTATGCACAAGATCTACAAGACCAGTTTGCTGATAAATCAAAAGAAGAAATTGAAGCAGGTGAACAGGTTCATGTAAAAGTCGCTGGTCGTGTGATGTTGAACCGTGGTTCATTCATTGTAATCCAAGACATGACGGGCCGTATCCAGCTTTATGTACCACGTAAAGAATTGGCTGCTGATGTGCTAGCAACAATTAAAGGTCTAGACCTTGGTGATATCATTGCAATCGAAGGCTATATCGGTCGCTCTGGTAAAGGTGATCTTTATGTTCACATTGAACATTTTGAGCTTTTAACTAAGTCTCTTCGTCCTCTTCCAGATAAATTCCACGGTTTAACAGATACTGAAGTTAAATACCGTAAGCGTTATCTTGATCTCATCATGAATGAAGAAACACGTAAAACTTTTGAAATTCGTGCAAAAGTGGTGTCTGGTATTCGTTCATATTTGAGCAATGAACGTTTCATGGAAGTTGAAACACCGATGATGCATGTGATTCCAGGTGGTGCGTCTGCGCGTCCATTTGAGACTCATCACAATGCTTTAGATATGCCATTGTTCTTACGTATCGCACCTGAGCTTTACTTGAAACGTTTGGTCGTTGGCGGTTTTGAACGCGTATTTGAAATCAACCGTAACTTCCGTAATGAAGGTGTGTCTACACGTCACAACCCAGAATTTACCATGATCGAATTCTACCAAGCTTATGCAGATTACAAAGACTTGATGGCTTTGACTGAAAATATGCTTGAGAAACTTGCAATTGATATCTTGGGTTCTACTGATGTTCCTTATGGTGAAGAAGTGTATAGCTTCAAAGGTCCATTCAAGAAAATCTCAATGTTTGATGCGATTCTTGAACACAATCCTACATTCACACCTGAAAATGTTTCTGACCGTGAGTTCCTTGCGAACTTCATTAAAAATGAACTGAAAGAGCAAGTTAAACCAGGCTTTGGTTTAGGTAAACTTCAAACTATCGTGTTTGAAGAAACAGTAGAAACTCAGTTACGTCAGCCGACATTTATTACTGAATATCCAGCGGAAACGTCGCCATTGGCACGTCGTAATGATGACAACCCACATATTACAGATCGTTTTGAGTTCTTTATTGGTGGCCGTGAGTTAGCGAATGGCTTCTCGGAATTAAATGACCCAATTGACCAAGCTGAACGTTTCCAAGCACAAGTTGCTGAAAAAGATGCAGGCGATGATGAAGCTATGCATTATGATGCTGATTTCATTGAAGCACTTGAATATGGTCTACCTCCTACCGCAGGTGAAGGTATTGGTATCGACCGTTTGGTAATGTTATTTGCCAATGCTGCAAGTATCCGTGAAGTGATCTTATTCCCGCATATGCGTCATAAAAACTAATTACAAGTTTTAGTCAAAAAAAGTCCGCTTAATGCGGGCTTTTTTGTTTTTAAGGGCAAGTTGTTAAATAAGGCTAAAATATATAGCAGAGGATACAGTTTCACTCTTGAATAATTGAGTTGAAAAATTTAGGGTGGGCTGTGAATTAAACTTGAGAAAAAAAGCATGTATTTAAGAAAATCACTCTATGCTGCTGTGTTATTGGGTATGTCTATACCTGTGTTTGCACAAGGGATTGTTTTAAATGATGAAGAACTCCGTGCAGATTTAAATTGGTTAAATCAACAGGGTGTAATTCAAATTAGTACATCAACATGGCCAATGAGTGGTGATGAGATTAAGCGTGCATTAACTCAAGCTCGAGCACAAACACCTACTCAGCAAAAAGTCATACAAAGTGTACAAACAAAATTAAATGCTGAAAATTCTTTATTGAAAGCTGAGTTATTTGCAGAATCTGATCAAAAAACAATTCCTCAAAATTTTGGTGATCATCAGAAAGCCCAGTATCAAGCTGCGGTAGAGTTGAATCTTGGTGGTGAGAATTGGGATGGTCGATTGCGTGTAAATGCTGAGGACAAACAGCAAATTAATAATGATCAAGATGTAAATGTAGAAGGAAGTTACATTGCGGGTAAATTGTGGAATCAATGGTTAATTGCGGGTCAAATACCAACGTACTGGGGGCCGGGTCATGACGGTAGTTTAATACGTGGTGATGCAAGTCGTCCTGTGTATGGTTTTACTGCGCAACGTGCTGAACAGAACGCTTTTGATACACGATGGTTATCTTGGATCGGTCCATGGCAATACCAAGCTTTTGCTGGTCAATTAGATGATTATTCTGCAGTTCCTGATGCAAAATTAGTTGGTTTGCGCTTGACGGCTCAACCTACGTCATACCTAGAATTGGGTGCTTCACGTTCGATTCAGTGGGGCGGGGAAGGAAGACCTGAAAGCTTTAGCTCTCTTTGGGATGCTTTCGTTGGTAATAAAGATAATGGTGGTACTGGAGAGGCTGACCCGTCAAATCAGGTTGCAGGTTTTGATGCTAGACTTAACTTGCAACCTTTATTCGATTTGCCAGCAAGTTTATATGCGCAATATGTAGGTGAAGATGAGGCAGGTGGTTTACCTGCGAAAAGTATGTATTTAGCTGGTGTAGATTACTCGTCAAGCTTAAAAAATATGCCTTATCAGCTTTATGCAGAATGGGTAGATACGCGCACTAATGGTAGTGCTAAAGGTATCTCTTATAATCACTCAATCTATAAAGATGGGTATTATCAACACGGTTATTCTTTAGGTCATGCACTTGGTGGAGATGGTCAAATGGTTTCAGTAGGTGGTCATATGCGTATTGATCCGTTAAACCGTTTAAATGGCCGTGTTTTGTTCGCTAAAGTGAGTCAAACTGAGCGTTCTGCATTAAATAATGCTGCATTTCCTGAGCAGGATGAGTTAGCAGCTTTAGATGTGACATGGACGCATTATCTTCGCCCAGATATGCCACTTAAAATTAATGGGTGGGTGAGTGATTCAGATCTAAATGGTAATGATGCTGGAGCATCTATCGGTATTGAATTGCCATTAGATAAACGATTATTTCATTACTAATATACTTATCAAAAAGTCCGCTTAATGCGGGCTTTTTTTATGGCTTAAATTCTATGACTCAAATTAGGGACAAAAAAATACGCAATGATTGGGGTATTCACTGCGTATAACAACGAATCTGTTTTCACAGGTTCGGTAAAGGAGAAATGTTATGAATTGGGGAATTCATAAAACATAAAAAGATAATAAAGTGAACCACCAGTCATTTCATTGGTGTTCACGTTAAGTCATGTTACCTAACGTTAAAATTAAGGAGATTCTGTGAAGTTAATCATATTGTTTTTTGAGTATTAAAAAAGCCTTTCATTTTGAAAGGCTTTTTAGCTACAGAAAGAAACTAAATGTTTAGAAGTGGAATACACCAAGACCAGATTTAATTTCATCTAAAGTTTGCTGTGTGATATCGCGGCACTTGTCAGTACCTGTTTTTAAAATATCCATGATGTAATCAGGATCTTTTTGTAGTTCCATACGACGTTCACGTATCGGGCCAATTAGCTCTTTTAACACAGCTTCAAGACGTTTTTTCACTGTACCATCACCTAAACCTCCACGGCGATAGTGTGCTTTTAACTCTTCAATTTCTTCTTTGTTGGTATCAAACGCATCTAAATAAGTGAATACAACGTTGCCTTCGACTTGACCTGGATCTTCAATACGAAGATGGTTCGGGTCGGTGTACATCGCATTGACAGCTTTTTTGATGTCTTTGTCTGACGCATCAAGCACGATGGTGTTGCCTAATGATTTGGACATTTTTGCTTTACCATCAAAGCCAGGTAAGCGACCTACATTTGAAAGTAATGCTTTACATTCAGGCAAAACTTCTCGACCAATTTGACGGTTCAAACGACGAACGATTTCGTTGGTTTGTTCGATCATTGGAATTTGGTCTTCACCGACTGGTACGACAGATGCTTTAAATGCTGTGATGTCAGCGGCTTGAGCCACTGGGTAGCATAAGAAGCCAGCTGGAATATCACGTTCAAAACCACGCATTTGAATTTCAGATTTAATCGTAGGGTTACGTTCTAAACGTGAAACTGTCACGAAGTTAAGATAGAGCATTGTCAGTTCATTTAATGCAGGTAAGCATGATTGAACACAAATTGTTGTTTTAGTTGGGTCAATGCCCACAGCTAGATAGTCTGTAGCAACTTCAATAATATTGCGACGTACTTTTTCAAAATTGTCAGCATTATCTGTTAATGCCTGTGCATCAGCTAAAAGAAGGTGCTGATGATGAGAATCTTGTAAACCCACACGTGAACGTAAAGAACCTACAAAATGACCTAAATGTAATTGTCCAGTTGGACGGTCACCAGTCAAAATCACTGGACGATTATCTTGAGTACTCATTATCTGTTCCAAGAGGTAGTCAATGCTACGGCTATATATCAAAGAATGGCACCATTGTACGGCATTCTTTTTTTGAATGTTACTGACGCGGCACATTTGGCTGAAATTTGAGTGATTTTTTTGTTATATATTAAAAAACTAAATACAAATATTTGATCAATTCACCTTACAATATTAAAAAATGCCCTAAGGATAAAAATAATGGCCAGTAGCTTATTAATATTACTTGATGATATAGCAACGGTGCTCGACGATGTCGCGGTCATGAGTAAAATGGCTGCCAAAAAAACTGCAGGCGTGTTAGGGGATGATCTCGCATTAAATGCCCAACAGGTGAGTGGAGTGCGTTCTGAGCGAGAGCTTCCGGTTGTATGGGCGGTTGCAAAAGGCTCATTTGTAAATAAATTAATTCTTGTTCCTGCTGCTTTACTGATTAGCGTAGTCGCACCTTGGTTGATTACGCCACTGCTAATGATAGGTGGTTTATTTTTATGCTATGAAGGCGTAGAAAAAGTACTGCATAGTTTGCATCATAAAAAAGCTAAAACAGAAGAAACGGCTAGTGCTGAAATGCAGAAAATCGAGACCGATTTAGCCACCTTTGAAAAAGAAAAAGTCAAAGGGGCGATACGAACTGATTTTATTTTGTCAGCCGAAATTGTAGTGATTTCACTAGGTACTGTGGCCGCAGCTGCATTTGGTACCAAAGTCATGGTGCTTTCAGTGATTGCTATCGTAATGACTGTAGGTGTGTATGGCTTTGTGGCCATGATTGTAAAAATTGATGATTTAGGTCTTTATTTAACAGAGCAGGCTTCAAGCTTTAAACAAAAAATTGGACGTGGATTGCTTGCATTTGCGCCTAAATTAATGAAAACCCTTACAATTGTCGGAACAATTGCAATGTTTCTGGTCGGCGGCGGTATTATTACCCATGGTGTGCCGCTGTTACATCATTTTATTGAAGGTTCTGTTGATTATGCTGAGCATATTCCGACAGTGGGTAGTATTTTTGGTGCTTTAACACCGACTTTGATTAATTTGGTTATTGGGTTTATTGCAGGTTTAATTGTGCTGTGTGTTGTATCGATGATCCAAAAAGTCTGGCCGAAGTCAGATAAGTCATCATCAAATAAAACACATTGATATTCAATATTTTCTATAAGGAAGATCACTATGCGCTGGAAAGGTCGAAGAGTTAGCTCGAATGTGGAAGACCGTCGCGGTGGTGGCGGTGCTAAGGCTGGCGGTATCAGTATATTGGGTTTAGTTGTTGCATTTGTGGCTTGGAAGTTTTTTGGTGTCGATCCGCAGCAGGCGTATCAAGCAACCAAGCAAGTCACCTCACAAGGTCAAAGTGCTGAAGTTAAAGGTTTGGACAATCCAACCCCTGAACAACAGGAGGCTATGCAATTCGTGGGTACGGTGCTTGCTGATACTGAGGATACTTGGACCAAAGTATTTCAAGAGCAGTTAAATGCGCAATATAAACCGCCTAAATTAGTGATGTTTAATGGTGTGGTAAATTCAGGCTGTGGTACAGCTCAAGCTGCTATGGGTCCATTTTATTGCCCAGCCGATCAAAAAGTTTATATAGATACAGCATTCTTTAAAGATATGCGTAGTCAAATGGGTATTTCTGGTGAGCAAAACCAAACTGAATTGAATCGAAATGATCAAGCCGGAGATTTTGCCCAAGCCTATGTGGTTTCACATGAAGTGGGACATCATATTCAAACGATTTTAGGTATTTCTGAACAAGTTCAGCAAGCCCGTGCCCAAGCGTCAAAAGCTGAAGGTAATCGTTATTCAGTTATGCAGGAGTTGCAGGCAGATTGCTTTGCTGGAATTTGGGCGCATCATAATCAACAGCGTACGCAATTCTTGGAACAAGGCGATGTTGAAGAAGCAATGGATGCTGCACATAAAATCGGTGATGACTACTTGCAAAAAAGTGCGACAGGACAAGTGGTTCCAGATAGTTTCACCCATGGTACGAGTCAGCAACGTATGAAGTGGTTCGAAATTGGTTTGAAATCTGGCAGCATTAATAGCTGTGATACATTCAATCAACCGATTTAAAACTCAAAAATAAAAAAAGAGGATCTTGTTATCCTCTTTTTTTAAACTTGTATTGTCGCTTATTTATTTAAGAATGATTTGAAATTACGAATAATTCGAATGCTGACATACATTGCAGCTAATGCAAATAAAGCCACACCAAACACAATAAATTTCAAGCCTGAAATATCATGTTGATAGAACTGTTTCAATTGGTTCTCATCGTAATTTAGCGTTGTTTGCTTTTTGCTACGACTATCCGTAAACGTAACATTTTTAATGTAACTTAACTGACGCGTCTGTAATAATTCGATATGTTGAATTTGTCGTGTGTGGCTTTGATTATAGTCGTCGAGGCAGATATCTGAGAGATAGTGCTCGCAGTTGATCTTGGCAATAAATCCATTGTTTGCCACCACAATAAAAATGGCGTTGTCAGGAGATTTATTATTCGATACAAGCACCAATTGCTCTTGAACGTTTGAATCTAGAGAAATAGTTTTTGCTTTTTGATAATGCGTTTCAGCTTGTAAAATTTCTTGTGTTTTACTGATACAAGTCCAGATTAAAGCGGCGGTAATTAAAAAAATTACACCTGCAAAAAAAAGACGGAATACGGTTTTAATGGTTTGGTGCATAAGAATCAGTAATCGTGCTAAATGTGCAATTAAACGAGCAAAGAACTCATATTTTAAATGATCTGCTGATTTGAATGTGTTAAAAAACTTAAATGATACATGCACGTGATTTTAAATTCGGTACAATATTTAAAAATTAAATGCTAAAAAATTTAGTATTTATTTTATAAATACCTATATCTCACTATGTAGGCGACATAGCACCAAAATTGGGAATGAAATGGGAAATTACTTTTTTCTTCAAGTTTTTACAGTTATTTTTGCGCTCTCAATCGCAACTACAATATTTAATAAGCGGATATTAGGCTTTCCGCAAGCTATTGGTGTTCCTATTGTTTCCGCCATCTTTGTATTTATCTTGCAGTGGGGTGCAAGCCTGTTAAATGGTAACCAATTCGTTACCATTAATTTACACAATATTGAAGAAGCAGTTCGCCATATTGATTTTTATGACTTTCTAATCAATGGTGTGATCTGCTTTATTTTGACTTCATCAGCACTCAAATTTAAAGTTTCTGACTTACGTTTACATTGGAAACCCATCAGTATTTTAGCCAGTATCGCGCTTGTATTGTGTGCCTGTTTTTTTGGTGTTGTGCTGTATGGCTATCAATTTCTTATCGGCAATCACGTCGACCTTGTTGTACTGCTGTTATTAGGTGCAGCATTAGGTGCGACTGACCCAATTGGGGTAAAAGGGGTTTTAAGCTCGGTTCGCGCACCACATCATTTGATCGTGAAGCTAGAAGGTGAATCACTGTTTAATGATGCTATGTGTATCGCGGTCTTCATGACATTGCTAAATGTATTACAGGGCGAGCATTTCACTGTTTTGGGAACGCTTGAAACCTTACTCTATGAAATCGTGGTTGCGGTCATTATTGGTTGGGCATTTGGTCTGGGTATTTTACGTCTACTGCGTGGCAAGCATGAAATGGAATCCCTTATCCTAACGACTGCATTACTGGCTTGTGGATCTTATTTGGTTGCGCTATTTGCCCATGCATCTGCACCAATTGCATGTGTAATTGGTGGTTTAATCGTGGGAAATAAGTGGAAAGAGATTTTACAAGATCGTGAAATTCGCGAAGTAAATCATTTTTGGCATACGGTCGAAGGGATTATTAATTCTTTCCTATTCACCTTGATTGGTTTGGAATTATTTATTCTTGATTTAAGTTTCAGCCTGATCTTAGGGGGGATAGTTGCTTTCATTATTTTGCATGCGTCACGCTTCGCAGCCAACTATTTATCTTTTGCATTTTTCCCAAGTTTTCGCAAAAAAAGTTATAACGGTAGTTTAGCTATACTCTCGTGGGGAGGGGTGCGTGGTGGTATTTCGCTCGCCTTAATTCTTGCGGTTGCAAACATTCCAGAGCTTAGTGAATACAGTAGTATATTGATTGGTTATACCTTTATTGCGGTATTAATGTCTGGTCTTGTATGTGGTCTTGGCTTGCCAGCGGTAATGAATGCCTTTTACTACAACCCAAATGAAGAAAAGACTGGCTTTAAAGGTTGGTATCAACGTATGTGCCATAAGATGAATAAAAAGGGCTTTCAATACATTGTGGGGGAAGATATTCATGGCAATGAAACCATAACAGTGTATAACCCAGATGCATTGATTGATACTAAAGCAGATGATGGTGTTGCGGCTGTACATAATCCAGAGAAAGTACAAAAAGTTCGTCGCTTGGAAAATCCAGAGAACTTTTAACAAAGGATTGGACTGGTATTTTTTATATATCATGAAAAGGAATGCTTTAGCATTCCTTTTTTGATCAGTATTTGACAGAACTTTTTCTAACTATTGATGGCTAACTGTATTCGTATGGGGATGAACATAAAGATATCTCTACATTTGGCGACGCGTGATTTAACTTGTGTTCATACGTATGCTTGTTTAAATGTACCCAAGGTGGCAAAAGAATCGTATTTATACAGGGTGTAAATGTTGTGAACAGCACTATTAAATCATTGTGTAAGATGCGCATGGGAAGGAAAGGAACAACATTTGAAAAATAGTAATGAGTTAGCTATTCCAATTTTGGCTGTGATTCAACAGATTCCAAAAGGGAGAGTTGCGAGTTATGGACAAATTGCAAAATTAGCAGGTTTACCTAAACATGCTCGTTTAGTTGGCTATGTCCTCAAACATCTTGATCCTGCATCGAATATCCCATGGTATCGCGTGATTAATTCACAAGGTAAATTGAGCCTGGCTAAATTAGATGAGTATGGGCAAAACATTCAGCAATTGAAGTTACAAGATGAAGGTGTATACATGCTGAATGGCAAAGTAAATTTAAAGCATTATCAGTGGCAACCATAGCTCAGTGAATTGGGACATTAAAAAAGCCATCTACAATGAGAAGGCTTTTTGTACTTAGACTTTAAGTTAGCTTATTTGCGTACTACAAGTACTGGCACGTCAGATGCACCCAATACACTTTGAGCTACGCTGCCTAAGAAGAATTTTTTGATACCTGTACGGCCGTGTGAACCAATAATAATTAAGTCTGCATGGCTTTCTTCAGCAGCTTTTACAAGCTCAGCATGTACAACTTGTCCTTCAAGTAAGCGAGTTTCTACTATTACACCTTCAGCCGAAAATTTTTCTTTCGCTTCTTCAAGTGTATTTAGAATTGAAGCACGTGCGCGTTCAATTAAGTCATTGGTTTGAGATGCAGAAATATATTCAGCGGCAATATAAGGGTCAAGTGTGAGTACTTGCACCACAGTAATTTTACTGCCAAATGCTTTGGCAAATTCAACAGCTTTAGCAACCGCTGCATAAGAAGTTTCTGAACCGTCAACTGGAACTAAAATATTATTTAAAGCCATTTTATTTCTCCTTCTAAGATGAACTACGCTCATCAATCAAAACAACATTATTAACATTAAAATATTGGTTATAGTTTAATCATACGCTGTTTTGAAACTGAATAAAACCTAGTAAATACATAGGGATAAATAACTAAACATAAAAATAAACGATATAAAGCATGGGCTTAGCTTAGCCAAATTATGCAATGGCAAAACGCTTTGAAGTTGTAAAAATATTTAACGGAATGAGAACTCCAAGTTGCATGAATTTATAAGCATTTAAAGAATATTATTCACATTGAATAGATTGGGCATCGAGTTTAAATTTTGGTGCAACCTGTTCAAATTGCTTTAATTTTTCAAAGTCAGCGGGGTTAAAAATTTGTTCTTGTAGCTTTTTAATCTTGTTTGCACTGACATGATGTATTTGTGCACAGTGGAGCGCAATTTGATTATTCTTCGCAATGTTATGAACAGCAATAGAATCATTTAGATTTAAACGGACAATTGGTTGCTGCGCTTTGCTAAGTTGAGCGAGGCTGCGCTTCTGTTGCATGCTTAGTAAAGTCTGTCCATTGATCCATTGTGCTACATCACGGCGCACACCGTTATAATCGACAAATATAGGAGAGATCAATTGGCAGCCTACCAGACTACTGATGACACAGCTCAACACTAAGATTGATTTCTTCATATTATGCTCAATGGGTAAAACCCTAATATCTAACAATAAAATGTGATAAATACGATAAAAATTGTCATATTTGATTAAATAATATCATGTTGAAGTCTGCTTGTTTAAACTCTGAACAAATACGCATATTTATGCTTGACGCTGCTGCATGAAATCTACATAATGCCCACACAGTTTAAGGCTATGTAGCTCAGTTGGTTAGAGCACCGCACTCATAATGCGGGGGTCACAAGTTCAAGTCTCGTCATAGCCACCATTTTTATAGACCAAGCTCTCAGCTTGGTCTCTTTTTTTGTGCTTTAAGAAAGTAAAAACAAGATTCAGTATAACGTTATTAATAATGTAGTTTGCAAAAACGATCAAAACAGATTTTATATTTAAATTTTCAAGTTCAAGTTCAAGATTGAAATGCAATTTATCCTTTAAATTGTATTTAAAATTCACAGATATAATAAAGCCCAGTCGAAACTGGGCTTTTAGTCATCTTTAAATTAGATGCCAGGTTTCCAACCATTCACGATTGGGTAGCGGCGTTCACGGCTAAAGGCACGTGAGCTAATACGTGGACCAATGGCACCTTGGCGACGTTTGTATTCATTTAAATCGACTAAACGAATGACTTTTTTCACGACGTCAGCATCAAAGCCTTTTGCAATAATGTCATCTTGGCTCATATCTTCTTCAATGTATGCATACAAAATTGCATCCAATACATCGTATTCAGGAAGTGAGTCTTGGTCTTTTTGATCTGGACGAAGCTCAGCAGAAGGTGGGCGTGTAATTACACGTTCTGGAATGACTGGTGTCTCAGAAATGCTATTACGGTATTTGGCAAGTTCAAACACAATCGTTTTGTATACATCTTTTAAAACTGCATAACCACCGACCATGTCACCATAAAGCGTGCAGTAACCGACAGACAATTCAGACTTGTTACCTGTTGATAGAACCAAGTTACCAAATTTGTTTGAAAGTGCCATTAACAGTGTGCCACGTGAGCGTGCTTGAAGATTTTCTTCTGTAGCATCGGCAGGTGAGTCACCAAAGAATGGGAACAATGTTTGCATGAAACCGTTCACAATTGGATTGATCTCAGCAATACCAAATGTAACGCCCATGTTTTTCGCTTGTTCAGCAGCATCTTCAACACTGATTTGAGCTGTATAGGTGTATGGCATCATCACAGCTTGAACTTTATCTGCACCAATTGCATCAGCAGCAATGGCTAGTGTTAATGCAGAGTCAATACCACCAGATAAACCAAGAATCACACCAGGGAAGCCAGAACGTTGAACATAGTCACGCGTTGCAATTACAAGGCTTTGATAAATTTCAGCCATAGTGTCGAGTACGGGAACAATATTGCCTTTCTTATAGGCTTTTTGATCGGCATCGTATTCTACAAAGTAAAGGTCTTCGACAAAACTTGGTGCTTGTACAACGACTTCACCTGCATTGTTGATCACAAAACTTGTACCATCAAATACAAGGTCATCTTGACCACCAACTTGGTTGCAATAAACCAAATTAATATTCAATTGTTTGGTTAATGCAGACATAGTTTCAATACGATGTTGTGGTTTACCTACTTCGTAAGGAGACGCATTAAGTACGAGTGCTGTTTCTACATTGAGTTGTGCCAATTGTTGTACGGTTGGGAGAGCCCAAACGTCTTCACAAATAAGTACACCAAATTTATGACCTAGATATTCAAATACAAGATGTTGATGGCCTTCGTTGAAATAACGTTTTTCATCAAATACGCTGTAATTTGGTAGGTTTTGCTTGTTATAAATACCCAACACTTGACCATTTTTCATGACTGCTGCTGAGTTATAACGCTGACCATCTTCAGTTTGATTGACAAAACCAAACACTAAAACGATATCTTGGATTGACGCCAATTGTTCGAACGCTTGTTGAGTGCGTTTATTTAAACTTGGGCGTAGCAATAAGTCTTCAGCAGGATAACCTACTGTAGATAGCTCAGGAAAAACAATAATATCTACATTCTGTTCTTTTGCAGCATTGGCTTGTTGAAGCATTTTTGCTGCATTTGATTCTAGGTTACCAATATGTGGAGAGAACTGAGCAAGTGCAATTTTAAAACTATTCATTCCAACTAAATCCTATTCCTATAGGTGAATACACTTAACACACTGATTTGTATCATTGTAATTATTCAGCGAGTGTATTTAGATACGAAAAATACTGCCGAAAGGCGAAAACTAAATACCATCATCGTATGATAATCAAACCGCATTTATTGCGTGGCAAAAAAGGCTAGCCCTATTTTATCTGAAATTAAGCGAGATACTAGGGTTATTGATAGCTTTTAAAAGGTTGACCATAGATATTCATAATAAATGTGACCATGATGCGGCTTTTTTATTCAATATGGCTATCTTTGGACTCATTTTCCCCCCAAGCTTTATGCATGTTTAATCGTAATTTTTAGCTGCTGATGGTGAGTTGTGAATTTGCTTTAAGTGTCGGTTTTTACTTAAGTCATTACAGCATTTAAACTAAAAATCAATGTATTGATTCCTTCATTAAAATAATGTTTTCAATACGCTTAAGGTAGATGTCGCGGGCGATATCGCCTTGTTGCTCAATGTTGTAATCAAAATAGGCTTTGTTAGGTTTTAGCTGGTAGTGATATGGATTGTATTTTTTGAAACTACAAAAATAAGCCAACTGTAAGATTGCCCCGAAAACTAGAACATTGATGTTTTTTTGATGTTGATAAACGTGGGCCATCTCGTGGATAAAAAGAGCACGATAGCCTAAACGTTCTTGTGAATAATCATCTTTATACAATAAATTTCGCGCATGGATATAGCCACTCGGTGCCATGACCACATTGGATGCTTGCCAAGGCAAAAATGGATGATTCATGATTTTGACCTGCTGATAATCAATTAAATCCCCAAATACTTCACGGCACATGGTGATTTCACCTTGTGTCAACATTCGCCATTTAAAACTTTCGAGTTTTAATAGCTTAATGAGTGGAGGTAAGTAATTTAGCATAAAGGGGAGTGATAAAAAATAGCCTATTTACAATCTACTATAACCTGAATATGTCGTTGAAATGTGTATTTATAATGCTAAATCGCACAGGAAAATGTAGCTAAATGCAGCTTATTATTTGATACAGCGCTACAATTTGGTTTTAGGTTTTATAGATAGCAGCATGCGAGCACGTATCAATACTTTAATTTCTGAAATTAGCAAAAATATGTATGAACGTGAGCAAATTATTGCTTTAAGTTTGCTTGCTGGTATTGCTGGAATGAATACCTTTTTGTATGGTCTACCAGGTACTGCAAAGAGTTTGATTTCAAGACGCATCGCTTCGGCCTTTGAAGTGCACGACTATTTTGAATATTTGATGAATCGTTTTAGCACACCTGAGGAAATTTTTGGACCCGTATCTATTAAAGCCTTAAAAGAAGATCAATACATTCGTAAAACTGAACACTATTTGCCGCGTGCTGATTTTGCTTTTCTCGATGAAATTTGGAAAGCTAGTCCTGCGATTTTAAATACATTATTAACTTTGGTGAATGAACGCAGTTTTAAAAATGGTGAAATCATTCAAAAAGTACCTTTAAATGTATTAATCAGTGCCTCTAATGAAATTCCAGAACAGAATCAGGGTTTGGATGCATTATATGACCGTTTCATTCTGAGATTAGAAGTACCGCCGATTACCGAAGCAAATAATTTTCATGCTTTATTGCAAGCGAAACCATCTAAAGTGACTGTAGAGGTCGATGCAGCATTAAAAATTAAAAAAGCTGAGCTTGACGATTGGCGTGAGCAAATTTATGCCATTGAATTGCCTGCGCCGATTTTGCATATTTTTGACTTAATCAAACATCGACTTAAGCATAACTTTGAAGATCATGTGATTTATGTTTCAGATCGTCGTTGGCAGCGTGTGGCATATTTGGTGAAAGCATGTGCTTTTTTGAATGATCGTCAGCAGGTGATCGTCAGTGATCTATTGATCTTAAAGCATTGTTTATGGAATCAACCGGAAGATATTGAATTTATAGCCACACAGTTAGATGACATACTGGCTGAACAAGCTTTGAATGATGGCTTGGACTATGAGAAATTAGTATCTGAAAAAGATCAGCTTGAGCAGCGCGTTTTAAATTATTTTTATTATACCGATGATGTGTATGAGTCATATCTCATTCAGGGCAAGGATTATTTGCGTGCGGTAACCAATTTAGATCGCCATTATAAAGATAAATTACTTTACCTTGAGCTGGATAAAATGGACACCAAAAAGGACTTTTTTGCCTTGGATGAAACAGGTGAAGAAGTGCGAGGTATTGTGTGTAATTTTAATGGCGTGCGAGTATGCACATTAAAAGGTGGTTATTATGGTTTAGAAGAGGTCGTCACGCCGTATATTAAATATCATAAGGGCGCTGCACGAAGCACATTGTCAGCACAGGATAAATACACTTTATTGCAGGAAGTGCAGGCACTAAAATCGAAATTTTTACATGCATCCCATACACATGCTGAACGCTATAAAGTACAAAAAGATCAGTTCCAGTCGGCTTTTGTAGTGAAAGATGATATTGAAAAATTACAACAAGCCATTGAGCAACAACAAGCGCGTTATCAGCTTCAATTACAGGATTGTGAGCGTCTGGAACAGTTATGTCGCAATTAAAACCGACACGACAACAAACCCAATCGGCACTCGATGAATTAAGTTCGCAGCTTTATGATGAATTAAAACAATCCAGCTTAAAACATTGGTTGGATGATCATAAAGTGGCAAAAAAGCTCGATCAAAAAATTCAGGAATGGGCCTTTCAGGCAAAGTCGAGTTTAGATCAGCAACATCCTTATTTACATGCTCAACAGCAGCTAGAACATTGGTTAAAGGCTGAGTTCTCTGTTGCTGAATTAAAGCAGTTGATGGATGAATATGCCGACTTTAATCAAAGTTTGGGACAACTTGAGTTAACTGGATATTGGCAAGTTCAAAATGATATTCAGTTATTGTCGCCACAAAACATTGCCTTGCAAGCTGCTTTGGTAAAACAGAAATGGCAACGTAAGTTAATGGAAGCTGTCGCACATTGGGAGTTTGAGCAACTCAGTTTGCAGCGAGATACTTTTTTAGAAGAAATAAAAGACTTTCTGGCGACCTTGGCGAAAATGGCAAAATATCAAGATAGCTTGGGTTTTGAGACAGGAATTTTCATTGATTATTCTAAGGGGCAACTGACTGAACAAGACATGCAGCATTTTGAGCAGTGGGCCAGTTGTTTAGAGCAAGATGCTGAGTTAAAGCGTTTATGTCATCAAATTGGTAGTGCTCAGCCGCACAAACCTCGTAAGCGCTTAAATGCAACACTCAGTGCAACGCCAGAGCAATATGTAGAGCAATCGGCACAAGAAGAAATCACTGGTATTAAATTGGCGCATGACTTAAGTCTGGCATTGCCAAGTGAGTTAGCATTATTGGCAGATCCAGATTTACAGATTTTATTTGATTTAAAATTTCTAGAAGCTAATTTGATGAGCTTTAATATGCAAGGCCAGCAACATGGTCGTGTTATTGAAGACCAGCATCAGAAGCGACAACGAATGGGGCAGAAAGGTCCGATGCTGATTTGTTTAGATACCAGTGGCTCTATGAATGGGCAACCTGAACTGATATCTAAAGCCATTTGTTTATATTTGAGTATGCAAGCCTTACGTGAAAAACGTGCAATGTACATTGTGAATTTTTCGACCAATATTACGGCGCTGAACGTAAAGCGTGACGGTGGGCTTGATGATGTTATTCATTTTTTGGCACAGTCGTTTCATGGCGGGACGGATATTTTGCCAGCAATGAGTCATGCTGTAGAAATGCTAAAACAGCCACAATTTGCTCATGCCGATGTTGTGGTCATTTCCGATTTTATTATGGGACATTTGACAGACGAGTTAATGCAGGAAATTAGTCAGTATAAAGAGCAAGGCAATGGTTTCTATGCAGTGGCCATTGGCAATATTCGATTAGATCATTTGGATGAAAGCCTGTTTGATCATCAATGGATCTACCAATCAAATCGTGGCGAAGTAGTGCAACTGCACTGAATTTAAACTCAGAACTTAAAATTACGCTGACCTTAAATGATAAGGTTTTGAGCCCTTTAGCAGTAAAGTTTTAAAGATTGTCAGACAAAGAAAATCTTTGAGCAAATTTGCAAATCGATAGGTTGATTTTGCTAATGGGTTCACATTTTTTCTACCTTAGTTTGTTCTCAATACATGTGTTTTGACCTGTTACCAACATGATGTCAGTGCAGGAAAACACCCATATTGAGAGACGAACTATGAGCGCTTTTCAACCGATTAAAAAAACATTAGCTCGCGTATTTTCATCGCCTGTATTTGATGCGACGAAACAGTCTGCTGTTGTTCCGATTCGCCATATGAAATTTGATTTTGAAGCGGATAAAATTGACCCTAAATTTTATATGAATGCGGAATTGGCTAGTGCCTATTTTGGCTCTTTGTCTATTTTCTTAACACGCGGTGAAGATTTAGTGATTGATACGGCGCGCTACCACCGTGATTTCATTGATGATCCTATACTTAAGCAACGTGTAACATCATTGATTGGTCAGGAAGCCATTCACTCACGTATGCATGAAGAATTAAATGAAGCATATAAGTTACAAGGTTTGCCAGTATCAATCTTTAGAAAACTTGAACACTACGTATTTGAGTATGGATTTGAGCGTTTACCCCAACCAATGAAATTGTCTTTAATGGCAGCAATTGAGCATTTTACGGCAGTCCTTGCTGAATACATGATGAATCATGAAGAAGTGTTTTTTAGCTCACAAGATGAAAAGCAGCGTGCGATTTGGATGTGGCACATGCTAGAAGAATCTGAACATAAAGATATTGCTTATGATGTCTTCCAAAAACTATCAAATAATTATGCTTTACGTGTCGCTGGTTTTTTTCCGGCCTTAATTACTATCTTATTATTAATTTCATTTGCTTCATTCTTTGCACCGTTTTATCGCAAACCTTCGAACTTAATAAGTTTGGATTATTGGAAAGATTTGCCACGTAGCGTTGGACTGATTTTTGGGCTTAAAGATGGTGTATATGGCAGTAGCATCAAACACATATTTGATTATCTGCGTCCAAGTTTCCATCCAAATGATTATGACACTTCAGCCTTTCTTGAATACTACAAAAAACGGCTATTAAATCCAGTGGATGGGGTGTTGACGCCATATTTTGTTAAAGAATTTACCCCTGCATTAAAAGTATAAGAAAGGATAAAACCATGGGTCTATTTGGAAAAAAGAACAAGCCAAGCGAAAATGCCTATGCAGTGGTCACTGGTGCAGGTAGTGGTATTGGGCGAAGCTTTGCTTTGGAGTTGGCACGTCGGGGCGGGACAGTGGTCTGTGCCGATATTCATTTAGAGGCAGCGCAAGAAACAGTTGATCAAATTCAGTCTACAACCTCATCAAATGCTTATGCGGTGCAGTGTGATGTGGGTAAGGCTGAACAAGTGCAAGCACTGGCAGAGCAAGCAGAGCAGTTGATGGGGCACGACGTAACCTTGGTGATCAACAATGCAGGCGTCGGGCTTGGTGGTAAAGTTGATGAACTCACCCTAGATGATTGGCAATGGTGTATGCATGTCAATCTTTGGGGTGTCGTACATGGCTGTCACTACTTCGTACCAAAGTTAAAACAAAATAAGCAGGGTGGTGCGATTATTAATGTTGCTTCTGCTGCGGCATATACTGCTGCACCTGAAATGACAGCATATAACGTGACGAAGTCGAGTGTGCTGGCATTGTCTGAAACTTTATCGGCAGAGCTGCGATCGGCAAATATCCGTGTGAATGTACTGTGCCCAACATTGGTGCCGACCAATATCATGAAAAATGGTCGCTTACCTAATCGATATTCAGGCCTGGCTGATCAATTGCTGATGAATCATGCATTTACGACTAGCCATGATGTAGTCAATTTGACCTTGAATAATTTAGATGCAGGGAAGTTGTATACCATTCCACAACCTGATGCCAAATTATTTTGGTGGTTAAAACGTTTATCCCCGCAAACCTATACCCGTTTATTGGGGGTGGGTTATCCCATATTTAACAACTATATTAAAAAGTCGGGAGCAAAAGCATGAACATGCCGACACAATTACATGACGATGATGTAAAAGCATTAGATCAAGAGAAAACTCAAACTAAAAAGCCTACAACGCATACTAATGCACGTCGTTCTGCATCGTCTTCTGCCAAAGCTAAAAAAGCCGCACAAGACCGATCAGACTCAGAACCAAGCCTAAAAAATCAAGTGCGTGTCTACGATACCATTGTGATTGGTGCTGGGATATCAGGTTTAGCTGCCGCTCATCAAATGAATGAACGAGGTTATACCGATTATGTGGTTTTGGAAAAAGCCAATCGCGTGGGGGGGACATGGCGCGACAATACCTATCCTGGCTGTGGATGTGATGTGCCTTCAGCGTTGTATTCGTTTTCATTTGCGCCGAGTCATAAATGGAGTCATTTATTTGCCAAGCAACCTGAGATTCTGACCTATTTGGAAGATGTTGCAGAGCAGCATGCGCTTTATCGCAACATTCAGTTCAACTGTGAGCTAATTTCAGCGGAATGGAATGAGCAATTAAAGCAATGGCAATTGGAGACGAGCAAAGGTCAGTATGCGGCAAGAACAGTGATCTTTTCCACTGGGCCGATTACTGAACCACAAATACCTAAAATTAAAGGTATTGAAAGCTTTAAAGGGGAAATGTTCCATTCTGCGCGTTGGAATCATGATTATGATTTAACCGGTAAGCGTATAGCTGTGATTGGTACTGGAGCATCAGCCATACAATTTGTGCCGCAAGTACAACCTTTGGCCAAGGAGTTAATCGTTTTTCAACGGACTGCGCCATGGGTATTACCTAAGGCTGATTTCCCACTGAATGATCGTGCAAAAGGTGTGCTGACACGTTTCCCTGCCATTCAGCAAACATGGCGTAAAAGTGTATCGGGTATCCTAAATGGGATTAACCTAGGCCTACGTAATCCTTCTTTGCTTGAACCAGTAAATTATTTAGGCAAGCAATTGCTGAAAAGCCAAATTCAGGACGATGAATTGCGAGAGAAAGTTACACCAAACTTTTCTATCGGCTGTAAGCGCTTACTCTTTGCTAATAATTACTATCCTGCATTGCAACAAGCAAATGTTGAACTTGTGCCACATGGCCTGGTAGAAATAGAAGGAAATACAGTAATTGCAGCCAATGGTGAGCGGCACGACGTTGATGTGATTATTTGGGGTACAGGCTTTGAGGTGTCGCATCCACCGATTGGAAATCGTGTACGGAATGCACAAGGTCAATTATTGTCAGAACTGTGGAAAGATAGCTCGCCTGAGGCCTTTTTAGGCACAAGTATTGCGCAAGTGCCAAATGCTTTCTTGGTGCTTGGGCCAAATATTTTGGTTTATGATTCCTTTATTGGAATTGCAGAAGCACAAGTTGGTTATATCGTTGATGCTTTGGTACGGATGAAGCAGCAGCGTATTGAAATTAAGCCTAATGTTCTGGCTTATCATAATGCCAAAGTGCAAACGCATTTGCAGACGACAGTGTTCAATCGAGGTGGTTGTAAGAGTTACTATTTGGATGCCAATGGGCGTAATTTTGCTGCTTGGCCATGGTCGCTTAATCAGTTGAAACAGCGTTTAAAACATGCAGATTTGAGTCATTATGATACGGTTGCTTAGATTAGCATGAGTTGAGTATTTTTTATTTATATGGAACGAGACCTAATTTCTTAGAGAAATTGGGTCTTTTTAAATATATTTGGCTGACTCAACTTTTATGATTGCTTGGTGCTGTATAGATAAGCTGCACTTGTTGTGATTGACGATACTTTATAACTTGTGCTTCATTATTAAATCAAATGATGAGTATCTTATTTAGCCGGTATTGAGTGTTTATTTTGAGGCAATAGAATTTCATGGCAATAAAAAAACCACCCCAAAGGGTGGTTTTTTTCAAAATCGGATAATTCTTTCGAATTAACGACCTTGGATATCGCGTTGAGTTTCGCCAGTGTAAAGCTGACGAGGACGACCGATTTTGTATGCAGCGCTGTGCATTTCTAACCAGTGGCTGATCCAACCAACTGTACGTGCAAGAGCGAAGATTACTGTAAACATTTCAGTCGGGATACCAATCGCTTTAAGAATGATACCTGAGTAGAAGTCTACGTTAGGGTAAAGGTTACGTTTGATGAAGTATTCATCAGAAAGCGCAATGCGTTCAAGTTCCATAGCTAAAGCTAATTGTGGATCGTTGATACCAAGTGCAGTTAACACTTCGTCGCAAGTCTCTTTCATTACTTTCGCACGTGGATCGAAGTTTTTGTAAACTCGGTGACCGAAGCCCATAAGTTTAACTTCTTTAGTTTTCACTTTTTCCATGAACGGAGCAACGTTTTCTACAGTGCCGATTTCATCAAGCATCTTAAGAACAGCTTCGTTTGCACCACCGTGAGCAGGACCCCATAGAGCCGCAATACCAGCAGCGATACATGCATACGGGTTAGCACCAGTAGAACCAGCTAGACGTACTGTAGAAGTAGACGCGTTTTGTTCGTGGTCAGCATGAAGCGTGAAAATACGGTCCATTGCTTTCGCAAGAATTGGGTCAACTTTGTAGTCACGGTCTGCAGGAGTAGCAAACATCATGTACAGGAAGTTTTCTGCGTAAGTCAAATCGTTACGTGGGTAAACGAATGGTTGACCAACTGTGTATTTGTAAGTCCAAGCAGCCAGTGTAGGTACTTTAGCGATCAAACGAATCGCAGTGATTTCACGATGGTCGATGTTTTCGATGTCAAGGCTGTTGTGATAGAACGCAGAAAGCGCACCAACAACACCACACATGATCGCCATAGGATGCGCGTCACGACGGAAACCATTGAAGAAGCGGCTAACTTGGTCGTGAACCATAGTGTGGTTACGAACTTTAGCGTCAAATTCAACTTTCTGTTCAGCAGTTGGAAGCTCGCCATTTAGAAGAAGGTAGCAAGTTTCTAAATAGTCTGCTTTAGTAGCAAGCTGGTCAATTGGGTAGCCACGGTGTAATAGAACACCTTTACCGCCGTCAATGAATGTGATTTTAGATTCACAAGCAGCCGTAGAGACAAAACCAGGATCAAAAGTAAAGTGGCCTGCAGCCAATACATCTTTAACATCAATTACATCTGGGCCCAGAGTGCCACTGTAAATTGGTAAGTCAATTTCTTTGCCATCAAGCTGTAAAACGGCTTTTTTGCCAGTTGCTTCAGACATTCAATAGATCTCCTGTCCTGGTGAATGTATATCTGACTCTGAGTGCTAATCTTTTAATGCTCGAATCAGACGGATCAAAAATTTGCTATAAGATTAGTGAGTACTGAAATTTTGTCAATTATACTTATGGATAAAAGTGACGCCTTAATAGAGGCTTAGTCAGAAATTATACATTTAAAAAAATGAGTAAAATCACAGCACGGACGCAGTATAATAAGTCAAATTGCAGGGGAGGTGCAGAATAAAAAAAGCCTGTTGGATTAATTGTAAGCAATTTTTAATTCCTAAAAACTCTGACACTTTTAGATTTATCAAGAGTCACATTTAGCTAAATTATTATAATTTTCGTAACTTACACGCATTCCTTAAAATAAATCGGTCTTTTCTTACTCATAATTAAAACGACTAACTGAGCCTTTAAAAAAAGTTCGTTTGGTTAAAAAATAGCTAATTAAATAGCGAAAAATGATTAAAAAAGGTACTAATTGACGCTATAAATACGTATTGATGATGGATTAATGATCGGTTTTGGTGTGTTGTTGAATTTTATGCACAGACTAAGTGCTTATTTCATTTAATGATCTTTCTATTTAATCATTAATATAAATACCAAACATTTATTTGAATGATTAAGTCTTGGAGAATGGCGAAGATGTTTTTAAAATGTAGTGGGAAAATAAAGGTTTAGATTTGTTCATCTTTAGTCTAAATAAATTTTTCTGCTTATAAACACAAAAACGATTAATAAAATATCTATTTAACTTTTTAAAACCAATGACATAGTTGAAATTTGTTAGATCTACAGCTTCTATGTTGGCAGTAATGTTATTGTTAATGATTCTTATTTAAGGGTTTTTTGTTCAAATCATATATTGTCATCGTTTGTATTTTAATAGTTCACGTTTTATAATTCCCTGTCGTTTATAAGATCAGACAGCTGCAGAGTTTATTATATTGTGTCGTCTGACTATGCCAGCTTTCCTACGAATTAATTCCAACAAACTCCGGATGGAGTTTTTACTTACAGGATGCCCGCTGTGAAAAGCAACAGACCTGTCAATTTGTCCATGGGTCAAGTTTTAGAAGTAAACTTAAAATCCCCTGTGGCTATTGCATCAATATTACACCGTCTATCTGGTGTTATCGTATTTTTACTTGTACCAGTCCTTTTATGGATTCTAGACAAATCACTTTCTTCACCTGAAGGTTTTGCGCAAGTTCAAGAAATCTTCAGTGGTTTCATTGTGCGTTTTGTTGTATGGGTATTTGTAGCCGGCTTACTGTATCACCTCATTGGTGGTATTAAGCATCTACTTGCAGATCTTGGTATTGCCGAAGAACTTCAAAGTGGTCGTATCGCAGCTACTATTTCATTGATCTTGTCTGCAATTAGTATTATTGCAGCGTTTGTATGGATTGTTCTCTAATGAAAAGTGCTACAGGTTTAACAGGATCAGGTTCTCGCGATTGGTTTATCCAACGTGTAAGTGCTGTTGTATTGGCTGTTTATACTATTGTTGTACTGGGTTGGATCCTTTGTAATAGTGGATTTAGCTTCGAACAATGGTATGGCTTTATGATGACAACTCCAATGAAGATTTTATCTTTGTTGTCAGTCTTATCTCTTGTTGCGCATGCTTGGATCGGTATGTGGCAAGTATTCACAGACTATGTGACTACTCGTCAAATGGGTCCTTCGGCGAACGGCTTGCGTTTGGTGCTTACTTCAGCAGTGATTATTGCTGTACTTGCATACGCAATCTGGGCGATCCAGATTTTTTGGGCAAATTGATAGGAAGATATCATGGGCGCTATAACCCCTAAAGAAGATTACACAAATATTCCGCACCAAACTTTCGATGCAGTCATCGTTGGTGGTGGTGGTTCAGGTATGCGTGCTTCTTACCAACTTGCTCAAGCTGGTTTGAAAGTAGCAGTACTAACTAAAGTATTCCCTACGCGTTCACACACTGTAGCAGCGCAGGGTGGTATTGGTGCATCTCTTGGTAACATGCAAGAAGATAACTGGCACTACCACTTCTACGATACAGTTAAAGGTTCTGACTGGTTAGGTGACCAAGACGCAATCGAGTACATGACTCGCGAAGCGCCACAAGTTGTTTATGAACTTGAACACCTAGGTATGCCATTCGACCGTAATGCTGACGGCACAATTTACCAACGTCCATTCGGTGGTCACGCTGCGAACTATGGTGAAAAACCAGTTCCACGTGCTTGTGCTGCTGCTGACCGTACAGGCCACGCACTTCTTCATACGCTTTATCAAAGCAACGTGAAAATGGGCACTCAATTCTTCGTTGAATGGATCGCGCTTGATCTTATTCGTAACGAAGCAGGTGATGTGCTTGGTGTAACAGCGATTGACCAGGAAACAGGTAACATTGCAGTATTCCAAGGTAAAGCAACATTGTTTGCTACTGGTGGTGCTGGTCGTGTTTACCGCGCATCTACAAACGCTTATATCAATACTGGTGATGGTCTTGGTATGGCTGCTCGTGCGGGTATTCCATTACAAGATATGGAATTCTGGCAGTTCCACCCTACAGGTGTAGCGGGCGCTGGTGTATTGTTGACTGAAGGTTGTCGTGGTGAAGGTGCAATCCTTCGTAACGATGCTGGTGAGCCGTTCATGGAACGCTATGCTCCGACACTGAAAGACTTGGCTCCTCGTGACTTCGTTTCACGTTCTATGGACCAAGAAATTAAAGAAGGTCGTGGTTGTGGTCCTAAGAAAGATTACATCTTGCTTGATATGACGCACTTGGGTGCGGATACGATCATGAAACGTCTACCATCTGTATTTGAGATTGGTCGTAAGTTCGCGAACGTTGACATCACGAAAGAGCCGATTCCTGTAGTACCTACTATTCATTATCAAATGGGTGGTATTCCTACAAACATTCATGGTCAAGTGGTTCTTCCAGAAAGCCGTGAAACTGAAGCACTTGTAGCGAATTACAATAAAGAAACTGATGTGTATTCACACAATGGTGGTGAACGTAACTTCACTAAGCCAGTAAAAGGTTTCTATGCAATTGGTGAATGTTCATGTGTATCTGTACACGGTGCGAACCGTCTTGGTACGAACTCACTTCTTGATTTGGTTGTATTTGGTAAGGCAGCTGGTGAACACATCATCGATTACGTGACTAAGCATCACGGTGATGAATATGCGCCACTTCCTACAACTGTTCTTGAGAATACGTTTAAACGTATTAAACAACTTGATGAATCTACTTCAGGTGAGAATGCTCAAGAAGTTGCTGATGCAATCCGTGATATCGTTCAAGATCACGCTGGTGTATTCCGTACATCTGCACTTCTTGAAGAAGGTGTGAAGCAGATTCTTGCAATTGAACCGCGTGTACGCAACATTCACTTGAAAGACAAATCTAAAGTATTCAACACTGCACGTATTGAAGCACTTGAAGTTGAAAACTTGTATGAAGTTGCAAAAGCAACATTAATCTCTGCGGCTGCTCGTAAAGAGTGTCGTGGTGCGCATACAGTTGTTGATTTCGAAGAATCTCCAGATCATCCAGCTTACCCTTATGGTCGTCGTGATGATGAGTGGATGAAGCACACATTATGGTTCTCTGTTGATAACCATCTTGAGTACAAGCCTGTGCGTTACAAACCATTATCGGTTGACGCGATTCCACCTAAACCACGTACATTCTAATTAGGAGAAGTAAGATGAGTAGAGGTACTCGTACATTTAATATCTACCGCTACGATCCTGATAAGGATACAGCACCGTACATGCAAACTTTTAAATTGGAGTTGACTGACAAGCACCGTATGTTGCTTGATGCACTTCTAGCATTGAAAGTACAAGACGAATCTTTAACGTTCCGTCGTTCATGCCGTGAAGGTATCTGTGGTTCTGATGGCGTAAACATCAACGGTAAAAATGGTTTGGCGTGTCTTTGGAATCTAAACGATTTGCCAAACGAAATTACAATCCGTCCTTTACCTGGTTTGCCAGTGGTTAAAGACTTAGTTGTGGATATGAACCAGTTCTACGATCAGTATGACAAAATTCACCCATTCCTAATTAATAACCAACCTGCACCAGCGAAAGAGCGTTTACAGTCTCCTGAAGACCGTGAACATTTAGATGGTTTGTATGAATGTATTCTTTGTGCATGTTGTTCAACTTCATGCCCATCATTCTGGTGGAACCCTGATAAATTCTTGGGTCCTTCAGCATTGTTGAATGCATACCGTTTTATCATCGACTCTCGTGATACAGCAACTCAAGAGCGTTTGGCTCGTCTTGACGACCCATTCTCGTTGTTCCGTTGTAAAGGTATTATGAACTGTGTGTCTGTATGTCCTAAGGGTCTTAACCCAACTAAAGCAATCGGTCACATCCGTAATATGCTTTTAGATTTAGGCTAATAGAGTTAGCAGAAAAAAGAGCGCACCTTGGGTGCGCTTTTTTTTGTCATAGTAAATAGTGATCGTCACGAGAGGAAAAAATTGTAAAAGGTGATGTTTTATTAAGCGTATGATTTTATGGGGAAAGATATATTTAAAGTATAAAACGATAAGTATGTGGTTATTTATTGATGAAACGGACAAGCAAACCTGTCAAATGATTAAGAAAATGTTATTATGTAACGTAATTAAAAGGGAGAGGATAGTAATGTCAGCTCTCTTTTGTTTTATGTGGATATGATGGGGTAAATCTGACGTAGACTTTGGTCTCAATTGAAAGATATTTTTATATGTAGCACCATATCATAGATGAAAATACATACTCTGTATTTAGCTAATTTATGAATGGTATGTGTCAAAAAAATCAATTGAAAATGCCCGAACGTGTTAGCATTTATAGCATCAGTGTATGTAAAAAATAGGCTTGATATAGGTACATTTTTTCAACAAATTTAGTGCTTCAGACAGTATATAAATGTGCTTAAGTCGGTTTAGAAAAGCCAAATGGTCAATATTTGATTTTTCCAAGACGATTTGCAAAAAATTGCCCGATTAATGTCGGGTATTTCTCAATGAGTAATGATGCCGCTGAGGGCGTTATTGTTCATTAATCACATCAGGTATTCCTGATGTTGTGATAACGCCTCATGGCTTCAGCCTGATGGGGACTAATGTCATGTTACCAATTTGACATTATTAATCATGGGTTCGCTTAAAAAGCATCCTGAAATGTTTTGCAATAGGAAATGGGTCCACAAATGCAAGAAGTTGCTGACGCACTGCGTCTTGACACTGAACTTAGCGCTGACAGTGCAGCGTATATTGAAGAACTTTATGAGCAGTATTTAACGGCTCCAGATTCAGTAGAAGCTGACTGGCGTGCATACTTCGATAAATTCCCGAAAGGTGATCAACCACACAGCAATGTACGCGAGCAATTCCTATTATTAGGCCGTAATTCAAGCCGTGTTCAACCTGTCGTTCAAAGCGCAGTAAGTTCTGAACACGAGCGCCGTCAAATCGGTGTTTTACAGTTAATCGCTGCTTATCGTAACCGTGGTCACCAAAACGCTAAATTAGATCCACTTGGTCTTGCAAAACGTGAAATCGTGCCAGATCTTGATCTTGCTGCACATGGTTTGACTCAGTCTGATCTAGATACAGTATTTAATACTGGTAATCTAGCAATTGGTAAGTCTGAAGCAACTCTAGGTGAAATGGTTCAGGCAATGGAAGCAACTTATACAGCTTCTATTGGTGTTGAATACATGCACATTGTTGATACCAAAGAAAAACGTTGGATTCAACAACGCCTTGAAGGCGCACGTGGTCAATTCGGTTTCTCTGCTGAACAAAAGAAACATGTATTAGAGCGTTTGACTGCTGCTGAAGGTCTTGAAAAATACCTTGGTAATAAATTCGTTGGTGCAAAACGTTTCGGTGTTGAAGGTGGTGAATCATTCATTCCTATGGTGAATGAACTTATTCAACGTGCAGGTTCAGTTGGTTGTAAAGAAGTGGTTATCGGTATGCCTCACCGTGGCCGTTTAAACCTTCTTGTCAACATCATGGGTAAAAACCCAGCAGACCTTTTTGGTGAATTTGAAGGTAAAGCACTTCATAAGAAAGGTTCTGGTGACGTTAAATACCACCAAGGTTTCTCTTCAAACGTAATGACTCCAGGTGGCGAAGTTCACTTAGCATTAGCGTTTAACCCATCTCACTTAGAAATCGTTGGACCTGTAGTTGAAGGGTCTGTACGTGCGCGCCAAGTACGTCGTAAAGACATTGGTGGTGATGACGTATTGCCAATCATTGTTCATGGTGATGCTGCATTTGCTGGTCAAGGTGTAAACCAAGAAACCTTCCAGATGTCACAAACGCGTGGTTACACCGTGGGTGGTACAGTTCATATCGTTGTAAACAACCAAGTTGGTTTCACAACTTCAGATCCACGTGATGCTCGTTCTACAGAATACTGTACTGACATCGCGAAAATGATCCAAGCGCCGATTTTCCATGTGAACGGTGATGATCCTGAATCTGTATTGTTTGTTTCTCAATTGGCACATGACTTCCGTCATACCTTCCGTAAAGACGTCGTTATTGACATGTTCTGCTACCGTCGTCGTGGTCATAACGAAGCGGATGAACCTGCTGCAACTCAGCCAATGATGTATCAAGTGATCAACAAAAAAGCGACAACTCGTACGCTTTATGCAGATCAATTGGTTCAAGAGGGTGTATTAGATCGTGCAGCAGCTGACGCAATGGTTGAACAATATCGTTCAGACCTTGAGGCAGGTAAACACGTAGCGAATGCACTTGTTTTAGAGCCAAATACTAAAATGTTTGTGGATTGGAAACCTTACCTAGGCCACGAATATACAGATAAATGGGATACTACTTTCCCAATCGAACGTCTGAAAGAGCTTGGTGCGAAAATGCGCGAGCTTCCAGAAGGCTTCGTAATGCAACGTCAGGTTGCGAAAGTGATTGATGACCGTCTGAAAATGCAGACTGGTGAAATGCCATTGAACTGGGGTGCTGCAGAAACTTTAGCTTATGCATCTATCTTAGACGAAGGTTTCCTTGTTCGCTTAACTGGTGAAGATGTTGGCCGTGGTACTTTCTCACACCGTCACGCGAAACTTCATAACCAAGTGGATGGTTCAACTTATATTCCATTATGTAACTTGAAAGAAAATCAACCACGTACTGCAATTTATGACTCATTATTGTCAGAAATGGCTGTATTGGCATTCGAATATGGTTATGCAACAACTCTTCCTAAGAGCCTTGTGATTTGGGAAGCGCAATTCGGTGACTTCGCAAACTGTGCGCAAGTTGTAATTGACCAATTCATCGCTTCTGGTGAAACCAAATGGGAGCGCGTATGTGGTTTAACTATGCTTCTTCCACACGGTTTTGAAGGTCAAGGTCCTGAGCATTCATCAGCTCGTTTAGAGCGTTTCTTACAGTTATGTGCTGAAGAAAACATGCAAGTGATCACACCGACTACACCAGCGCAGATTTACCATGCGATGCGTCGTCAAGCACTTCGCCCGATTCGTAAGCCAATGATCGTGACTTCACCTAAGTCGCTTCTTCGTCACAAACTTGCAACGTCTACATTAGAAGAACTTGCAAATGGTACATTCCAAACTGTGATCGATGAAATCGACAACATCAACAAGTCTGACGTAACACGTCTAGTACTTTGTGGTGGTAAGGTTTACTACGACTTACTTGAAAAACGTCGTGAAAAAGAATTGAACAACACTGCAATCGTTCGTATTGAACAATTGTATCCGTACCCAGAAGCACGTCTTGCTGAAGTTCTAGCTCAATATCCAAACGTAACTGAATTGGTGTGGGCGCAAGAAGAACCGAAGAACCAAGGTGCATGGTTATTCATCGCTCCGCGTCTATATGACGACGTGATGAAAGCGGGCAAACAAGTTCGTATTAGTTATGCAGGTCGTGAAGCTTCTGCTGCACCGGCTTGTGGTTCACCATATTTGCATGCAAAACAACAAGCTCAGCTCGTAAATGATGCTTTAGCTATCGTAGCTGAATAACAGGAGATTCTTAAAAATGGCAACCGAAATTAAAGCACCGGTATTCCCAGAGTCAGTTGCTGACGGTACAGTTGCAACTTGGCACAAACAACCGGGTGAAGCAGTATCACGTGACGAAGTTATCTGTGATATTGAAACTGACAAAGTTGTTTTGGAAGTTGTAGCTCCTGCTGACGGTACAATTACAGAAATCGTTAAAAACGAAGGTGATACAGTTCTTTCTGCTGAAGTTATTGCAACTTTTGAAGAAGGTGCTGCTGCATCTGGCGCTGCGCAAACTCAAGCAGTTCAATCTGAAGCTCAAGTTGAACAAGCGGCTGCGCAAACTCAAGCGGGTGCTGCTCCTGTTGTTGAACGTGCACAACCAGTTGCTGATCAAGCTCCTGCTGTTCGTAAAGCATTAACTGAGTCTGGTATTGCTGCTGCTGACGTGGCAGGTACTGGTCGCGGTGGTCGCATCACTAAAGAAGATGTTGCTGCTCATCAAGCGAAACCAGCTGCTCCTGCTGCTGCGCCATTAAGCGTTGCTGTAGGTGAGCGTATCGAAAAACGTGTTCCTATGACTCGTCTTCGTAAACGTGTTGCTGAACGTCTTCTTGCTGCGACGCAAGAAACTGCAATGTTGACTACGTTTAACGAAGTGAACATGAAACCAATCATGGAAATGCGTGCACAATATAAAGATGCGTTTGAAAAACGCCATGGTGCTCGTCTTGGCTTCATGTCATTCTTCGTTAAAGCTGCAACTGAAGCACTTAAACGCTACCCAGCTGTAAACGCTTCAATTGATGGTAACGATATCGTTTACCACGGTTTCTATGACATCGGTGTAGCTGTATCAAGCGACCGTGGTCTAGTGGTTCCAGTACTTCGTGATACTGATCGCATGAACTATGCTGAAGTTGAAAACGGTATCCGTGCATATGCTGGTAAAGCACGTGACGGTAAATTGGGTATCGAAGATATGACTGGCGGTACATTCACTATTACTAATGGTGGTACTTTCGGTTCATTGCTTTCTACACCAATCTTGAACACTCCACAAACTGCAATCTTGGGTATGCACAAAATCCAAGAGCGTCCTATGGCAGTAAATGGTCAAGTAGAAATTCTTCCAATGATGTACTTAGCGCTTTCTTATGACCACCGTCTAATCGATGGTAAAGAAGCTGTAGGTTTCCTTGTAACAATCAAAGAATTGTTAGAAGAACCAGCTAAGCTAATCCTTGATCTTTAATACTTCAGAATAATGCAATGGGCTTAGAGTGATCCTCTAAGCCCATTTTTGGAGATACACATGTCTCAATTTGATTTAGTTGTTATTGGTGGCGGTCCTGGTGGTTATGAAGCTGCTATCCGCGCTGCTCAATTAGGCTTTAAAGTAGCTTGTATTGAAAAACGTATTCATAAAGGTAAACCATCTTTAGGTGGTACTTGCTTAAACGTGGGTTGTATCCCATCTAAAGCATTACTTGATTCATCTCACCGTTACGAAGATACAGTTCATCACTTAGATGACCACGGCATTACAACTGGTGAAGTGAAGTTTGACCTTGCAAAATTACTTGCACGTAAAGACAAAATCGTTGACCAATTAACTGGCGGTATTGACCAGTTATTAAAAGGTAACGGTATTGAATGGTTAAAAGGTACTGGTAAATTACTTGCTGGTAAAAAAGTTGAGTTCGTATCTCACGAAGGCGAAACTCAAATTTTAGAACCTAAATACGTGATTCTTGCGACTGGTTCTGTACCTGTAAATATCCCTGTAGCTCCTGTAGATCAAGACATCATTGTTGATTCTACTGGTGCGTTAGAATTCCAAGAAGTGCCTAAACGTCTTGGTGTGATTGGTGCAGGCGTAATTGGTCTAGAACTTGGTTCTGTATGGCGTCGTCTTGGTGCGGAAGTTGTTGTATTTGAAGCAATGGATGCATTCTTACCAATGGCTGATAAAGCTTTGGCAAAAGACTATCAAAAACTGTTAACTAAACAAGGTCTTGATATCCGTGTTGGTGCTAAAGTTGCTGGTACAGAAATCAACGGTTCTGAAGTTACTGTTAAATACACACAAGGTGGCGAAGAAAAAACTCAAGCATTCGATAAATTAATCGTTTGTGTGGGTCGTCGCGCTTATGCTGAAGGCCTATTGGCTGATGACTGTGGTATTAAATTGACTGAACGTGGTTTGGTTGAAGTTAATGATTGGTGTGCGACTTCTGTTGAAGGCGTATATGCAATTGGTGACTTAGTACGTGGTCCAATGCTTGCGCATAAAGCAATGGAAGAAGGCGTAATGGCTGTTGAACGTATCCACGGTCATGCAGCTCAAGTGAACTATGACACAATCATTTCTGTTATCTACACACACCCAGAAGCGGCGTGGGTTGGTTTAACAGAACAGCAAGCTGCTGAAAAAGGTCATGAAGTGAAAACAGGTCAATTCGGTTTCGCTGTAAATGGTCGTGCGTTGGCTGCTGGTGAAGGCGCTGGTTTCGTTAAGTTTGTTGCTGATGCGAAAACAGATCGTCTACTTGGTATGCACGTGATTGGACCAGCAGCGTCTGACATCGTTCACCAAGGTATGATCGCACTTGAATTTGTATCTTCTGTTGAAGATCTTCAATTAATGACTTTTGGTCATCCGACATTCTCGGAAGTTGTTCATGAAGCTGCGCTTGCAGTAGATGGACGTGCGATTCACGCGATTCAGCGTAAACGTAAATAAGATGTAAAAAGAGCGGCTAAGGCCGCTCTTTTTTGTTTCAGGTGGTTGTTTTTGTTTGAACAATCATCTAAAAATAAAGATAAGAAATATTTTAAGATTTAAAAAGGTTAAAGCTGCTTTGACGGATGTCTGGGCTTTAATAGTTCATAACAAAGCGAAAAAAGAGTAAAAGGTTGTTCAATGAATCTACATGAATATCAAGCGAAAGCGTTATTAAAAAAATATGGTATGCCGGTTCAAGAAGGTATTCTTGCAACAAATGCAGATGAGACAGTGGCTGCATTTGAACAACTCGGTGGTAAATTTGCAGTTTTAAAAGCCCAAGTACATGCGGGTGGTCGTGGTAAAGCGGGTGGTGTAAAAGTAGTGAAGTCTGCTGCTGAAGCTGCAGAATATGCCAATCAAATAATTGGTTCGCGTTTAGTCACTTATCAAACCGATGCAAATGGTCAACCTGTAAACAGTATTTTAGTATCTGAAGATGTATATCCGGTTGAACGTGAATTGTATTTAGGTGCTGTGGTTGATCGCTCAAGCCGTCGTGTAACTTTTATGGCATCGACAGAGGGCGGTGTTGAAATTGAAAAAGTCGCAGAAGAAACCCCTGAAAAAATTATTAAAGTTGAAGTTGATCCACTCGTGGGATTATTGCCATTTCAAGCACGTGAAGTAGCATTTGCACTGAACTTAAAAGATGGTCAAGTAAATCAATTCGTTAAAATCATGTCAGCGGCATATCAAGCTTTCATTGAAAATGATTTTGCATTGTTTGAAATTAACCCATTATCTGTACGTGAAAATGGCGACATTCTATGTGTTGATGCAAAAGTAGGTATTGATTCAAACGCGCTTTACCGCTTGCCAGAAGTTGCAGCACTACGTGATAAATCACAAGAGAATGAGCGTGAATTAAAAGCGTCTGAGTTTGATCTAAACTATGTTGCGCTAGAAGGTAATATTGGTTGTATGGTAAATGGTGCTGGTCTTGCAATGGCAACCATGGATATTATCAAACTCTATGGTGGCCAACCTGCAAACTTCCTTGATGTAGGGGGCGGCGCAACCAAAGAACGTGTTATTGAAGCATTTAAAATTATTTTAGCGGACAGTTCTGTACAAGGTGTATTAATTAACATTTTTGGTGGAATTGTACGTTGCGACATGATTGCTGAAGCAATTATTGCAGCGGTTCAGGAAGTAAACGTAACTGTACCTGTGGTTGTTCGCTTAGAAGGGAACAATGCAGAACTTGGTGCGAAATTACTTGATGAATCAGGTTTGAAATTAATTTCTGCAAATGGTCTTGCTGACGCTGCGGAAAAAATTGTTGCTGCAGTGAAAGGTTAAGGGAGTATCAATCATGAGCGTATTAGTTAATAAAGACACAAAAGTATTGGTACAAGGCTTCACAGGTAAAAATGGTACTTTTCACTCTGAGCAATCGATTGCTTATGGTACGAAAGTTGTTGGTGGTGTGACACCGGGTAAAGGCGGTCAAACGCACCTTGATCTACCTGTGTTTAATACTATGAAAGAAGCGGTACGTGAAACAGGTGCGACAGCAACGTCAATTTATGTGCCAGCACCATTTGTTTTGGATTCAATCATTGAATCGATTGATTCGGGTATTGAACTGATTGTAGTGATTACTGAAGGTGTACCTACACTAGATATGTTGAAGGCCAAACGTTATCTTGAAACGTATGGCAACAATGCACGTTTAATTGGGCCAAATTGTCCTGGGATCATTACGCCAGGTGAATGCAAGATAGGAATTATGCCAGGTCATATTCACCAGCCAGGTAAAATCGGTATTATCTCGCGTTCAGGTACATTGACATACGAAGCAGTAGCGCAAACGACTAAACTAGGATTAGGTCAATCGACGTGTATTGGTATTGGTGGTGACCCAATTCCAGGTATGAACCAAATTGATTGTTTGAAACTCTTCCAAGAAGATCCGCAAACTGAAGCCATTATAATGATTGGTGAAATTGGCGGTACTGCGGAAGAAGAAGCAGCTGAATATATTCAATCGCATGTCACCAAACCTGTGGTGGGTTATATTGCGGGCGTAACTGCACCTAAAGGTAAGCGTATGGGCCATGCGGGTGCAATCATTTCAGGTGGTAAAGGTACTGCTGAAGAGAAGTTCGCTGCATTTGAAAAGGCGGGGATGGCGTATACGCGTAGCCCAGCAGAACTCGGTTCAACGATGTTCCAACTTTTAAAGGATAAAGGTTTAGTTTAAGCCTTTTATATTTTAAAGGAAAAAGCCGTATGTCTTAATTGCACATACGGCTTTTTTGTGGAGAGCATATTGGTTTGCACTAATACATTTCTCTGTATAAAAATAATATGGGTATTAGAGTGTTTAATCTCAGCTGAAAACTATATTTAGCCACATTGAAAAATCCATATTGGACAAAAGACAAAATGGTTAAATTAGAGCAAGATTTACTATGTACTTAACAATCTGAGAATTGATAAATATTTGGTGTTCACTGTTTCTATAGGAGACTATGCTATATTCATAATTAAAATAATTCTTTTGAAGACATAATATTACAGATGTTAAAGCCGATTCATTTATTGTTTTGTCGTTGCTTATTCTTGTTCGGGCTAGCGATGAATAGCACTTATGCTGAAAATGAAGACGTCTACTTGGCTGAGTCTTTGAGTGATGATATTTTCCACTATTATCAGCAGTTAGCCGCACAACATGATGAAGAGGAAAACGATTATACATTGATCAATAACGATTTTTATGAGAATGAATATATTCGTGTATTTAACTACTCGGCCTACAACTCGGATGGTTTGAGCCATAAACTAGGGACAGGGGAGTTTCACAGTTCAGACTTGGATGTACTCAGTATTTCATTCGGGTATGGTATTGAAATTAAAGTCAACAAAAGAAATAAAGTGGGATATGAGTACCTTTCAAATTTTCCTTATGATCGTGGGCAATTGATTCGTTTCTTTTGGGTGCGTTTGCACTAAATGGCTTAACTCGGCTTATTTGAAAAAAAGTTTTTTCCATTACTGTTTAGAATATTTTCACTCAATTGTAGCGTCTAGGATGTTTACATTACTTCTTTGAATTTTCTGATGGTCGGCGAATCGATTACCTAGCTAAACTAACTTAAATTTTTATAATAAATGATAGGTTTGCTGTGCTGAGTGAATTCTTAGCTCTATCGCTTTAACAGCTTAAATGTGTATTTTATTGAAAGTTGAATATTAAAGTAGATGATAAAAAACGCGACAGATCGTCGCGTTTTTTGCTTGTAAGTCTAACTACTATTGAGCTTTGCTTTGCGGTTTTAAGCTTTGGGTTAAACCATTGATGTCGCCGCCTTGAATCCCTAGTTCATTCATCAAGCTATCAATTAGTGGTGCTTGAGTACGATAGCGTAGCGCACTATTTACCACTTGATCAGACAAAGCAACTTGTGAAGATTCCGCACCATCAACCCCAGATGCTACTGAACCGACATTGCCTAAACCATTGACCTGTAAAATTTTGATGTCATCAATATTTTCCATCGGTTTAACACTTTCACGAATGATTTCAGGTAAGTATTTTAACAATGCTAGGCGAATTTGCATTTCAACCTGCTCAGAAGACAATACGTTATTTGCTTCATTCACAGCACGTGTACCTTCAGCATCAACTTGGTATTGTTTTTCCATTGCTTGAGCAAGTAATACTTTTGCGTCTGCTTCACCTTTTGCTTTAAGACGGACTTTTTCAGCTTCAGCTTCAGCTGCAATACGAATCGCTTCTGCATCATCAGCTGCTGCTTGTTTACCTGCTTCAGCAGCTACAGTAATCGCAATTGCATCTTTTTCGGCTTTCTCTTTTGCCGATACCAACTCAACTGCTTTTTGACGTTCAGCTTGTTGAATCTGACGAACAGTAATAACTTCTTCTTCAGCTTTTACCGCTTGAGCACGTGCTTGGTCAGCATGTGCTTTAGCTTCAGATTCAGCACGTGATTTTTCAGCAATCGCAATTGCACGGTCTTGTTCAGCCAGTTCAATGGTTTTCTTTTGTTCGACTTGAGCTTGCTGAATAATCTGTGATTTTTGAATATTCTGGTTTTCAACATCACGTGCTGCAGTAATACGTTTTAAGTCAACTTCACGTTCTGCTGCAATACGCGCTTCTTCAGCTTCACGTTTTTTCGCAGCTTCTTGAGAAGCAATTTCTGCAAGCTGTTCTGCACGGCGTACAGAAATTTCACGTTCTTGTTGCAGTTTCGCGTATTCTTCTTCACGTAAGATTTGTAAGCGTGCTTGTTCTGCTTCTAGGTTTTTAGTTTTAATTGCAAGGTCTGCGTCTTGCTCAATGGCATTACGCTTACGACGACGGTCTTCAATGGTTTCGGTGAGTTTGGTTAAACCTTCAGCATCGAACGCGTTTTGTGGGTTAAAGTATTTAAAACCAGTTTGGTCTAAACCTGTTAAAGAGACAGTTTCCAATTCCAAGCCGTTTTTGTGTAAATCTTCAGAAACCACTTGCTGAACTTTTTGTACGAAGTCGACACGCTTTTCATGTAGTTCTTCCATCGCCATTTCAGCTGCAACGGCACGTAATGAGTCAACGAATTTACCTTCAACTAAGTTTTTCAACTCATTTGGAGACATGGTTTTTTGACCTAATGTTTGTGCAGCAGTTGCGATTGAGTCAGCAGTTGGTTTTACACGTACGTAGAATTCAGCCATGACATCCACACGCATACGGTCACGGGTAATCAAGGCTTGGTCATCAGCACGGCGCACTTCAAGACGAAGTGTATTCATATTTACTGGAATGATTTCATGAAGTACAGGCAATACAATTGCACCACCACCGAGAATGACTTTTTCGCCACCAAAACCTGTACGGACAAATGAAATCTCTTTACTTGAGCGACGATAAAGTCGCGCAATAATAAAACCAATAAAAATGAGCGCGGCAAAAATTATCCCGACTGTTACAAGGATACCGCTTGGAATAATGTCTAACATGGATCTTATCTCTGTTGTTGTAGTTCAAATTAGCGTACAAGGCTAATTATTTTGGTTTAAAAAAGTTATTTTCAGCCCCGTTTTGTAGTTTCTAAATGAACAATTTGATCAGGGCCCTTAATGTGTATTCATTCAAACAGCATTGAATTTCAATCAAATGAAGACTGTTTTAAAGGTTAGTCGCTTGAAAGCCGACAGCGGTTTTTTGGGTGAGTACGACGGACTGACCTTGATTGAAAACTTCATCTAATTCAGGTTCGACCAGAATATAATGGGTCAAACCGTGTTGATCTTGAACACGCGCTTGAGCTGGGTATTTCTGGCGTGCGTTACCTAAAATAATAGTTGCTGTACGACCTATCAATTCATCGCTATAAATAGCTGTAGTTTCATCTTGAGGTAAAATGCGGGCAAGTAGCATTGTGCTATATCGCACGATTGGCATGCACAGGAATACACAAGCAGGTGCAATGAGCCAAGCGCTGAACATCATATTGGTAAACTGATTGACCAAGGCTTGAATTGTGAAGCCAAGTAAACTGTAGGCACATAAGAAAATAATCAGCCATACAAATAGGGGAACACGACCTAAATATAACCAATCAAGAACTTTGGTAAACACACTATGGTCGGCATCAACGCCAAGTTCGGCGTTGTGTCCAACATCTTCAGGCAGGAATTGATCTAAAAAACCTTGCGAGCCGCCACCCAGTAGCGTTAAGACAATTTCAAAAATGCCGAAGAGGAACATCAGGCAAAGACTGATGCTAAATACGATATTGGAAGGATGTGTGAACAGTTCCCACATTATATTTATCTCTATATTTATGCTTATAAAAAATAAAAAAGTAATTCTGGCTGAATCGTTTTTTCCTGTATGTAAAATAGCATTATCTGTCTATATTGTGTAATCAAATTACATGACGAGTTAACAGACTGTTAAGAATTATGTGATGAATGGCAGCTTATTTAAGCGAAATTTCACATTTAAATGTAAAGTTGATACTTAGCAAAAGCTTTGTTTTGGTGTTTTTGCTCTAAATATTTAAACTTAACTTGCTGTTGTGTAATTTTTTTTAGATATAAATAAAAGCAGAGCAGATCTCAATATAAACGCTGAATTAGCATGCTTTGTATTAAATGTTAAAAAGTGTAACTGAAACACTGGCTGCTAAATTCCGATGAAATACAGCAGCTATTTTTGACCTTTAATTAAACAAATTATGCTTCAGTATAAAATTAGATCTTATAGTAAAGAGGTCTGGATACGCACTTTCATATCCAGGGCCGCCTGAACAATAAATGTTTTCATCCATTTGACTTGTTCACCCATTGGGTTGGTTTTTACAGCTGTATCTAAAAAGCCCATGCTAGCTAACTGAAACAATTGTTGTTCAATCGCATCTTCCAGTTGGGTACTGTTTGCAGCAAGCGGTAGGTGAATTAAGTGAAATGCTTTCGGAAAATTATAAAAAGCATAGAGTAAGTTAAAGGCACGCTGATCACCTTTTAGATTACCTGCACCAATTTCATAGCCACGGTCTTGATTACTGTGCGTCACCCCAATTAAAAACTCGAGGTTATTGTCCAAAAGTTGTAGACCAAATTGCAGTCCAATTTGATCGGCTGACAGTTCGTGTTGTACAAAGTTATTTAACGGGCTTCCATCGTCATTCAATGCTTCTTGTAAAACCAAAATGTTATTGGAATGCTGATAGAGATAGCCTGCAAGACTTGCTCTCTCAATCAGTGCTTTTAAAGTTTCAAGTGTGTAATGACTATATGGCATGATCGACAGAATTTGTGAGAGACATGCTCACTGTAGGAGATTTTTATAACTTTTTATATGGATTTATTAGAGGATTTAACGATGAGTTCATTGCTAAAAAATTAATTACAATAGCGAAAAATTTATTAGAATAAGCCACCCATTTTATGTTGCTAAAGACTTAAATTAATTAAAATTGATAAGTGCTATCAGACATTTTGTATATGACGAATAAGAATATCAATATCACAAAACAAGCAATCGTTATGAAGGCTTAATCACTATAATGCATAAATATCTTTAAAAGTGTAATAAGTACACATATTCTAAGCTGGTGTTGTCCATGTCATTAAATGAGGAAAGACTTACTCATCTTAAACAGCTTGAAGCTGAGAGTATTCATATCATCCGTGAAGTTGCTGCTGAGTTTGAAAACCCAGTCATGCTGTATTCAATTGGTAAAGATTCAGCTGTCATGCTGCATTTAGCCCTCAAAGCTTTCTATCCTGCCAAACTACCATTCCCACTACTACATGTAGACACGGGCTGGAAGTTTAAAGACATGATCAAATTCCGTGACAACATGGCGAAAGAGCATGGCTTTGACTTAATCGTGCATCAAAATAAAGAAGGGAAAGACGCAGGCGTAAACCCATTCGATTATGGTAGCTCGAAATATACCGACATCATGAAAACTCAAGGCTTAAAACAAGCGCTTGATAAATACCAGTTCGATGCTGCTTTTGGTGGCGCACGTCGTGACGAAGAAAAGTCACGTGCAAAAGAACGCGTATATTCATTCCGTGATTCGAAACACCGTTGGGACCCTAAAAACCAACGTCCAGAACTTTGGAACCTTTACAACGGTAAAGTGAACAAAGGCGAAAGTATTCGTGTATTCCCATTGTCTAACTGGACTGAGTTGGATATTTGGCAATATATCTACCAAGAGAACATTCCTTTGGTGCCTTTATACTTGGCTGCTGAACGTCCTGTTGTGGAACGTAGCGGTACACTGATCATGGTTGATGATGAGCGTATGCCACTAAAAGAAGGTGAAGTGCCTCAAATGAAATCGGTACGTTTCCGTACTTTAGGTTGTTACCCATTAACGGGTGCGGTTGAATCAACTGCAACAACTTTGCCGGAAATTATCCAAGAAATGCTTTTAGCAACCAGCTCAGAGCGTCAAGGTCGTATGATTGACCATGATGAAGCGGGTTCAATGGAAAAGAAAAAGCAGGAAGGTTATTTCTAAGAATCTCGAAATCTCCCCTTGCGCAGCAGTGCTGCTCACCTCTTTTAAAAGAGGGGCTTAAAAAAGCGGAGCTAAGTCTCCCTTTTTTAAGGGAGATTTAGAGGGATTTAAAGATTAAAGAAACCGATTTCAAAAGAATTTGTGGAGCTTTGAGCAATGTCTCATCAATCAGAACTGATTAGCCAAGATATCTTGGCATATTTAAAACAGCACGAAAATAAAGACTTATTGCGTTTCTTGACTTGCGGTAACGTCGATGATGGTAAATCAACTTTAATTGGTCGTTTACTTTACGATTCAAAATTGATTTATGAAGATCAGTTGCAAGCTGTAACGCGTGACTCGAAAAAAGTGGGCACTACAGGTGATGCACCTGACTTGGCTTTACTTGTAGATGGTCTACAAGCTGAACGTGAGCAGGGCATTACCATTGATGTGGCTTACCGTTATTTCTCTACAGAAAAACGTAAGTTCATTATTGCTGACACCCCAGGACACGAACAATACACGCGTAACATGGCGACAGGTGCGTCGACTGCAGATCTTGCGATTATCTTGATTGATGCGCGTTATGGCGTTCAAACACAAACGCGTCGTCACTCGTTTATTGCTAGCCTTTTGGGAATTCGCAATATTGTTGTTGCAATCAACAAAATGGACTTGGTTGAATTCTCTGAAACGCGTTTCAATGAAATTCAAGCGGAATACAACGAGTTCGTGAACCAATTGGGCGATCGTAAACCTGCAAATATTATCTTCACGCCAATTTCTGCGTTGAATGGCGATAACGTGGTGAACAAGTCGCCAAATACGCCGTGGTATACTGGCGAGACCTTGATGGGTACGCTTGAGTCGGTAGAAATTAACCGTACGTCAGCGAAAGCAGATTTCCGTTTCCCTGTGCAATATGTCAATCGTCCAAACCTTGATTTCCGTGGTTTCTGCGGTACGATCGCACTTGGTGATATCAACGTTGGCGATACCGTAACGGCTTTACCATCAGGTAAATCATCAACAGTAAAAGAGATTGTTACTTTTGACGGCAACTTGGAACGCGCGGTTGCAGGTCAGGCTGTAACGCTTACTTTAAATGATGAAATTGATATTTCGCGCGGTAATATGCTGATTCGTGCGGATCAAGCTGTTCCTAGCATTTCACGTTCGGTAAATGCGACTGTGGTGTGGATGGCGGATCAACCGCTGGTGATTGGCAAGTTGTACAACATTAAGATTGGTACGCAAACCGTTCCGGCCAAAGTAACCGCGATTCATTACCGTACCAACGTTAACACACTGGAGAAGGTTCAAGTCGAAAACCTTGAGCTGAATGCGATTGCCAATGTGACTGTTGAATTTGATGCGCCCGTGGTATTTGATCGTTACCAAGACAGCCGTTACACCGGTTCATTCATCTTTATTGACCGTTTAAGCAACGTAACTGTTGGTGCGGGTATGGTGGAAGAGTCTGTTGAATGGACTGCGCATAGCAACCCTGTAACAGTGGAAGATCGTGCTGCACGTTTAGGTCAAAAACCTGCTGCGGTGACGGTGTCTGCACAAGCACTGGAAAATGCACAAGCAATTGAAAGCTTGTTGATTCAGCAAGGTGTGGTTGCGATTGCGAAAGCAGGTTTAACTGCTGAGCAAGTTGCGCTTGTTCGTGAAACTGGTGTAGTTGTGATTACTGATGCTGCTGAAGGCACTGATGTGACTTATGCATTCGATACTGCTGAAGAAGTTGCTGAGAAAATTGTTGAGTTGGTTCGTCTGTAATCGATTAATCCACTTCAAATAAAAGACCCGCCGGAAGGCGGGTTTTTTATTGCTATAGATTAATTGCTGAAAAATAAAACACTTAAATTGTGTGTGATGGTTCTCATAAATATTTTCTCTGTAAAATGATTATATTGAGGGGTTTTTATGAAAAAGTTTTTATTTTTAATGGGGTTATGTTTGGCTTTTACAGTAGAGGCTAAGCAAAATGGGCAAAGTACAGAGGTAATTAAGCAGAAAATAATACAGCAGTCTATTGATAGTTATCCGGGAAATTGCCCTTGTCCTTACAATACTGCAAGAAATGGTAGTCGGTGTGGTAAGCGAAGTGCCTACAACCGTGCGGGTGGTTATACGCCACTTTGTTATCCTCAAGATGTGAATGACCAAATGGTTCGAGAGCATCGTAAGTAATTAAAAAATATATTTGAATGAGTAGTGATGGGGGGGAGTATGCCTAAAAATTTATTGGCGATTATAATAACTTTAATGGCTACATCGGTCTTTGCGGAAACTGAATGGGCAAATATTGGCTTTGATGCTGATAGAGAGTTTTATTATGAATATAATCCAGCCTCGATTAGTCAAGTTAAAGAGTATTCTTATAAAGGTCATCAAAAGGTTTGGATAAGAAGTACTGTGATTAATGATATTTCTCAAGATGGATTGGCAGTTGGTGATTATAGACTTCAATTGATGTGGGTAAATTGCTCTGATAATACCTTGGGATTAAAATCTATTGTTGGTTATAAAAAGACTGGAAACGTAATTGCTAACTATGGACGCAATTATTCATATGTTGAAATGCAAGATGCAATACCCGGTACTATGGGGCAAGCATTTGTTGATAGTGTTTGTAGCTGATAAGTTAATTAAAACAAAATTATATTAAGCCACTTCACAGTGGCTTTTTTAATATTTTAAATAAAACATGACAAATAGTAAATTAATAATAAGATATATCTTAATTAATCTTAAGGTGTATCTTTGCTATGCCAAATTCAGACATCATTGCCGATATTGAAAGTCCGGTCAAGACACGTAAGCGTCTATTTGAAGCAGGGCACATGAAAATATTGGTGCTGCACCTCATCTCCCAAGCGCCCAAGTTCAGCTACGACATTATTAAAGATGTCGGTACAGTTGTCGGCGGTGGTTACAGCCCAAGTACGGGTACGATTTACCCAACGCTGAATTACTTAGAAGAACAACAGTATATTCACGCTGAACTTAATGCTGACGAGCGCAAGCAGTACAGCATTACGGCTCTAGGTACGCAACACTTAGCGGCACAACAGAGCACCATTGAAAAAATCCTCTGCCGTTTTGATACGCGTAAACAAATCCATAATAACGAAGTGTATATCGACATTAAACGTGCGATGGAAAACCTTAAAGCATCACTGCGCCTAAAAATATTGCATAGCGAACTCAGTGCAGAACAAGTACGAGAGATTGCGGACAAAATTGATCAAGCTGCAGTTGAAATTAGCCGTATGGAGTTGACCCAATGAAACAGCATCAATATCAAATTACTGTAAAGCACGTGGCTGATGCACAGGGCAATCCATCGGCATATACAGAGGAATTACAGTTTAATGCCTATAACCATGATGATATGTTTAAGGTGTTAGAGCATTTGACTAAAGCGCAGCTCTTTGATGATGAAAAGACCAAAGCCTTTGCTGTGGGTCTGAAGCTGTTTGGTGAAACCTTGCTAGAGAACAAAGACCATCCTTTATTTAAAGATTTCATGCCGCATTTTGGCCAATTTATGAAAACACTGAAACAAACCGTAAAAGCCCAGAACGCAGCCCAAGACGAACAATAGGTATTTACAGATGAATCAACTCCCAAAATTTCATCCCAAACATCTGGCATGGCTGATGCCGTTATTTTTATCAGGCATTATGAGCGGTTCAATCTCATGCTTTAATATGCTAATGAATAAAGGCCTGGTCGACGGTTTTATTGGTATTTGGCTACGCGCTTGGGGTATGTCGTGGATGGTGGCGTTTCCGCTAATATTAATTATGCTGCCGTTGGTACGTAAGTTTCTGATGCAGTTTGTACAGATGCCGCCAGCAGTTCAAGAAACAGTTAAAAAACCTGCAGCTGAATAAAATACGAATGCTTTAGGCTTGATGTTCCTGCATGGTTTTTAAAATGATACTTTGCAGGTTAGATTTCGTTTTTACACCTGCTATTCGTTGTACCACTTGCCCTTGATAGAAAATCAAAGTGGAAGGCAAGCCATAGACGTTATAGCGCAGGGTAAGAATGGGCGATTGATCAACATTCACCTTACCAAATTTCAGGTTTAGAAATTGTGCTGACATTTGCGTAGCGCATTGTTCAAAGATTGGAAAGTTTTGCACGCACGGTGCGCACCAGTCCGCATAAAAGCGAATTACTGCAAAACCGTCAAACCATTCATAATCGCTGTAGTTATCTTCGTTATATTCAACAACCTGAACCATGTGCTGCCTATTATCAATTTGCTAAATAGTCAGCCAATTATACATAAGTCCATTGTTATTCAATCTGCATGCTTTCTATGTTCAAATAGTGCAGAGATAGATGAATAGTCAATAATTGAAAAAGGAAGAACAATGTCACAGGCTTTGATGCAACAAGTCATTATTACCGAACCGGGCGGCGTAGAAAAATTGGCCTATGAAAGCGTTGCTGTACCTACTGCAAAATCTGATGAAGTACTGGTAAAGGTTCATGCCTTTGGTATTAACCGTCCAGACATCTTACAGCGTCAAGGTTTATATCCAATGCCTAAAGGTGTAACACCTGTACCGGGTTTAGAAGTTGCAGGCGAGGTGGTTGCAGTCGGTGCTGATGTCACCTTATTTAAAGTGGGTGATAAAGTCTGTGGCCTAACCAATGGTGGTGGTTATGCTGAGTATTGTGTTGTACCTGAAAGCCAAACTTTGAGTATTCCTGAAGGGGTGAGCTTTACTCAAGCAGCGGCCATTCCTGAAACGTTCTTTACAGTTTGGGCAAATGTATTCCAAATGGGTAAAGCCAAAGCAGGTGAAACGGTACTTATACATGGCGGTACTAGCGGTATTGGTACTACAGCGATTATGTTGTGTAATGCTTTAGGTATGAAAACCTTTGCGACGGTAGGTTCAGATGAAAAAGTCGCTGCTATTTCAAATATCACTCATGCCATTAACTATAAAACTCAAGACTTTGAGCAAGTGATTAATGAGGCGACCGCTGAGCAAGGCGTCGATGTGATTTTAGATATCGTGGGTGCACCGTATTTAGCACAGAACTTAAATCTATTACGTCGTGATGGTCGTTTGGTTTATATCGCATTCTTAGGTGGTGCAAAAGCCAAAGAGGTGAAGTTAGGTCAAATCATGATGAAACGCTTAACCATTACCGGTTCAACCATGCGTGCACGTAATACCGAAGAAAAAGCAGAAATTGCTAAGGGTATTCAGGAAAATGTTGTGCCTTTATGGGCAAAAGGTGAATGCCTGCCAATGATCTACAAGACATTTAAGTTTGATCAAATCCAAGAAGCACATGCAGCCATGGATAAAGGTGATCATGTGGGTAAGATTGTGGTCGAAGTAATTTAAATATAAATTTTTGAGAATAAAGTATTTAAGAAATACAGTTCTAAAGTAAGAAGAGAGGGCGTTGTCCCTCTTTTTTTATTGGTGTGTTAAATTTTAGGCATAAAAAAACCAGCTTATCGCTGGGTTCTTTATTTACACCATCTTCAGTAGTAGAAGAATGGTGCCCGAGGCCAGACTCGAACTGGCACGCTTTGTGGGCGGGGGATTTTAAATCCCCTGTGTCTACCGATTTCACCACTCGGGCTTAACAAGATTGGAGGCGGAGGTCGGAATCGAACCGGCGTACACGGAGTTGCAGTCCGCTGCATGACCACTCTGCCACCCCGCCATGTCTTGTTGATGCGTATATTAGCAAGCTCTGAAAAAAAAACAATAGCAGATTCATCTGTATGAGCATAAAAGCAGCATACAAGGTAAAAAATTTAAAATAATCATGTATTATGTGCAAAATTGATTCATATCATCACTTGGAGAAGTGCCGTGGCATTAGTTTTAGATGGTCGTGCATTGGCGAAGCAAATTGAAGCTGACTTGTTAACTCGCGTTGAAGCGCTAAAAGAGAAAACTGGTCGTACCCCAATTCTTGCGACTATTTTGGTAGGTGACGATGGTGCATCTGCAACTTATGTACGTATGAAAGGGAATGCTTGCCGCCGTGTTGGTATGGATTCATTAAAAGTTGAGCTTCCTAAAGAAACCACAACTGAACAATTACTTGCTGAAATTGAAAAATTAAATGCAAACCCAGATGTTCACGGTATTTTGTTACAACACCCAGTACCTGCTCAAATTGACGAACGTGCTTGCTTCGATGCAATCTCACTTGAAAAAGACGTTGATGGTGTTACTTGCTTAGGCTTCGGTCGTATGGCGATGGGTGAAGCTGCGTATGGTTCTGCAACACCAGCAGGCATCATGACCATTTTGAAAGAAAACAACATTGAAATCGCAGGTAAACACGCGGTAGTTGTGGGTCGTTCAGCAATTTTGGGTAAACCAATGTCTGCAATGTTACTTGAAGCAAATGCGACAGTGACTACTTGCCACTCACGTACTCAAAACTTGGCTGACTTTGTTAAACAAGCTGACATTATTGTAGGTGCGGTTGGTAAAGCTGAATTGATTCAAAAAGATTGGATCAAACCGGGTGCTGTAGTGGTTGATGCTGGCTTCCATCCACGTGATGGCGGCGGTGTAGGTGATATCCAATTGGTGGGGATTGAAGAAGTTGCTTCTGCTTATACTCCTGTTCCAGGTGGTGTAGGCCCAATGACCATTACAACGTTGATTCGTCAAACTGTTGAAGCTGCTGAAAAAGCGTTGGGTTAATCTTTTAATTAAAAGATATTTATGTCACAACGGAGTCTTACCGTTATAACTTATAAATGTAAGAAGCCCGTATGTTACTTTTGTTTCGGCAAAAGTAACCAAAACCATTTGTCATCTGCTGAACTCGACATAATCAGTCTTTTGATTAATGGTGTCGCAGAAACAGTGTTCATTCGATTGAGGCCTGTCTCGCACAGCAGCAGATGACGATGTCGCGTATCTAATACGTTTATAAATTCAAATAAAATCATCTCCAAGGCTTAATATGAGCTGTACTTTCCAATTTCCTAAAGCCCCAGACCACCTAATTCAAGCCTTGCATGATGTGATTCCAAACTGTGAATTACTTGCACAGCAATTACCCGAAACTCCAATTTCGTTATGGTTAATTCCACCCGTATTTCCAACCGATAAATTGGATGACGAAGTTATTCGCCGGATTTGGAACGACACGCCGTATTGGATATTTTGCTGGGCATCTGGTCTAGCGATGGCGCAATGGTTGTTGGCAGAACCACAGTATGTCAAAGACAAAGTGGTGCTGGACTTTGGTGCAGGCTCAGGCGTGGTAGCGATTGCTGCAAAAATGGCAGGGGCCAAGCGTGTAATTTGCTGTGATATCGACCAAGTCAGTTTAGATGCTTGCCGTGCGAATGCTGAGCTGAATGATGTTGAATTAGAATATTTGGATGATCTATATAAAGCCGAGCAGGTGGATATTTTGCTAGCAGCGGATGTTTTATATGATCAATGTAATCGCTTCTTTCTAGACGAATTTCTTAAGTTTGCGCCTGAAGTATGGGTGGCGGATAGTCGAGTGAAAAATTTCAGTCATCCAAAATATGAAAAACTTGATGAGCGAAGTGCAACGACATGGCCAGATTTAGATGAATCGCCAGAGTTTCGTAATGTGAGTTTTTATAAAACACTGTAGTTGCAAATTCAAAAATTCAAAGTAAAAAATAAGACGCAAGCAGCGTCTTATTTTTTGTCCTAGGACAGGTCATTTTTTATTAAGAACATGTATAGCGAACAACGCGTAAAGTTGCTGGACGTGCATCTAAAGCATCACGTGCGCCTAGATTGTCTGAGTTACGTAGATCTGGGGTATTCGATAAACCAAAATTCGCACGGGTATTGCCAATTTGGCGACCGTATTGGGTGTTTTTTAAAGCTGGATTGGCAATTTCATTGACGCTAAGAATTTGTAATTTATAAGTTTTTTGTGGGCTTAATACTTTTTGGCAGGCACGTTGAAGTTTGTTGGCATCGAGTTGTTGGTTTTGGCGACCAGCTAATGTATAAGCCAAAGTTGCCGAATCCGCCGACTGTGATTCAATTTGAAAACCTGTTTGTCCATTATAAGCACGTGGTGTGCTTTGGCATGCAGCCATCGACATTGCAACAATACCCAAACTCAAAACTTTATAAATATTTTTCATATTTCATTCGCCGTGTGTATTTATAACTTCAGTATGCCATAGCTTGGACAGGGACTCGATGGCTAAAGTAATTATTGTTGAAATAGATCATTTCGATATGACATAAAAAGCCCATCAATGTGTATTGATGGGCTAGGCTTAAATCACAATAAATCGAATTAATTATCTGTAATCATGCTGTGTTTTTTAGTGTCTTTCATGAAAATGTAAGTCAGTAGTGACAGACCGATCATGAAGGTAATGTAGTAGAAGAAATAATTTTCATGGCCTGCATTTTTGAAGCCCAAAGCGACAAGTTCTGCTGTACCACCAAATAAAGTGTTAGCAATAGCATACGGCAAAGCAACCCCGAGTGCACGGATATGTGCGGGGAACAATTCAGCTTTAACTACAGCGTTAATGGCAGTATAACCAGTCACAATCACCATACCACTCATACAAAGCATAAATGCAGTTGTTGGGCTGGTAGTTGAACCAATACCGTTGAAAATTGGAATCGTGAACAATACACCCAGTACACCAAAGGCAATCATAATTGGTTTACGACCAATTTTGTCAGAAAGCGCACCAACAGCAGGTTGTAACAACATGAAGATGAAAATCGCAGCAGTGGTAATTTCAGTTGCTGTGGTTTTTTCAAAACCTGATGTATTTACAAGATATTTCTGTAAGTAAGTCGTAAAAGTGTTGAAGGCCAATGTACCACCAGCAGTCAACATAATCACAGTGAAAGCTTGTTTAGGGTATTTGGTAAATAACGCCAAGGCACCAGATTTTGGACCACCATTTTTGGCTTGTTCTTGTGCTTCTTTAGATGACTGTGTTTCTACTAAGCCACGACGAATCCAGAACACGACAATCGCGAGTAATGCCCCGATAAAGAACGGTACGCGCCAGCCCCATTCAGTCAAAGCTTGTTCTGATAGGTTGCGTTGCAAAATAATCAACACACACAGTGCAAGTAACTGACCTGAAATGAGTGTGACATATTGGAAACTTGAGAAGAAGCCACGGTGATTTTTACCTGCCATTTCGGTCAAGTAAGTTGCACTTGAACCATATTCACCACCAACACTCAAGCCTTGTAGTAGACGTGCAAGTAATAGAATTGCTGGGGCAAGCATACCAACTGAATCATAGGTTGGAGCGCAGGCAATCATTAATGAGCCGACACACATCAAAGACACAGAAACTGTTAAACCCGCTTTACGGCCTTTGCGGTCAGCATAAATACCCATCACCCATGCGCCAATTGGACGCATTAAAAAGCCTAAGGCAAATACAGCCGCAGCTTGTAAGAGTTTAACGGTGCTGTCGCCATCAGGGAAAAATTGTGGCGCAAAATAGAGGGTAAACGCTGCATAAACATACCAGTCGTACCATTCTACGAGGTTGCCGGCAGATCCACCGAGGATAGATTTGACACGAGTTTTTCTATCAAATTGCTCTGGAGCAACTTGTTCAGATGAGTTTGACACATCATTCTCCGAGGAATGAATGCAAAACATATCCATTTAAACTCTTGAGAGAAAAAGTTTAAATCAATATATTTTGTCGAAATGGAAGATGGGAGGATATTTATTTAATTTATACTCCGATCTAAAGCTAAAATCATGCGACTTTAGTCTAAAAAAAGCGAAATAATTATGCATATAAAGATTTTTCGACTAACTGGAAAAGCTTAAAGCCCCAATAGATAGGGCTTTAAGTATGTATAAAGGTGAATAATTAATCGCCATGATTAATATATCGTCAAGCTGAGGTTGGTTAGTGTTCCTTAATTTGCGAATGATGTTTGGTGTCTTTCATGAAGATATATACAAGTAATGAAATGAAAATCATGATGGTGACATAAATAAAGAACCAACTCTCATGTCCTGCTTCTTTAAAGCTCAGTGCAAAAAATTCCGCTGTACCACCAAAAATAGTATTTGCTAAAGCATAAGGTAAGGCTACACCGAGTGCACGTATGTGAGCGGGGAACATCTCGGCTTTTACTACAGCATTAATCGAGGTGTAACCCGTAACAATGACTAGACCTGCCAAACATAGCCAAAATGCAGTCCAATAATCTTGTGTTGCTCCAAGTGTTTGAAACAATATATAGGTAAACAGCACACCCAATACACCAAAGGCAATCATGAGCGGTTTGCGACCAATCTTGTCGGATAATCCGCCAGCAAGTGGTTGTAAGCACATAAAGATAAACAGCGCCAGTGAGGTAATTTGGGTGGCTTCGGGTTTGGTAAATCCTGAAGTATTTACCAGATATTTTTGTAGATAGGTCGTATACGTATAAAACGCTAATGTACCGCCAGCAGTTAAAAATAGTACCGTGAAAGCTTCTTTAGGATAATGCTTAAACAGTGAAAATAAGCCAGATTCAGGTTGGTCTTTCTGTGTTTGGGCATTTTTAAATGATTGAGTTTCCAATAATCCACGTCGAATATAAAACACTACAATTGCTAAGCACGCACCAATGAAGAAAGGAATACGCCATCCCCAATCATGTAATTGTTGTTCAGTCAGAAGCCATTGCAAAATGAGCAAGACACACAGTGCGGTTAATTGGCCTGCAATCAGCGTGACATATTGGAAGCTGGAAAAGAAACCGCGACGATTTTTTTCCGCCATTTCACTTAAATAGGTTGCACTTGCTCCATACTCACCACCAACACTTAAGCCCTGAATTAATCGCGCAACGACCAATATGATCGGGGCAAGTATGCCAGCCTGATCATGTGTCGGTGAAACGGCTATCATTAATGAGCCAATACACATAAGGGTAACAGATAATGTCAAACCTGATTTTCGGCCTTTTTTGTCGGAGTAAATCCCCATAATCCAAGCGCCAATGGGGCGCATGAGGAAGCCGACGGCAAAGATTGCGGCAGCTTGTAAGAGTTGGGCTGTTTGGCTACCTTCGGGGAAAAAAGGCATGTGCAAAATACAGGGTAAATGCGGCATAGACATACCAATCATACCATTCAACCAAGTTACCAGCTGAACCGCCTAAAATGGATTTGACCCGTGTTTTTGTATCTAAATTTGAGTGAACTACCGTTTCATCCGTCATCCTAAAATCCATATTTTTTATTGTGTGGGTTTATCTTAAGCACATAAAAAAGTATGAAATGTAAACTAAAAAAGAGGTTTTGTTTGCAAAGTGTACAATTTATCATGCTGTCATAGTTTTTGCTTGAACTATGGGTTATGCGCTTTTAAAGCGAAGATTTTTAATTTGATTGAATGTGCTATTGAGATGTGTGGTTTATCCACCTACATTTGGATATAGGCATAAAAAAATGATGATTAAAAATAAAAAATAGGCCTTAAACAGAACAGTAAAATTTAGTTCATTTCATTGATTAATAAAACTGAGAGGTGTGTATGCAAGAACAACACCCAATTTATGACATGGTCGTCATCGGTGGTGGTATTAATGGCGTTGGAATTGCTTGTGATGCAGCTGGACGCGGCTTATCTGTACTGTTGTGTGAGAAGGATGACCTTGCGAGCCATACCTCATCGGCCAGTAGTAAGTTAATTCACGGAGGTCTGCGTTACCTTGAGCATAAAGAATTCCGTTTGGTACGAGAGGCCTTGGCTGAACGGGAAGTACTACTAAGTAAAGCACCACACATTATTCGCCCAATGCGTTTTATTATGCCGCATGAACCACATTTACGTCCTGCATGGTTAATACGCACAGGCTTATTTTTCTATGATCATTTGGGTAAGCGTGAGCAACTTGCAGGTTCAAATCAAGTTGAATTTAGCTCAATCAATAGTCCTTTACATGCAGAAATCACACGCGGTTTTGAGTATTCAGATTGTGCAGTAGATGATGCAAGATTGGTGGTCCTTAATGCGATGCAAGCGAAGGAACTTGGTGCTAAGGTTTTAACCCGTACACAATGTCTGTCTGCAAAAACAGAAAATGGTGTATGGACGGTTAAGCTTGAAAATTCGCATGGTGAATCGGTTGTTCGAGCCAAAGTATTGGTGAATGCGGCAGGGCCGTGGGTCGCAGAATTTCTTCAGCAAAATTTAAAGCAAAAGTCACCTTATGGAGTCCGTTTAATACAAGGCAGCCATATTATTGTGCCTAAACTGTATGATGGTGATAAAGCCTTCATTATGCAAAATGATGATCAGCGTATTGTTTTTGCTATTCCATATTTGCAGGACTACACCTTAATCGGTACGACAGATCAGGAATTTCAGGGTGATCCGAATCATGTCGAAATTACTCAACATGAAATTGATTATCTGCTCGATGTTTCAAATGATCATTTTAAGGTTCAGCTTACACAAGACGATATTGTTGCGAGCTATTCGGGTGTGCGCCCATTATGTGACGATGAGTCAGATAATCCTTCAGCTGTGACGCGAGACTACACATTGTCTTTAACGCAGGTAGAAGGTGCAGTAGCTTTGCTTTCGGTGTTTGGTGGAAAGTTAACGACTTATCGTAAATTGGCTGAATCTGCGATGACCTTATTAAAGCCATACTTCGAGCATATGCGCGGGGTATGGACGGCTGCTGCAAAATTACCAGGCGCTGAGCATTTGGTGTCTTTAGATATTTTAAAGCTGAATATTTTAGAGCAGATTCAAAATTTGGATGATAATACGGCGGAACGATGGACACATGCTTATGGGTCAAGGGTATGGGATTTTTTAAAGAATATTCATAATGTAGATGAGTTAGGTCAGCACTTCGGATGTGGTTTGTATGCACAGGAAGTGGATTATTTAGTTGAGCACGAGTGGGCGAGAACCAGTCAAGATATTTTAAAGCGCAGAACGAAATTGTATTTAAAATTTGAAGAAGAATCAGTTCAAGTTTTGGATAAATATTTGATAAGTTTGCGTGAGCGAAGATTAAAAAAAGAAGTGGCTTAAGGTTTGTGTTCTGACGATATGGTTTGAATAGCCTGAAACGCAAGACTGGAAAAAAGTCTTGTTATTTTTATTAACTCGGCGATTGCTTCATCCGAATATGGTGGCTCAACGGTTTCTGAATTTAACCAGTATTGTAGTTGTAAATGATTGGAATGAACGTATGAACTCAAGGCATTCCAATTCTTTTGATTGAATTGGTTGTTGGTAGAAGCGTATTGGATGGCAATTAATTCAACCATTTGTTTTGTATTTTTTATTTCCTTGCCATTTAGGTATTTGTCTATTTGATTTTTAGTTGCGACAAGCTTAATCCATAGACCTTTAATCACTGCTTCGCAAAGAGGTCTTAGGAGTGCAAATGCTGAGGCTTGAAGTGTTGGGAAATTTAGCAAAAGCAAAAAAATTAAATATTGATGCTGCTGTGCAATTGCAAATAAAGTGGCTGCTACTCGCGAGCGCAAGTCAGTATGAATTATTCTTAATGCTAAGTGCTCGGCTTCTTTATAGGACTCTTGAAATGCTCGTTCTAATTGCATGGTTGTTCAAATAATAAATGGTGCAGAAATAATAAAGCTTTATTTTGAAAGCATAAAAAAAGACCGCATAAAGCGGTCTTTTTTAACTTAATCTAGAAAGAATTAAGCAGATTTAACAGCAGCGATTAACTCAGCTTGACGAGTTTTAAGCGCTTCTGGAAGGCGATCACCTAATTTGTTGAACAATTCAGTGTGGCTTTCAAGCTCTTTGATCCATTGATCTTTGTCTTGAGAAGTAACAAGGTCAAATTGTTCTTTAGTGAAATCTGAACCGTTCCAGTTCAATTGTTCGAAAGTTGGTACACGGCCAATTGGAGTGTCAACAGCAGTTGCACGACCTTCACAACGATCAATGATCCACTCAAGAACACGCATGTTTTGACCAAAACCAGGCCATACAAAGTTACCTTCAGCATCACGACGGAACCAGTTCACGTTGTAGATACCAGGTAGTTTGTTACCGTGAGCAGCAGCTTTAGCAGCAACTTCTTCACCAAGTTCTAACCAGTGAGAGAAGTAGTCAGCCATGTTGTAACCCGCAAATGGAAGCATTGCGAATGGATCACGACGAACGATACCTTGTTGACCAACAGCAGCAGCAGTTGTTTCAGAGCCCATAGTTGCAGCTTTGTAAACACCGTCAACCCAGTCAAATGCTTCTGAAATTAGAGGCACTGTATCTGCACGACGACCACCGAAGATGAACGCAGAAATTGGAACACCTGCTGGGTTTTCCCAATCAGCGTCAATAGAAGGGCATTGACCAGCTGAAACTGTGAAACGAGCATTTGGATGCGCCGCTTTTTCACCAGCAACGTGTGGCTGACCTTTCCAGTTTGTAAGGTTAGCAGGTGCTTCTTTAGTAAGACCTTCCCACCATACTTCGCCGTTGTCAGTTACAGCAACGTTTGTATAGATAACATCTTTAGTTAATGTAGCCATACAGTTCGGGTTGGTCTTGGTATTTGTACCAGGTGCAACACCGAAGAAACCAGCTTCTGGGTTAATCGCATATAGACGACCGTCTTCACCTGGTTTGATCCAAGCAATGTCATCACCTACAGTTTCGATTTTCCAGCCTTCGTAGCCTGCTGGTGGAATCAACATAGCGAAGTTTGTTTTACCACAAGCAGAAGGGAATGCAGCTGCGATGTAGTGTTTTTCGCCTTGTGGGTTTGTCACGCCAAGGATGAGCATATGTTCAGCTAACCAGCCTTGTTGACGACCCATAGAAGAAGCAATACGTAAAGCTAGGCATTTTTTACCAAGCAATGCGTTACCGCCGTAACCAGAACCGTAAGACCAGATTTCACGAGTTTCTGGGTAATGAACGATGTATTTTTCAGGGTTGCAAGGCCATGCAACGTCTTTTTGACCTTCTTCTAGCGGAGCGCCTACAGTGTGTACACAAGGAACGTATTCACCGTCAGTACCAAGAACGTCATAAACAGCTTTACCCATACGAGCCATTTTTGACATGCTTACAGCTACGTAAGGAGAGTCGGTAAGTTCGATACCGATGTGAGCAATATGAGAACCTAAAGGCCCCATAGAGAAAGGGACAACGTACAAAGTACGACCTTTCATTGAACCGTCAAATAAACCGTTAAGGCGAGCACGCATTTCAGCTGGAGCTTCCCAGTTGTTAGTTGCGCCAGCATCTTCTTGCTTTTCTGAACAAATAAAAGTACGACCTTCAACACGAGCAACGTCAGAAGGATCAGAATTAGCAAGGTAAGAACCAGGGTGTTTTTCTTGGTTAAGTTCTTGCATAGTGCCGTTAGCGATCATCAAGTCGATATAACGTTGATATTCTTCTGCGCTACCGTCACACCATTCGATTTTTGCTGGTTTGGTTAATTTGGCAATTTCTTCCACCCAAGCAATAAGCTTAGGGTGACGAACGAATTCTGGTGCGTTCACTTGGGTCATGGTGAGGCCTATCTCAAAAATGTACTAACCGTACAAAGTCTAATCTGCATCATGGGGTACATCATGCAGATAAAATATGAAAAAAAAGTCGCTGTATTAAAGCATAAAATCATAAAAAAAATAAGACTAAAGAAGTGGTAGATTTTATTTGGTAGTTAATGCTATTTAGTAATAAAATTAAATAAAAACAAATGGTTAATAATTTTATTGTGTTTATTTTGTTCTATTTAGAAAAATAATGAACAATATTTTATATAATTATATTTATTAAAAACAATAGCTTGAAATAATTTCTTACATGAGAATTATTATTGATTAAATAAATGGTGGTAATTCGAATTTTACATAAAGGTGCTTTTAATTGTTTGTTAATTCGACAAAATATAAATCAAACGGGTAGAAATGTATAAAAAATGTCTCTTCAAACGAAGCCATTATCTATTATTTACAATAAAAACTCTGGTTTTCATGCTGCAAATAAAGAAGCAGTTTATGAAGAACTGGTTCAAGTCTTGTCCAGTCATGGTTATGAAATTCAATCGTTTGAACTGGGGCAGGATGTCAGTTTTGATGCCTTAATGGATAAGGTGCTTGCACGCCATCAGCAACAGCAAGAGGTTGGTGTGGTGGTTGCAGCAGGCGGTGACGGGACTTTAAATGCCGTCGCGCAGCGTCTAATGCATACCAATATTCCAATGGGTATTTTACCTTTAGGTACCTTCAATTATGTTGCGCGTGTGCTCAATATTCCATTGGATTTAATCCAAGCGGCAAACGTAATAGCAACGGGTCAAAACAGGGAAGTGCATGTTGCACAGTTAAATGATCATATTTATTTAAATAACGCTAGCTTAGGGCTGTATCCGCTATTCATACAAAAGCGTGAATTTTACAATCAAAAATTTGGGCGCTTTCCTTTACACGCCTATACATCAGGGCTTGATGTTCTCATTCGTGATCGTAAAGAATTGAAGCTTGAAATTGAAGTAGATCATCATATCTATCCAGTCAAAACACCGTTGATTTTCTTTGGTAATAATCAATTGCAACTTGCGGATTTAAACTTAAAAATTGCCAAAGATGCTGCACAAGGAAAGGTCGCCGGTGTGGTGGTTGCAAAAAGTGATAAACGCACCTTATTCAAACTGCTGTGGCAGTTGATGCGTGGAAATATTGAAAAAGCACCAGATGTTTATAGTTTTGCAGCGGAGCAAGTCACGATCCACACCAAACGCAATAAAATAACAGTGGCTATTGATGGTGAAATTGTTGAAATGAAACCACCATTACAGATTTCTGTGAAAAAAAATGCCTTAAAAATACGAGTTCCACATGATCCTGCATCTGTCTGATCTGCATTTTGGAACTGAAAAGCCTGAATGTATGTGGGCGATACAACAGTTTTGCCAGCAACATCAGATTGAGGCTGTTGTGGCGAGTGGTGATTTAACTCAGCGCGCACGGTATGCGCAGTTTTTTGCCTGTAAACAATTTTTAGAAAGCTTGAAACGACCTTATATCGTGGTTCCGGGCAACCACGATATACCTCTTTATCATTTATGGAATCGGGTATTTAGTCCATTTACTCGGTATAAACTGTTCTTTGATAATTTAGAAAATGTGCTGGAAACGGAGCATTTTTATTTGGTGGGAGTAAATAGTATTCGCCGGCGTTACCACACACGGGGACACATCTCTTTAGAACAAATACAACGTGTGGATGAGCAGTTAAAAGCCGCACCAAAAAATAAGTTGAAATTGGTGATTGCCCATCAACCTTTTTATACACCTCCCAATGATCCACATGGTGTTAAAGATTGTCCTGTACAAGGCCGATTGGCACTCGAGCAGTGGAGTAAACATGGTTTAAACGGGCTGTTACATGGACATTTACATGTGCCAGCAGCTTACGATTTAAATCAAATCTATCAATTAGGTGCTGCACATCCAGTTTGGGATATTCATGCAGGAACAGCGACGTCGTATCGTTTGCATGACAATCTTCCCAATAGTTTTAATGTCATTGATCATCATATGGATGTACGGCATTATTTCTTTAATGCTGTATCTCAGCAGTTTGAACAGAAGCCTTGATTTTAAGAATTGTTGATCATTGCGATATACAAAAGAGTAATTAGTCGAAAAAAAGTACAAAAAGATTAAAAAAATTAAATTTTACCCTTGAAGCGTTTTTTTCCATCCCCACAAAAGTGTCATCTGAATTAATTTTTGGCGATGGCTTACGGAAATCAAAATGTCATCGTCATTCATCTATAAATAGACTTAGTCTGGAGTTAACTATGAGCAATATTCGTCCTCTACACGATAACGTTGTGATTCGCCGTGTTGAAAAGGAAACTAAAACTGCTGGTGGTCTTATTTTAAGTACTTCAGCAGCTGAACAACCTGCTCAAGGCGAAGTGATCGCTGTAGGTAATGGTAAAGTAACTGACAATGGCGTTCGCGCATTAGACGTTAAAGTTGGCGACAACGTATTGTTTGGTACTTATGCGGGTACAAAAGTAAAAGTAGAAGGCGAAGAGCTTCTTATTATGAAAGAGTCTGACATTTTAGCGGTACTTGAAGCTTAAGCTTCATACACGCATTTAGACCCTTTTATAAAGTATAAATTGTTAAAAATTTAAAAAGATTCGGAGTTAGATATGTCAGCTAAAGACGTAAAATTTGGTGATTCAGCGCGTTCAAAAATGATTGCAGGTGTGAACGTACTTGCAGACGCAGTAAAAGTAACTTTAGGTCCTAAAGGTCGTAATGTTGTTATCGATCGTTCTTTCGGTGCACCACACATCACTAAAGATGGTGTAACTGTTGCAAAAGAAATTGCACTTAAAGACAAATTTGAAAACATGGGCGCGCAATTGGTTCGTGAAGTTTCTTCAAAAACCAATGACATCGCAGGTGACGGTACAACAACTGCAACTGTACTTGCACAAGCAATCTTAAATGAAGGTATCAAATCAGTGACTGCGGGTATGAACCCAATGGACTTGAAACGTGGTATCGACATCGCTGTACGTGCTGTAGTTGAAAACATCAAAGCAACGGCTAAACCAGCTTCTGATACCAAAGCAATTGAACAAGTTGGTTCGATTTCTGCAAACTCTGACACTACTGTTGGTAAACTTATTGCGCAAGCAATGGAAAAAGTAGGTAAAGAAGGCGTTATTACTGTAGAAGAAGGTTCAGGCTTTGAAGATGCTTTGGACGTTGTTGAAGGTATGCAGTTTGACCGTGGTTACATCAGCCCGTACTTTGCAAACAAACAAGACACGCTAACTGCTGAACTTGAAAATCCGTTCATTCTTCTTGTTGATAAAAAAATCAGCAACATCCGTGAATTGATTGCTGTACTTGAAGCTGTTGCTAAAACAGGTAAACCGCTTCTTATCATCGCTGAAGATGTTGAAGGCGAAGCGCTTGCAACTCTTGTTGTAAACAACATGCGCGGCATTATTAAAGTATGTGCGGTTAAAGCCCCTGGTTTTGGCGATCGTCGTAAAGCAATGCTTCAAGACATCGCGATCTTAACTGGCGCAACTGTTATTTCTGAAGAAGTAGGTATGTCTTTAGAAACTGCATCTCTTCAAGATTTAGGTACAGCGCACAAAGTAACTGTTTCTAAAGAAAATACAGTGATTGTTGATGGTGCTGGTAATGCAGATCAAATTGCTGAGCGCGTAACTCAAATTCGTGCGCAAATTGAAGAATCTACTTCAGAATACGACAAAGAAAAACTTCAAGAACGCGTAGCTAAATTGGCTGGCGGTGTTGCAGTGATCAAAATCGGTGCTGCAACTGAAGTTGAAATGAAAGAGAAGAAAGACCGTGTTGACGACGCGCTTCACGCAACTCGCGCTGCGGTTGAAGAAGGTGTTGTAGCAGGTGGTGGTGTTGCACTTGTACGCGCTGCATCTGCACTTGAAGGTGTTACAGGTGCGAATGACGACCAGAACGTAGGTATCAACATTTTACGTCGCGCAATCGAAGCACCGCTTCGTCAAATTGTTGCGAACGCAGGTGATGAGCCTTCTGTTGTAATTAACGCAGTTAAAAACGGTGAAGGTAACTACGGTTACAATGCTGCAACTGGTGAATACGGCGATATGCTTGAAATGGGTATCCTTGATCCAGCGAAAGTAACACGTTCAGCACTTGAACATGCTGCTTCTGTTGCTGCTTTAATGCTTACAACTGAATGTATGATCACTGATATTCCAGAAGACAAACCGGTTGCTCCAGACATGGGTGGCATGGGCGGAATGGGCGGTATGATGTAATTCATCTACCGATCATTTGATCTAAAAAAATCCCCGCATTTTGCGGGGATTTTTTTGTCTGATATTTTAAAAGTACTTAATTAAGCTGTTTGGTTAATTGGAAATTTAACTCAGGCATTTCTAATTTTTCGCCTTTATCACCACGTAACTCAATAAAATTTTCACCGATAAAATAAATTCGATTATCGCCTTCAGCATCGAGTTGAATCATATTGGGTTGGTCTGCTAAGAATTTAAAGGTCCCTTTGACTTTGTTTTCCGTGTTTGCAGGTTTGCCTAAAAATTCTTGGCTGAGCTCAAAGCGGTTATCGAGCTTGAGTTCAAGTTCGGTTTCAATGCCTTTACAGTCCTTGCAAGGCAGTATGCCTTTATACTCACCAGGCCAATCCAACGCGTTTTCAGCAGTATCGCCCATCGTGGTGTCCGCCTGATTAGGATGATCCGTATTGGCGATGACATTATTGTCTGGAGCGGAAGCTCTTTCTGATTGATCGTTATTGTTTGAGCAGCCCATTAAAATCAGGCTGGTTAGTCCAAGGACGAGAATTATTCTTTTCACAGTAATCATCCAGTCGCATTCGAATACATTAAGCTTGATGCCAAACGTACTGTGAAAACAGTGGCTTCATGTAAAATCTTGTGCTTTTCGTATTTCGTGATTTTAAGTTCTTCAAAGAAAGCATGCATAAATGAAGCATTACATTAGAAAAGAAAATAATAAAAAACGAAGATCAAATCCAAGCAGCTGATTAACTCACGGCTCTAAATTGGATGCTAAATTATTGATTACCTAAAAGTGAACGCTAAAGGACATTTATATATTAATTGGGTGATTTTTAGACAGTTTAGACTTTTATATATTTTTTAGCTTGCTAAACTCGGTGCACTTTTAAATGTGTGCGGTGTAAATTGTGTTTGAAAAATTGGCAGAACAAAGCCTAAATGCCTTGGGTTGGAAGTTAGATAATCACTGGTCTTTAGACATTGATCAATGTGTCATGATTGCTGCGCCACATACCAGTAATTGGGATGCGCTATATGCGCGTCTAGCTTTGAAGGCAATGGGGGTAAATGTACGTCTTACCATTAAAGACAGTTATATGAAGTTTCCATTTGGGCCATTTGTCCGCGCTATGGGCGGGATTGGGATAGATCGTCGTCCTAAAGCGCCGGGTGAACCACGTCCGAGTATGGTTCAACTGATGACAGATTTATTTAAAACTCATCCGAAATTGGTGATGTTAGTAACACCTGAAGCAACACGCGCCAAGCAAGAAAAATGGAAAACAGGTTTTTACCATGTTGCAGTCAATGCGGGTGTACCGATTGCCTTGGCTTATATGGATTATAAAAATAAAAAAACTGGCGTTGGTAAAATTGTTTATCCGACAGGGGATTTTGAAAAAGATATGGCTGAGATCATGGCTTTTTATGCCAACATTAATGCAAAATTTCCTGAAAAATTTAGTGTAGATACACGCTATCATCCATGATCTTAAAGTAGATTAGATAGAAAAAAGGACAGCTCAGACTGTCCTTTTTTATTTTGATTTGAGAAAAATCGATGTAAATAGTTTTTGTTATTCTTCAACTTCAGGATGTATCCCACCTAAGTTTTGGCAAGCAGACTTATAAATAATATATTGTTGATCCACGACATCGGTGAGTGGAATGCTAAATAATTTATCGCCATCTTTATATTGATCAATATAAGAAACGACTTTCTGTTTACTTGAAGCAAGTTTTTGCTCATGGAAACTGGTAATCGAACTGTGCGTCATATGTGCGCTTTCGATATTATTACATTGGAATTGAGAAAGTAGCTTTTCGGCTTTTTTTATTTCGCTAGATGTGCCAAACATACAGCCGCTTAACAGAGTTACACCTGCGAGCAGGATGAACTTATTCATGATTTTTTTATGAGCAAATGATGTGGTGTCGTATTCTATTCAGTTTTAAGATAAAAATTAATTTATTTTTTACCATTTGGCTAAAAAATGATTAAATGAGATGTGGTTCATGATTTTAGTTGTATTTTGTAGATCATTTATATTTCAAAAACTGGTTTAGCTGTGCAATAGACTCATGCTAAGTAAAAAGCATCCTGAGCTAAATAATAAACCAAGAACAATGTGTTTAAACTGGCGTTCCGAGACTTTGTAAAACAAACGTGCACCTAAAATTACCGGAAATGCCATGATAATCAGTAATACCGCCAGATAGGGTAAGTGCTGTTTTTGGATAATCCCTTGCCATAGATAGCTGGCTAAGGTCACGATTTGAATTGCGAAATTAAAATGACGCAGAATATAACGCTGCTGTTCTTTCGGTGTCTTTTTAAGCATGAGCCAAGCAGAAGGCAATGCCCCACAAAAGCCACCTAATCCACCCAATATGCCTCCAATATAGCCAATGATCGAATCTGCCCATTTACCCGATTTTGTGATCCATCCAATTGTAGGATTAAAAAAAAGGATCGGGCACCAAATCACTAAAAATGCACCGAGTACCAGCTTAAAAGTGTTTTGATTAATAATATCGAGTAAATAGGTTCCTAAAGGCACGCCAATTAAGCCCGCTATTAAGTAAGGCCAAATGAGTTTGCGATCGAGGTTTATGGAGTTTTTTTCGTAACTGAGGGAAATAAAGTGACTATAGACTGAAGCACTAACAACTAAGGGTGCTGCAATTTGCGGCGGCAGAATCCATACCCAAAAAGACATAGCAATTAGTGCAAATGCAAAACCTGTTAATCCTTGGATGAAACCTGCACATACTGCCCCAAGAATGAAAATTAACCATGTCATTGCATTTTTACTTTTAAAATTCAGTCGCTATTGTAGATAAAATTATCTCTGAAGGGGGGGAGTTTGTTAGTATAAATAAGGAAATAAGTTATCTAAAAATCTGATCGAATAATGTGGTGATTCGCTGATTGTTATCGGTGTTCTATCATAAATGTTTCACTACCAAGCTTGGTTTTTTTACATCTTATTTATAGGTTTAATATTCTAGATGATGGATAAAAAATGGACATGGGTATACATCTCATCTACATAGGTTACCTTTTTGATCCATTTCTTTACAGCAGACTATACCTATTCAAATAGGAGTAGTTCACATGCTTAAACAAGTTTCTTTGCTATCAGTGCTCGCAATTTCACTTACCGGGTGTGTGGTTGCACCGTTTGATGATGGCTCGCGTTATTCGAGTCAATATGGTTATGGATCATCGCATCGATATTCAAATTCTTATGGCTATGAGCGTCCACAATATCGTCCGAATCAGCCGCAATACAGACCACATCATCAGCGTCCACAGCATGTAGGTTCAACCCAACAGCATCGACCTTGGGATAATCAACGGCCTAATGTACAACGCCCGTCACAGCATAAACCGAATGTAAATAAGCCTCAAACCGCTAAACCACAAACAACAAAACCTGTAACGAAACCAAAACCGAATGCTCAATCACAGAAGAAGCGTCCTAATGTTGCACCAGCAGTTAAGCTATCTACAGGTGGATTTAATGCACAGCGACCTTTACGTCCACAAATTTGATCTTGGGACATTCGCTAAGAAAAGGACGCGTAAGCGTCCTTTTTTAAATACATTTGGTTTTAAACTGATTTTTGATAGAGTCCAGCGCGAACTGTACCAGCTTTAGTATTTTTAATTTGTTTCCATGATACGGGTAATTTGAGCTGAGATAGATCTCGATCAGCTTCGACATAAATTAAGCCATTTTCTGCAATTAATGGATCAGCTTGGTTTGCTAAGGTTTCCCATAGGTCGAGGCTATAGGGAGGGTCTAAAAATACTAAATCAAACTGCTCTTTTAATGTAGCTAAGGCTTGTTGAGCAGTCATAATTTTGAGTTGGGCCTGTTGCTTACTCACACGTAATAGTTCGAGATTATCCGTTAAAAATTTTGCTTGCGTACGGTCAGGTTCTATCATGACTGCTTGTGCTGCACCTCGTGAGAGTGCTTCAAATGCTAATGCACCTGAACCGGTACATAGATCTAGAACTTTGGCATTTTGTACGTCCCACATGAGCCAGTTAAAAAGTGTTTCACGTACACGGTCAGGCGTTGGGCGAAGTCCGTCAATACTGGCAAAAGGTAGCTGACGACGTTTCCATTCTCCACCAATGATTCTTAATTGATTTTTCATTGATTATTCCTGATCAGCTGTTGCGGCTGCACTCGCAGCACGAGATGTAGTAGGTGCTGCTTGACCATTTGTCTGAGCGGCCTGGTTACTATTTGAGTTCGCTTCATTTGTTTGCTGGTTTGGATTTGCATTTGGGTCGGCAGACAAAATATTAGCGCCACTTGGTAATTCACCGGGTTTAATCCCAGCTGTCATTAAGCCACCACTTACTTGGTGGCCGGAAGGACGAATTGGATTTTTTTTACGAGTTAGTAGCCAATAGTCAAAAATAGGTTTAGCGATTTGAGCTGCCGAACCACCATGACGGCCATTTTCCCAAACCACAGCAATTGCAATTTCAGGTTTTTCAGCGGGTGCAAAGCCAACAAATAGGCCGTGATCAAGTTGACGTTCTGTAAGTAATGCTTCGTTATATCGTTTACCTTGAGCAATACTTTTAACCTGAGCTGTACCTGTTTTACCTGCAATTTGATACATCGGCGTGCGGATACCACGGCCTGTACCCGTTTGCACTACATCAATCATGGCATCACGCATCTTAATCCAATCTTCTGGTTTACCATTAAATTGAATGCGGCCATTTGGTGCATTATGAACTTTATGCACCTTAGAACCTTTACTTTCACGCAATACATGAGGGGTGACATGAGAGCCTTGGTTGGCTGTAATTGCAGTCGCCATGGCCAGTTGTAATGGGGTTGCGGTAAATGCACCTTGTCCAATACTGACGGAAATCGTTTCACCTTTAAGCCAATTTGATTTGCGGGTACGCATTTTCCATTCAGGATTCGGATATAAGCCTGTACTTTCACTTGGTAAATCGACACCAGTTTTTTCACCGAAACCAAATTGACGCATCCATGAGTTCATTTTTTCAATGCCCATGCGATATGACAGGACATAAAAATAGGTATCACAAGAGACAACTTGTGCTTTATGCATATTTACAGCGCCATGACCGGTTTTTTTGTGGTCACGGAAACGATGGCTATCACCTGGTAAAGTAAAATAACCGGGATCTGAAATAGCCGTGCTCCAATCAACTAAACCATAGTGAATACCACCCATACCAAACATCGGTTTAATGGTCGATCCTGGAGGATAAGCCCCTTGTACAGCACGGTTATAGAGTGGTTGGTCTAAGCTATCACGTAAACCAGAATAATCTTTACTACTAATACCTGTTACGAACAGGTTCGGGTTAAAGCTTGGGCTGGATACCAAAGCAAGAATTTCACCTGTACGCGGATCCATTGCAACAATAGCGCCACGTCGACCTGCCAATTGCTCAGAAGCAATCGTTTGTAAGCCATAATCTAAGGATAAATACAGATCATTACCACGAACTGGATCTTTACGGCCCAAGTGGCGTAACACATTACCAAAAGCATCAGCTTCAACGGACTCATTGCCGGGCATGCCATGTAGTAATTCTTCATACGACTTTTCAACGCCGATCTTACCAATCAGGTTAGAGCCAGCATATAAATCTTTATCAATGGTTTTAAGTTCTTTGTCATTGATACGACCGACATAACCAATCACATGCGCAAAAAGTTCACCATGTGGGTAATAACGGGTCATTTGTGTTTCGATATTAACGCCTGGGAATTGATATTTCACTTCACTAAAACGCGCAATATCATTTTCATTCAGGTTAAGTTTGATTGAAACACGTTCAGTTTTCTTTGAAGTTTTAATTCGACTGCTAAAACGTTCAATGTCTTCATCAGTAAGTTCAAGGAGCGGCGTGAGGCGCTTGACGGTGTCGTCAATATCTTCAACATCTGCACGACTCATGGTTGCAGAGAATACAGGGTAGTTATCAGCCAGTAATACACCATTGCGGTCATAAATATAGCCACGGGATGGCGCTAAAGGCTGTAAACGAATTCGGTTTTGATCTGCAGCGGTTGAAAACGTTTCGTAATTCTTAATTTGTAAATAGGCGTAGCGAGCTACCAATAGCAACATAAAGAATGACACGATCCCAATCGAAATCAGTACACGATTACGATAAATCCGCTTTTCTTGCTGGACATTTTTTAAAGGAAAGTGCTGCTTCATATGCGATCGACTTAAAGACAAAGAACTGAAATAACAGAAGAGGCATATTCTAGCGCAATTGTTATTTTTTTTGAGAATTAAAAACGTGCTGCTCGTGGATGTAGCTCAAACTTTGACTTTGCAGACATGAAAAAGATGCGAGCTTGTGTATAACAGTTCATTTTAATCTGATAAAGTCGCTAAGAATAAAAAAGGAATAATCCAAAAATAATACTAAGGAAGTTAGTGAAAACAATGAATAAATTTTATCCATGGTTGGTGTTAATGATGCTTGGAAGTGTCGCACACGCCAATGACAACGCATTTTTACCTGAGGCAAATTTAGGCAGTACAGGCTATCAAGCTTGGAATCTTGGTGCGGGTTTTACTCAAAAAATCATTCATGTGAATGGTGAATGGGTCAACCCTTATGGCATTGCTTATGCGAAAGCTGGTGTTTTCTTGAACGATGATAAAACACCTGGTGGACAAGTCGGCTTTCGTCACCCAGTTCATTTCACTGGCAAGGATAAAAATGGTTATTATGTCGGGGCTTATGCAGGTTATATCGACACGAAAAAAGTTGATGGTGACGATGAAGCTCGATTAGGCGGTGGTATTGATCTTGCTTATGTGATGTTGAGCTCCGAGCGTATCAGTACGTTTAGTGTTGGCCTGGGTGCAGGAGAGAAATTAGAAGATAAGTCGGGCAATGTTATTGCAGAAATCGAACCTAGACTACAAATCTCATATACTCTAAGTATTGGTTTGTAGTGAAAATAATCAACTTTATGTTTTAACCGCGCTCACTGAATAAAATTAAATATGGAAGTTATGCATGCTTGAGTACGTTAACGATCTGTGGCAAACCTTTTTGCAACGACCCGATTTTTGGGCGGTGCTAAGTATTATCCCCGTTACCGCGTTCGTTACCTGGGCACACGTTTGGATGGCACTTAAAATGGTGTTTTACCCAATTACTTTTTGGGGATTCCATTTAGGCCCAATACCGGTGGGATGGCAGGGCATTGTGCCAAGAAAGGCTGGACGTATATCTGGCATTATTACCGACAACACTTTGTCTAAATTGGGTTCATTGCGTGAATTTTTAGATGCAATGGATCCTGAGGACATGGCGCGTATTATTGGTGAACAAGTTGGTTTTGAGCTTGAACATTTAATTGATGAAGTCATGCTCGACCGAAATGCTGTTCTTTGGGAAAATTTACCGTATTCGATCAAACGTCGTATTTATGCTCAAGCACATAAACAGTTACCAAGTACTTTAAAAGAACTTGTGACCGAACTGACCATGAACGTCGAGTCATTAGTTGACATGCGTGAAATGGTGGTGAGCCAGATGGAGTCTGATCGACGCCTGATGGTGCGAATGTTCCTTAAAGTTGGACAAAAAGAAATTAACTTTATTTGGCATATTAGTGCCTTGATTGGGATGTTCTTTGGTATCTTCCAGATGGTTGTTTGGTTTGTGGTGCCTTGGCATTGGACAGTGCCATTCTGGGCTGCAATCTGGGGCTTTTTGACCAATTGGATTGCTATTTGGATGGTATTCAATCCAATCGAACCACACCCAGTGAAGTATTTACAATTCTTTGAATTAACTAAAGATCGTAAATTTCCTTGGATCAAGCCTGTGATTCCACGTATTGGAACTTACAATATTCAAGGGGCGTTTATGAAACGCCAAGAAGAAGTATCGGATGTATTCGCAAATGTAGTCACAGAAGACCTAATTACGCTAAAATCTATCATGACCGAAATGATGTATGGCGGGAAAAAAGACAAGACTCGTCGCATTGTTAAACGTCATATTAACGAAATTATGGAAACACCATTGGTTCGTACGTCATTACAGTTGTCTTTAGGTCCAAAAGAGTATGCAAAACTCAAGACAGACTTGATCGATCGCTCAATTGAAATTACGATGGTGCCTGTATGCGACCCTGCGTTTAATGCGAGCCGTGCACAGAAAATCTTTCAGATGTTTAGAGACCGTATTCGCGAGTTAACGCCTAAAGAATTTCAAAATTTGTTACGTCCTGCATTTCAGGAAGACGAATGGATTTTGATTGTGTTGGGTGGGGTGACTGGTTTTATAGCTGGTACAATACATTTGTTTGTGGCTTTCTTATAATTAGATGCTGATAGGTGATGTTAATCTTGGGGTTCATATCACCGTATAGCGTCATATACAATGTTTTAAAATGAGGATGTTTTTTTATGCGCATTATATTACTCGGACCACCTGGAGCAGGTAAAGGCACACAGGCTCAGTTGATCTGTAAGCGCTACGATATCCCACAAATTTCAACCGGTGATATGCTCCGTGCTGCGATTCGTGAAGGTACTGAATTAGGTCTACAAGCTAAAAGCGTCATGGATAATGGCGGTCTTGTATCTGATGAGCTGATTATTGGTCTTGTGAAAGAACGTATTGCTCAACCTGATTGCGTAAACGGCTGCATTTTTGACGGTTTCCCACGTACGATTCCTCAAGCTGAAGCGCTTGAAAATGAAGGTATCAACATCGATCACGTGATCGAGATTGATGTACCTGACGAAGAAATCGTTCAACGTCTTTCTGGTCGTCGTCAACACCCTGCATCAGGTCGTGTTTACCACATCGTTTACAATCCGCCGAAAGTGGAAGGTAAAGATGACGAAACTGGTGAAGACCTTGTGCAACGTCCTGATGACCAAGAGGCGACGATTCGTAAACGTCTAGGTTCATACCATACTGAAACTGAGCAATTGGTTGGTTTCTACCAAGGCCGCGCAGCATCTGGTGAAAATGCACCGACTTATGACAAATTAAATGGTCTACGTCCAATCGAACAAGTACAAACTGATTTGTTCGCGATTTTAGATCAAGCAAAATAATTCAGTTCGACTGAAATTTTGACTTTAAAAGAGTCCTACTGCATAGTGGGACTCTTTTTTTATTGTTCATTTTTGAGGACAATCTAGTGCTGAAAGTTGCTTTAATTTTGGGTGTTGTTGTTGCAGTGGTGGTTTTACTGGGACTGCTTTATGTCAGTTTTAAAATGCTGCGTAATGTACAAATTGAAGAAGCAAAAGATGCAAAATTAAACCCGAAGCAGTATCAGTTACATCCCAAATTACAACAAGAGTTAGATAAGAAAAAACAGCAAGACTCTAAATCTGAACAGTAATTTGCTATGAAGGGTTGAGGCCTAAACTACACTAGCATATTACAAAATCAGCAATATATCTGAGTTATATATTGCTGATTTTCATTTGATTAGCATAAAAATGATGCTTGCGATATCTAAGAAATATTAGGCATCTAGGTTGGTTACTTTAATTGGTCTTGCTGCACCAAACTCAAAACGATCAGGCCAGTTACACACGTCAGAAACGATACATTCATTACACTTGGGTTTACGTGCGATACAGCAGTAACGACCATGTAAAATTAACCAATGATGTGAGTCGACAATAAATTCTTTTGGAATCACTTTCACTAAACGGTGTTCGACTTCAAGCACATTCTTGCCGACAGCTAAACCTGTACGGTTACCTAAACGAAAAATATGTGTATCAACAGCCATCGTTGGTTGACCAAAAGCAGTATTCAGCACCACATTCGCTGTCTTACGCCCGACACCGGGTAAGGCTTCTAAGTCTGCACGATTGTTTGGTACGACGCTATTGTGTTTGTCGATCAGCATCTTACAGGCTTTAATGACGTTCTCAGCTTTCGAATTATATAAGCCAATGGTCTTAATATATTCCTTTAATCCATCAACCCCTAAGGCATAAATAGCTTCAGGTGTATTGGCAATAGGAAATAGTTTGTCTGTGGCTTTATTGACGCTAACATCAGTGGCCTGGGCAGATAATGTCACTGCCACTAATAGCTCAAAGGGGCTGCTGTAATTTAGTTCAGTTTTAGGGTTAGGACGTTGCTCACGCAGTCGTTCAAAAAAAGTTTGAATCTGCTTTTTCGTCATATTTTTAACAGCCACAATTAAGCCCCTTGTAATTGTGTTAGTTGTACCGAAAGTGAATCAAGCAACTCACGTTTTTTTGCATCTTCACGAACACTGAGCTGCTTTTCGAGTTTTTTGATTTGTGTTCGGATTTTTGCAAGTTCAATCGTGGTTTTTGCATCAATATTAATGGTCGCTACATTTTGTTTTTCAACCACTTCAATTGCAGGAACAGAGTCCGTTTGGCTTGAAAATTGGGCAAATAATTCAGTGTCAATTTCGGCGCGAACGACAGGACCTTTACGATTGAGTTGACGTTTTTCTTCACGCTGAATATGTGCATAATATCGGCGGCGTAAATCGTCTTGCTCTGCAATTCTTAATGTTTCATTCAGCATCGGTTGGGTGTCTTCAACCAAGTCAATGCAGTCGACCGGGCAAGGAGGAATGCACAGTTCACAGCCCGTGCATAAATCCGTTAATACGCTATGCATGAGTTTTCCTGAGCCAATGATGGCATCGACAGGGCAGGCGCTAATGCATTTGGTGCATCCAATACATTCGTCTTCACGAATCACTGCTTTGACACGTTGAGGACGGCCGTCGGATTGAATTGGCCACACACTTTCTTCTGCTTTTAACGGAGCACGATTTAACAAAATCGCTAAGGCATCAGCCACAGGCTGCCCACCCGGCACGCATTTATTCGCAGCTTCACCTTCATGAATTGATTTTGCATAGGGCAAACACCCATCACGATGGCCACATAGACCGCATTGGGTTTGTGGAAGTAATGCGTCAATTTGTTGAATGAGGGAAATTTCAGAATTCATGGTTCATCGAGTTACAGCAGAAAGTGCGAAAACAAAGCAGGGTAATGAATTCTAGCATGTTTTTAGTGTGTTGAGTGTGCTCGAAAATAGGTCGTTGTTTGCATCATTTATGCGCAAAAAACAACATTAAAATATTCCTTAAAGTTATTAGATATATAACCAAAACATCTTAAAAATCAAATTAAACACATGAAATTTATATATTTTAAAGATTTTTTAAAAAAACTATTGCCCATTGGTTACAAAAGATATTTAATATTTTGCGCCAAAATATATCTTTGATCAAAATTGTGAACAGTTTTGATCCATACATCTGCTGAGGATTAAGCGTTGAAATATAACAGCCTTAACGACTTCCTGGACTACGTTAAAACACGTGATACACATCAACCTGAATTTCTTCAAGCTGTTGAAGAAGTGATGACGAGCCTTTGGCCTTTCATTGAAAAGAACCCAGAGTATGCTGACTACGGTCTGCTTGAGCGTCTTGTTGAGCCAGAACGTGCGATTCAATTCCGTGTTTCATGGGTAGATGACAAAGGTCAAACTCACGTTAACCGTGCTTTCCGTGTTCAATACAACTCAGCAATTGGTCCATTCAAAGGTGGTATGCGTTTCCATCCTTCAGTGAACCTTTCAATCCTAAAATTCTTAGGCTTTGAGCAAACTTTCAAAAATGCTTTAACTACATTGCCTATGGGTGGTGGTAAAGGTGGTTCAGATTTCGATCCTAAAGGTAAATCTGAAGGCGAAATTATGCGTTTCTGCCAAGCATTGATGATCGAGTTATATCGTCATTTAGGTTCAAACACTGACATCCCAGCGGGTGACATCGGTGTGGGTGGCCGTGAAGTTGGCTACATGGCCGGCATGATGAAAAAATTAAGCAACGACACTGCATGTGTATTCACTGGTAAAGGCTTAACTTTCGGTGGTTCACTTGCACGTCCTGAAGCTACAGGTTTCGGTACAGTGTACTTTGCTGAAGAAATGCTAAAAACTCGTGGTGATAGCTTCAACAACAAAGTTGTGACTATTTCGGGTTCAGGTAACGTTGCACAATTTGCAGCTGAAAAAGCAATGTATCTAGGTGCGAAAGTGGTTTCACTTTCAGACTCTAACGGTACTGTATACGTTAAAGATGGTTTCACAACTGAACTTCTTGCTGAAGTAATGGAACTTAAAAACGTAAAACGTGGTCGTATTTCAGAATTCGCATCTAAGCACGGTTTTGAATACCTTGAAGGTCAACGTCCTTGGTCAATCAAATGTGATATCGCACTTCCATGTGCAACACAAAATGAATTGAATGGCGATGATGCTGCTGTACTTCTTGCAAACGGTGTAATCTGTGTTGCTGAAGGCGCAAACATGCCTTCTACTTTGGATGCTGTTGAGAAATTCGTTGAAGCGAAAATTCTTTATGCACCAGGTAAAGCATCGAATGCGGGTGGAGTTGCAACTTCTGGTCTTGAAATGTCTCAAAACGCAATTCGTTTGGGTTGGACTTTCGAGGAAGTTGACGAGCGTCTTCATGCGATCATGAAAGAAATTCACCGTAACTGCGTGAAATACGGTACTGAAGAAGATGGTACTGTGAACTATGTAAACGGTGCAAACATTGCTGGCTTCGTAAAAGTAGCTGATGCAATGCTTGCTCAAGGCGTTTACTAAGTTCTACCTAAGTACGAAATAAAAAACCGAGGCATTAGCCTCGGTTTTTTATTGGAAAATTTTTAAATTGTGCAATGCAAGTCTAAATTAGAGTTTGCTGTCTAAGCTACCACGCGCAATCGTCATGTCATGCACATAGGCATATTTAGATTGATCCGCTGCTGGATTTTTAATTTCATAGCGTTTCACACGAATGATTTGACGCTCATTTGGTGAATGTTCAAAGCCTTCAATTTTGTCATAAAACAAACTCCAGTCTTTATCGACTTGGGTTTTAACTCCATTTTCGGCATATTTAATTTCTTTGACCTGTAAACATGTTTGCGGTGCAACACCTGTACATTGTTTAGTTTCAGGGCTAATTTCTAAGAAAATGGTTTCACCCGCAGATTGGTATTTAGTTTCAGGGGTCATTTTACCTGTGAATACAATCTTTTCACCTTTACTATTGGTTAAAGTAAGGGTGGGTTTTTCTTTATCGTTTAGATTTAAAATAAATGGCACTTTGCGGTTTGAGAAAATATCTGCAGCGATACCTTCCTGCGCCATCATGTTATTCGGGCAAGCCATTTGCGTTGCCATCATACTACCTGTACTGATAGTATTATTTTCGACTGACCAAGAGCTACCTAGCGTATTACAGCTTGTTGAGATACTTAGACGACCTTCTTCGCTAAAGTTTAAAACAATCGGTTTAGGCGCATTTTCAGTGTTGGTACTCCACTGATACGCAGTCAAGGTTTTATCTGCATTTTGTTGTTGTAAAACGGTCAAGGCTATATCTCCAGCTTTTTGGATATCGCTTGATTGACATGCTGCAAGTGCTAAAGGGAAGAGTGCAATCGCTAAATATTTTAATTTCATAAGGCTTGCAGTTCTTGATCTAAATAACAGAATGCAGCATAACCTATTCATTTTAAAAAATTATGGATACATTCACCACGATTCGGTATCAAAATGTATCCATAAATATATATTTGTTATTATATAAATATAATTTATCTATTAAAAGCGTATTTCATCTAATTTTCGCAATTAATCAAATCGATAAATATCCATACCGAGAGAACCCATACTGAAACTGCTATGCACAATCGAGAAGCGATGGCCTGCACCCATTGCGAAAAAGATTGGTGCAAAGTGCTCTATGGTCGGATGATTGCGTTGAACATGCGGAATAGATTGCCAGTCAAGCACTGCGTCATAATCTTGGTGAGTAAGTTTACTGACCACATAATTACGGAAAGTCGAAGCCCATTCAGGTACAGCAGCCGCTTGTCCATTCCAAGCTAATTCGCGCAAGTTATGCGTAATGCTACCGGAACCAATCAACAAAATTTGTTTTTCGCGCAAAGGTGCCAGTGTTTGTCCAATTTTATATATGTCTTGAGCACTTATTGTCATTGGCAGTGATATTTCAACAACTGGAATGTCTGCTTCTGGATACATGTGAAGTAATGGCATCCAAACACCATGGTCACGCGGACGTGTGCTGTTTGCATGTGCTGCAAGTCCAGCATTTGCTAATAGATGTAAAATTTCTTCTGCAAGTTCTGGTTGACCTGGAGCAGGGTAGCGAATCTCATAAAGTTCCGTAGGAAAACCACGGAAATCGTGCCAAGTCTCTGGTCGAATGCCTGTACTTACTTCTAGTGCGTTACTTTCCCAATGTGCAGACATAATAATAATGGCTTGGGGTTTTGGAAGATTGAGACTGAGACGTTCCAGCGCAGGCCCAACTTGCTCAGGATTGATAGCGAGCATTGGAGAACCGTGGGAAATAAATAAACCTGGGAGTGTTTGTAAATTCATGGTCGTCGCCGGAAGTCGTTATATGGAATAGGTTTATCATGCTGTATTTTGAAACTATAACCAATCTGTATAAATTCAACGTATTGTTTCGTTTATGCAACAATGCGAAGAACTAAACAGTGATTTTAGCCAGCACGATGGTAAGGGTGGTTGTTGTTGATGCTCATAGCACGGTAGAGCTGCTCAATGAGCATGACACGAACCATTGGGTGAGGCAGTGTAAGTTTTGATAATGACCAATGCCATGCTGCTGCTTTACGTACGGCTTCAGAGTGCCCATCAGGTCCACCAATTGCTAAGACCACATCATTGCCTTCTAGCATCCAACCTTTCATTGTTTCAGCAAGTTTTTCAGTACTAAATTCACGGCCACCGACTTCAAGAGCAATTAACACCTCATTACCTTTCATGGCATTTAATATGCTATCACCTTCGATTTGACGGTATTTTAAAATATCAGCTTCAGAATCATTTTTACCGCGCTTCGCCATAGGCAATTCAACAATTTGAGTTTGTACAAAGGGTTGAATACGTTTGAAATAGTCTTCAAAACCTGTCAGTACCCAAGCTGGCATTTTTTGACCAATAGTGAGAATGCGGATTTTCATACAGCGCCTGAAATGAAGCAAAAGACTATTATAACGGTGATTTGTTGCTTTGTAATAACAGACACAAATTGCAATTGAAAAGAGGATTTGCTTGCTGTTTAAATACGCAGCATAAGTTACTTATGCTCAAATTTTTAAAAAGCGGAATAATAACAATGATAAAACTACCCCTAAAACGTGGTTTTCAGCTGCTGTATCATTCACTCACGGTAGTTGTGATTCTTTTTAGTTTGCCACTTACTGCACATGCGACTACTCGAATGGCTGAACCTGAAAATTTAAGCGTTTATTTACAGCAAATTATTGGCTCTGAAGGCGAATATAGAAACTATAAAAATATTCAGGAGTTGAATCGTGTCTCCGCATGGATTCGCGAGCAAATGCGTTTATTTGGTGTTAATTGTAGTTTTCAAACCTATACAGTGAATAGTCAACCCTACCGCAATGTGGTGTGCCCATTGAATACGGGAAACAGTACAAAGGTGATTGTAGGAGCGCATTACGATGTATATGGTGAACAAGCGGGTGCTGATGACAATGCATCTGGTGTTGCAGGTGTACTTGAGACAGCACGTATTTTGGCAGCAGAAAAATCGCGGTTGAAACAAAATATTGAATTCGTATTTTATACGTTAGAAGAACCGCCTTATTTTCGAACGGAGTCAATGGGTAGTTTTATCCATGCAAAGTCAGTCGCTAAAAACAAAGATAAAATAAATGGTGTTTATATTTTGGAAATGATTGGTTATTTTGACCCGAAAGCGACTCAAGATTATCCGATTGGTTTGAAGTGGATTTATCCATCACATTCAAATTTCATTGCTGCTGTGGGCAATGTGCAGTCTCGTGATTTGACCTCAAATTACTGTAGTGCAATGGAAAATTTAAACGAATTACAGTGTGAGCGACTTATTTCACCTTCATTTATTCAAGGAATCGATTTCTCAGATCATATGAATTATTGGAAATTTGATATACCTGCAATGATGATTACGGATACGGCATACTATCGAAATAAGCATTACCATACCGAGCAAGATACGATAGAAAAACTCAATGTGGGGAAGATGGCACAAGTTGTAAATGGTTTGGTAAAAACTTTGATTGCGCCATGATGAGCGTATCAAAATCCATTGAAGAACTAAGACAAAACTTGAATGCATAAAAAACGCAGTCCTGAAAGCCTGTGGACTGCGATAAAAGGTCATCTGCCTGGAGATGCAGATGACCATTCTGTTCCAAAAAGAACAATCACATAATGTTGTGCATTTGGAACGAAAATGAAACATACAGCGCGTATATCTCTACCAATATATATATGGGGGATGATTAAGTATTTATCAAGTAATAACCCTGAAATTTTGTAAGACTTTCTAATTTATATTCCTATAGGTATTACATCACTAACTTCAATTCGTTGGATGGAACTTGCTTCATGTATATTTGCTATGGCTAATTTTAATTTCTAATGTTGTTCGATTTTCAATTTTTTAACATCCAATTTTGAACACAAAAAAGCCCTGCGAACAGGGCTTTTTTTAATCATGTAAAATAGTTTTAAAACTTAATGGCGTGCCGCTTTGCCACTTTCAGTTGCTTTGACGATAGGTGTTTTGGCTAAGGCTTTTGGTGCAGAAACCAATGCAAGTGGTAAGATTTCATCAATCGATTTCACGGCTTTAATTTCTAAACCTTCTTTTACATTGTCTGGAATTTCAGACAAATCACGCACGTTGTCTTGTGGGATAAACACGAGTTTTACACCACCACGGTGTGCTGCCAAAAGTTTTTCTTTTAAGCCGCCAATACGCATCGCACGACCACTTAAGCTTGTTTCACCTGTCATGGCAATATCAGGACGAATTGCAATTTTAGTGAAAGCTGAAACAAGTGCTAAAGTAAGGGCTAAACCAGCTGATGGGCCATCTTTTGGTGTTGCACCTTCGGGTAAATGTACGTGAACATCTGTTTCTTCAAAGCGAGACGCTTCGATACCGAGTTCATCAGCACGGGTACGTACGACAGTCATTGCTGCTGTAATTGACTCTTTCATCACGTCACCCAGTGAACCTGTAGTGATGAATTTGCCTTTACCAGGAACTGCTGCCACTTCAATCGTTAATAGCTCACCACCCACGGAAGTCCAAGCTAAACCATTTACACGACCGACTTGTGCTTCTTCTTCAGCCATACCGAAGTCGAATTTGTGCGGGCCTAAGTAGTCAGGAAGATTTTTCGAATCCACTTCAATTTGAAGATTTTTCGATTTCTTACTAACGGCTTCTTTCACGACTTTACGTGCAATTTTAGATACTTCACGTTCAAGGCTACGCACACCAGCTTCACGTGTATAACGTTGTACGATGTCGCGAATGGCTTCTTCATGTACTGTTAATTCTTTAGCGCGTAGACCATTATTTTTAATAGCTTTCGGCACTAAATAACGCTCAGCAATATTCACTTTCTCATCTTCGGTATAACCCGGTAGACGAATCACTTCCATACGGTCAAGAAGCGCTTCAGGAATATTCATGCTGTTTGCAGTACAAATGAACATCACTTCAGAAAGGTCTAAATCAAGATCTAAATAGTGATCATTGAACTTACTGTTTTGCGATGGATCAAGTACTTCAAGCAAGGCAGAAGCAGGGTCGCCACGGTAGTCTTGCGCCATTTTGTCAATTTCGTCGAGTAAGAACAGTGGGTTCTTCACGCCAACTTTAGATAGTGATTGCACAATTTTACCCGGCATCGCACCGATATAAGTACGACGGTGACCACGAATTTCAGCTTCATCACGTACACCACCCAGTGCCATACGAATAAATTCACGTCCTGTCGCTTTTGCTACAGATTCACCGAGTGAGGTTTTACCTACACCAGGAGGGCCAACCAAACATAAAATTGGGCCACGTAATTTTTTCACACGTGATTGCACGGCTAGGTATTCAACAATGCGATCTTTCACATCATCTAGACCATAGTGGTCGGCATCTAATATATCTTGTGCTTTAGCCAAGTTGATGCTGACTTTGCTTGCTTTATTCCACGGCGTATCTAAAATTACTTCTAGATAGTTACGCACCACAGCTGCTTCGCTTGATGCAGGTTGCATCGCTTTTAGCTTACGGAATTCATTTTCAGCTTTTTTACGTACATGTTCAGGTAAGTCTGCTTCAGCAAGACGCTTTTCAATTTCTTGAACGTCATCTTCAGCTCCGCCATTCATATCGGAAAGTTCGCGCTGAATAACCTTCATTTTTTCATTTAAGAAGTATTCACGCTGATTCTTTTCCATTTGGCGTTTTACAGAATCATGTAGCGTTTGTTCAATTTGCTGTTCTTCAGACTGTTGCAATAAATAAGTCATGAGCTCAGCTAAATGTGCTTCAAATTCATCGTGCTCAAGGAATTTTTGCTTGATGTCGATATTTAAAGGCACACGTGTAGCAACGAAGAATAACAATTGTAGTAAATCTTCAATTTTATTCGCTGCAGCAATCAGTTCACGTGCATTGCGTAGTTTTGCTTCTGCATATTGGGCAAAAAGCGCACGTAGTTCTTCAAGACGAGTTGATTGATTTTCAGCATTCAAGTCAACCGTCATTGGGCTTAATGAGTGTTCAGCAGTGAGGTATTCATCTGTATCGATGATTTTCTCAAGTTTCGCACGATATAAGCCCTCAATCAGTACCTTAATACAGTTTTCATCATTCTCATGATTTACAACTTGCACAATCTTCGCGACAGTACCGTATTGATATAAATTATCGTGATCAATTTCTTCTGATAGCGAATCTTTTTGTGCCACTACGAATACAAGATTGTCACTTTCACGCGCAACGTTAACTGCGTTGATCGATTTTTCACGACCCACAAACAGCGCAATTTGCATGTGAGGATATACAACCACATCTCGTAGCGCTAAAAGCGGTAATACGCTCGGAATGATTGTTTCCAAGCTTTCTTCATTCATAATAATCTCAGACATGGGCACTCCTAATGAGTGACAACGGTGTTGCCATGTTTTTATAGTGATGGGTATTTTTTAAATTACAAGGGTAGTGTCAATTAAAATGTATAAAAAATGACTAAATATGTGATTTTAAAGTGTTCGTTTAAGTCAATTTTATCAATTTAGCGCTTAAAGCGTAAAAGTTTTGTAGGGCTAAGTAAGGCATCTAAGGGTTGATCCCAGGCTTCTCGATGTAAGCTTTGCGTTATAAATTGAAAATCGTGTGCAAGACCGAGGCGTATTGGCTTTCTGGGGGCGGTGGCTAATGTTTTGTCATAAAAACCGCCACCCATACCGATACGCGTTCCGACTGGATCACACGCAAGCAAAGGCATAATTAATAAATCGAGGTGGGATACATGAAAACCTCGTGAGGCCATCGGTTCTTTCATACCAAGTGGGTGGTGTGAAAAGCGTTTGTTATAGTATTGATTTCGCGAAATTTTGACCCAAACTAGTTGCTGATTCATGTTGCAAATCATGGGAAGGAAGACTTGTTTACCCTGTAAAAAGCACAGATCAATTATTTTTTGAGTATGTATTTCACCAAAAGCATGTAAATAAATCCCAACTTTATTAGAGGATTTAAAAATAGAATGTCTGATTAATTTATATGCAGTTTTTGACTCAGACTGTTTATGACTCAACATAGAAACTTGGCGACGACGTTGCCTTAAAGTTTTACGTAAAGTTTGGGTATTTAATTCCATAATAGAAGTAGGGAAATAATCAGTCAAAGGTAAGAAATATACTAACCCGCTAAACCTCGGTTTGTCCTATTAATTTTTCTATAGCTACTGAGAATGCTTAAAAATAATAAACATTAATAAATTTACCATTTGTTAAATATTGAAGGAAAGCTAAACCGAAGCTTTGTATTTATAACGGCTTTGTTGCACAAACCTATCTGTAAAGGCTTTTTCAGCGATATAATTTTCAAATGAAGAAGCCTACACACAAAATCTACCGCACAACCAATTGGCCCGCATATAACCGAGCACTTATGAGTCGCGGAAATATTGCCATTTGGTTTGATCCTGCTACGCAATGGTATGCGCCATCAAAAGGC
>NZ_LZDS01000005.1 GCF_001678755.1 Acinetobacter gandensis
AACGATTATGGCGGAGCGTTAAATATGAAGAGGTGTATCTCAAAGCTTATAGCAGTGTCACAGATGCGAAAAAGCAATTAAGTGCATATTTTGAGTTTTATAATTTGAAACGACCTCATTCGAGTCTAGACAAAATGACACCAAATGAGTTTTACTATGATCAGCTACCCCAACAAAACAAGGTGGCTTAACTAGAGCGGAATATCACTTATAAATACGCTTTTAGTTGTTCAAACAAGTGGGACCACCTCTCACACACTGCAAATCTATAGTCTGCATAAATGTCATTAGCTTTTAGTGCTTGCTAACTGTATTGAATACTTTTCTTTTACTTCAGCAAAAGGGGATGTGCAAATAATCACTACGCAACTTTTCATACAGCACATGTGTTTGTAGTGGATGTCCAGTAGGCACACGTGGATGTTCAAACTCACGTATTTTATCCATACCAATTTTTTGCATCACACGTTCAGATGGCGTATTTAGGCATGCTGTAAATGAAATGACTTTTTCTAATCTAAGCTTTCTAAAAGCATGTTTTAACACCGCTTTTGCACCTTCGGTGGCATAACCTTGATGCCAATATTGTGGCAGTAAGCGCCAACCAATTTCAGGTGCATCTGCGATTTCAAACTCAGGTGGATGGATGTGTAAACCAATAAAGCCAATGAATTCGCCAGTGGCTTTGAGTTCTGCGGCATATAAGCCCCAACCACGAGTTTCGATGGCATCTTTTAAGCGTTGCAGAAATGCAGTTGCCTCGGAAGCATTGAGCTTTTTGAGGAAATAGCGCATAACGTCGTCATCTGCACACATTTGGATGAATGGGGCAGTGTCGGAGTCTTGCCATTGGCGTAGAATCAGGCGAGGGGTGGTAAGATATGTCATTGCAATAAATTTAAATCAATAATGAAAAAATTATAAACACTTAATTGTCATTTGGTTTATTTATAAAACTAATGTACTCAAATATAGGTTTAGGCAAACATTGATTTATTTCACTACTCATTATGAAAGTGATTCATTTTTGAAGTTGATTTAATCCATTTCCTTAGAAAGTCATATAATTGCATATATGTATTTTGAGTCTGAACGCTAGCTTGGTTCTGAATTAAATAGTTTATTTCATCATCATAAATGATAATATGACTATATAAACTTGCTCTTTGTAAGTCATCCCTCAGATCATTTAGATATTCTGAAAGGAAAATCAAATTATTAATATGATATTCATATTGATCATTTATTTTTTCTGGCAGTTTTTTTAGTAGATATTCGTCAAAAACAGTAAGTGATATTTTGTCTATATCAATATTTAATAGTTGTGGGTTAATGTCATAAAAATATTTAGAAATTTTATCTGTTGATTCCATAAAGCATAGATTAAGGGCAAATTCGTTATGGATATCTTTTAGAATGGTGGCTTCTGCCCAATCTTGAATGTCTTTTGCTGTGCATAGCCCTACAATCAATCTTAGTTTTAGACGAAATTTTTCTTCATCATTCATAATTTTTATCTTCAAAAAAATCGTTGATTTAATCCTGGTATAAAAACCCCACATTTAGTGGGGTTTTTATTTAATCTAAATCAATATTTAAGCATTTTCACGAGCAATCGCACGGTAGCCAATATCTTTACGGTATTGAACGCCGTCAAAGGTTACTTTTTGGCAAAGTTCTAAGGCTTTGGCTTGTGCTTCACCAATGGTGTTGCCAAGAGCCGTCACACACAGTACACGACCGCCCGCAGTCACAATATCACCATTCTCAAGTGCTTTAGTGCCTGCATGGAATACTTTCGCATCAGCCATTTCAGTGTTTAATCCTGAAATCACATCACCATTGCTCGATGTTTCAGGGTAGCCCTTAGATGCAAGCACTATACCTACAGTTTTACGTTCATCCCATTCAGCCTCAGCAGGTAAATTACCTGCAATGCCTGCTTCAACCAAATCGACCAAAGATGATTTTAAACGCATCATGATCGGTTGTGTTTCAGGGTCGCCAAAACGACAGTTAAACTCGATCACTTTCGGTTGACCTTGTTCATCAATCATCAAGCCTGCGTATAAGAAACCTGTATAGACATGACCGTCTTTTTTCATACCTTCAACGGTAGGACGCATCACTTCATTCATGGCTTTTTCAAATACGTCAGCAGTCACTACAGGCGCAGGCGAGTAAGCACCCATACCACCCGTGTTTGGACCTTGGTCACCTTCAAAGATACGTTTATGATCCTGTGAAGTAGCCATCGGCAAAATGTTGTCGCCATCAATCATACAAATGAAAGACGCTTCTTCACCTGCTAAGAATTCTTCGATGACAACGCGAGAACCTGCATCACCAAATTTGTTGCCTGCAAGCATATCATCAATTGCATCAAAGGCTTCTTGATTGGTCATGGCAACGATGACGCCTTTACCCGCAGCAAGACCGTCGGCCTTAATCACGATTGGCGCGCCATTTTTTTCTACAAAGGCTTTAGCTGCATTGACTTCTGTAAACACATCATAGAAAGCTGTTGGAATGTTATGACGTTTTAAGAAGTGCTTGGCAAATGCTTTAGAGCCTTCAAGTTGCGCGGCAAATTGAGTTGGGCCCCAAATTTTTACACCAGCTTCGCGGCAGGCATCAACCACACCATTAACTAATGGAGCTTCAGGGCCAACTACGATTAAATCAACTGCATTGTTTTTAGCAAAGTCGATAATCGCAGCATTGTCTAAAATATTTAGTGCAACATTCTCGCATTTATTTTCAGTTGCAGAACCTGCATTACCTGGTGCTACAAATACTTTTGCGACTTTGTCATCTTGCGCGATTTTCCATGCCAATGCATGTTCACGACCGCCATTACCCAAAACTAAAATATTCATCGGTTCATACTCCATGAATCGAAAATGACATAAAGTCCTCAACCTGAAAGCAGGAGAGGACTTTATGCAAGATTAGAAATCTAGTGTATTAAGCAAAAAACTGTGCTTAATTGTCATGATCACGTTGCCAACTTAGTGACGGAAATGACGCATGCCAGTGAAGACCATTGCAATACCAGCTTCATCAGCTGCTGCAATTGTTTCTTCATCGCGCATAGAACCACCCGGTTGGATAATGCATTTGATGCCCGCTTTTGCAGCGTTATCAATACCATCACGGAATGGGAAGAATGCGTCAGATGCCATTACCGCACCTTCAACCACTAAACCAGCATGTTCAGCTTTAATTGCAGCAATACGAGCAGAGTTTACGCGGCTCATTTGACCTGCGCCAACACCAATGGTTTGACGACCTTTTGCATAAACAATCGCATTAGATTTAACGTATTTCGCAACTTTCCAAGCAAAGATTAAGTCATCAATTTCTGCTTCAGTTGGCGCACGTTTAGTCACAACTTTAAGATCATCTTTTGTGATCATGCCTAAGTCTTGGTCTTGAACCAATAAACCGCCATTTACACGTTTGTAATCTAACTGTGCTTTACGTTCAGTGATTGCAGGAAGCTCGCCACATACGAGTACACGTACGTTTTTCTTCGCGCCAGTCACTTCAAGCACGCCTTCAGCAACGCTTGGAGCAATAATCACTTCAACAAATTGACGGTCAACAATCGCTTGCGCAGTTGCAACATCTAATTCGCGGTTAAATGCAATGATGCCGCCGAATGCAGATTCAGGGTCAGTTGCATAAGCAAGGTCATAAGCCGCTTTGATGCCGTCTAGAGAAACTGCAACACCACATGGGTTCGCGTGTTTTACGATGACACATGCAGGCTTAGCAAATGATTTTACACATTCAAGTGCTGCGTCAGTGTCTGCGATGTTGTTATAAGATAATTCTTTACCTTGAAGTTGTTTCGCAGTAGAAACAGATGCTTCAGTTGCTGTGTCTTCTACATAGAAAGCAGCAGACTGATGTGGGTTTTCGCCGTAACGTAAATCTTGAACTTTATTTAATTGAGTATTGAAAGTACGCGCAAATTTATCTGCTTGACCTTCTTCCTTACCTACGCGTGCGCCTAAGTAAGAAGCAATCATGCCGTCGTATTGTGCAGTATGTTCAAATGCTTTAACCGCTAAGTCAAAACGAGTTGCATGTGAAAGTGAACCTTCAGCTTTTAACTCTTCAACAACAGTTCCATAGTCAGATGCATTTACTACGATACCTACAGAAGCATGGTTTTTCGCAGCAGCACGAACCATAGTAGGACCGCCGATGTCGATATTTTCGATTGCATCAGCAAGTGAACAGTTTGGTTTAGCTACAGTTGCAGCAAATGGATAAAGGTTTACCACAACTAAATCGATTGCATCGATGTTGTGTTCAGCCATTACAGCTTCGTCTAGACCACGACGAGCTAAGATACCACCATGGATTTTCGGATGTAGCGTTTTTACACGGCCGTCCATCATCTCTGGGAAACCTGTGTGCTCTGAAACTTCAACTACGGCAACATTATTGTCTTTCAACAATTTGTATGTACCGCCAGTAGATAAAATTTCTACCCCTAGAGCAGCAAGTTCTTGTGCAAATTCAACAATACCAGTCTTGTCAGACACAGAGATTAAAGCGCGTTTAATAGTCATGATCTTCGTCACAGTTTTCAAGGAACAGATTAAAACAAAATTAGCAAAATACAGGTTAAAAAAAATGCCTGCGGAAGCCGCAAGCATTTTATCATTTATTCACTCATTAAACCGTGAGCTTTTAACTTTTTACGTAAAGTACCACGGTTTAAGCCGAGAATCTCAGCAGCGCGGGTTTGATTACCACGCGTATATTCAAGAACTACAGATAGAAGAGGCTTCTCCATTTCCGCCAGCACCATGTCGTATACCTGAGATGGTTGCTCGCCTTGCAATTGTGCAAAGTAATGGCGAACTGCGCGATCTACGTGAATACGAAGAGCGACATCAGATTGTGCAGTAAAAATAGGAGATTTGCTATTCATGCGAATTAATCCGAAAAATCAAATATCACTTGGGTAAAGTGATTTGTTAAAAATGGTCTATAAACATTAATGAACTCCGTTTTAGTTCCTAAGTCGGAGTTCTAAAACTTGTACATTACTTGTAGCTTGACACAACTCGCAAAATTGATCGAAAAATAAGCGTAACAATAGATTAATAATTGTTATAGCCTAAAAATCAAACAAAAAATCTACTCAATACGCGATAAGTTATAAAGCGCACGGTTGGGATTGTATTTGTTGTGAAAATTTAGCGAGGAGTTTGCAGCACAAAGCTTTCGTGGCGCGTATCATACCATTGTCTAAGCAAAAGTGAGCAAGAAAACTGCATTTTTTTTAGGTTTTTTTTATTTTTTTAATAGTTTTTTCCAATATTAGGGGCGAATCAATTCTATTGAATAATTATCGAAGCTTTTACGTGCAACTGGCAGCACAAATTCGAATTTAAATGGACTACTTTTTGGAATGCGCTGAATGCCATGTAAGCTTTTCGCCAAATATTCTTCTGGCAGAAGTTGGTAATTCGCAATATCACCGCCATTTTCCTTTAAAGTTATCTTCATAACGGGTAAAGCCAGACTTCGATCGTGATAATTAATCATCTCACCACTAAATTTTGTTTCTTTATTTCCAGTACTACGTACTTTAACTTTTTTAGTGCTAATAAGGCTGTAATGTTCTTCAAGACGTGAACAATTAAATACATCGCAAACTGCTGTGAACGCAGCGCCCATAATTGGACTATTTTTCAGGTATTGCGGATTAAACCAAAAAAATTGGAATATCAATGCACCAAACAATAATAAGTTAACAGTGACCCAACCAAGATAATTGAGTGGAGAGCGTTTTTTCTCTCTTTCCGCTTGTTCTGCCCAATTGACCGCAGGTAAGTTACCAATAGGCTCAGTACTAAAATAGTTAAGGTTGTTTAAATAGGTTTTTAAATCAATATTCGAGTTCTCTACTTTTTGATCGAATAACTTTAATAGTGCATGTGTTGGGGCTTCAGGTTCTTTAATAGCACTGTGGTCAATATTGTATTGATTGACATCAATAGTTTTGGTCTTGGAACTATTTTCATCTTTTGGTGATGGTGTAGATAAAGACAAGGCTTTATCTACAACCAAATGTGACAATGCATTAAATGATGTGGAGCACTTAGGGCAACACACCATACCTTGAGCAACAGTAAGCTGTGGAACAGATACTTTATATGTAGTAGAACAAGTAGGGCAGTTAGTCAGTTTGTCGCTCATAGGTACACATTTTAGGTTTTAATACTTTTGGCGCTTACCTGAAATTCGGCACCAGTTTTCGTCACGTTTTTCTACGTCTAATATATCAAAAAATTCAGAATAAACACTAGAAACATCAGAAACTTGCTCTTCAATTACACCTGCAAGTGCGAACTCACCCTCAGATTTAATTAAAGTTGCGAATTCTGACGCCAATGCCATTAAAGGGCCTGCAAGAATGTTGGCAACAAACACATCTGATTTTTGTCCAGCAAGTTCTTGATTGAACTCTTCAGGCAAACCGACATATAAATGATCTAGTACGCCATTCAATTCAGCATTCTGTTTGGTTGCAAGAACTGCTTGTGGGTCAATATCTGTTGCATAAACTTTTTTAGCGCCTAAAAGTAATGCTGCAACGCCTAAGATACCTGAACCACAGCCGTAGTCGATGACGATTTTATCTTTAACATCTGTTTTGCCTAGCCATTGTAAGCATAAGAATGTAGAAGCATGGTTGCCTGTACCGAATGCTAAACCTGGATCTAATTTGATATTAACTGCATCAGCTTCAGGAGCTTCCATCCATTCTGGAACAATCCAGTATTTCTCACCAATTTGAATTGGTTCGTAAGCATCCATCCAAGTACGTTCCCATTCCTGATCTTCAAGGAATTCGCTACGCATCGGTGCATCGGGCATTTGCGCTTTAATAAATGTTTCTAAAGCGGCAACATCTATTTCTTCATCGTCTTCTTGTGCGTAAATACCAGTAACGATTACTTTATTCCAAAGTGGCGTTTCGCCTGGAAGTGGTTCAAGTAAATCCTGATTTTCAGCATCATCCAGCGTTACACTTACTGCGCCTAATGAGCTTAACAGTGTTTCGGTGTAATCAACTTGAGCTTGCTCAACAGTAATATGAATTTGTAACCACTTCACGGAAATAACCTAAATGTGTTTTATAAAAAAGCTATTGTAACGGAACTCGGCAAGTTGCAGCTATAGATTATGTATTTTCACTTAAAATAAAAGGATGCATTGCGCATCCTTTTTATCATTTGAAGCCAAAAATCATTCATTATTATGCCTTTTGTGGAAGTGGAGCAAAACGTGTTATGAGATAACCAAAGATAGCCGCAAAGATATACATAAAGATCGAATATACAGCTGCGGGCATGGCAACCGCAGAATTGGCAATAACGGTTAATGCAATAGTCATTGCTAGTGTACTGTTGTGAATACCGATTTCGAAGGCACATGCACGTGATTGTGCACTATTGATGCCAAAGAAACGTGGTACAAAATAGCCAATACATAAACTGAATATACAAAAGAGTACAGTTGCTAAGCCCACTTGGGTTAAGTACGTGGCAATATTTTCACGTTCGCTATAAATCGCACCAATAATAATGAGGATCAAAAACACTACAGCAAAAATACGCAGAGGTTTATTCAATTTTTCAGTCAGTTTTGGTGCATAGTGACGAATAAGCATGCCAATACATACTGGGATGATAATAATGCCAAAAACTTGCAGTACTTTACCGAACTGTAAGCTGATCTGTTGGCCATCTTGCATGAAATGCATAATGGAAAAATTAACAATAATCGGTAGTGTGATTGCAGCGATAACTGAGTTAATAGCTGTTAATGTGATATTTAATGCTAGGTCACCTTTAAATAAGTAACTAAATAAGTTAGCTGTACTACCACCCGGTGATGCAGCAAGCAGCATTAAACCTACAGCCAATAACGGTGGTAGAGCCAATAATTTACATAAAAGAAAGGCAATCCCTACGAGTAACACCAACTGGCAAAAAAGTGCAATGAGCACTGCTTTGGGGTGTTTAGTGACTCGCGCAAAGTCTTTGGGTGTTAGTTCAAGCCCTAGGCCAATCATAATAAAGGCAAGGGCTAAGGGTAATAAGACCGTAATAATTCCTGAATCCATAATTATTGTGCTCCATGACATATGTTAAGTAGATTCCCGCCTACATCCGTATTGCGTTGTTATTGTTCAAAGTTGTTATTTATAAAAGTTGCTAAAATTAGTGAGAAGCTTCTGTGTTGCGAGCTTGAATTAAGTAACTGCCTCGACGTGTTAAAATAAAACCAAATAATGTGGCTAAGACATACATAAAGATCGAGTAGACACCAGCAGGTATCGCAATTGCTGTACTTCCTAAAACACTGAGTGCGATGGTAATAGCAATCCCCGTATTGTGAATGCCAATTTCAAAGGTGCAAGCACGTGCTTGTTTTTCGGGCACCCCAGCCAAAAATGGAATGACATATCCTAAGAATAGGCCACTAAAACATAATAAGCAGGTGGCAATTCCTACGTTGGCAAAGTAGCTTATGATATTGCTTTGTTCGCGAACGACTGCGATCAAAAAGATTAAAGTAAGCAGCGTGATGGTTAATAGTCGCATTGGCTTACTAATCGCTTGTGCCAAATTGGGTAATGTGTTGCGAATCAACATACCGATACATACAGGAATGAAAATCATTAAAAATGTTTGGGTGATTTTTTCAATTGGAATATTGACTTCAGTGTTCTCACCAAGAAAATGTAAAATGGATAAGCTCACAATAAAAGGTAGGGTAAAACAAGAAATCAGCGAGTTAATCGCAGTGATAGAAATGTTGAGTGCAACATCTCCCTTATAAATATAGCTAAAAGCATTTGCTGTTGCACCACCTGGAGATGCAGCCAATAGCATTAAACCTACTGATAATAAAGGAGGAAGTTCTAACAGTTTGCATAATAAAAATGCTATGCTGGTTAATACAATCAGTTGAGTAAACAGTGCTATAAAGATAACTTTAGGATAGCGAGCAACCCGAAGAAAATCTTTAATAGAAAGTTCTAAGCCTAAGCCCATCATCATGATGGCCAATGCAATAGGCAAAAAAAATGCGAATAATCCCGAATCCATGGAATTTCCTAATATTATTATCCTTTTTAATATATTTTCAGTGTAACTAAGTTTTTTAAATAAGCAATAAAATAAAGCGAGTAAAAATTGATGATTTACCCGCTTCTTTTTTGATGTGTTAAATAGTCGATATTTAGAGCAAAAACATCGATTTATTTAGGGCGAGGTGGTGTGAAACCAAGAGCACATTTGCCTTTAATTTCTTGACCATCAATAGTGGCTGTAGTTGCTTTAGCATCTGCGCTACATGTGCTTAATAGCTCAGGCTCTTCACCATGTAACTTCACATTTTTACTTGAGCTAAAGAATTGTGGTTCGCAAGTACCATTCCAGATAATACCACGGTAAGCAAATGAAACTTGTGCCCCCTGACTTTTACCCTTACAGACTTGTTGATAACGTTGAGCATCATAAACTTTCTCAACTTTATCGTTGGCTGAAGCAGCGAGTGGGGCAAAACATAAACCGCATAAAACCGTAGAGAGCAAAATATTCTTATTCATGCTTATCTTCCTTATGATTCTCATGGGATCTATAACAGAATAAAAAATAATCAGAATAAAACAACATTGATCGGGTAACTTTTGCAAGAAATATGTTTAGTTTTATATGAAATATGCAAATTATGTATGTGTATAAATGAAATGCAGAGATGTAGTCTGAAACTCGGTAAAGCAACCGACACAATAAAATCGAGTTAATCAGTCAACTTATGGCTGATTTTTTGCTATAATCTTCCGTCATTCTTTTTTATTCTCCTTTACCACTATGCATTATCCTAAAGTTTACGATGTCATTGTTATCGGCGGCGGTCACGCAGGTACAGAAGCAGCACTTGCTGCGGCACGTATGGGTCGACAGACTTTACTCTTAACTCATAATATTGAGACTTTAGGGCAGATGAGCTGTAACCCAGCCATAGGTGGTATTGGTAAATCTCACCTTGTACGTGAAATTGATGCATTGGGCGGTGCAATGGCATTGGCTGCCGATAAAGGTGGTATCCAATTCCGTATTCTGAATTCACGTAAAGGTGCTGCAGTACGTGCTACACGTGCGCAAGCAGACCGTGTCCGTTTTAAAGCTGCAATTCGTGAAACTTTAGAAAACCAAGCAAATTTGGATATTTTCCAACAAGCTGCTGATGATTTAATTGTTGAAGGCGATACCGTTAAAGGCGTTATTACCCAAATGGGTATTCGCTTTGATGCAAAAACAGTTGTACTGACGACTGGTACATTCTTAGGTGGTGTGATTCACATCGGTCTAAACAACGCATCTGGTGGTCGTGCGGGCGATCCTCCTTCAATTTCTTTGGCTGCGCGCCTTCGTGAATTGAAACTTCCTGTGGGTCGTTTGAAAACAGGTACGCCACCACGTATCGATGCACGCTCAGTTGATTTCTCAGTAATGACAGCACAGCCTGGTGATTTTCCATCGCCGACCATGTCATTCATGGGTGATGCTTCAATGCACCCAGAACAAATTAACTGTTACATCACACATACCAATGAGCGTACCCACGATATTATTCGTGGTGGTTTAGATCGTTCACCAATGTACACAGGTAAAATTGAAGGTGTAGGTCCACGTTACTGCCCATCAATTGAAGATAAGATTCATAAATTTGCAGATAAAGACTCGCACCAAGTATTCCTAGAGCCTGAAGGTTTAGATACGCACGAGCTTTATCCAAATGGTATTTCAACATCACTACCATTTGATGTTCAGTTTGAATTGGTTCGCTCGATTCGTGGTATGGAAAATGCACACATTCTTCGTCCGGGTTATGCAATTGAGTACGATTATTTCAATCCGCAAGCGTTGAAATTCTCTTTAGAAACCAAAGCCATTAATAATTTGTATTTTGCAGGTCAAATTAACGGTACTACAGGTTATGAAGAAGCGGGTGCACAAGGTTTGCTTGCAGGTTTAAATGCTGCACGTCGTGCATGGGATCAAGAGCAATGGACACCTAAACGTGATGAAGCGTATATGGGTGTACTCGTAGATGACTTGATTACTTTGGGTACCAAAGAACCGTACCGCATGTTTACTTCACGTGCCGAATACCGTTTGATGCTGCGTGAAGATAATGCAGATCAACGTTTAACTGCGATTGGCCGTGAAATGGGTCTAGTGGATGATGCACGTTGGGATTCGTTCTGCCAAAAAATGGAAGCTGTTGAAACAGAAAAAGGTCGCTTACAGCATCTTTGGGCTGCGCCAAACAACCCAATGGGTAAGAAGTTTATCGAAATGACTGGTGCAGATCTGTCTAAAGAATGTTCTGCGATTGATTTGTTAAAGCGTCCAAATATTAATTTTGCTCAAATTGCTGAGTTAACAGATTCAAAAGTGACAGCATTTGTTGGTGAGCAAATTGAAATTGCAGTGAAATATGATGGTTATATTAACCGTCAACGTGAAGATGTAGCTCAAATGAAACGTCTTGAAGAAACACGTATTCCTGCTGATTTTGATTATGATGTGGTTTCTGGGTTATCTCGTGAAATTACACTGAAATTGAAAGATGTTCGTCCTGAAACTTTGGCGCAAGCGAGCCGTATTCCAGGTGTAACACCAGCAGCAGTTCAATTGGTGATGATTACCATTCGTAAGAATAATGCAGCGAAAAAATCTGCTTAAGATTTTAGTTGATATAAAAAAGCCCGCTTAATGCGGGTTTTTTTATATCTGAGTGATTTTAAAGTGTTCTACTTGTAGTTAAGGCATTCATCTGAAAATAAAGATTTATTCACCACCATTAGTTTTAGCTATAGTTCGATCAATAAAATCTTTACTTTAATTAACTTATTGTATTTAAAATAAAAAATAAAATATTTAGATGCTAAATGTATTGTTATACAAAGTTTTAGGTCTTAATCATGTTGTATTACTCATACTAATTCCGACCATTGTAGTGGTATTTATTCATTTAAATTAAGCAGACACTGCATGCCATAGCGTATGACCATCTATACGTTCAATGAATGGAGTTCGATTATGGCAAATCAACAATCGGGAAAAATGCAAAAATTTCTAACGGTATTTTTGTGTTTCTGGGTCGCATTTTTTGAAGGTTTTGACCTGCAAGCGCCCGGTATTGCTGCGAAAGGAATTGCAGCGACATTTTCCTTAGACCAAGTGCAAATGGGCTATGTATTTAGTTTAGGTGTGTTTGGTATGTTATTTGGTGCGTTCTTTGGGGGGCGTATCGCAGATTACATGGGGCAGAAAAAAGTGCTCATGTTGTCTATTTTCATCTTTGGTGTGTTCATGTCGATTACGGCAGTCGCGCCAAGTATTGAAGTTTTGTACATAGCACGTTTCTTTACAGGTTTGGGGTTGGGTGCTGCAATGCCGACCATGATTTCAGTAGTGGGTGATGAAGCAACAGAAGAAAACCGTGGTCGTTTAAATAGCTTGATGTATTGTGGCTTACCTGTTGGCGCAATCTTTGTGGCTGGTTTGGGTATGCTTTTTAAAGACATCTCTTGGCATACATTATTTTTGATTGGTGGCTTGACACCGTTGGTGCTCATTCCATTTATGGCAGTGATTCTTAAAGATAAACGTAAAGAAAAAGTCGAGACGGTGAGTGCGGAAGCAGTACCACCTATGGCGCAAATTTTATTTGCGGAACAACGTTATAAATATACGTTGCCGCTTTGGGTAAGCTTTTTCTTTACCTTGATGGTGAACTATATCTTGATCAGTTGGTTGCCAAACTTATTGATGGAGCAAGGTTTAGAAAAACAACAAGCATTCATGATTATGTTAATGTTCCAAGTCGGTGCGGTGATTGGTACGCTTGGCTTAGGGTATTTGCTAGATCGACTCAAATTGTGGCAAATGGCTGCTATTATTTATACAGGCTTGTTTATCGCGTTGTTTGTCTTGTTCACAACTAACTCGATTCCTGTGTTGATTGCAGCAGGGATTATGGGCGGGATTTTCTCTACCGGCGGTCAATCGATTTTGTATGGCATTTCACCAATTTTCTATACGCCAGCAGGTAAAGTGACTGGCGTGGGAAGTGCGATTTCTCTAGGACGATTGGGTGCGATGACAGGACCATTGCTCACAGGTAAGATTTTGGCACTTGGTTTAGGTACGACAGGTATCTTGATTGCGAGTGCGCCCGGTATTGCATTATCTGCAGTTGCGGTTGCAGCTCTTTCAGCCTACAAAGCATCGTTAAAGAAATAAGCTCAAAGCGGTAATTTAGTTTTAATTGTATAGATAAAGGAGCTTCGGCTCCTTTTTTTGCACGTTATGCAGTGAGATGAATTGAAGTTTTGATAGAATGTGTTTAATACAGCTGAATTTAACTATTTATGTCATATCAATTGATCGAACTCGACATTTCTCCATCCGATAATATTCAGTGCCCGCATTGTCAACAGCAGGTCATTGATTGGGTAGAAGAACAATATGTACAGCCGTGTGAGCATGTGCTGTTTATTGCGATGGATATTGGTTTTGAATACATCACTGATGAGTTTGAACAGACTATGCAGCACACAGTAGATGATTTACATGCCAATGATGATCAGTACCATATGTTTAGCGAAATTGCGGCATCAAGCTATTCTGAGTTTAAAATTTATAAGTCGGATTTAGGTGTGGAAGGTTATTCACGCTATGTGGGTTTTATTGCTTAAATTTAAGAATGATTATTTAAGTATTCATACACATAAAAAAGCCAGTGATAACACTGGCTTTTTTACAGTTGAATTAACTTTCGATTTCTTCTTCTACATCATCTTCGGCGCTATCCATGCCAAGTTCTTTTAGTTTTCGCGTTAGGGTATTACGGCCCCAACCTAAAAGCTCAGCAGCGTGACGCTTACGTCCGCGTGTTTGTTGAAGTGCGGCATTAATCAATGTGCGTTCAAACATGGGGGTGGCAATGTCGAGAATTTTCATTTCGCCGTTTTTAAGCTTTTGAACAGCCCACTGACCAAGTAGTTCATCCCAATGATGTACACCAATGCGGTCAATGCCTTGAACAACTGGATTACCGTCGCTGCCCTGAATTGGAATTTGTTTCAGTTCAGAAGGGAGATCTTCAGGATAAACTTCACGTCCTGTGATCATTACAGTTAACCAGCGACAGGTATTTTCAAGCTGACGAACGTTACCTTGCCAAGGAAGTTTCTGCATATATTCTTGCGTTTCAGGGCGAAGAATTTTCGGGCTAACACCTAATTCTTTCCCTGCACTTGCTAAGAAGTGTTGGGCAAGCATTGGAATGTCTTCAGAGCGGTGTGCAAGTTTTGGAATGTGAATGCGAATCACGTTTAGACGGTGGTATAAGTCCTCACGGAAACGACCTTCGTGAACCAATTTTTCCAAATCTTGATGTGTTGCAGCAACAATACGCACATCAACTTTAACAGGAATATGTCCACCAACGCGGTAGAACTCGCCATCTGCTAAAACACGAAGTAGTCGTGTCTGCGTTTCAAATGGCATATCACCAATTTCATCAAGGAATAAAGTGCCGCCATTGGCTTGCTCGAAGCGGCCTTGACGTTGTGTATTTGCGCCAGTGAATGCACCTTTTTCGTGACCGAACAATTCAGTTTCAATCAGGTCTTTTGGAATTGCGGCCATGTTTAAGGCTATAAATGGCTTATTGCCACGTGGTGAATGCTTGTGTAGTGCGTGTGCAACAAGTTCCTTACCTGTACCTGATTCACCGTTAATTAACACCGTGATGTGAGATTGAGATAAACGGCCAATTGCACGGAACACTTCCTGCATTGCAGGGGATTCACCAATAATTTCAGTCGATTGAATTGGTTGAACTGTTTTTGCTGATTCTTGCTGCTGTAATTTTGCAATATGTAAAATTGCACGATTAACGAGTGCTAAAGCTTCATCAATATCAAATGGCTTTGGTAAGTATTCAAAAGCACCTGTTTGATAGCTTGAAACCGCAGACTCTAAGTCTGAATGTGCTGTCATAATGATGACAGGTAGGTCAGGATAGTTACCTTTAACTTTACCTAAGAAGGTAAGTCCATCAATACCCGGCATGCGGATGTCAGTCAAAATGACATCTGGTGCATCAACACTTAATTGATCCAAAGCGGATTGTGCTTCTTCAAAGCTGGTGACATCAAAACCTTCTTCTTTGAATGTTTTTTCTAGCACCCAACGCATGGCGCGATCATCATCAATGACCCAAATCTTATTACGCGACATGATCTGACTCCCAAGGTAAATATAAGCTAAAGACTGTTTTTCCTGGAACTGATTGGCATTCAATCATTCCGTTATGTTGATGCATAATATTTTGAGCAATACTTAATCCTAAGCCTGTGCCTTTCGCACGTCCTGTGACCAATGGATAAAACACCGATTCTAATATTTCTTCTGGTACACCTGGCCCATTGTCCTCAATATCTATGCGGACGGCTGAGCGCTTCAATACGCCATTGATAGTAACAAGGCGCTGAATCCGTGTGCGTAATGTGAGTTCAGGTTGATGATCGACGAAAAACTCTTTGTTCTCAGTCATTGCTTGCACAGCATTGACGCTAATGTTGAGCATCACTTGAATTAATTGATCTCGATCCGCTAAGACATCCGGCAAAGATAAATCGTAATCACGTGTAATCTTAATTTTTTTCTTGGTTTGATTGACAATCAATGAGCGAACACGTTCTAGTGGCTCATGTACATTTACTGGCTCATAACTTGGTAGTTGGCGAGAGCCCAGCATGGTATCAGCAAGATTACGTAAGCGATCAACTTCACTGATAATAATGTCGGTAAATTCGCTATATTTTGGATCATTTAAACTACGGGCTAAAAGCTGCGTAGCTCCACGGATACCACCCAAAGGATTTTTAATTTCGTGTGCGACACCGCGAATAAGTTGGCGAGCGACTTGGTGTTGTTGAATAAAGTTTTCTTCTTTGGAAATCTTTAACATGCGATCGATTTGATTAAGTTCGATAATCAACAGCGGATGGTAAGGCTTACCAGAATTTAATTGTGAAACGGTATAATCGACATGGATGTCTTTAAAATTAACATTTATTGTTGCTTCACGACGCGTGTAGTGTTGACCCGTAGTCAAAGTATTAATTAAAGCATCATGGGTATTGAACTCATCATCAGGCATGCTTAATAAATTAAGCACAGGTTGTCCTGATGCACGTAATAAACTGATGTCAAAAAGGGCTTCACAAGACGAATTTAAATAAAAAATATTCAGGTTACTATCGACCAATAAAATGGCAGTGGTTAAATTGTCCACTAAAAGCCGGTAATCAATAGTCATAGTTTGATCCATTAGCGAGAGGTTCCTGTCTTAAAATGGCGCAATGGCATCTTCATAAAGCAAATCGTTATCTTTAATAAGGTTCGAATTGATGCAGGTTATGCAAGATACAAGCCAACTTTATGTCTATAACGCTAAGTTTTGATGCTTATTTAATAAAATGCGCTTATTTAAGACTCTGAATAAAATGTATAGCCGATTCAAAACCGACTGTAAATCAAAAATGACTCAAAATGGTGCATCATAAATTATATGGATGAATTTATAGCGTTATTTTGGTGCGTGATATAAAGAGTGGGCTTTTCAACTGTTTTTATCCACAGAAAAGACATACAATACGCGGATTATAGTGGAGCGCAGATTCATGAAATCCCCCAAAGTCGGTTTTGTTTCTTTAGGTTGTCCTAAGGCGTTGGTAGATTCCGAACGAATTTTAACTCAGTTAAAGACTGAAGGTTATGATGTAGCATCAGATTATGATGGTGCTGATTTAGTAGTAGTTAATACCTGTGGTTTTATTGAATCTGCAGTACAAGAGTCGCTAGACGCCATTGGTGAAGCGATGAACTCGAATGGTCGTGTCATTGTGACTGGCTGTTTGGGTAAAGATGAAGACAAAATTCGCCAAATGCATCCGAACGTTTTGAAAGTTACGGGTGCAGCAGCATATCAAGAAGTGATGGAAGCTGTGCACGAGTACGTGCCTGAGCCACCAAAACACAATCCATTTATTGATCTTGTTCCTGAGCAGGGTATTCGATTAACACCGAAGCATTATGCGTATTTGAAAATTTCAGAAGGCTGCAACCATCGTTGCACATTCTGCATTATTCCAAGCATGCGTGGTGATTTGGTTTCTCGCCCAGTTGGTTCAGTATTAAGCGAAGCGCAAGCACTGAAAAAAGCAGGTGTAAAAGAAGTTCTAGTAATTTCACAAGATACTTCTGCTTACGGTGTTGATACTAAATACAAATTAGACTTCTGGAACGGTCAGCCAGTCAAAACCAAATTCTTTGACATGTGTGAAGCATTAGGTCAATTGGGTATTTGGGTGCGTTTGCACTATGTATATCCATACCCGCATGTAGATGCAGTCATTGATTTGATGGCGCAAGGCAAAATCTTGCCATATTTAGACATTCCTTTTCAACACGCCAGTCCGCGCATCTTAAAATTGATGAAGCGACCAGCTCATAGTGAAAATACATTGGAACGTTTAAATGTTTGGCGTGAAAAATGTCCAGACCTTGTGATTCGCTCGACATTTGTTGTTGGCTTCCCAGGCGAAACGGAAGAAGACTTCCAAATGTTGCTTGATTGGTTGAAAGAAGCGCAGCTTGATCGAGTAGGTTGTTTCACATATTCACCGGTTGAAGGTGCAACAGCGAACGATTTGCCAGATCATGTGCCTGAAGAAATTAAGCAAGAACGTTATGAACGTTTCATGCAAGTTCAGCAAGAAATTTCAGCAGCGAAATTACAAAAACGTATTGGTCAAAAAATGACTGTACTTGTCGACGACTTGGAAGAAGAATTCCCAGTTGCGGTTGCACGTTCGTATGCGGATGCGCCAGAAATTGATGGTAACGTTTTTGTTGAAGATATTGATAAGTCCGTGATTAAAGCGGGTGATTTACTCGAAGTTGAAATCACAGATGCAGATGAGTATGACTTATTTGCTAAACTTATTTCAGTTAAAACAGCCTAAACCATTCACAAAAAATAATTGAGATTGAATAATTCGGAGTAGATGATGCTGGATTCTAAAAAACCACGCTTTGGACGTATTTTGCTTAAGCTTTCTGGCGAGGCTCTTGCTGGCAATAAAGACATGGGTATTGATGCTCAAGTTTTAGACCAGATGTCACTTGCGATTGCGCACTTAGTGGGTCTAGGTGTTCAAGTCGGTATCGTTGTCGGTGGTGGTAACCTTTATCGTGGTAGCCAGTTGCAAAAAGACGGTTTGGTTGGCCGTGTAACAGGTGACCAAATGGGTATGTTGGCGACTGTCATGAATGGTCTAGCACTTCGTGATGCTTTGGTTCGTCGTAACATCAAAACACGTTTAATGTCAGCACTTGAAATTGGTACTGTGGTTGAGTCTTACTCAAGTCGTGATGCCATTCGCCACCTAACTCGTGGTGAAGTGTGTGTGTTTGTTGCGGGTACAGGTAACCCATTCTTCACAACAGATACAGCAGCATGCTTGCGTGGTATCGAAATTGAAGCCAATCTTATTTTGAAAGCTACCAAAGTTGATGGCGTTTATAACAAAGACCCAAGCAAATTTGAAGATGCTGTGAAATATGACACATTGACCTTTGATCAAGTACTTGATGAGAAACTTGGTGTAATGGACTTAACAGCAATCTGTTTATGTCGTGACCACAATGTTCCACTTCAAGTATTTGATATGAACAAATCTGGTTCATTGCTTTCAGTGGTAATGGGTGAAAAAGAAGGTACTCACGTTACTAACTAATGTACGTGAGCCTGAAAGCTCTTTATACTACAGACTATTTTAGAATTTACATCTTTTCGAATTAAGTAAGGAAGATCACATGATTAACGATCTTAAAAAAGACGCTGAAGAGCGTATGAACAAATCGCTTGAGTCTCTTGAGCACGGTTTTGCAAAAGTTCGTACCGGTCGCGCACATCCATCAATTTTGAATGGTGTAATGGTTCCTTACTATGGCTCTGATGTGCCTTTAAACCAAGTTGCAAACGTAGGTGTTGAAGACTCGCGTACTTTATTGGTGCAACCATTTGAACGTTCAATGGTTTCAGCAATTGATAAAGCGATTCGTGAATCAGATTTAGGTTTGAACCCTGTAACTGCTGACTCAATTCGTGTGCCAATGGCTGCATTGACAGAACAAACACGTAAAGATATGCAAAAAGTTGCACGTAACGAAGCTGAAAATGCAAAAGTTGCGATTCGTAATATCCGTCGTGATGTATTGGGCGATATCAAAGCATTATTGAAAGAAAAAGAAATTTCTGAAGATGATGAACGTCGTGCAGGCGATGATATCCAAAAAATTACAGACAAATTCGTTGCTGAAGTTGAAAAACGTCTGGCTGCAAAAGAAGCTGAATTGATGAAGGTCTAAGTTTTAATGACCTCATCTGAAGAAACTTCCCATCTTCCAAAACATGTTGCCATCATCATGGATGGCAACAATCGTTTTGCCAAAAAGAATCAAATGCAAAAAGGTGAAGGGCATCGTTCTGGAAAGGACATCCTTGACCCAATCGTTGAGCATTGTCGTAAAAGAAATATTCAAGCACTGACTGTATTTGCGTTTTCAAGTGAAAACTGGAATCGTCCTCAATTCGAGGTGGATTTACTCATGGCTCTTCTTGAAGAGACCATCCATGAGCAGTTGCCACGCATGGAAAAGTTTAATATTGCTCTGCGTTTTATTGGTGATCGTTCTCGTTTATCTGCGAAGTTACGTGACTTAATGTTGCATGCGGAACAAAGGACTGCTAATTTCGACAGCATGACCCTGACCATTGCAATTAGTTATGGTGGTATGTGGGATATGGCTCAAGCTGCAAAACACATTGCAGCAGATGTTTTAGAACATAAATTAGATCTTGAAGCAGTGGATGCTGATGTCTTTGGTCAATACGTAAGTTTAAGTGATTTACCTGCAGTTGATTTGTTAATTCGTACAGGTGGAGATTTCCGTCTTTCGAATTTCTTATTGTGGCAGGCTGCTTATGCAGAGCTTTATTTCACAGATACGTTGTGGCCTGAATTTACCATTGAAGAGTTTGATGATGCACTGGCAGTTTTTGGTGGCCGTGAGCGTCGCTTTGGTAAGACTTCAGAGCAGATTCAACAAGAGCAACTTGAGAATAAATAAATGTTAGAGCGGATAATTACCGCATTGGTACTGGTTTCAGTTGTACTAAGTTGTATGTTTGCAACAGAGTCACATTATCCAATGCTTGTGCTGATGATCATTGCATCGGCTGTAGCAGGTTATGAGTGGTTTAAACTCATGCCGCGAAGTACTAAAACTGTGAAGCCATTTGCTTGGGGCTATGGCTTAGTCACAGCAATTATTTCTGCTTTGGCATTACATTTTGGTGATGTGGCTTTACTGCTTTGGGCAGCGTCAATTTTTACTTGGGTATTAAGTGTTTATTGGGTGAAATCTTACCCAGAATACGATAACTGGTATAACCCAAGTTTAAACGGAATTGGACTTGTGCTGATTTCAGCTGCTGTTACTGCAATTTTTGCAGTTTGGGATAGCTCACCTTGGTGGTTGATGTATCTATTCTTATTGGTTTGGGGGGCAGATAGTGGTGCATATTTTGTTGGCCGTAAACTCGGTAAGAATAAACTTGCACCAGATGTAAGTCCTAACAAGTCGATGGAAGGACTTTATGGCGGTTTAATCACTGCAATGATCATTGTGGTTGTGGTTGAAGTGCTATACCTCGACTTAAGCCTTGCGGAGCATATTTTATTCCTTATTCTTTCTGTCGTTACTGTATTTAGTTCTGTGCTAGGAGATTTATTTGAATCGATGATCAAGCGTCGTGCGGGTATCAAAGATTCAGGCCGAATTCTTCCTGGGCATGGTGGTGTGCTAGATCGTATCGACTCGTTGCTTGCTGCAGCACCTATTTTTGCAGCGGGTATGTATGTTTTAAAACTTATTGGCGTAGATTTATAGATGTCACAATCTGTTTGTATATTGGGTGTTACAGGCTCCATTGGTCAAAGTACCTTAAAGATTCTGCAACTACATCCCGAAGAGTATTCAGTCTTTGCAGTTACTGCTCATAGCCGAATTGTAGAACTTGTAGAAATTTGCAAACAGTTTCGACCGAAAATCGCAGTTGTTCCTTTGCAAAAAGTGGATGAACTGCGCCAGTTGTTAATTGCAAATCAATTGTCTGAAATTGAAATTTTACATGATGAGGCAGGGTTAATTGCTGCAGCAGAACATCCAAACGTAGATGTTGTGATGGCTGCAATTGTGGGGGCAGCAGGATTGTTGCCAACACTTGCCGCAGCAAAAGCAGGTAAACGTGTCTTATTGGCCAATAAAGAAGCTTTGGTGATGTCAGGAGACATCATGATTCAGACAGCACGGGAAAATAACGCTTTGTTATTGCCTGTCGATTCTGAACACAATGCTATCTTTCAATGTCTGCCACAGAACTATCTACAAGAAAATCGTAATGGTCAGCCTAAAATGGGCGTTAAGCAGATTTTACTTACTGCTTCTGGTGGGCCTTTTCTACACCATAGCTTAGAACAATTGCAATCAGTTACACCTGCACAGGCTTGTAAGCATCCAAATTGGTCTATGGGACAAAAAATTTCGGTTGATTCTGCAACATTAATGAATAAAGGCCTAGAACTCATCGAAGCATGTCATTTATTTGCAGTAGAAGAACAATTTGTAACAGTTGTAGTTCATCCTCAGAGTATCATTCACTCGATGGTTCAATATGTGGATGGTTCGACTTTGGCACAAATGGGTAATCCTGATATGTGTACACCAATTGCACATGCACTGGCTTGGCCTGAACGGATTCAAACACATGTGCCACCATTGGATTTGTTCTTGCATTCACAATTGAATTTTGAAGAGCCTGACACAGTTCGATTCCCTGCATTGAAACTTGCGCGTCAAGCCATGAAGGCAGGTGGATTAGCACCGACTATATTAAATGCAGCAAATGAAATAGCTGTTGCAGCATTCTTAACAGAGCAAATAGGATTTACTCAAATTCCACAGGTTGTGGAACATACCTTGGGTCAAGTTGAAAATGCTGCGGCGGTAAGTATTGATGTGATTCTTCAAGCAGACCATACTGCACGTATCGTTGCTGAGAAAGCTGTATTGAATTTAGGAAGTTAAAAACATGAATGCCTTGTTTATGATTATTGCGGCAATATTGCTACTTGGTCCACTCATTGCGATTCATGAGTTTGGACACTATATTGTTGCTCGTAAACTGGGTGTAAAAGTATTGGTCTATTCGATTGGTTTTGGACCTACACTTTTAAAGTGGACATCTAAAAAGTCAGGGATTCAATATCAGCTTTCTGCATTACCACTGGGTGGTTATGTCAAAATGTTGGATGAGCGTGAAGGTGATGTTTCGGAGCTTGATTTACCGAAAGCCTTTAACCGTCAGCATCCTTGGAAGCGTATTGCAATTGTTGCTGCTGGTCCGCTCATTAATTTGGCATTTGCAGTTATTCTATTTTGGATCTTATTTTTACCTGCGCAAGAGCAGCTGAATACTCGCGTAGGGAAAGTTATTCCGAATACGCCAGCTGCAGCAGTTCAGATGCAAGCTGGTGATAAAATCACGGCAGTTGATGGTACTCAAGTATCAACATGGGAACGACTAAGCTATGCTTTAGTAGACCGAGTTGGCGAAACGGGCAATATTCAAATTCAGGCTGAACGTGATGGACAGTTGAAAACGTTTAGTTTGCCAATTCAAAGTTTTTTACGCGATCAATCGCAATCTCCATTAGAAATTCTAGGTTTTACACCGTATCGTCCAGAAATTCCAGCTGTGGTTTCTAAACTGAGCGAAGATGGTGCGGCAGTACGACAAGGAATGAAGCAGGGAGATCGTATTGTTGCGATTGATGGCGTAAAAATGAAAGATTGGTTTGATGTTGTACAAGTTGTACAAGCATCACCCGAAAAATTACTAAAAATAGATGTATTGCGACAAAATAAAATTGTGCATTTGGAAGTGATGCCGCAAGGTAAGCGTGACCAAATGGGTAAAGTCACAGGTATGCTTGGTGTACAAAGCGATCCTGGTAAAGTGAATGTTCCTGCTGAATATAAGCAAATAATTCAGTACAGTCCTGTTGAGGCAATAGGTAAAGCAGTAGAAAAAACCGGTCAAATTTCTGGCATGATTTTGAATTCTATTGTAAAAATGGTACGTGGGTTGGTTGGTTTGGATAACTTGTCAGGCCCAATTACGATTGCTAAAGTCGCGGGTCAAAGTGCTGAAATGGGTTGGCAAACCTTCATTTCTTTTATGGCACTGATGAGTGTAAGTCTGGGAATTTTAAATTTACTCCCAATTCCTATGCTCGATGGCGGTCACTTAATTTACTATTTTATTGAATTAATTCGTGGTAAACCTGTTTCTGAACAAATACAATTGGTTGGCTTAAAAATTGGTATGGTATTGCTGGGTAGTATGATGCTACTGGCTCTATTCAATGACATTATGCGTTTATAACAACGTAGATACGTAATAAATTAACAGCGGAAAAGACTGGCATGCAGCACAAACATTTATTTATGCCGTTGGCACTGGTTAGTGCTATGGCAGTAGCACAACAAGTATATGCAGCAGATGATTTTGTAGTACAAGATATTCGAGTTGATGGCTTAGTGCGCTTAACTCCTGACAATGTGGCAGGAATGATTCCATTCTCCGCTGGAGATCGTGTAAACGATCAAATCATTTCGAACTCGATTCGTAGCTTATTCGCTTCAGGTATGTTTGATGATGTGAAATCATCTCAAGTGGGAAATACACTTGTGTATACCGTAGTGGAACGCCCAATCATTTCTAAAGTTGAGCTGAAAGGCAATAAATTGATTCCAAAGGAAGCTTTGGAAGAAGGCCTGAAAAAAATGGGTCTTGCTGAAGGTGAGGTTCTTAAGAAATCTTCATTACAATTGGTTGAAACAGAATTAGAACAACAGTACATGCAGCAAGGCCGTTATGACGCTGATGTAAAAGTGACAACTACAGCTCAGCCAAATAACCGTGTAAATGTTTTAATTGATTTTGTTGAAGGTCAGTCAGCTAAAGTATTTGATATTAATATCATTGGCAATACAGTCTTTAAAGAAAGCGAAATTAAACAAATTTTTGCATTGAAAGAAAGCGGTTGGAATTCAGTTATTTCCCGTAATGACCGTTATGCACGTGAAAAAATGGCTGCAAGTTTAGAGTCTTTGCGCGCGCTTTATTTGAACAAAGGTTATATCAATTTTAATATTACCAATTCAAGCCTAAACCTAAGTGAAGATAAAAAGCATGTGTTCATTGAAGTTTCTGTGGATGAAGGCGAGCAATTTAAGTTTGGGGAAACCAAATTCTTAGGTGATGCGCTTTATACACAAAATGAATTGAATGCATTAAAGCTTTATAAAGATGGTGAGCTTTATTCACAAGAAAAAGTAAACGCAGTTAAACAATTACTCCTTCGTAAATATGGTAATGCGGGTTATTACTTTGCTGAAGTGAATATTGTTCCAGAAATTAATAAAGATACGAAATTAGTTGATCTGAACTACTATGTAAATCCAGGTCAACAAGTTACTGTACGCCGTATTAACTTTACAGGTAACTCAAAAACTGCCGATGAAGTGTTACGTCGTGAAATGCGTCAGATGGAAGGTGCTTTAGCAAGTAACGAAAAAATTGACTTATCCAAAGTTCGTTTAGAGCGTACAGGTTTCTTTAAAACAGTTGATGTGAAACCTGCACGTATTCCTGGCACACCAGACCAAATTGACTTGAACGTGAATGTTGAAGAACAGCATTCGGGTACAAGTACACTCGCTGTTGGTTTCTCGCAAAGTGGTGGTATCACTTTCCAAGCAGGTTTGAGTCAAACCAACTTCTTAGGTACAGGTAATGCGGTTTCTATCGATTTGTCACGTTCAGAGACTCAAGATTACTACAACCTAAGTGTTACCGACCCGTACTTCACTATTGATGGTGTACGTCGTGGTTATAACATGTACTACCGTAAAACCAAGTTAGATGATGACTATAACGTTAACAACTACGTCACTGACAGTTTTGGTGGTGGTATTAACTTCGGTTATCCGATCGATGAAAACCAAAGTATCAGTATGGGTTTAAACGTAGACCAAACTGAGGTTACTACGGGTCCATACGTTTCAACTTATGTACGTGATTACTTGCTTGCTAATGGTGGTAAGGCTACTCATCGCGCGGAAGATGTTTGTACTGGTAGTTATGTCTCACAAAAAGCAATAGATATTTATAATCAAACTCCAACTCCTAATCCTATTCCAAGTGATTATGAGGATGCAATTCATTGTGTCGACGATAAATATCAAGCTGTTGATCTTGTAGATTATAATGATGAATTTAAAGGTAAATTTTTAACCTACAATTTAAATTTAGGTTGGTCATATAACACGCTAAACCGTCCTGTGTTCCCAACTTCAGGTATGTCGCATCGCGTAAATACTGAAATTGCTTTACCAGGTAGTGATGTTGAATATCAAAAAGTCACATACGATGCACAAGCTTATTTCCCACTAGGTAAAGACTTTGTTGTGCGTGGTTACGGTAAGTTAGGCTATGGTAATGACTTGCCATTCTATAAAAACTTCTATGCAGGTGGTTTTGGCTCGGTACGTGGTTATGACAATAGTACATTAGGTCCAAAATATGATGGTGTGTACTATCAAGGTGTTGGCAAAGAAGATTTAGATTTTGAGGAAGTTGGTGGTAACGCGCTTGTACAATTTGGTGCAGAACTAGCACTTCCAGTTCCATTTAAAGGGGATTGGGCTCGTCAAGTTCGTCCAGTATTGTTTGCTGAGGGTGCACAAGTATTTGATACACAGTGTGATGTGCCAGCTGCAGACAGTGTGTTAATTAAAGATGGTCAATCTTATAATGCACGTCAATACTGTAAAGACAATTACGGCTTTGATATGAATAACATGCGTTACAGCGTAGGCGCAGGTTTCACTTGGATTACGATGATTGGTCCAATTTCATTGAGCTATGCATTCCCATTGAATGATAAAGCTGGTGATGAAACAAAAGAGATTCAATTCGAAATCGGTCGTACATTCTAAGTACGACCCATTTTGGGTATCAAAATTAAAAGGATATAAAATGAAAAAGCTTCTCGCTGGTTTAGTTGTTGGTTTATCGTGTAGTTCAATGCTTCATGCGGCAGGTTATGGTGTTGTAGACTTAGAAAAAGTTGTTGATCAAAGCACTTATATTAAGCAGCAAAATGCACAAATTCAGCAGCAATTAAAACCACAAACAACCAAGATTGAAGCCTTGGCGAAAGAGCTTGAATCACTGCAGCAAAAAGCACAGCAAAGTGGTGATAAGCTGACTGATGCGCAAAAGCAGCAAATGGGTCAGCAGTATCAAAATAAATTGAAAGAATTAAATGCTTTGCAGCAGACTGTTCAAACCTCGGTACAAGGTAATATTCAAAATTTAAATCGTTCGATGGATACCAGAATTAAGCAAGTTGCTGAACAATTGCGTAAAGAGAATAATTTAGATGTTGTTTTGAATAAAAATTCAGCATTGGCGTATGACCCTAAGTTTGATTTAACTGATAAAATGATTCAAAAGGTTAACGCAATTAAATAATCAATGAATTCTCAAAAATTCAGTTTAGAAAAGCTAGCCGGGCTTGTACAAGGTCAATGTATAGGTCAGGCTGATTTACAACTGAGTGGTATGGCGAGCTTAGAGCAGGCCAAACCACATCATCTTGCATTCGTGAATGCTGAAAAGTATTTAGCTGAAGCGAATCAATCTCAAGCAGGTGCATTAATCGTCACTGCTGAACTTCAAGCTCAAATCACAACACAACAAAATTTTATTGTTGTTGCTAATCCGTATCTTGCTTTTGCTATTTTGACGCATGTTTTTGAAAAAAAACATGTTGAAACGGGTATTGAAAGTACTGCGCAAATTCATCCTTCAGCAATCATTGCAGATACAGCATATATTGGTCACTACACCGTTATTGGTGCGCACTGTGTCGTTGGTGAAGGTACACGCATAGAATCACAAGTAAAAGTCGATGATAATGTTGAAATTGGCAAAGATTGCTTTATCGATTCACATGTGACTTTAACTGGTGAAGCTAGAATTGCAGACCGTGTACGTATTCATGCAAGTACTGTGATTGGTGGTGAGGGTTTTGGCTTTGCACCTTATCAAGGTAAATGGCATCGTATTGCTCAACTTGGCTCGGTACGCATTGGTAATGATGTACGAATTGGCTCAAATTGTAGTATTGATCGTGGTGCTTTGGATGACACTATTTTAGAAGATGGAGTCATTATTGATAACCTTGTGCAAATCGCACATAACGTGAAAGTGGGTGCGAATACTGCGATGGCTGCTAAATGCGGTATTGCCGGCAGTACCACGATTGGCAAAAATTGTGTACTTGCTGGTGCGGTAGGTATCGTAGGTCACATTAATATTGCCGATAATGTTACAATCACTGGAATGTCAATGGTCACAAAAAGTATTTCAGTCGCTGGTAGTTATTCGTCGGGGACGCCAATGCTTGAAAGTGGTTCTTGGAAAAAGGCTGCGATTCGCTTCAAACAATTAGCAGATGTGCCATTGACCCAGTTGGTCAAACGACTTGATCATATGCAATCTCAAATTGAGTCCCTTGAATCAACTTTTAAATTGCGTAAATAATTATGATGACAGAGTCAAATACCCCAGCGTTCACTAAACCTGAATTACCAATGACTATTCAGACTATTCGTGAATATTTGCCACATCGTTATCCGTTTTTATTGGTTGATCGTGTTGTTGAAGTATCCGACAACGGGATTGTTGGCTACAAAAACGTAACGATCAATGAAGAGTTTTTGCAGGGCCATTTCCCAGAATATCCAATTATGCCAGGTGTGTTAATTGTTGAAGCACTTGCGCAGGTTTCTGGTATTTTGGGTTTCATTATGAATAATGAAAAGCCCTCATCAGGTTCTTTGTTCCTATTTGCTGGTGCAGAAAAGGTAAGATTTAAAAAACAAGTGGTTGCAGGTGATCAACTTGTTTTAAAATCAGAATTAGTGATGCAAAAGCGTGGCATTTACAAATATAATTGTATTGCCACTGTTGATGGTATTGTAGCAGCAACTGCGGAAATTATGGTTTCGCATCAAAAAACAGAGTAAGCATGAGCAATAACGAATTAATACATCCGACCGCTATTATTGATTCATCTGCAGTGATTGCTGCAGATGTTCAAATTGGGCCATATTGTATTATTGGACCCAATGTGACGATTGGTGCTGGAACCAAGTTACGTTCACATGTTGTGGTGGGTGGATATACCCGTATTGGTCAGCATAATGATATTTTTCAGTTTGCCAGTGTGGGTGAAGAGTGCCAAGACCTGAAATATGCAGGTGAAGAAACTTGGTTAGAAATTGGTGATCACAATTCAATTCGTGAGCATTGCAGCCTTCATCGCGGTACAACACAAGACCATGGTTTGACGAAAATTGGTAGTCATAATTTATTGATGGTGAATACACATATTGCACATGATTGTGTGGTAGGTGACCATAATATTTTTGCCAATAATGTCGGTGTTGCAGGCCACGTTCATATTGGTGACTATGTTATTGTAGGTGGTAACTCAGGTATTCATCAGTTCTGTAAGATTGATTCTTATAGCATGATTGGTGGTGCATCGCTTATTCTTAAAGATGTTCCTGCATATGTGATGGTTTCAGGTAACCCTGCACATGCTTTTGCAATGAATGTTGAAGGTATGCGTCGTAAAGGATGGTCTAAAAATACCATTCAAGGTCTACGTGAGTCATTCAAATTGATCTATAAAGCAGGTTTGACGACCAATGAGGCCATTGAGCGTATTCGTACTGAGATCTTGCCAGAAGTAGCGGAAGCACAGTTATTGCTTGATTCTTTAGAACAATCTAAACGTGGTATCGTTCGTTAATTAGTGATGCGAAATAAAAAAGACACCAAGTGCGGTGTCTTTTTATTGCTAAAATAAAACTATTAAAAAAATTACTTTTTAACAAAGCCTGATTCTTCCGATTTAGGGTATTTCTGTAAAAGTTTATTTTTTAGCTGTGTGGCTAGTACCGTATTACGGTCGACATCTTTAGCAATACTATAGAGCTGATACAGTGCGCGAGCTGCGCGACTTGAGTCGGGATATTTATCTACGACAATGCCATAATTCTTTTTCGCTTCAATATAATTGGTTGGTTCAATTGCGAGATTAAATTCAGCTAACCAAAAATATGCATTACCAATATAAACGCTGTTTGGATTATTTTTTATAAAATTTTGCATTGGTGCAATCGCTTTTTTTGCACCACCTTGTTTGTAGGCATCTAGAGCAACTGTATAGGCTGCTTTTTCTAGCTCAAGAGGATCTCCACCAGCATTAACTGGCTGCGTTGCGGAAGAACTTAGGTTTTTTTGTGGTATGGACTGTGATGTATTGGTCAAAGGTGGCTTAGGAGTTGCTGGGTGCAGTACCTTGTTGATTATCCTCCGTAGTATCTGTGTCTTCAGTTGGCTCAATTTTTTGTTGTAATAGTTCTAAGCGCTGGTCTAAATCAGCATAACGATTAGTCAGTTCATTTTTTAACTTCTCAATTTCGTTATCTTGTTCTTCCATTTTTCCACGGAGCGTACGTAGTTCATTTTCCAGCTGTTGGTTTTTTTGCATTAGCTGCCAATTGAGATTCGTTGGGGTAGGTGTGGAACCAGCACCTGTTTGGATCGCAGTATTATTCGCCGTGTAAACAGTTCCGTTATTTGCCCCGCTCAAACCGCGCGATTCAATAGGGATGTTTGCAAAGAGGACGCCAGAACAGCTAAGGGTGAGGGCGCCAAGAATTTGCTTTTTAAGCATCATAAAAATTCCATGTAGTGACTCGTTGCACTGTACTGAATATTTTTATTACAGACAGCGAGTTGAAAAACGATAAACACATTAAAAACGCCAAACACATGAATTGCAATAAGCTTTTGCATGGTTGTTGTGTTTTAAAGTAAATAAGATGGGTGTAATTTTCACGCTTTCTACATAATTTAAATGCACATTGATTTATAAATAATCAAACAGTTAGTGAAGTCATACAAAAGCAATGTTTTGTCTTGCAACTTTAGGAAAATTCTCTATACTCTGTTCTTGCAATGGTAGCCCTGCTGGTTACTTCGCAATTGTACTCTACAAACCCCGCCAGGACCGGAAGGTAGCAACGGTAGTAGAACTATGATGTGCCGAAGCTTTGCTGGTAGGGTTGCCACCATTTTTATAAAACAATAATTTTATTCATTATTTCATTTATCCCTCATTTTTCTTGCTTTTATTAACCTAATTTTTTAATCGTCATCCAACTCTGTGCGCGTAATGACTTTAAAAATCGTATCTAAGTCAAAACCACGATATTGTAAAAAACGGATTTGTTTTGCCTTGAGCTTTGGATCTTTTTCGACGGCTTTACCAAATTTTTTTACTTTGAGCGTATAGGCTTCAATGCTCCAATCTGTTTCTTTCAATTCTTCTTGAATTAGCGCTGTATTGAGTTTCTTATTCTTTAAAGCTAGTTTAATTCGGTTCGGACCTTTTCCTTTACGTTTTTGGCTAGAAAGTAAGGTCTCAGCGACACGTTGATCACTTTGATAATTTTCACGCGCAAGTTCATCTACAAGTGCAATGACTTCATCTCTATCTTCTGCATATAGCGCTAATTTTTCTGTCAAATCTGCTTTCGAGTATTCTTTGCGTGTTAATACAGCAAAAGCATAAGAACGCAAACGGGTTCCTGTGAGTCCTGGCTTTTTTTGTTCAGGCACTGTGACTTCTTCACTAAAGTCAACGCGATCATCAGTAGATTGCTCACTATGGTGCTCTGTGTGAGGTGGGGCGATATCCTCTTCACCATATTGAGCTTTGAGTGCTTGATAATCTAAAAGTTTGGGAAATTTTGAATCATTCATTATTAAGTAACGTCATAAGGAAAAACGCCCCGAAGGGCGTTTTACAGTTTAATCTGAAAGGTGTTTGCATGCACACGAATAAGTCAGATTGCTATGATGTAAAAATCAGTTTAGTTTAAGCATCTAAAAAATCAGGTTCAGCTTCGTCTTTTTCATCTGCAGGCACAGCAACAGGTGTTAACAGTTTTTCACGGATTAAACGATCAAGTTCTTTCGCAATTTCAGGGTTTTCTTCTAAATGGCGAATTACGTTGTTTTTACCTTGGCCAATTTTGTTGCCTTGGTACGAATACCATGCGCCAGCTTTTTGCACCAATTCTTGAGCAACTGCTAAATCAACCAATTCGCCCATTTGGTTCACGCCTTTACCGTAAAGAATTTGAAAGAGCGCTTCTTTGAATGGAGGCGCCATTTTGTTCTTCACAACTTTTACGCGAGTTTCTGAACCGACAATTTCATCGCCTTCTTTCACTTGACCGATACGACGGATGTCTAAACGTACAGACGCATAGAACTTAAGTGCGTTACCGCCTGTTGTAGTTTCAGGGCTACCAAACATAACACCAATTTTCATACGAATCTGGTTAATAAAGATAACCATACAGTTTGAACGTTTAGCGTTACCTGTCATTTTACGCAGTGCTTGGCTCATCAAACGTGCTTGTAAGCCCATGTGTGAGTCACCCATTTCACCTTCAATTTCTGCACGAGGCGTCAATGCAGCGACTGAGTCGACAACAATCATATCAACTGCGCCAGAACGAACGAGCATGTCCGCAATTTCGAGCGCTTGTTCACCATGATCGGGTTGCGATACCAATAGATTGTCTAAATCTACGCCAAGTTTGCGTGCGTATTGAGGGTCGAGTGCATGTTCTGCATCGATAAAAGCACAAGTACCACCATTTTTCTGACATTGCGCAATTGCTTGTAATGTCATTGTGGTTTTACCTGAAGATTCAGGGCCGTAAATTTCAATTACACGACCTTTTGGTAAACCGCCAATGCCAAGTGCGATATCTAGGGTAAGTGATCCAGTAGATACAGCTTCTACAGCCAAAACGGTATTATCACCTAAACGCATTACAGTGTTTTTACCAAATTGCTTTTCAATTTGACCTAGTGCTGCATTTAGCGCTTTGCTTTTATTATCATCCATCTTACAACCTCAATACGATGTCACGAAACAATATACTCAAGTGGATGTATTCAGTTTAAATCTGTTCCACCCGAGTATAGTGACAGAATTCATCCTTCTGTTCTATGAAAATCACAACCGGTGCGACATGTTGTGACGCTTTAACTTAATCATCATTATAAGACCATTGCTGGTCAAACTGTTGATCATTTTCTTTTTTAAATTTACCAATATCTCGGCGATCTTTTTTACTTGGCCGATGATCGGGTCGCGCAAGATTATGCAACTTTCTTTGTGATGCAAGCAATTCACGTTTTGCAATACTGACTTCTGTTTCATCATAGAGTAACTGTGCGACCGGAGCTGGACCTCGCACATCTGAAAGTGCTTTTACGACCACGGTTTTTTTTTCAATACCTTGAGCAATAGTCAATTCCATGCCTACACGGATTTCACGTGATACTTTGACCCGTTCACCATTCTGATGAACTTTACCACCTTCAATGGCGTTTTTCGCAATAGAGCGGGTTTTAAAAAAGCGTGCCGCCCAAAGCCACTTATCTATACGCATTCCAACCGCATCTTCGGCTAGATTTGATTTACGCATATTTTTTTTGTTCCTTGTCTTGCTGTGAAGCTTGCGCCTCTAAAATAGGGATTAAATCTGTTAATGCGGACAACATTGGGTATTTGCAAGTCTCACGTGGTGCTTTGCCTGTAGATGGTTGCAGAATAGAATAAAGTTGTTGAATGCCAAATTGCTCTGCACCATTGAGTACTTTTTCAGTGTCATCAATGAAATAGCAATTTTCAGGATCAAAAGTATGTGTTTGCTGTAAGATTTGCCAAAATTCTATAAATTCTTTTGCATGACCGATGGTTTCAGAGCTCACAATGACATCAAAGTATTGAGCGATACCTGTTTCTTCTAATTTAAATTGTAGCCCAGCAGCATCGGCATTGGTGGCTAACCAAATTGGATATCCATTTTCTTTTAGATATTGTAATAGTTCAGTGCAGCCAACACGTTTAGCCACTTTAGCTTTTTGTTCAATTTGCATGGCCAAAACATCAACGCCTACTTGTGATGTCCAAAAGCGTGATGAATACCATTTTAAGGTATGATTATGTTGTTGGTAAAAGCTGAACAATGTTTGTTGGCTTTGCTCTAAGGTGCAGCCATGCTGCTCGGCATACCGAATGGGTAAGAGTTCATTCCAAATGAAATCATCGTAAGCAAGGTCGAGTAAAGTTCCGTCCATGTCGAAGATAATTGTCGGCTTTTCTGAGAAATTTGGCATATATAGGTAATCTATGTTTATAACAACAACAGCACCGCAAGACCCCATGATTTTGCAGCTCGTACCCATTGTGACACAGGCCTGTGAAATTTTGCGAGAAGAATATCAGCGTTATTGTTCAGGTGCTGAATTTGATGTAGAGCGTAAAAAGGATAATTCACCCGTTACACAAGCAGATTACCGTGCAAATACTTATATCACCGAAGCATTGGCGCAGATTTCAACTTTGCCTTTGTTGTCTGAAGAAGGTGATAAATCAAAACGTGATGAATGGACTAAGTTTTGGTTGCTCGATCCTTTAGATGGTACGAAAGAATTTTTACATCAAAGGCCTGAATTCACAATCAATCTGAGTTTAGTGGAAGGTGAGAAGACAACATTTGCAATGCTTGCAATTCCTTGTGAACATAATATTTATATTTGTCCTATTAAGGGTATGCCACTGAAATATAATACGCAAACGCAATTGTGGTTTGAATATGCGCCTACGGAACTGGGTATTACTCTTCAGGTGGGTTTGAGTCAAAGTGCACGGACGAAACCAGAATATGCAGATTATCTTGCTGCATTATCTCGACTTAGCCCTTACACAAACTATTATGCAGGTAGCGCATATAAATTTTGTATGATGCTTGAAGATCAAGTTGATCTATATCCGCGTTTTCATCCCACTTGTGAGTGGGATACCAGTGCAGGACAGTGTCTAATAGAGCGAATTGGTGGAGGTTTAGTGGACTTTAAAGGGCGCGCTTTCATTTATAACCAACGAGATAGTTTATTAAATAATGGTTTTATTGCTTACAAAAATGATGCAATCAAAGATTTGGCCTTAAAAGCGCTTGCGCAGATGGATGACAAGCCTTGAGCAAAAGTTTGATCATGCTATAGTGTGATCAAACTGATTAATTCTCGCTTATTTAAGAACTGTTAGATTATGGCTTTAGACTTGCTCCCACCTAGTATGCTGAAGGCAATTGATTTATTGCCTGATGAAAAGACGCCGGTGACGTTGTTTACCCGTCATTCCATACGTGAGGTGGTACAGGGACAAGGACTGGCTGGTTATGATTTACAACTGACCAATCAAGGGCGTGATTTAGCTGAAGCATGGGGCAGTTATTTAGTTGAAAATACTGATCGTGTCATCCAACATTGTATTTCGAGCCCGATTCAACGCTGCGTAGATACGGCGGCTTTGATGATTCAAGGCGCAGACAATGTCACTATTGAACCAAATACCCATCATATTGAAATTATTGAGCAAGGTTTATTGGTTGAACCGGGAAGCTTCGTACTAGATATAAAAAAAGCTGGGCCATTTTTTCAAAAGCAAGGTGCTTTAGGCTTTATCAATAGCTTTGTAAATAATGCATTACCAGGAATGAAACAACCCATTCATGGGGTGGTGGATGTACTCGAACTAATTTACAACACCCATCCGACCAATGATTATGGTTTAAGTCTTGCAGTGAGCCACGACACAATTTTGGCGGCAATTTTAGCGATCATATCTGGAAAGAATATGGTTACACGCGAAGATTGGCCAAAAATGATGGAAGGTTTATTCGTTTGGTTTGAAGGGGATGTTTTCTTAGACTCAAAACTGAAATGGATTTGGCGTGGTGAATTAAACGAATTGAATATTCGTGAATTTCAACAAGCGTACCCGTAATTTCATCTTAATAGAACTATAAAAAGCACCTCACTGATTGTTAAGATGCTTTAAGTAAAATTTATCTTTAATAAATACTAAATTTTAGCGCGAATACGTGCTGGAAAATCATTTAATTCCAGCACTCGACCATTTTCATTGAGCGGCCACTGACTGGTATTCACAGCAACATGCTGTTGGTGCATACGACTATATTTGTCTGCCGCAATGAGTGTAGCCAAATCATGTCCATCTAGACTGTATTCCATAACGACATCATGTGGATATTGGGTGCGAGCAAAAAAATCAGCTTCACTTTCACCTTTATGCATAGCAAAAATCCGCTCGATTGCAGGTAAATAAACACCATAGCCAAGCCATGCATCCACACCCTGAGATGCTTGAATTTCTGCAGTAGATTTCATATTTGATATAACTTTTCCAATGACATCTTTTTCACCTTTGGCGGTGAAGTACTCGATATATTGTTTTTTTGTTTCTTCAAATTTTTCGAGTGAAGGTAAAAAGCGATTAATCATTCTAAAATTCCTTATTGGGAAAATATTTTGGAAGAATTCATTTAATTTAAAATACCATAATTTTTTTAAGGGATTTGTTTTTTCTTAATGGATTTTATAAATATAAAATAATGTTGACAAAATTTGTCTGGGTTAAAATCTTAAACATCATCTGTTGTGTCATGATTTAGTTGAAAAGTAAAACATTAGTCACATCATAATGATTGAATTTGTTATTGTTTTTATAATGAAAAATAGTGTCTGTCAGTTTCTGACAAAATACGGCAATTGAAATAATTTCTTTTTAAAAATATCATAAATAAATCATAAAATATTGATTTATATAAAAATATAGATCACTTAATTTAGCAAATATGCGATGTATTGGGGAATTAAACATGAAAACTGTGATAGGTTTTTCATATAACACTTTAAGTGTTTGTATTATGTCAGTCATACTTACAGCTTGTGGTGGAGGTGGGGGTTCAGAAAACGCTTCTGGAGAGTCTTTACCGAGTGAGACACAGCAAAAGTATCCGGAACCAAGTCAAGATGTGGCAGATGAAACATCTATAGGTTTTTATGATTATGATGCCAATGACGAAATTCGAGTTATACGAAATGATTTAGAAGGAAGTTTCAATGCCCAAGTTCAATTTGGGCAAAGTCATGTTGTCGACCCAAATGGTAATGAAGCTAAAAAAATGCCGCGCTTGACGACAGAGAAAGATGCGTTATTGATTGTGACACCAACACTTGATATGCAGGATATTGGACAATTAAAAGTCGAAATTTATCAAAATAATCGCTTAGTTCGAACAGTAAATTTAGATGACCCAAGTCAAATGCCACTTTCAGATCAAAGTGGTCAAAAAGGTCGTCCAGATGTGGTTTATAGCAAACGTGCGTGGACCACAAAGCTGAATTGGGATGAAGTTAAACCAGGTTTAAAACTCAAAATTGTTGATGCACAGAAACGAAGTGGTGAGTTGGTTGAAGAAAAAATTGATTTTGCCTCACCTGGTGAATTGGTACTGAATAATATACGCATAGGTATGTTAAGTGAGCCGCCAGTTTCAAATGGACATTATATGTTACTTGAGCCTGAGAAGGCGGGTACAGATTATTTCCAAACTATTCCTGCGGCGGCAATGACAGTTGCCAAGTACGATGATATCCAACTTGATAAAGTGATCGTAGCATCGGGTGTTATTTATAACGAAGCCAGTGCGGGTGATGGAGGGGTATATGCAGGTGATATGCGTGAAAACGTGGGGAAATCAACGTTTAGTGTAGGCATTAATCTTGCTAACTGGGGGGTGACGAGCGCTTCAATGTCAAGTCAATCTCAACCACAACTGACTCAATCTGTGATAACACACCATTCACGTGGTCGCTATGCCAATGGTTATAACAACCATGGTCTCAGTGGTGGTAACGGTATGTTGACCTTAATTGATTCGGTCGGTAATGAATTTAGTCATGAAATTGGACATCATTATGGACTTGGTCATTATCCAGGTGCTGTAACCACGGATGGCGTGACGAATTACTTTTGGGCGTCTCACCATGCCGACAGTGGTTGGGGCTATATTGCTAACCGTAATAAAATGCGCGGTAATTTAAGTTGGACGTCGACTTCATTATGGGATGCAAGTACAGGTACGCCAAATTTTAAAAACTTATTCCCTTATGGCCGTGACTCTATGGCTGGTGGTTATCCTAACAGCACTTACTCACGTTATACCCACTATACTGGCTATAGTACATTCTTAAAAATTCAGCCACATTTCAATCGTGCAGTATGGGATGTAAGCTCTCCAACTGGGTATAAACTTTGGAATACACAAACCCGCACCATGGAAGTTACTCAACCTAAAGTACCGAAATCCTCTGATATTTGGTTTAACAGCCAAGATGGTAATTATCTCAAACCAAAACAAATAGGTGTGCCTGTGTATACCATTTTGGGTGGATATGACCCTGAACAACAAGTAGGTTTGTTATATCCTGCGGCACGAGGTAACTGGGGGAATGTCTTTGATTTACCGACTGCTGATACAGCGACTGTAAGTTCATCGTGCTGGCTTAATGTACAATATCCATCGCAGAATAAGATCATTGCATTATCGCCGAACCGTATGGGTTCAAATGCAAATAAACTACATGTCAATTTAGCGATTAGCGATCAGCCAAAATCAGTAGATTTGTATTGTAAGAAAGCAGGAGCAGAAGCTAAATTGCTTTCGAATATCGTGATTCCAGTTTACAGCGATATGATTAAGCCTGCTGTAAAAATAGGCCGTGAAGCAGGTTATAGTGCTTTACGTTCGATTGAATTACCGCAGCTCGAACAAGCACTAGTGGCTCAAGTGAACAATGCTGTTGTGAATTTAGATCCAACGGCTAAGATGCTGTTTGATACCTATAAAAATGATAAGGCGCTGTTAAGTTCAGTTGCGCGTCAGCAATTTGACCGTTATGAAGCCCAGCAAAATACGGCATACCGTATCAATCGTTGGATGAATGTTTATTATAAAGATCTATCTAATCAAGTGCCTGAAGCATCAACGGCATTAACCAGTTTTATGCAAAAGTTGGTATTAAACCGTGATGGTGTTTTTGAACAAGCAACATTGATAAAAAATGGTACGAATTGTTTGAAAACTGAGACTTTAGCTGATGGTAAATTAAATGTTTTTATTAGTGGTCAAACAGGTTGTACGGCAGATGATTCAGAACAATGGATTTATGATGTGGTGGGACGAATCCACAGTAAATCTGATTTGGGGCAGTGTTTAACTGGCAATGGGGGTTCTGCAAAAATTACATTGGAACGTTGCAGCTTAAACCAAGATAATCAAATTTGGACGATGAATCCTGAAACTACAACCATTCGCCAAAGTGGCCAATGTATGGACTTAAATACAGGGCGATTGCAGAATAATCGTGCAGACTTAATTCGCTATAATTGTACCGGTGGTGCAAATCAACGCTGGACGAATTTAACAGCAAATCAAAATCTATTATTGGCTTATTTAAATTCAACAAATTTAACTTTACTGAATAAGTAACATTTAGCCTTTAGTTAATAAAATTAAAAAAGTCCTCAAACGAGGGCTTTTTTTATAACTGAAATAAAATTAGAAAATAGAAAAACACAAAAACAAAAAAAGCCCTAAAAAGGGCTTTTTTCATCGCAACAAATTAGTTAGCTAAAGCTTTAACTTGTGCATTTAAACGGCTCTTATGACGAGCAGCTTTGTTTTTATGGATGATGCCTTTATCAGCCATACGGTCGATTACAGGTACAGCTTTTTTGTAAGCTTCTGAAGCGACAGCGTAATCACCAGCAGCAATAGCAGCTACTGTGCGTTTAAGATAAGTACGTACCATAGAACGTAAGCTTGCGTTGTGTTGACGTGCTTTAACGTTTTGACGAGCACGTTTTTTTGCTTGAGCAGAGTTTGCCACTCGTGCACTCCTTGAAATTGATGGTCTGGGCGGGCTGAAATTACAACTGAAAACCAACTCCAGAAGAACTATCACCAGCCCGTAAACAAGTGCCATATTGTGATTAAAGTGAGCGCTTAAGTCAAGTCTTGACATGCTTTGACAACATTTTTGATGCAGAAAAATTTCAAAGAAAACGTTAGATTAGTCCAAAGCCATTGAGTTTGTATGAAAAATGACTAAATGTATTGAAAATGCGATCGTGATCGGCGCAACAGGATTGGTTGGCCGTGAACTGATCCGTCAGTTAAGCCAAAATGATACTTGTAAGAATATAACAGCAGTCGTTCGTAGGCGAGATGAGGAACTTACACGACTCGCCAAAGTACAGCAATTGGTACTGGAAGATTTTTTATTATTAACCAAAGAAGATGTACTGGACTATACACATGCTTTTAGTAGCCTAGGTACAACCATAAAAAAAGCGGGTTCTAAAGATTGTTTTTATGCGATCGATTTTAAAATCAATGCACATTTAGCTGAATTGTTGGAACACAGTGAAACAGGGCTGATTATTGTGAGTGCAACAGGAGCGAATCCTAACTCTTTATTCTTTTATAATCGGGTAAAAGGTGAGCTAGAATATTATCTAAAAAGTCTAAAATTAGCTCAACTAGCCATATTAAGACCCTCATTATTGTTGGGTGATAGAGATGAGTCACGACCAGCAGAGCAAGCCATACAGAAATTGTATTCACGTTTTTCGCATTTGGTACCAGATACTTTTAAACTTAAGCCAGTGACAGCAGCGCAAGTGGCTCATACTATGGTCGAGGCAGCACAAACTCAGACCGAAAAATTTGAGATCTATGATAATTTACGCATACTAAAAATGAAATGAGGGGAAAAACGTGGCTACAGCTCCATTTGTAACGTGTGATTTACTTGATGATCATCCAGAAAAAGATATTCAAGTGGTGACTCCATCTTTAGATGGTAAATTTTTCCAAAGTTATGGTGCACGTAAAAGTTTTGGCGGTCAGGTTGTGACGGTTAAATGTTTTGAAGACAACTCCCGTGTAAAAGAACTTTTGGCGACTGATGGCACAGGTAAGGTCCTCGTTGTAGATGGCGGTGCGTCAATGCGCTGTGCCTTAATGGGCGATATGATTGCTGAATCTGCAGTGAAGAATCATTGGAATGGTGTGATTATATACGGCTGCGTACGAGACGTTGATGCAATTGCTGAACTTGATTTAGGTGTACAGGCCCTAGCTGCAATACCTCGTAAGAGCAACCGTCAAGGTGTGGGTGAAACGAATATTGAACTCAGTTTTGGGGGCGTGACAATCCAATCGGGTCAATATGTCTATGCAGATAATAACGGAATTGTGATTGCCAAAGAATCATTGGTGGACTTATAAAATTAAGCTGATATAAACAATTTCACACAGCATCAATTGAGTTCACTTGGTTGATGCCATAAAAGATTAAGTAAAATAAGAAAGGAATAATTATGTTAATGCACCAAATAAAAGTGGCTCAAGCACTCCTTTCAGGCGTTGCAGAGGGTGGTCGTGGTACATCAGGTACACCATATCCAAAACAGCCAGAAAAAGCACTGAAACTTTATGAATTTGAAGGTTCACCATATTGCCGTCGTGTACGTGAAGTATTGACAACCTTAAATTTGGACTATGAAGTATATCCATGTCCTAAAGGTGCAAAAAAATATCGCTTAGATACACAGAAATTAGGTGGTAAACAGCAATTTCCTTTCTTGGTTGATGAAAATACAGGGGAGAAACTGTATGAATCTCAACAAATCATACATCACCTGTTTAAACATTACGGTAAAACAGGGAAAACCCCTTCTAAATATGCACATTACCCAAAAATACCTTATGTGGCTTATGCAGGAACGTTAATTAATGGTGCGCAAGGTGTTTGGATTAACCGAAAAGTAATTCATCGAGATGCACCAGCACAATTGCTTGAATTGTGGGGCTTTGAAGCAAGCCCATATACACGAATTGTCCGTAGTGTGCTTGCGGAATTAGAACTGGCACATAAGTTTCATAATGTGGCTAAAGAACGCTGGCAGGATCAAGGATTGGCGGCACTGCGCCTAAAGCCTGGTAAATACACCCCCTTAAAAGGCGGTAAGCGTGAGCAAGTACTTAAAATTATGGGGGATAATATTCAAGTTCCATATTTGAAAGATCCAAACACAGGTATCGAACTATTCGAATCTGAAAAAATTGTTCAATATCTTAAAAAACAATATGCGAGTTAAAGTTTAACTGGATGAATTCGCCTGAGTACTGTTGCATATTCTTTGGCAGTACTCTATTGTTTGAAAAATAAGCATTAACTAGTATCTATTAGAACTATAAAACAAGCTAAAATCCCAAAGAGGTGAAAATAAATCTATAAAAATAAGAAATTTACTTAATTATAGGGATATTCTGTAGGGATAAACCAAGATAATGTAAAAGACATTTCATTTTTAGGGGAAATAAGCCATGACACCAGAAGTAATATTACCCGTCCCAGTGCTTGTTGTTGAAGATGAAGAAATTATCCAGTTGCGATTACGTCAAATTTTAACTGAACTGGGATATAAACATGACGAGTTACTCTTTGCTAAAAATGTAAAAGAATCCATCGAAATTATTGATACTCATCCTATTTCCCTCGCATTGGTTGACTTGGGGTTACCTGATGGAAATGGAGTTGAAATTATTGAAAAAATCCGCTCCTTAGAAGGCAATACCATGATTTTGGTGATTTCTGCATGGAGTACGCAGGAGAGCCTATTCTCAGCGATTAAAGCTGGTGCAACGGGTTATGTGCTGAAAGAACGAGATGATGCAGAAGTTCTATTGTCGATTCGCAGCATTTTACGTGGTGGTGCACCAATTGATCCTTTTATTGCCAGAGAAATATTAAAACAAATTTCTGAAACGGAAGAGCCTGCACCTGAACAAGAGATTGTTGAAGGCGCTGAGTCATCTATATTGACCAATCGCGAAAAAGAAATTTTGTGTTTAGTTGCCCAAGGGTTAAGTAATCGTGAAATTGCGGAACAACTTTTTGTTTCTAGATATACCGTTGAGAGTCATATAAAGCACATATACCGTAAGTTATCGGTTACTAAACGTACCAAAGCAGTTAGTACAGCGCGTTCTATGGGAATTCTTTAATGCGCAAAGGAGGGTATATATTTTTATTTGCCCTCGGTTTGTTGTGGGGCTGTATTACTCATGCAGCTCAAGTCTATGAAATAAATGACCAATGTCAGGTCACTGTCCATGAAATTTTAAAAGCAAAAACACCATCAAATAAAGAATTGCCACGGCACGGTTGGGTGAAAGCTGAATTGCCTGATCGTTGGAAAGAAGATCCTGCATGGCAAGGCTACCAAGGTGGGGCCTGGTATAAGCTAGATTGGTCATGGAAATGTAAGAATAATGCTCGTTTAGCAGAACCAATCGCATTTAATATTGAATATTTAATTAATGCCGGAACAGTGTATTTAAACGGTGATTTGTTATGGACAGACAAAAATCTGCAAGAACCATTATCTAAAAGTTGGAATGTCGCAAGATATTGGATTTTACCAATCAGTGGGATAAAGCAACAACATAATGAAACGCTCATTTATGTAAGCGGTTATACCAGTATGAATGGTGGTGTAGGCCCTATTGGTTTTAATAATGTTATGTCGAATGTGGAGCATCATGATGAACTGACATGGCATAGAAGAACCATCCTGCAACTCAATGTATTTCTCTCTGGTACGTTGGGCATTATTTGTTTTGTGATTTGGATTATGCGTCGAAGCGATACCAGTTTTGGTTGGTTCGCATTGGCTTCTGTTCTGTGGATATTATTTATCTCTAATGCTTTAACAACTGAAACATTTCCTTATCCAGACTCAATTTTTTCAGCAAAAGCGAACCTGATCTTTTGGATGCTGTTTTTACAATGCTTCTGTATTTATATGCTGCGTTTCATTCGGCAAAAATTTCCACGCTTAGAGCTCGCGTTTACTACCTTAACGGCAGTGCTCATTGCTGTAGTCATGCTGATGCCTTTTGAAAAAAATGCTGATATATCATCCGTTATCTTTTTACTTTATTGTTTATTCTATTTCATTACATATATTTACTTATGCTATAGAAGCTTCAAAACCAAACGAAGAGACTCTATTTTCTTAAGCTTATGCCTGACAGCTATGCTGATCTTTGGTGTAATTGACCTAGCTATCCTGATGTATTTCCCAAAAGAAGGCATCATGCCAGTTTCACCTTACACCTCACCAATTATTACGTTATTCATCGTGGTTATCTTGGGGGCACGACTGAATCGAAATATCCAAAAGATTGAGCAGTTTAATGATGAGCTTGCCTTTGAGGTGAAAAAAGTCAGTGATGAGTTATTTAGTAGTTTAAGTGACAAACATCAGCTTGAATTGAGTAATGTACGCCTACAAGAGCGAATCAAACTGTCTCATGACTTACATGATGGTTTGGGGGCATCAATTGTTCGTTCAATGATTTTGGTTGATCAGTGTGAAAAAGATATACCCAATACACAGTTTCTATCCATGCTGAAACTATTACGTGATGATTTGCGTCAAATTATTGATAGTGGGTCTTCCTTAGACAGCAAAGTGCCAGACTCTCCGTTATTGTGGATTGCACCTGTTCGTCATCGGTTTAGCCAACTGATGGAAGAAATGGAGATAATATCTAAGTGGAATTTTCCGGCTGCGTGGAAAGAGCGTCCTTCTTCATTGCAATGTCTTACGCTTATTCGGGTGGTAGAGGAAAGCCTAACCAATATCGTTAAACACAGTAAAGCAACCACAGTAAAAGTCACAATGACGCATAAAGAAAATGAGCCACTAATCCTCATCATTGAGGATGATGGTATAGGCTTTGATGTTGAAAGTGTTTCTACACATGGGATGAGTGTAGGAATGCGTAGTATGAAAATGCGTATACAGCGGATAGGTGGGAAATTAAATATTATTTCACAAGCTGGATCAACTATTATTCAGGCAGAAATTCAAATAAAATCAGCTGCATAATTAATTTATAAAGAATAAAAATGCATTTTCATATATTGGTTACCCCTCAACGAATGTCGAGTGTATTGATAGTCTTATTGACCATTTTATTTATGTCTGGATGTCGTAGTCCAACAGACTCAATGCCTAAACCAGGCGAGTATGGCGAAGTTATTTTTCATCAAGCGAATCTAAGCAATGATGAACTGACACAAATGCTGGCCAAAAGTCAGTCCATACAAACAGATCAAGTCACAAATAATCCAAGTTTTGCCTTGCACTATACACACGCTCTGAACAAAACCCTTATCGTGCTGTGATTATTGTACGAGGTACTGCTATGGTAGAGGGTGATGTTAAAGTGAAATTTGATGTGAACACTTTTAATGCTTATGCCAATCAAAGCAATCAAAGTCTAATGGACATGGAAGCTGGTGTAGATCATTTAGAACGTATAGAAAAAATGAAAGCAGGAGAAGCTTTTGTTTTTGTAATGGCCGGTGATCCATTTTCCTTAAATGCCGCCAATGATCCAAGTCATATGACCAGTCAGCTCGATTTAGTGAATTCAAGCAATGTGCAATTTCAAAATGTCGAATTACAAATTTGGCAGGGAAAAGGAAGTAAATATAGCTTTATGCGTTATGTTTGGTTTGCCCTGATCATTTTTTTGATAGTTTGGATTTATCGTGTGATTGTGCAGCGTAATGCCGATAAATTTGAAAATTTAATGAATAAGCACTCAGGAAGAAAATAAACTAAAAGGGGCATTAAGCCCCTTTTAGTTTTTTAAGTTGATTAAATTTATTCTGATTCAGTTGGCACGAGCATCAGAATAGATTCGTTCAGTAACATTGCAATATCCTCAAGAATATCTGCATCGTAGAGTGTTTCATCAAGCATTAAACTTTGGCCATCTGCTAATGTTTTGAGATGTACTGCGAACTCATCTGAAATACACAAGCCTTCACCATTCGCCCAAAACAGAATATCACCATCTTGCTCGGTATAAAGCAGACGCGAAGCTGGCTCAAGCATGAGCTGATAGCCTTGATCAAGAGCCTCTTCTAAGTCGCCTGTACCAATTTCTTCTGCTTCTGGAATATTGTCAGGATATTTAGATTCTGACATTACACTCATAATCGCATCTTCAATTACCGTTGAGTTCTGCAATTGCTCGAACAGCTTTTCTTTCAAATATTCGATTTCGCTTTCAGTGACTTGACCAACAGGGGTAACATGCTTGCGAATAATATCCAGTAATGGGTTTTTTAGAAGCGGATTTTCAGTAAATTTATCAGCGACACGATCCATCATCTCTGTGACATTTGCCATACGGAAACCAAATGAATATGTAAGGCATTCATCTTCAGCAACGCCGTAGTGTGAAAGGCCTGGTGGAACATAAAGTAAATCGCCTGGCGCTAAAACTTCATCAAAATTGATATCCATTTCAGGCAGTAAACGTAGTGGCTGGCCTGCAACAAATTCAGTTTCCGCATCGCACATTTGGCCAAGCTGCCATCGACGATGTCCATGACCTTGAACTAAAAACACATCGTAAAAATCGAAGTGTTTACCGACAGATCCGCCTTTTTCGGCATATGACACCATAATGTCATCACGACGCCACTGAGGGATAAAAGAAAATTGCTTCCAAAACTCTGAAAGATCAAAAGAATAATGATCGACAGCTTGAACAAGTAAAGTCCATAGCTTAGGCATCTTTTGAAAATCAGCTTTGAGTAAGGGTGAAGTCTTAACTGACCATTGATTTGGATCACGGTCTTTTTGCTTGATGAGGCGAGCTGTGACGTTTTCATCTAAGGCCAATTCTAGAACATCTTTGGGTTCTAAAATATTTGCGATATCAGGAAGGGCATTGCGTACTAAAAGCGGTTTCTTTTGCCAATATTCAGCAAGAAATTGTTCAGCAGTGATACCGCCGAGGACGTCTAAAGGTAGAGACATGAAAAATAACCAACGAAATTTTTAATATTGTCGCTTGAGAACCTAACAAGTGCAAGGCGGCTTTTTAGGTGAATAAAACTAGCGCATAAGATGCTAAAAGCACATTTGTTAAGTTTTGTTACATATTTAAAAAGTGTGAATGATGTAATAAAAAAATTACATTTTAGTTGTATGGAAATAATTTTGTAATATATGTATCAATAAAAAATATTATAAAACATAAGTTTAATGTTTGAAAGTTCATGTAAAAGCAAACTGTGATTTGCGTCAATAAATATGTGAAAAATACGATTACTTTGACATATAGTACAAAAAGAATACAAAATGAAACATGGGGAAACAGATAGCTAGTTAAGAAAATGCAAACAATTCAAATCGTAAATAAGCTTACTCGTGTAAAAGTTAATCTAGAAACTGAAAACGTTGTTTTAGATGCTATTTCAATCGTTCACGCTAAAATTGATAAGTCTGATGTCTCTGAGCTATTACAAGAAGGCAATACGCTTATTGTGGTATTAAAAAATGGCCAGAGACTTGTTGTAGAAAATTTTTATGTAAAAAATAAAGACGGCTTAACTTCAGATATTGTTTTTGAAGATGAAGACGGTAAGCTCTTTTGGTTTGAACAAGTTTCGAGTTTATATAAACAAATTCCTAATATTGAAGTATTACTTCCTGCAACTTCTGATCAAATGATTCTTTGGCCTTGGTTGGCTGGCGGTGCGGCTGTTATTGGTGGTTTGGCTGCTGGTGGTGGTTCAAGTGGTAGTTCTAATAATGATAAGAAAACGCCAGAATTACCAGAAGTAGATATTGACAACCCAGTGACACCATCGAATCCTAATCCTGTAGATCCTGTAGATCCTGTAGATCCTGTAGATCCTGTAGATCCTGTAGATCCTGTAGATCCTGTAGATCCTGTAGATCCTGTAGATCCTGTAGATCCTGTAGATCCTGTAGATCCTGTAGATCCTGTAGATCCTGTAGATCCTGTAGATCCTGTAGATCCTGTAGATCCTGTAGATCCTGTAGATCCTGTAGATCCTGTAGATCCTGTAGATCCTGTAGATCCTGTAGATCCTGTAGATCCTGTAGATCCTGTAGATCCTGTAGATCCTGTAGATCCTGTAGATCCTGTAGATCCTGTAGATCCTGTAGATCCTGTAGATCCTGTAAAACCGCCGACCTGGGAAATTGAAGATGAAAAGGGATCTATTTCAGTTGGTACGAATGACAGTAATGTATTAAATGGTACGGCTGGTAATGATGTCATTGTGGGGGATATTGGTGGTCTACATACATTTACCGAAGCTGGCCAAAACTATAATGTCGCAATGTTGATTGATTTATCTGGAAGTATGGCGGATCTGATTAAACATAATGGTAAAGATGTTTCTCATGCAGAGATGGTTCAAGATGTACTGAATTATTTTAGTAATGTTTTATCTAAGCATGATGGAAATATAAATCTAAAAATAATGACTTTTAGTTCAAAAGGTTATGAAGGGAATCGAAAATCGTTTGAGATCTCGGCATCAGATTTAAAAAATTCATTAAAAACGGCAGAATTAGAGCAATGGATTGAAAAAAATATCGTCGCTTTTTATAAAGCTGCATCATTTTTAAGGCCTGAGCAAACTTCGGGTGGAACTGATTATGGTGAAGCATTTGATCAAGCAGTAACGTGGTTTAACTCGCTTGCGGCTGAAGGTAATTTTTATGAAAACCAAACGTATTTTATTACTGATGGCGAACCACAAACCGATGATGGTCGAGATACCAATAGTTTATTTAAGCAACTAGATCAATTATCTAAAGTTTTTGCTGCGGGGATTCTTAACCCTAAAGTCACTACTTTGACCAAATATGATAATACTGATGCTAATGGTGCAAAAGTGACTGCGGGTCAAGGAGAAGCTCAAGTTTTACAAAATCCTGATGAGCTAATGTCTTATCTAATTAATGGTCAAATAAAGTCTGAAATGCATAATGTTGGTCCTGATGTAATTTATGCAGGGGATGGTCATGACATTATTTTTGCAGACACGATTAATACCGATCATTTACAGTGGGATGAACGCGTTGCACCTCAAGGGTCTGGTTATGCAGTACTAGAGGAATATCTAAAAAGTACCCTGAAAGCGGGTGACTCTCTAAGCTATGATGTTATTTATAATTATTTGAGTACTGAATTTAGGTCATTTATTCATAATAACGATACCCATGGTGCGAATGACACAATCTTTGCGGGAAGTGGTAATGACTTAATAGCAGCGGGTGCTGGTAATGATCAAATTCATGCTGGTGCAGGAAATGATTTAATTTCGAGTGGATTAGGTGTCGACACTGTCATTTACGAGGTATTGGATGATACAGATGCGACAGCAGGTCATGATGCTGATCTTTGGATAGACTTTAATTTAGGTCATCAAAATGAAGGTACTTCTCTAGCAGATTTTGATGTCATTAAGTTTGGGGAAAAATTCTTCGATGGCTTATTTGATGTAAATCAAACTGATATTGAAAAATTTATACAAATTGAAGCAGATGAAAATAATCATGTGGTTTTAAAAGTTGACCGTGATGGTGACGGTGAGAAGTTCACATCAACCGCCTTGTTAGTACTTGAAAATCAGCAGGGGCTAACATTGCAGCAATTGTTAGATCAGCATCAAATTATTATTGCTTAACTCCATATTTTTAAATTATAAAAAAAGCAGCCAATGGCTGCTTTTTTTGCTTAAGGCACTAGTATTTTCAGGTCGCGTAAAATACTACAGAGCTTAATCATTGGCATGCCCATAAGTGTTGTTTGGTCTTGACCGATCATTTCTTCAAAAAGACTGATACCTAAACTTTCACATTTGAAGCTACCTGCACAGTGTAAAGGCTGTTCAACTTCAACATAGCGTTCAATTTCCGCTAAGCCCAACTTACGAAATTTCACTTTGTAATGTTCAACCAAGGTGTGTTCAAACCCAGTCGATTGTTGCTGAACGCTAAGTGCAGTACTGAAATAAACGATTTTATCTGAGTTGGCTTGAAGCTGTTTGATGGCTTTTTCATTGCATAGCGGTTTACCAATAAAAATATCTGGTGCGCCTTCACGCCAAGCGACTTGGTCTGAACCAATCACGATAGCTTCTGGATATTGTGCGGCGATAGCACGTGCTTTTTCAAAAGCCAATCGCTTTGCTAACTCGTCTGCGTGGTTTTCACCACGGGGACTTTCATCTATATCTGGTACGATTGAGTGATAATCAATCCGTAAACGGTCCATGAGGTCTTTACGGGTTTGGCTGCTAGAAGCCAATATGATTTTGGGAGTACTCATTACACTGCATATTCCATAAGTACATCAAGCGGAACATATGAAAGCGCCGCTTGGTGACACGCTTGTAATTTAACAGGTGGAGCAAAACCCTCTTGGTATGCTTCCACCCAGCGGGTCACACAGATACACCAAAAGTCACCAGGCTGTAAGCCTGGAAAACCGACTTCGGGTAAGGGTGTGATTAAATCGTTACCAACTTTTTGAGAAAAGTTTAAGAATTCAGATGTCATCTGTACACACATGGTGTGCTGACCTAAATCAGTCGTTGCTGTATGGCAAAAACCATTTCTAAAATAACCCGTGATTGGATCAAAACAACAACTGGCGAGCGGCTCGCCCAAAACATTTAAACGATTTATTTTAGGGTCTGGATGAATCGACATAAACGCTGAATCTTTATAAGGCTTTTGCCTATCATAACAAAACTTTTCGCCTGCATAGCTTTTCTGCAAAAGAAGCTAACGTTTTTTTGCATAATCATTTAAAATCGTGGCGTTTTGACATAAATAAAGAGAGCAATACATGAACTTTCAGCGTATGACTGACCTCGATTTGGCAGGTAAGCGTGTTTTGATCCGCGAAGATCTAAACGTACCGGTTAAAAATGGCGTGATTACAAGTGATGCGCGTTTACGTGCAGCATTGCCAACAATTAAAGCAGCGGTAGAAAAAGGCGCTGCGGTAATGGTGTATTCACACTTAGGTCGTCCTGTTGAAGGTGAACCTAAAGCTGAACAATCTCTAGCACCTGTTGCGGCTTACCTAACAGAAGCTTTGGGTCAAGAAGTTCAATTAATTACTGATTATTTAGATGGTGTTGAAGTCGCAGCTGGTCAAGTTGTATTACTTGAAAACTGCCGTTTCAACGTCGGTGAAAAGAAAAACAACCCTGAATTGGCTGCTAAATATGCTGCACTTTGTGACGTTTACGTTATGGATGCATTTGGTACGGCACACCGTGCAGAAGCATCTACTGAAGGTGTAGCACGTTGTGCAAAAGTTGCGGCTGCTGGCCCGTTACTTGCTGCTGAATTAGATGCTTTAGGTCGTGCGCTTAAAACACCTGAAACACCAATGGTTGCAATTGTTGCTGGTTCAAAAGTTTCAACTAAGTTAGATGTATTAACTTCACTTTCTGATATTTGTGATCAATTGATTGTTGGTGGTGGTATTGCGAATACCTTCTTAGCTGCTGCAGGCTTCAACGTAGGTAAATCATTGTGTGAAAATGATTTAATCGATACAGCAAAAGCAATTGCTGCAAAAGTTTCAGTGCCACTTCCAACTGACGTCGTGGTTGCAGATGCTTCAGAAATCAACTTTGATGATTTCTTGGGTTCATTAGCAGCAGCCAAAGCAACTGTGAAAAAAGTTGAAGACGTTGCTGATAACGACATGATTTTAGATGTCGGCCCAGAAACTGCAAAAGCATTTGCTGAAATCTTAAAAACGTCTAAAACTATTCTTTGGAATGGCCCAGTAGGTGTGTTTGAAGTTGATCAATTTGGTGAAGGTACAAAAACTTTGTCTTTAGCAATTGCTGAATCTGCTGGTTTCTCTATTGCAGGTGGCGGTGATACTTTAGCTGCAATCGATAAATATGAAGTTGCAGACAAAATTGGTTACATCTCTACAGGTGGTGGTGCATTCCTTGAATTTGTTGAAGGTAAAACACTTCCTGCAGTTGCTGCATTGCTTGATCGCGCATAATTTAAAATTTTCAATAAGATAGTGTATTCATTGAAAAGGCTAACTTCGGTTAGCCTTTTTTTATGGCTATTCATTTGAGCGTCATCAAAGTGCAATATTTCTGCAATAAAATTCTTCACAATACTTAAGACGTTGCAGTAGGTAACACCAATGAAATTAAAATTAGCTTTAGCTGTTCTTATGATTACACCATTAACACTTACAGCTTGTGCTAAAAAAGAACAAGCACCAGCAGCGGGCACAGAAGCTTCTGCTGTTGCAACTGATGATGTACAAACTACACCTGAGCAGCAAAAAGCCATTGATGCACTTGATAAGCCTGTATTAGACGAGAAAAATCAAGATGTTCCTGCAGAAGTAGCGAATGCACCCGCGGATGAAGCGACTGCTGATGCTGAAACAGCGGGTTCTGAAGCTGCTGCGCATTAAGAATGTAGTGTTTATTTAAAAAGTCCCTGCAAATGCAGGGTTTTTTTTTAAATAGTGTTATTTGTTGCTGAATTGAAATGATTGAACATGTAGAATATGCGGCATTACCTGGGAGGATATTATGGCTCTTATTTCATTGCGCCAGCTCTTGGATCACGCCGGCGAACATGCTTACGGCGTACCAGCATTCAACGTAAACAACTTAGAACAAATGCGTGCAATTATGCTTGCAGCAGATGCAACGAATTCACCTGTAATCGTACAAGCATCTGCGGGTGCGCGTAAATATGCAGGCGCTCCGTTCTTACGTCATTTGATTTTGGCAGCGATCGAAGAATGGCCACACATTCCAGTGGTTATGCACCAAGACCATGGTACAAGCCCTGACGTATGTCAACGTTCGATTCAACTTGGCTTTTCATCAGTAATGATGGATGGTTCACTTGGTGAAGATGGTAAAACTCCAACTTCATACGAATACAACGTAGACGTTACTCGTCGTACAGTTGCAATGGCACATGCATGTGGCGTTTCTGTAGAAGGCGAAATTGGTTGCTTAGGTAGCCTTGAAACAGGTATGGCGGGTGAAGAAGATGGCGTAGGCGCTGAAGGCGTTCTTGACCATTCTCAATTACTTACATCTGTTGAAGAAGCTCGTTCATTCGTATCAGATACGAATGTTGATGCGCTTGCTATTGCAGTAGGTACTTCACACGGTGCGTACAAATTTACACGTCCACCTACAGGCGACATTCTAGCAATTGACCGTATCAAAGAAATTCATGCTGCGTTACCAAATACGCATCTTGTTATGCATGGCTCAAGCTCAGTGCCACAAGAATGGTTAGCTGTAATCAATGAATATGGCGGTAACATCGGCGAAACTTACGGTGTTCCTGTAGAGCAACTTGTAGATGCAATCAAACACGGTGTTCGTAAAATTAACATCGATACTGATTTACGTCTTGCTTCTACTGGTGCAATGCGTCGTATGATGGCTGAAAAACCAGCTGAATTCGATCCACGTAAATTCTTTGCTGCGACTGTAGATACAATGAAACAAATTTGTATCGACCGTTACGAAGCATTCGGTACAGCAGGTAATGCTGACAAGATTCGCCCAATTTCTTTAGAGAAAATGGTGAGTCACTATAAATAATCTTTCATAGATCGATTATTTTGTAAGAAAAGCCCACTTCATGTGGGCTTTTCTTTATCATAATAAAAAACTGTTTATTTACTTCACTTTAATAACAAGAGCATGCAATGGAATTAATTTTTGCTGCGGCAATATGCAGTGTCCTTGTTTCGATCGTACTGAAAGCATGTCGAGCGAAAGGTTTTAACCCTGTACAAATGATTACGTGGAATTATGCTTCGGCAAGTTTACTGTGCTTTTTATGGTTTAAGCCAGACTTAGCACACATCTCCATATATAAAACGCCATGGATTTTAATTGTCGCATTGGGTGTCCTATTACCGGCAATTTTTTACTGTCTTGCACGCTCTTTGCAAACAGCTGGTATTTTAAAGACTGAACTTGCACAGCGACTATCTGTGGTTTTATCGCTCTGTGCTGCTTATTTTGTTTTTAACGAATATTTTAATGCGATCAAGTTGGTTGGCATCGCATTAGGTGTATTGGCAGTACTGCTGATCTTATTTTCACAACGAAAAGGCAATGCCAATAATGATAATTCGGGGATTATTTTTTTATTAAGTGTATGGGCAGGCTATGCATTGATTGATGTATTGCTAAAATTCGCATCGGGTTTGGGCATGCAGTTTGCTGTAACACTCAATTTGGTCTTTATTTGTGCATTTATCCTGTCGTCGATTTATAACCTCGTCCAATATAGTAATTTAGGTCAAACTAAAAATATCATCGCAGGTTTGGGACTTGGGGTACTTAATTTTGCCAATATTGCACTTTATGTAAAAGCACATATGTTATTAAAAGAAACACCTGCAGTTGTTTTCGCAGGAATGAATATTTTGGTGGTGATTTTTGGTGTAGTTGCAGGACTGATCATCTTTAAAGAGCGCCTCAGAACTGCAACGGTATTTGGTTTGATTGCCGGTATTATGAGTGTCGTTTGCTTAGCATATGCCATGTCTCTTTAAGATAGCTTGACGCAAATATCATTGGATGATGGAACACATCTCCCATTTCTGCGACACCCATTAATAAGCCGGCTTTCTGACAATCAGGGCAAGTCGGGTAATGGTGATCTTCATATTGATAATGGTGAACATAGCAATGATTGCAGTGCGTGCACTCAAACTTCATGGGCATTTTAAGAAGATAGGACATGCTTCACCTCGCTGATATTGTTGTTTTGATAGATAGAACTCAGCAAAAAATAGACCAAGTCGCTGTAAAAATGGCCAAAATGGAGTTGCGATATTGTTTCAGAATATATGCAAAATAAAAAAAACCCTCAGTTTAGAGGGCTTTGTTTTATTGGACTTATTTTATCGACTGAATTGTTGAAAGCGTTGTAGGGTATTTTCTAAATAGCATTTGCCAATTGCGACAGGGTGCTTCCAAAGGTCTTGTTTTTCAATTGTCCCTTGCAATTGACCTGGTTTCTGACAGGTAGGGCAGTTTGGATAGCTATGTAGCATGTCGCTAAAATAACGCTGTATATAAACTGTATTACATGAGGTGCAATTAAATTTCATCGGTAATTTTATTGAAGTCGGCATGTGGGAGAGACCTAAGTTTATTTTGTGCAAAATATACGCGATAAATGTTTAATTAATAAGTCCCGAAATGACAAAAAAGGGACTTTAAAGCCCCTTTCGTCGGTTTTATAGAAAGATTAGAGATGTGTGAAAATTTCTTCTGCTTTCAGGCGTGATTTTGGTAATTTTGCATTGAAGTCATTTTCGCTGCGATAACCTAAAGTCATAATCACCGATGGAATTAAGCCGTTTTCTGTCAAGCCTAACTCGTCGCTAATAATTGCTTCATCAAAACCACCAATTGGGGTTGCATCCACGCCTTCAATACCCGCAGCCAATAGCATTTGACCAAGTGCAATAAAGGTTTGATTTTCAGCCCAACGTTGAATATCACCTTTTTCATTGCGGTAATAGTCAACATACCCTGTACGACTATCTTTTTGACCTTGCTTGGCCTTGTCATCTTTAAAACGACCACTGAGGTCATCTTGGTTTAAAAGATTGTCTAAATGTTCAGAAGTAATATCCGCCTTAGTACAAAATAAAATCGTATGAGATGAGTCCAAAACTTTTGGTGCGTTATAGGCATATTTGCCAACAAGAGCTTGGGCAATGCGTTGTTTAGCAGCATCATTATCTGCAATAAAAAAGTGCCATGGTTGAATGTTAATTGATGATGGTGCTAAACGTAGTATTTGTAATAAACGCTCAAATTGTTCTTGTGGGATCTTTTTTTTAGGATCGTAAGCTTTTGTGGTGTAGCGTTGTTTTGATACGTTTAACAAATCCATCGTAATTCTCCAATTAGATATAGCGTTATTTTAACGGATTTAAGCACTTGAGGTCTAAGCAGTTTATTTTCCAACAATAGATCTTAGTCGTATAAGCTGTGGGGAATAGAGCTAAATATAACAATTTATAGTGAAATATTACTGTATTAGAGTTATATAAAATCATGACATAGATAAATGCTATTGGTACTTTTTGCCAAAAGGCGTTTAATCAAGATGAGTGAATCATAGTTTTAGCATGAGTAAACAGCGATGGATTACACCAATCATTTTAAACAGAAGCTAAAAACCGAACAGCAGATTGGTTTGTGGGTGGGCCTAGCGGATGCCTATGGAACTGAGATTGCAGCCAATGCAGGTTATGACTGGTTGTTAATTGATGGAGAACATGCGCCAAGTGATTTGCGTACCACATTGTCACAATTACAAAGTATTGCCGCTTATCCTTCACAAGCAGTCGTACGACCACCAATTGGTAGCGTGCAACTGATTAAACAATTATTAGATATTGGTGCACAGACCCTGTTAATACCAATGATTGAGACCGTTGAACAGGCTGAATTGATGGTAAAAGCAGTGCGTTATCCACCCGAGGGTATACGTGGTGTAGGAGCGGCACTTGCACGTGCGACACGTTGGAACAGCATCACAGACTACTATGCGACTGCACATGAAAATATTTGCCTATTGATTCAAATTGAGTCTGTAGAAGGGATAAAAAACCTAGACGAAATTTTAAAAATTGAAGGCATTGATGGTGTATTTATTGGTGCTGTAGATTTGTCTGCAACGATGGGTTATCAAGGTAATCCAAATCATCCTGAAGTACAAAAAACAGTCATTAATGCAATTCAACGTATTCGTGCCGCGGGGAAGGCAGCAGGGATATTATCAACCTTGCACGAAGCAACTCAAAAGTACTTGGAGCTCGGAACAGAATTTGTAGCTGTGGGCGTTGATACCAGTGTGTTAATGAACTCGCTAAAAGAATTGCTATCTAAATACAAAGCAGATGCGCCTATTGTAAAATCTGAAGGTGGTTATTAAATTTCTAAAATTTAAATACATATATATCTGAAAAAGCGGCTGATGAAGTCGCTTTTTCTATACTATAATTTTTGGTAGTGTTTAAAAGCTAACAGCTAATTTAAGTTGTGAGTTATATTGATAAGACTATTTTTAGCAGATGCATGTTATATAAATTTGCTTTTTTGTTGGAAATGGTGTATAAAACGGCCACTTCAGAGTAAGTATTGTTCTTACTATTTTTTTTAGCTTTTTGTGATTTATTTTTTCAGTCGTTTTAATTAATTTGAATCTGAAAATAATTGATGTACCCACATACTGTAACAACAGAAATATTATTAAATTTGTTTTTATTAATCTCTTCGCGTTCAATCACAAAAGCTCATATCATGAGTGAATATTTTGAAAAATTTAAATGAAAGTTATATCGCTACCGCTGTAAATGGTGGCGAAATCAGTGTGAAATTAATTCCGTTACAACGTAAGCAAAGTACACCGAATGGTTTTATTATGGTGGATGTTGGTCAAATGGTTGAGCTTGAATCGGGACAAATTTTACCGTTAAATATGGATGGTAAAAGTTTCTATACAGGCATTAATCAAATGTATCGTTTGTAATAGAAATAAAAGTTTAAACTTAGTTCTATAAAAAAGTGGTGTTTAATAACACCACTTTTTTAATTCTAGGGAGTGGATGGTTTGTTCAAGCTGAATTTCTAAAATCTGCGCTTCATGTTCACGCCAATCACCTAGAACGATTCGTTTTTTATCTTGTATCTGATGAATATTTGGGCGATGCGTATGTCCATGAATCAATACATCGACATTTTCTAGCGCCAAATTTACAGCTTGTGCATTTACATCCATAATGTCATAGGACTTCACTTGCTTGGTTTCGGCACTTTTTTTACGGAAGCCATTGGCAATTTTTTGCCTGAAGCTCAGCGGCAGACTTTTTAAAAAGCCGAGTAAAAGTGGATTGCGAATAATCTTTCGAAATTTCTGGTAAGACACATCATCGGTACAGAGTAAGTCACCATGTTCTAAACGGATTTTGATTGTCCCAATGCTTAGATGATCAATGTCTTGAAGTAAATGGCCGTTAAATTTATCTAAGAATTTTTGACCCAGTGCAAAATCACGATTGCCGACTTGAAAGTAAATTTGATTGTTAGCTTCGGTAAAAACTTTTAAGGCATGAATGATTTCGTCTAACCACGGGGCAGTGAAGTCATCACCAATCCATGCATTAAACCAGTCGCCTAAAATATAAAGCTGGGTATTTTGATTTTTGTATTGATCTAACAAAGCTAAAAACCCCCGAACGAGTCGAGGGTGTTCAGGTGACAAATGTAAATCAGAGATAAACAGATAGGTCACGGATCTTTTCCTTAGCATCCTCAAGGTTTCTCTAGATAGAGAAACCTTTTTCATTACTCCATTTTAAAGCGATGCTTTAAAACTCATAAAGAATGGAGAGGACGTTTTTTTATTCAGAAATGATTTTAGCTGATTCGATCACAACGTTCTCAAGAGGAACGTCTGCGTGGTAGCCACGGTTACCAGTACGAACGCCTTTGATCGCATCAACAACGTCAAGACCTTCAGTTACTTTACCAAATACTGCATAACCCCAACCTTGTGCTGTTTTACCAGTGTGGTTAAGGAAAGAGTTGTTTTTCACATTAATGAAGAACTGAGCTGAAGCAGAGTGAGGTGCTTGTGTACGAGCCATAGCAATTGTGCCAGCTTCGTTGCTTAAACCGTTGTCAGCTTCGTTTTCAATAGAATCACGAGTCGTTTTTTCTTTGAAGTTTTCATCCATGCCACCGCCTTGGATCATGAAACCATCAATTACACGGTGGAAAATAACGCCGTCATAGAAACCGTCACGAACATACTGTAAGAAGTTTTCAGCAGTTTTAGGTGCTTTTTCAGTGTTAAGCTCAAGAACAATACGACCTTTATTGGTGTTTAATTCAACTTGAGGAAAACTCATTGTGTAATCTCCTATACATGGACATGAAAGCCATGGGTTTTTTGGTTGTGAGAAGCATAAGCAAACTGTAAACTACAAGGCAAGTAAAAACGTTACTTTCTTTGTTAAAAATGAAGAAAAGCGTTTTAATTGTCCTATTTTTCAATTTATAAGTGATTTTATTACCATGAAGCCAAATGATGTTGTTTCATCCCTGCCTAACAATCCGACAATAAATAGCAATGCCCCTGTCGAAGCTGCGCAGCAGGAACAACAGCCTGGCTTAGACTTTGTACGTCAGGTCATTACTGATGATTTATCTGCCGGTCGTACCCAGAAAGTGGTGACACGTTTCCCGCCAGAACCAAATGGTTATCTACATATTGGTCATGTTAAAGCGATTTGCTTAAACTTCGGTATTGCAGATGAGTTCAATGGTTTATGTAACCTGCGTTTTGATGATACGAACCCAGATGCTGAAGAACAAGAATATGTAGATGGTATTGCCAACGATGTGAAATGGTTAGGCTTTGAGTGGAACGGCGAGCCACGTTATGCATCAAGCTATTTTGATCAGCTTTATACTTGGGCAGTTCAATTGATTGAACAAGGCGATGCTTATGTCGATTTGCAGTCACCAGAAGAAATTCGTTTAAACCGTGGTAACTTCGTAGAACCAGGAAAAAACTCACCACAACGTGATGCTTCTGTAAAAGAAAACCTTGCGCGTTTTGAGCAGATGCGTAACGGCGAGTTAGGTGAAGGTCAGGCTGTCCTTCGTGCCAAAATTGATATGACATCACCTAACATTCATATGCGTGATCCTATCTTGTACCGTATTTTACATTCAGAACATCACCAAACTGGTGATAAGTGGAAAATGTATCCAATGTACGACTATGCGCATCCTTTATCAGATGCCATTGAAGGCGTAACGCACTCACTTTGTACATTAGAATTTGTTGATCACCGTCCATTCTACGATTGGGTTGTAGAAAAAGTTAAATCACCAGCTGTACCGCGTCAGTATGAGTCAAGCCGTTTAAATGTCGATTACACCATTACCTCTAAGCGTAAATTACGTAAATTGGTTGAAGGCGGATTTGTAAATGGTTGGGATGATCCACGTATGCCAACTGTTGTCGGTATGCGTCGTCGTGGTTTTACACCTGAAGGTCTACGTGACTTCTGTAAGCGTGTTGGCGTTACTAAAGTTGATGGTAGTATTGTTGATGTTGCAATGCTCGAATATTGCATCCGTCAGTCTTTAGAAAATACTGCTGCTCGTGGTATGGCTGTGTTAAATCCACTAAAAGTGACTTTAACCAACTTGCCTGAAGCAATGGATTTAAGCCATGCGCGCCATCCAAACGTAGATATGGGCGACCGTATCATTCCATTGACACAAGATATTTACATTGACCGTAAAGACTTTGAAGAAGTGGCACCGAAAGGCTTTAAACGTCTTATTCCGGGCGGTGAAGTACGTTTACGTCATGCTTATGTGATTAAGTGTGATGAAGTGATTAAAGACGCGAATGGTGAAGTGGTTGAGCTGAAATGTTCAATTGATCCTGAAACTTTAGGTAAAAACCCTGAAGGCCGTAAAGTGAAAGGTGTCGTGCATTGGGTTTCTGCGAGTAAAGGTGTTGCAGCTGAAGTTCGTATTTACGACCGTTTATTTACAGAATCTGATCCTGAAGTAGGTGATGACTTCCTCGCTAACTTAACACCTGAATCATTAAAAGTGGTTCAAGCTGTGATTGAGCCTACGCTAGCTGAAGCTAAACCTGAAGATCGTTTCCAGTTCGAACGTGAAGGCTACTTTGTTGCAGATCAATATGATCATACAAGCGAAAAACCTGTGTTTAACCGTATTTTGGACTTAAAAGATAGCTTTAAGCCAGCTAAATAATACCTGTGTGTGAAATTGATATGAGCCCGAAATGTGAGAGTGCATAAAGGCTCATTATGTTTTCGCTAAGATAAAAGCCCAACTTCGGTTGGGCTTTTATCTGCTTCGGATTTTGATTTCTCACGCATTTAAGGGATCTATCACCGTGATCATCCGTAATAAAAATAACAGTTTCAAATTACTCTTTGCTTGGCATGGCACAATTTTGCCAAAAGTAATGCCTGCACTGATGGTGGTGGTTTGTTTATCTGCATTATTGGTATATTTAAGTGCAGCGCATTTTTTGATGTTGCCTGAAGTACCAGCAATAGGTTTTACGATTTTTGGTGTGATTCTTTCAATATTTTTAAGTTTTAGAAATACGGCATGTTATGACCGTTGGTGGGAAGGTGTAAACTTTGGGGCGCTTTAATTGCCAATACACGGCATATTATCCGAGATAGTTATGTGTTAGATGACAATCAGCGTAAGGTCTTAATGTACCGTGTCATGCTATTTTGTTATTTATTACGAGATCGTTTACGCCACCAGAGCCAGCCTATCGCGCATTTTCAAGATAAGGTTCAACTGACAGCCGAACAGTGGCAGCAATGTACTCAACATATCAATGCGCCACAGTACTTATTGGAAATAATTCAAAAGAACTTAGTTCAGAACTATAAGCAGGGACAAATCAGCGATATTATTTATAGCACTTTAACCCGACATACCGTTGCGATGGGAGATATCCATGCAGGTTGTGACCGAATTATGAGTACACCATTACCATTTTCATATTCGGTGCTATTACATCGGGCGGTATATTCATTTTGTTTGATTTTGCCTTTTAGTTTGGAAGCTAGTCTAGGCATCTGGACACCTGTGATCGTGGCTTTAATCGCTTACTTATTTTTAGGTTTAGACGCTTTGAGTGCAGAACTCGAAGAACCTTTTGGACTACAAGAAAATGACTTACCGCTTGACTCTATCGTGAGAAATATCGAGCGTGAAATGTTAAGTAGTTTGAATGAAGAATTGCCGCCTGTAATTGAGCCACATAACAGTAACTTATGCTAAACCTAGAATTTATTTAGCTAAATTGGGTGAAATAAACCACGGAAAGTCATGTTGGAAATACTGCTCTAAATGTTGGATTAAGGCCTGAACTTTTACGGGTACAAAATTTCGATGAGGGATAACTGCATAGATAGCGGTACTTTGGACTTGCAAGCTCGGCAGAATTTGAATGAGACGGCCAGATTGCAGGTCATTGTCTACATGCCATAAAGAATGATTCGAAATACCTAAACCTGCCAGTGCAGCTTGGCGCACACCTTCACCCGAATTAATTTGATAATGACCTGAGACAGGGATTTGAATGACCTGCTGCTCTTGAACAAAATTCCAAGTTTGCATTAGCCCCTTGGGATATTTTTGTAAGATACAGTTGTGCCGAGATAAATCATCTAGCGTTTTTGGTTCGCCCGTCTGTGCAATATAGCTTGGCGATGCACACAGAATACGTTTATTTAAACTCAGCGGTTTAGCAATTAATGATGAGCTCTCAAGTTGTCCAATACGAATGGCAAGATCGATCCCTGAACTGATTAAATCTAAGTTCTGATCTGTTTGTTCAATATCTAAAGTTAAATTTGAATGTTTTTGAGCAAACGCTGCGAATGCTTGGCTGAGAATACGATTGCCAAAGACTTCAGAGCACGTGATTTTAAGCGTGCCATAAAGTACTAGCGGCTGAGTATTCAATTGATTAAGTAATGAATTAAATTGTTGGAGTAGTGGATGACCTTGTTCAAGCAACATCGCACCTTCTTGTGTCAGGTGAAGCTGTCGCGTGGTGCGATGAAAAAGCCGAACTTTTAAATGTTGTTCGAGTCGCATAAGGCGGGCACTGGCAACTGAAACTGAAATGTTGGCTTCATTGGCGGCCTGGCTGATTGAACTCAGTATTGCCATACGGCTAAATAGATTAAAGTCTTCAGTCTGCATTTTCAAAAAAATCAAGAAAGTATTTCTAGATATTCATAGTTTTTCAAATAATGTTCAGTACTTATTCTGTGTATAAATTCAACACAGGACAGTAAAAATGAACTATCGAAATTTAGGTCTATCTGGCTTACTTGTATCAGAGTTTGGCTTTGGTGCCGGTACTTTTGGTGGGCAAGGCCCGATATTTTCAGCTTGGGGACAGGCCAACTTAGCAGAAGCACAAAGGATGATTGATCTTTGTATAGATCATGGGGTGAACGATTTTGACACCGCAGATGCATATTCCAATGGAGTATCTGAGCAGATGTTGGGTAAATTGCTTGGGTTGAAACGCCAAGACGTTATTATTTCCAGCAAAGTTGGAATACGGTTACAAGACGGAATAAATCAAGGTGGGTATTCAAGAGGCTATTTAATAGCGGCCGTCGATGCCTCTTTAAAACGATTAGCTACAGATTATATTGATGTTTTACAACTGCATCAGTTTGACAGTATGACATCGCTTGAACAGTTGATGAGCACGCTTAATGATTTGGTTCGAAGTGGCAAAGTTCGTTATATCGGCGCTTCGAATTTTTCTGGTTGGCAATTGATGAAAGCGCAATCAATCTCACAGCAACAAGGCTATGAGAAATTAAGTGTGCATCAAGTATATTATTCTTTAATTGGGCGAGATTATGAATGGGAGCTCATGCCGGCACAACACGATCAGCATATTGGTGCCGTGGTGTGGAGTCCTCTAGGCTGGGGGCGCTTAACGGGGAAATTTGATCGTGAACATGCAATACCTCAGCAAAGTCGATTACATGAAACAGCGCAATTTGCCCCGCCTGTAAACCAAGAAAGATTATTTGCTGTGCTCGATGTGATGAATGAAATCGCCCTAGAAACACAGCGTTCGATACCGCAGATTGCTTTAAATTGGCTCAAAACACGTCCAACGATTTCTAGTATTTTGATTGGTGCGCGCAATGAAAAACAACTAATCGATAACCTTGCGGCTCTAGAATGGTCATTAACTTTAGAGCAGTTAGAGCGACTAAACCGTGTGAGTGCAGTCTATCCGCCGTATCCATACTATCCGTATTGGAATGGGCAATTTAGCGAAAAAAATCCAACTTTGGTGTCTTCGCAATTCATACATACAAATTGAATGTTTAATTCATCAATAACAAATCAGTGATAGCGATATTTGGAACGTCTGTGCTATCACTGATAGAAAACAACGCAGGATAAAACATGAGTACTGTGATCGAAACGCAAATGCTAATCCGAAAATCCGTCAATATTGTGTTTAATGCTTTTGTTGATCCTTTAATTACCACTCAGTTTTGGTTTAATGAATCATCAGGATATTTAGAAGCAGGAAAAACAGTTCAGTGGTATTGGCCTAAATATAAGGCGTCAGCAGAGGTAAATGTTTTAAAGATTAAAGAAAATGAGTTAATTCAGATTGAGTGGGGAGAACCTAAAACCAAAGTAGATTTTATTTTTGAAAAAATCACCAGTATGCAGACCTATGTCAAAATTAGAAATTATGATAATCCTTTGCAGGATCAAGCGCTCATCGACTTCGTCATTGATAGTACAGGCGGTTTTACCACAGTATTGGATGCAGCTAAAATCTATTTAGAACATGATATCGTAGCAAAACTGGTTGAGGATAAATTTCCCCCATTTACAGAAGAAACTATGGCCAAAGCGTGATATTAGCGATTTTTATGTTGTGGTGGCTTTAAATAGCTCGCAGGCATTTGCATCTTGGCTTTTTCGCGTAATTTCTTTTTAATATAAAATACTAAAGCGAAGCAGGTTGTGGTGACAGTAAGCATCATGCTGCTCATATAACTCATAATTGAGCTGACGTAACCAATTGTGGTCAGGCGATTCATCATGCGAAAGACTTGAGGGCTGCTTTCTACGCCAGTTATCGCCCAAGTACACAAATGCTCGCAGTTATTAATAATCAGATGATAATTGTTTTCATGCATACGAGAACGCATACGGCGTACCACTTTTCGACCCTTAAATTTTGGCTGGCTATAATGTTGAACCATTATTTTTTTGCCATGACTAAATCGGTCGATAGAGGTGATTTCAATAGGATGTTTTTTAAATAGGTGCGCAAAACCTGAGTAATGAATCACTCGTCCACGACCAGCATAGATGCCATGATGGGTATAGCCGAAGTGTTTAACAATCAGATGTGCTCCTAATGGATAACCATCTTTCTGCGCGTACATACTTATGCGAATCCTACTTTGATATCCAAACAATTTTTAAGTATTAGTCTACTTTTAATCTGTGAATTAATCGACTATTTTAGCGGGGATTTCATCGTATTTTTGATCAATTTTGTGTATATGGGGAGGGATGTAGCGTGTACTTAGAATATTTAAAGACAAGTGTAAAAATTTTGAGTGCGCTACTCATTATAAACCTCGGTATTGCTTCGACTTATGCAGAAAGTAGCGTTCGGGTATTTCAGGTTAAAAAACCGATTTTAGCTGATGTTGTCGAAATTGGTGATTTTAAAAATTTAAAACTTCATTTAAATGATACGAATCATCAGCCCTACCAATTTATTTCACGACTTTCAGCAGATTTGCAAAAGAACTGTCGTACTATGCAGTTTGCAATGAATGCAGGTATGTACCACGCAGATTTGAGTCCTGTCGGCCTATATATTGAAGGTGCTGTAGAAGAGAAAGCTCTAAATCGCGCAACACGTGGTTTTGGTAATTTCTTAATACAACCGAATGGTGTCTTGGCCTGGAATCATACACAAGCCAAAGTTGAAACTACCCAAAGTTATGCGAAATCATCATTTAAAGCCTTATATGCGACTCAGTCTGGCCCCATGTTGGTGATCAATGGTCAGATTAATCCAAACTTTATTAAAAATTCAGATTCATTAAAAATACGTAATGGGGTAGGGATTAAAGACGGTAAGTTGTATTTTGTGATAACAAATGAGCGTGTCTCTTTCTACAATTTTGCAGATTACTTTAAAACGACGCTCGGTGTGAAAAATGCCTTGTATTTAGATGGTTCGGTTTCAAGTGCATATATTGGTGAACTTAAGCGTAATGATCAGTTGAGGCCCTTAGGACCAATTGTTGCATATAGCCAAGTATTTAATTGTCGTTAGTCTTAGATGGGTATTTAAATGTCGTTTGAGCTTGATAGATGATCAAAGCTCAAACCTATGGAATTTGCAGGCCATTGTTTGCCAGCTCTTCACAATTCATTTATTTACCAACTAAACCTAGAAAATTAGATTGCGTTTGGCAGATTTGGATGGCTTCTTCTTTAGGATGCTTTTTAATCCCTTCTTCAAATTGAACTTTTTGTTGTTTAATTTGCTCTTCACTTAAGCCCATTTGCTTGGAAAAAGATTCGAGTTTTTCCCATGACTCTTCGCACTCTTTGGGCATATTGCTACATGCGCTCAGGCTGAAGCAAACAGTGGTCATTAAGGCTAAAGTTAAATGATTCATTTTTCTATTCCGTTGTTATCTACGTTTTAGTTGTATGGTTTAATATGCTAAGTATTAAAATAAATTGATTTAAAATAACAATTTATGGATTTTAATTATAGTGTTTGTTTGGCAAATAGCGAGCAATATCTTTATGGCTTTGTCCCTAGCATTGGAGAAGCGCTAAGCATTACATGCTAGAAATGATGGAGTCGCGTAAAATAATGAGACTCAATTTTAAGCATATACATCAGACATGAAAAAAGGCATGCTGCCAAAACAGTATGCCTTTTTGATCTTGCTCTATTCAGATGTTACTGAAGAGGTAGATGCTGGATTTCATTGAGTTCCTTGCGGCTATAGCCTCGTGCTGCAAGCACTTTTTTAATACCAAGGATGACATCTTCATCTGTTGCTTTTGTAAGAGCAGCAATAAGCTGTTCATTGGTTTTACAAGAGCAATCATTTTCAACACAGGCAATTTGATTCTTATGCCCGTTTTGCTGTTCATTTGAGAACAACTTTTGCCAAAAACTCATAGAGCCTTCATTTACGACCTAACATAGGACGAAATATAGCCAATCTATTAAATAAAGCAAGACTACTAAAGTGATATTTTAATCAATTGAACAATCGTTTTTTCGATTGGACTTTTGATGTTATGTCTTTTAATAGGCATATTTGAGTGGTGTTCAACGCATGTTTTTGCAATATATAAGAATTTTTGTAAATTAAAAGGGAGCTAAATTTAAGCTCCCTCAATGACATTTGTATGACATGAAATAATTTGTTTAAATTTTTTCAAGTAAAACGCCAGATTCCACATGGTGGGTGTAAGGAAATTGATCAAACAAAGCAAATTGGGTAATTTTGTGAGTTTGTGCTAATTGCTGCAAATTGTCATGCAGCGTATCTGGGTTACATGAGATATAGATAATACGTTCAAAGCGCTGTAGAAGCGTTAAAGTATCATCATCAATACCTGCACGTGGCGGATCGACAAATACTGTATCGAAGTCGTAGCTCGCAATATCAATTTCAGCTTCTTCTAGACGACGGAATTCACGTTCACCGTTATAAGCTTGAGTAAATTCTTCTGCTGAAAGTCGAGCAACTTGAATGTTATCTATGTTGTTTTTTTCAATATTCCATTGAGCAGCATATACAGATGACTTGGCTAGCTCTGTTGCGAGCACACGATTAAAATGCTTAGACAATGGCAAAGTAAAGTTACCATTCCCACAATAAAGTTCTAATAGGTCTTTATCAGACTGCTTCGCGGCATTACAAGCCCATTCCAACATTTTTTGGCAAACGCGTGCGTTAGGCTGTGTAAAGCTACTTTCGATTTGTTTGTATTGATAGCTTTGATCAAAAACCTGAAGCTCTTCGACAACGTAATCATCTGTCAAAATGACACGCTGGCCACGGCTACGACCATAAATTTTGATATTTAATTTATCTGACAGTGCTTTTGCAGCAATTTCCCATTCTGCATTAAGTGGGCAGCGATACACCAGTGAAACCAGCATTTCGCCTTTTAAGGTTGCTAGGAAGTGAACTTCAAATAAGCGTTTCGATAAAATTTCAGTCGCTTTTAGTTCATTCAAAAGAACTGGCATTAAAGCATTAATGCTTTTATCTGCAATTGGAAATTCATCAATGCGAATGACTTGTTTTTGATTATCTGCATCACGTTCAAACATTGCATAGAACATATCATCTTCAGTATGCCAAATACGGAATTCCGCACGCATACGAAAGTTATGTTCTGCAGAAGAGAAAACTTCTAAAGAGGGAGGATCGTAATTTGAAAATTGAGCCGTGATACGCGCAACTTTGGCATCAAGTTGTTGCTGATAAGTTGAAGTCATATGCAGTAAAAAATCGCAAACATATTAAAAAAAGTCATGTTAGCAAAATTAGCCTCATAAGACTAAATTAATTGTCGTTAATTCGGGGATATCATTTGTCATGGTGGGATTTAACGCGCGTTAATTTTAAAATATTTATCGCGTTATTTGCATAAAAAAACTCAGTCTTTATGGAACATTCATAAAGACTGAGCAAGCCGAGGAAAAAGTTAACTCATTGTCATTAAGCTGGCATTACCGCCAGCCGCAGCTGTATTGACACTAATTGCACGTTCAATGACGAAGCGTTCAACGGGAATGTCAAAATTGCCGGAGTTTAAATGGGTGATACCAATAATTGCGCCTTCACGTGAAGCAATCACTTGCTGTAATTTAAGTAACTCATTTTTTTCGCCATGATGTAATACCGCATCAAAGTCACCGTTATAAAGATCGGTAATCACTTTGAATTGATCCATCAGGGTTTTAGGCATGCTACTTAAATATTTCAGCACAAAAGTATTCTCCGCTAATACGACAGGTTGGCTGCCTACAGAGAGTATTGCTGCAAACTGATGTAATTGATCGACATCGTTCTGGGCTAAGGACAGTACACGTGAACGTGGCAAAATTGCGTATTGGTTATTTTCACCTGTTGGGCCTTGTAGTTCAAAACTTTGTCCAGCAGCAATTGCATTTGGAGGTGTGAGTTGTATTTGAGCAAATAGCTGTGCAACCCAAGTTTTAAAGGCATCATATGCAGGGAAGTGAGCTGTTGGCGTTTCTACTTTTGCCGCATAAGGTGTAGCGAGTTTCTTTTCAGATACTTGATGCATTAAACGATAGAGATAAAGCGGACCACCTGCTTTCGGTCCAGTACCTGATAAGCCTTCACCACCAAATGGTTGTACACCAACCACAGCACCTACAATGTTACGGTTAATGTATAAATTACCTACTTCTGCATGAGCAATGACTTTTTGAATGGTGTCATCAATACGAGTATGTAGACCCATGGTTAGGCCATAGCCTTTTTGATTAATTTGCTCGAGTAGGTTTTCAATCTCACCATATTTATAGGTAATAAGGTGCAGTACTGGACCAAAGACTTCACGTTCTAAATCATTCAAATTCGGCAGTTCAATTAACGTTGGTGGAACAAACGTTCCAGCAGTCAATTCGCTCGCATCTGCATTAAACATGATTTGATGAACTGGATAGCCTTTGCTGCGCATTTTATCAATGTGGCGTTGAATGTTTTGCTGAGCTTCAACATCAATAACAGGGCCAATATCAGTTTTTAACAGACTTGGATTGCCTACACGAAGTTGCTTCATTGCACCTTTAAGCATAGTACGCACAATATCAACATTATCTTCTTGAACACATAAGATTCTTAATGCAGAGCAACGTTGACCTGCGCTGTCGTAGGCTGAATTCACAACATCCAATACAACTTGTTCAGTCAGTGCTGAAGAGTCGACAATCATGGCATTTTGGCCACCAGTTTCAGCAATCAATGCGACACTTTCACCAAATTGATTGAGGCGCTGTGCAACGGTTTTTTGCAAAATACGTGCAACTTCGGTTGAACCGGTAAACATGATACCTTGAATACGAGTATCACTACTGAGCTTGGCACCTACTGTTTCACCACGGCCTGGAAGAAGTTGTAATACGTCTTGTGGTATGCCGGCTTCCCATAGAATTTTTACTGCTTGTGCAGCAATCAATGGCGTTTGTTCCGCTGGTTTTGCAATAACGGTATTCCCTGCAACCAATGCGGCAGCAATTTGTCCTGAGAAAATTGCCAACGGGAAGTTCCAAGGGCTAATGCATAACACAGTACCTAGCGGTGTGATTTGCGTATCTTTTGCAAGATCAATCATTTGTGCGGCATAGTAGCGAAGGAAGTCGACTGCTTCACGAACTTCGGCAATTGCGTTGGCGTAGGTTTTACCGCTTTCACGAGATAGTAAAATCATGAATGGCTGTAATTGAGCTTCCATCAAATCTGCTGCACGATTTAAGCAGGCTGCACGTTCATCTTTTGAAAGGTTTTGCCATGATTTTTGGGCTGCTACAGCATAATTTAAAGCAAGATCTGCTTGTTCAATACTAGCTTCGACCACTTGACCAACGATATCTTGATGATTTGCTGGATTAACGATTTGAATTGCATTTTCATTGCTAAGATCGTGAAAAGCAGCTCCCATTGCTTGAGCTTGCCATTGAACTGTGGCTAATTCGATTGCGGTTGTATTTAAAGCAGACAAATCATGGTCGTTAGCGAGGTCTAAACCTTTTGAATTAGTACGGTTGTGGCCGTATAAATCTTTTGGATAGGGGATAGATAAATGCTTTGCACCAACTACATTTTCATTTTTTGCTGCCGCTAAAATGGTTTGACGTGGTTCTTCAATTAAATCTTCAATTTTAAGATTTTTGTCAGCAATACGGTTTACGAAAGAGGTATTTGCACCATTTTCCAATAGTCGACGCACTAAGTACGCTAACAACGTTTCATGGTTACCAACAGGGGCATAAATACGGCAAGGAATGCCCAATTTATTTTCAGATTTAGCACCAACAACTTGTTCATAAAGAGGTTCGCCCATACCATGTAGGCATTGGAATTCGTATTGGCCTGGATAATAGTGTTCAGGTTGTGCTAGTTGATAAATCGTTGCCACGGTTTGAGCATTATGGGTCGCAAATTGTGGGTAAACTTGCTCAGGAGCAGCCAATAGTTTTTTCGCACATGCAACATATGAAAGGTCGGTGTGCACTTTTCGGGTAAAGACAGGGTAGTCAGTCATTCCTTCAATTTGTGCTTTCTTGATTTCGCTGTCCCAATATGCACCTTTCACTAAACGAATCATCAGGCGTTTTTGACTACGCTTTGCCAAATCAATGACATAATCAACAACATAGAAGCAGCGCTTTTGGTAAGCCTGAATAACAAAACCAATGCCTTTCCAGTCTTCAAGTTTTGGCTCAAAGCACAGACGTTCTAACAATTCTAAAGAAATTTCTAAACGATCGGTTTCTTCGGCATCAATGTTTAAACCGATGTTGTAATGTTTCGCAAGTTGAGCGAGTTCAAGTACTTTGCCATATAATTCATCATGCACACGGTCCATTTGCGAACGCTGGTAACGTGGATGTAAGGCAGACAATTTAATTGAAATGCCAGGGCCGTTATAGACGTCTTTACCTGCTGACGCTTGACCAATAGCATGAATGGCATCGGTATAGTCTTGGTAATAACGTTCAGCATCTGGATCGGTTAACGCTGCTTCGCCCAACATGTCATAAGAATATTGGAAGCCTTTATCTTCAAGTACTTCTGCATGTTTTAATGCTTCTTCAATCGTTTCACCTGTAACGAATTGCTCACCCATCATGCGCATTGCCACATCGACAGCTTTACGAATAATGCCTCGACCGCTACGCGCCAAAATACCAGTAAGTAGGCTAGATAGGCTTTTTTGTTGTGGTGTTTCCATCAATTTGCCTGTCAGCATTAAACCCCAAGCTGCTGCATTCACAAACATCAAGCTGCTTTGACCAACATGGTCTTTCCAGTTGCCTTGGTTAATTTTGTCTTTAATTAAAAGATCACGAGTGGCTTTATCTGGAATACGCAGTAGTGCTTCAGCCAAACACATTAATGCAATGCCTTCTTGTGAAGAAAGTGAGAACTCTTGCAAAAGGCCTTGAACAATACCTGCCTTGCCGCTTCCGCTTTTACGTTCACGTAATGAATGGGCTAAGTCGAAAGCCAGTTTTTGAATCTGTTCGCAAATTGGAGAGGGAATTTCACTGTGTGCTAAAAGGTTTTCGACACATTCTGTTTCAGCACGACGCCATGCTGTATTTATAGATTGCTCAAAGCTGTTTTTGTCTTGAAATTCCGTGATGAAATCATCGCTTCCCGCGACTTCAAATACTTTTCCATTCATGTGTCAATTTTCCGTGTCAATGTTCTATGACGTTCAAATAAATCTTGAGCAAGGTGCTAAATTTAATTTATCATCACAGAATATTTACCGAATAACTCACTATAGTTTTTATTATATTTAGAGAAAAATTCAGATGACTAGCCCATATTTGAGCTTAGACCGTATAGATATTCGAATTTTAGAGCTACTGCAACAAGATGGAAAATTGTCCAATATTAAGCTCGCAGAATTGGTTAATCTTTCACCTACTGCGGCTTTGGCGCGCGTGCAAAAATTATCCAAGGAAGGCTTCATTTTAGGTTACGAAGCACGTTTAAATCCAGTGCTATTGAACAATGGATTTGTGGTTTTTGTTGAAATATTATTGGATAAAACAACACCGAACGTACTCGAAGATTTCTCTGATGCCGTACGTCAAATACCAGAAATTGTAGAATGTCATATGATCAGTGGCGGCTTCGATTTTGTTGTCAAAATTCGCTGTGCCAATATGGAAGAGTTTAGAAAAATTTCGGGGCAAGTGCTCTGGCAACTTCCTGGGATCAAAGAAACACGGAGCTATCCTGTGATGGAAGTGATTAAAGAAAGTCTGCAAATTAAGCTGAAACCTGCCAGTCGTCCACAATAACTACCGATTTAAAAACAAAAAAATAGGAGCATTTAGCTCCTATTTTTTTACATTGGGTGGGTTGTTAAAGATTATTTACCAATTTCAGCCATTTCTTTTTGATATTGCGCTTCGGCTTTTTCAAAGCGGTCTGTCACTTCTGCTGAAGGTGCTTTGCCCATTAAACTCACCACGACAATACCAATCCATGACAGGATGAATCCTGGAATGATTTCGTATAAGCCAGTGTGGCCCATGTAATTTTTCCACACGATAACGGTTACAGCGCCTAGAATCATGCCGACAATCGCACCATTCAATGTCATGCGTTTCCATAACAACGAAAGAATGATTAATGGGCCAAATGCAGCACCAAAGCCAGCCCAAGCATATGATACTAAACCAAGTACTTTACTTGCAGGGTTCATGGCAAGGGTAATCGCTAAGATCGCAATTGCTAGAACCATGGCACGGCCAATCCAAACTAACTCTTTTTGTGACGCGTTTTTACGAATGAAACCTTTGTACAAATCTTCAGTCAAAGTCGTAGAACACACCAAGAGTTGACAACTTAAAGTACTCATAACTGCGGCTAGAATTGCAGCCAAGACAATGCCGGCAATCCATGGATTAAACAGGATTTTGGTTAATTCCATAAATACAGTTTCAGGATTGGCATTCACTACAGCTGCCAATTCTGGATGTGCTTGGAAGTAAGCAATACCGACGTAGCCAGCAGCAACTGCGCCACCTAAGCATAGAATCATCCACGTCATACCAATGCGACGTGCCGCAGGAATTGACTTCACAGAGTCCGCAGCCATAAAACGCACTAAAATATGTGGTTGACCAAAATAACCTAGACCCCATGCCATACTTGATAAAATCGCAACTGTACTTAAACCTTCAAATAAATTTGAAGCCTGCGGACGCGCAGTTTCAAGGAGTAGCGCCATATCATGACTGTTAGTTCCTAATGATAAGTAGGCAATAACGGGGGTAAGCAGTAAGGCAAAAATCATCAAGCCAGCTTGAAAAGTATCGGTCCAACTAATAGCGAGGAAGCCGCCAATACAAACATAGCTGATGGTGGCAATTGCGCCAATCCAAAGCGCTGTTGTGTAGTTCCAGCCAAACAGACTTTCAAATAAACGAGCACCAGCAACCATGCCAGATGCACAGTAAATTGCAAAGAATACCAAAATCACAACAGCAGATAATATTCGTAAAATACGCTTTTTATCTGCAAAACGGCTGGTGAAATAATCCGGTAAGGTGAGTGCATTATTCTGATATTCAGTATGTACACGTAGTCGACCTGCAACGATGAGCCAGTTCAGCCAAGCACCAATGATTAAACCAATAGCAATCCATGCTTCAGAAAGTCCTGATAGATAAATTGCACCTGGTAAACCCATGAGTAACCAACCACTCATGTCGGATGCACCTGCTGAAAGTGCGGTGACAACGCTGCCTAAACTTCGGCCACCCAAAATATATTCATCAAAGTTTTTTGTTGCTCTATAGGCATACAGGCCAATAGCAAGCATGGCGATGATATAGAAAATAAAAGTGACTAATGTCGGGTTCAATTGGCTCATAGGCAGTTCATCCTTATTTGAACAGATTCATCTCATTCCTAGATGAAAATTTGTACTTGTTACTTAGGTCGCTGATATAAGCATGATTTAAAAATTACACTCTGTAACATTTAAGCGTGTTTTGTGTATGGTTTATGTAGATTTCATATTTTTTTCTTACAAAGTCTTTTTTTTGCAAAGTGAGTTCATTCCTTAATCTAATTAGATCCTGAACATAAAAATGAAAGTTAAGGGTATGGCTTGCTCTACAAATTAAAACGTAAGCATAATGAGGTAAATTACATAACTTTACATTATATACATGAAGCACTTAATAGATATATTTGCTTTCAATTTCGCTGTATTTGTGATGTAGAGCAATAAGTGTGATTGATTAAATATCATAGTGCACGAAGATGGTGCGTTAGAAGTGAGTATCAGCAGTGACGACGGTTCAGATGGAAAAAACAAGAATTGAGCATGATTTGTTAGGGGAAAAAGTCGTCCCACAATCGAGCTATTATGGCATTCATACTTTAAGGGCAATGGAAAACTTTCAGATTTCATCCCAAACGGTAGGTATGAATCTCAATTTTATTCGTGCGATTGCGCAAGTTAAAAAAGCATCGGCACAAACCAATCAGAAATTTAATTTAATACAGGATGAAATCGCACAGGCGATTCAATCAGCATGTGACAGTTTGATTTTACATCCAGAACATTGGCAGCCTGCATTTCCAATTGATATTTATCAAGGTGGAGCGGGTACTTCTATTAATATGAATGCCAATGAAGTGATTGCTAATTTGTCTTTGGAATTATTGGGCGAAACGAAGGGAAGTTATCACAGAGTTCATCCCAATGATCATGTGAATAAGTCGCAATCGACCAATGACGTATATCCAACAGCGCTACGCCTTGCAACATATAGTTCATTCGATGGTTTACTGACAGTTATAGCTCAGTTAATTGATGCACTTTATATAAAGGCAGAAGAATTTGCGCATGTCATTAAAATGGGACGTACTCAATTACAAGATGCTGTTCCAATGACACTGGGGCAAGAATTTCGTGCGTTTGCAACTTTATTAAAAGAAGACTTAAAGCTAATCGACCAAACACGTCAACTTTTATTGGAAATTAACTTAGGTGCAACAGCAATTGGTACAGGTGTGAATTCACCCAAAGGCTATGCAACTGAAGTGGTGCAAAATCTCGCAAATTTAACGGGCTTACAATTAAAAGGTGCTGAAGACTATGTTGAAGCAACCAGTGATTGTGGTGTCTTTATTATTTTATCAAGCTGTTTAAAACGACTCGCGGTGAAACTCTCAAAAATTTGCAATGACTTACGTTTATTAAGTTCTGGCCCACGTACAGGACTTGCAGAAATTCGCTTACCTGAGCTTCAAGCTGGTTCTTCAATTATGCCGGCAAAGGTTAATCCAGTGATTCCTGAAGTAGTGAATCAAATTGCATTTCGAGTCATGGGGAATGATTTGACCATCACTTTAGCTGCTGAAGCAGGGCAGCTGCAATTGAACGTAATGGAACCTGTGATTGCAGTTTCAATGAATGAGTCAATTGAATTACTGATTAATGCAATTACCACCTTAGAAACGAAATGTATTCAAGGTATTCAAGCAAATGAACAAGCTTGTTTTGATGCAGTTATGCGCAGTGTGGGGATTGTTACCTTGCTTGATCCATATTTAGGGCATGCAAAATGTGATGAAATTGGAAAGCAATGTATCGCAGAGAATAAAACTATCCGCCAAGTGGTGCTTGAACAGCAATTATTAACTGTACAGCAATTGGATGAAATTTTCTCCATAGAAAATCTAGTTTCAGAAGTTACACCTTGGCAGGCGCCATTGGCTCAAGTGAGCTAATTGTGATTGACTTACAGTCTCAATGAAAAAGCCATTTAAAAGTGAAGATTCGTCTTCACTTTTCTATTTATAGAATTAAAAAGTGTATAAATCAGTGAAATGAACCGTTTGATGAATGATTTCAAACAATTCAACGCAGCAAAGCAAATACGCAGTACAATAGTTTTTAATTTTGTTTTAATCGCTATGTTTAATAAGTTAAGCCAACTTTTTAAAGGTTCAAAAGAATCACCTGAACAATAGAGGTGGTCCCACTTGTTTGAACAACTAAAAGCGTATTTATAAGTGATATTCCGCTCTAGTTAAGCCACCTTGTTTTGTTGGGGTAGCTGATCATAGTAAAACTCATTTGGTGTCATTTTGTCTAGACTCGAATGAGGTCGTTTCAAATTATAAAACTCAAAATATGCACTTAATTGCTTTTTCGCATCTGTGACACTGCTATAAGCTTTGAGATACACCTCTTCATATTTAACGCTCCGCCATAATCGTTCAACCATCACATTATCTACCCATCGACCTTTACCATCCATACTGATTTGAATGCCATTTGATTTCAATACATCAATAAATGCATCACTGGTAAACTGGCTGCCTTGGTCTGTATTAAATATTTCAGGTCGACCATATTTTTCAATCGCTTCATTTAAAGCCGAAATACAAAAATCCACCTCCATACTAATCGATACCCTATGCGCAAGTACCTTGCGGCTATGCCAATCAATCACAGCACATAAATAAACAAAGCCTTTTGCCATAGGGATATACGTTATATCCGTAGACCACACTTGATTACTGCGCTGAATAGCCAACCCTTTGAGCAGATATGGATATTTACGGTGAGCTTGATTAGCCTGGCTTAAATTTGGTTTGCAATATAACGCCTGAATACCCATTTTCTTCATTAAAGTACGTGTATGACGTCGTCCTATATGATGTCCTTGACGATTCAACAAATCACGCATCATACGACTGCCTGCAAAAGGATATTGCATATGTAATTCATCAATACATCGCATCAGCTTCAGATCTGATGCACTCACAGGTTTTGGGCGATAGTAATAACAACCACGGGAGACTTTCAGCAGCTTAGCTTGCTTAGATACTGAAATCTGAAGTGAGTCGTCGATTAACTTTTGTGGTTGAAGCGGCCCAGTTTCTTCAACACACCTTCTAAAAAATCAATTTCTAATGCCTGCTCACCGATTTTTGCATGTAGTTTTTTTAGATCGATGGGTGGTTCTGTTGGAGCTTTTGATTGATCGAAAGCTTGCGAGGAAGCTGAGATCAATTGATTTTTCCAGTCAATAATTTGGTTTTGATGAACATCAAACTCAGCACTCAATTCAGCAAGTGTTTTTTCTGCTTTAATCGCAGCAAGTGCTACCTTAGCTTTAAAATCATTTGAATGATTTCTTCTTGGTCTACGTGCCATAAAATACTCCATATATTGATGTTTATAACATCATTTGAGGAGCAGAATATCACTTATAGGAGTTGTTCAAATTTACGGATCCATCTCTGTGCAACCTTAGGCGAAACACTTTTAAACAAATAGATTTAGAGAATAAGAAAAAAGTCACTTTTATTTGAGGGTGATCTAATAACATAAAGACATTGCTTAGTGTGCAATTGCTCATAGAATGCGTAAAGCATTTTTCAAAGAATATGAATATGAAAGACCCTTCAAATATGGTTTTTTATTCAAAATGACATACGTAGTCCACAACCTCTTTGGCTTGTAGCCTAAATATGCTCCCCTGACTAGCGGTAAAAGACTCACCTTCCCCATATAATCGATATGCACTTTCATCATCTATTTGTACGAGACATTGTCCGGACACTATTTCCATGCGTTCATTCACATGTACTTCGAACACTAAAGGTTGTGGTGAAGGTAAGATGACACCTATTGTTTTTCTAGTCCCATCCTGCATATGCAAGACATGACTAATTGAACGACCACCATAATGTATCGTTGGTTTCTTAGTCACAGAAACAAAATCAAACTGTCTAGACATACTCGATCTCATTTAATATTTATTTAATATTTATTTAACTTTTACTCTTCTAACCCACTCAAACTTACAATTTAATGTCTAATTTTTATACATTGTTTTGAAAATTTTCTAAATGTTTTTCCAAGGACTTTTTATAAAGCGTGCTATTTCATTTTTTAAAAAGCATCCAAACATTTATTGGGTCTGAACTAAAAATATCGTTCGCTACTAAGATAAGTTGAAATTGTTACATATTTACGAATCACTCAAGCAAAGCGATAAGTGGAGTTTTTGATGTACCAAACATTGAGCAATTGAGTAATCGCATTATTTCAGTTTTATATCCAATTTTCAGCTTTGCATTGTAGAAAATCTTATAAAGCAGTTAAGGATATAAAACTAGAAGAAATTTCAAATTTAATAAACACAATATATTGTTTTTACGATTGTTTTATAAGAATTCTAATTTTCTTAAGCATTAATTCATATAAATACACTCACTTTAATCACTATAATGCATAAAAAAAACTTGTTATGATTGCGCTAACTTTTTGATATCACTCATAGTTAAGCTCTTAGACTCTGAAAAACATAATAATTTTTCTTGCCAATAAAGTGACTTAATTATACTGATATCGCATTGCATCAAAATATGACCGTCTTTTATGATTGTCTTTAAAATCAGATGTAATGATTTAAACAGAATTAATCTCTCTATTCAGATTGATAAATTTAAAATGATGTTAAGTTTATCTGGGATGAACACATGAAAAAGCTCCTTGGTCTTGTTTTAGGTCTATCAGTTGGCTTGTCTGGCTGTGGTAAACAAGAAGCACCTGCAACTGATGCGACAAAATCAACAGATAATGCTGAAGTTCAAACAGTTACAATGGCATCTACAGGCTCTGATGCTGACATTTGGCGTTACATCGCTGGCCTTCCTGAAACCAAGGAAGCTGGCATCAAGCTTGAAGTGAAAAACTTCACTGATTACGTGTCTATGAACACCGCTGTAGCGAATAAAGAAATCGACGTGAATGCATTCCAATCTTATGCATACATGGTTGCGTTTAACGACAATAATAAAGATAAAATTGCCCCGCTTTCTACAACTTACTTAGAACCAATGGGTATCTATTCAAGCAAAGTTAAAAAGCTTGATGAGTTCAAAACTGGCGCAACAATTGCGATTCCAAACGATGGCGCAAACGAATCACGTGCATTGTTACTCCTTCAATCTGCTGGCTTAATCAAACTTAAAGCAGACTTTGATGACGTAAAAGGCACACCTGCTGATGTCACTGAAAACGCGAAAAAAATCGTGATCAAACCGATTCAAATGGCAACTGCTGTTCGTGTTAAAGATGAAGTAGATGCAATTGTTTTGGGTAATACCCTTGCAATGGAAGGTGGTTTAAATGTATTGAAAGATGCTGTGTACTATGAGCCAATCGATCAAAGTACAAAAATGAATGTGAACATTCTTGCTGTTGCAGCTGACCGTCAAAACGATCCTGTATTACAAAAAGTAGGAGCGCTTTACCATACCCCTGCAGTCAAAGCTTATATCGATGAACACTTCGGTGGTACTAAAATTGATGTAAATAAACCAACAAGCTACCTCACTGAAGCAAAATAGTAATATAATTTAGTCAAATAAACAGGCAAAGTTTACTTTGCCTGTTTTTTCATTTTTGAACTTTTTTGAAGCTATGATCCAATTTAAAAATATCTCCAAGCATTTTGAGCTTAAAGGCCAAACCGTTACAGCACTGGATCAGATTAATCTGGATATTCCAGATGGCTGTATTTTCGGTCTGATCGGCTATAGTGGTGCAGGCAAAAGTACCTTAATTCGTTTAATCAATTTGCTAGAGCGCCCGAGCGAAGGTCAAATTATTATTAATGATAAAGACTTTACTGCTTTAAATTCGAGCGAGCTTCGTCAAGAACGCACTAACATCGGTATGATTTTCCAGCATTTCAACTTGTTGCAAACCAAGACTGTTGCACAAAACATTGAAATGCCGCTGAAATTATTAGGTGTATCAAAAGCTGAGCGTCAAAAGCGTTTAGATGAATTATTAGAATTTATTGACCTAAAACATAAAAAAGATGCCTATCCAGATGAATTATCTGGTGGACAAAAGCAACGTGTTGGTATTGCTCGTGCGCTCGCCAATCATCCTAAAATTTTACTTTGTGATGAAGCGACTTCTGCGCTTGATCCGCAAACCACAAAATCAGTTTTAGCCTTACTTAAAAAAATCAACCAAGAACAAGGTATCACCATTGTTATGGTGACCCATGAAATGGATGTCATTGAATCTGTTTGTGATTTTGTTGCCGTCATGGAACAAGGTAAAGTAATTGAACACGGCTCTACGCTAGAAATTTTTAGTAAGCCGCAACAAAACACCACCAAGAATTTTATTCAAACTGTATTGCAACAACAGTTACCAGTTAACATTTTAAATAACCTAGAAAATAAAAATCATAACAGTATCTACTGCTTAAAATTCCTCGGCAGTTCAGCACAAGAAACCGTGGTTCAATCGGTGATTAAACAGTTTGATATCAGCTTGAATATTTTATTTGCCAATATGACCGAAATTAACGGTGCAGTGATTGGACAAATGTTTGTTCAGCTATTGGGTGATGCAACCTTGATTCAACAATCGGTTGCTTTCCTTGAGCAAAATGGCGTTGAAGTGACACAACCAGGAGTTCAGCCATGAGAGATTTAATTGTTCAATGGCTGACACAAATGACAGCACCATTTTGGAAAAGCTCTCTTTCGATGGATCAGTTTGTCACTGCCCTGCAAGAAACGTTTCACATGGTATTTTTTGCCATGCTATTTGGCTGTATTTGGGGCTTTATTCAAGCAGTGATTTTATATGTATCACGTCCGCAAGGTATTTTGCCAAATCGCGTGATTTATCATGGCTTAAACCCAATTGTGAACGCGCTACGGTCATTGCCATTTATTATCTTACTCATTGCTGTGATTCCGCTAACTAAAGTCATTGTGGGTACTTCTATTGGTACATGGGCAGCAATTGTTCCACTGACCATCTATGTTGGCCCTTACATTGGCCGCTTAATTGAAACTTCACTGCTTGAAGTAAATGACGGTATTATTGAGTCTGCCCAGGCCATGGGTGCATCTCCTATGCAGATCATCACTAAATTTGTACTACCTGAGTCACGTAGTTCGCTCATTCTAAACTTAACCACTGCAACCATTAGCTTAATTGGCGCAACAGCCATGGCAGGTGCAGTCGGTGCAGGCGGTATTGGTGACCTGGCGATTTCTTATGGTTACCAACGTTTTGATAGTAGCGTCGTTATTATGACTGTGATTGTATTATTGATCTTGGTGCAAATCGTACAAAGTCTAGGTGACTGGTTATCAAAGCTACGTTAAGGCTTAAGCGCGTTTTCATCACCTTATTGAATAAAACCCTCTACATGAGGGTTTTATTTTGTCGATATTATTTTATACTTCCAGAAATCTTGTAAAACTAGAAACGACATTTCACTTTTTCTTTATTTAACAAATATTAATCTTATGAATTACAAAATAAAAAATGCCAATTTCCGCCAAGACTTTAATGGCTTATATATTTCTATACCTGCGAAAAGAATCTATTTACGCTTCTGTTCTTAATGCTTTGGCTAACCGGTTGGGGCTTTGCTGAATACCATGCCGTGACTGATTTTATCAATGAAAACTATAAGATCGATACTTTTGAATTATTTTGGTTAGTTGGCTGGACAATCGGCGGGCTCTTTGTAATGAAAACCATCTTAGAAAACTTATTCGCTAAAGAACAGTTAGTGATTAAAGACCAGCAGCTCAGTATAAAAAATGCAATATTAGGTCTTGGCGTTTCAGAGCGCCTTGCTACACATCAAATTACAGAGATTAAACTTAATCCGTTTACTCCCCAAAATCCACAAGATAAAACTGGGAAAATTTTAATCATCACGCCTGAAAAAACTTTCAAATTTGCACAATCAATTAGCCTAGATGAAGCACAGTGTTTAATACAATTAATTAATCAATCAGCAGCTCCACAGAAGTAGCTCAAACTCAATAACAAATTTTGATCAATACACAACTAAATTCTAGAAAAGGATAGCTATGCGCTTCATTTATTCTCTATTTTCTGCACTAATGTTCAGCTCTACAATGAGCACGACAACCTTTGCATCCATTGCACATTATGATTATGTGACCAGCATTAAGGTGAATGATGTTGACTTAGCCTCACCCTTGCCTGCTGCAAAAGCAAATGCATTAATCAGCAAAAATCCAGTGAAGCTAAAATATGAATATTCAGAATGTACTGGTAATACAGAATTTCAAGTCTCATCAAAAGGTAAATTTCTTAAATTTGAAATTTACGCTGAGGACAATCCTCAAATTAAAAATGATTCATTCTATAAAAATAAAAACAGCTTCGCTCAACTTGGCCAAACCAAAGGCGCTGTTTGGATGGAATGGGACAACGCCACGCAAATACGCGATAAAATTCAAATCGGTCAAAAAAACCTGACAAGCCAATATAACTTTCAACAATTTAAAAAAGACTTTCCCAAAAGTGCAAAATCAGCCAGCCAAAATGAAGTTGCTTATGTGATTTTGCTCTCACCAGCTCATGCCAAATCAGTGCTGAAAGAACCGCAAAACTATGATTTACCCTATATTGGCAACCTAGCATTCAACTTTAAAAATGGCAAATTAACTGCCTTTTCAGTTAATCAAGGTATTGCTTGCTAAATAGTGATTGTCTTACAGCGTTTATTGATTAAACAGTGAATTTATAAAACACCATAAAGCCATGCAATAAACGCAAGTTTGATCTCAGAGCATGCTAAAATAATCAGCTGTTTTCGCAGGGACTCATCTATGCACTTTGTACATCTTGGTATTTTTACAGAATTTTCCGTTACTGAATCTATTGTACGTATACCTGATCTTGTAAAAGCTGCAGCCGCAGATGATATGCCTGCTTTAGCCATCACAGATTTATCCAACTTACACGCAGCGGTAAAGTTTTATCGTAAAGCGATGGATAAAGGTATTAAACCTATTTTAGGTTCTACCCTACGCTTAAATGACGCAGAGCACAAAGTTACCCTGCTTTCTATGTCAAATAAAGGCTGGCGTAGCCTGACTGAGTTGGTTTCTGAAGGCTATATTTCAGGACAACAACTTGATATTCCATGTGTTCAAAAAGATTGGATTTTAAATCAGCACGAAGATTTAATTGTATTACTCGGCATGCATAGTGACGTGGGCAAGATGCTGTGCTCATCTAATCCACAAAAAGCTGAACCACTTTTAGCCGAATGGATTGAAAAGTTTGGCAATCGTGTTTATTTGTCATTAACACGTACTGACCGTCCTGGTGAAGAAGACTTCATTCATGAAGCAGTTCAGCTGGCTAAAAAATACAATATCGGTGTTGTTGCGCATAATGATGTGCATTTCATTACCATAGAAGATTATGAAGCGCACGAAGCACGTGTTTGTATTGCAGATGGTTATGTACTAGGTGATAGCCGTCGCCCGAAAAACTACAGCCCTGAACAATACTTCAAAACTGCCGAGGAAATGACAGAGCTGTTTGCAGATATTCCAACTGCAATTGAAAATACTTATCACATCGCCCGTCGTTGTAACGTTTCGCTGCGTTTAGGCTTCCATGACTTACCGGATTATCCAATCCCTGAAGGTCATACCATTGATACCTATTTTGAGCACTTATCTCAAGTCGGTTTAGAAGAACGTCTGGCACACTTATACCCGGTAGAACAACGTGGTGATGATTGGCCTGAGATTCGTAAGCCTTATGATGAACGACTGGCCTATGAAGTCGGCATCATTCTGAGTATGCAATTCCCTGGTTACTTCTTAATTGTCATGGACTTCATTCAATGGTCTAAAGGCAACGGCGTACCGGTAGGCCCAGGCCGTGGTTCAGGTGCGGGTTCATTGGTTGCGTATAGCTTAAAAATTACCGACCTTGACCCACTTCGTTATGACCTACTGTTCGAACGTTTCTTAAACCCAGAACGTGTATCCATGCCCGACTTTGACGTCGATTTCTGTATCGCAGGTCGTGACCGTGTCATTGACTACGTAGCACGTACCTATGGTCGTGAAGCTGTATCACAGATTGCTACTTTCGGTACCATGGCGGCTAAAGGTGCAATTCGTGACGTTGCTCGTGTCTTAGGTAAATCCTATGGTTTGGCTGACCGTATTTCGAAAATGATTCCGACCAAACCTTTAGGTTTAACCTTAGAGGAGTCAATTGAAGCTGAACCACAACTTAAAGACATTGTGACCAATCCATCTAACCCAGATAACGACGATGCAGCCGAAATTTGGGAAATGGCATTAAAGCTTGAAGGCATTACGCGTAATACAGGTAAACATGCCGGTGGTGTCGTAATTGCACCAACCAAACTTACCGATTATTCAGCAGTATTATGTGACGCAGATGGGACAAACCGTGTTGCTCAATTTGACAAGGACGACGTAGAAGCTGCCGGCCTAGTTAAATTCGACTTCTTGGGCTTACGTAACTTAACAGTAATTGAAGATGCCATTAAGCATATTAATGCCCGTCCAGATATCACGACACCTGTCGACATTTCATTGATTCCACTGGATGATAAACCTGCGTATGCCGTGTTCGCTGATGCCAACACGACAGCGGTGTTCCAGTTTGAATCCGTCGGCATGAAAAAAATGCTGAAAGAGGCACGTCCTAGCAAATTCGAAGAAATTATTGCCTTCGTATCTTTATACCGTCCAGGCCCGATGGACCTGATTCCAGACTTTATCTTCCGTATGCACGGTGGTGAGTTTGAGTATTTACATCCCTTGCTGGAAAGCGTGTTAGAACCGACTTACGGCATTATGGTGTATCAGGAACAGGTAATGCAGGCTGCGCAGTTCTGTGCAGGCTATAGCTTGGGTGGTGCAGACTTACTTCGTCGTGCCATGGGTAAAAAGAAAGTCGAAGAAATGATTAAGCAACGTCAGACTTTTACTGACGGAGCTGCGCTCAAAGGCATTGATGCTGATACTGCCAACCATATCTTCGACTATATGGAAAAATTTGCGGGTTATGGTTTTAACAAATCACATGCGGCAGCCTATGCCCTTGTGGCCTATCAAACCGCATGGTTAAAAGCGCATTACCCTGCCGAGTTTATGGCAGCAGTCATGACCTCGGAAATGCAAAACACCGACAACGTGGTGTTCTTGATTGATGACTGTCGTATCAATGGATTAGAAGTTTTTCCACCCTCAGTCAATATGTCGCTGTATAATTTCCATGCCAGCGATCCAAAAACCATTGTTTATGGTTTAGGCGCCATTAAAGGTGTCGGTGAAGCCGCGATGCAATCGGTGATTGATTCACGCATTCAAGATGGCCCATATAAAGACCTATTCGATTTCTGTCACCGTATTGATCTGAAAAAAATCAATAAGCGAACTTTAGAAGCCCTCATTCGTGCAGGTGCACTAGATTGCTTAGGCATTGAACGTGCCGATTTGATGGCACAATTACCAGAAGCTGTACAAGCGGCTGACCAAGCCCGTACAAACCGTGAAACAGGGATGATGGATTTATTTGGTGAAGTTGAAGAAGTTCAGCGTAAACCTTCTAAACCTGTTAAACCGTGGTCAGATGAAGTACGTCTTAAAGGTGAAAAAGATACGCTTGGTTTATATCTGACTGGTCACCCGATTGATGTTTATCGCCCTGAACTTAAAGCTTTCGTTTCGCAGCGTATCAATGAACTCACCCCAACACGTCGTGGCGTAACCACTGTCTTTGCCGGCCTTGTGGTGGATGTGGCAAACTTCCCCAACCGTATGATGGTCACACTGGATGATGGTACAGCTCGTATTGAAGTTTCAGCCAACCATGAACGCTTTAACCGCTTTAAAGATATTTTACAAAATGAAAAAGTAGTGGTAATTGAGGGTGAAATTTACGAACGTGAAGGTTTTGATCGCCCAATGGGTCGTTTAACCAAAGCCTTCAGTTTGAATGAAATTCGCCAAAAGCGTGCCAATGCAATTCAAATTAAACTGACCCCAGATCATTTTAGTAAGACCCTTTCACGCGATATTCAAAATATCTTATTACCTTACTGCAATGTTGATATGTGTACGCATATTCCCGTTCAACTTTATGTCGACTATCCGTATGCTACAGCTGATATTCATTTAGGCCTGAATTGGAAAGTTGCACCATTGGATGAACTCCTATCCAAATTACGTGATTACTTTGGTAAAGAAGCGTTGCACATTGAGTATCATGTTAAATCCAAAGCAGCGAAAGCAGTGAGCTATGAACAAGCCTCTCAGCCCGCTCAAGTACCGCCACCACCTGAAGGTATGAGCATGGATGACGCAATGGATTTATATCAAGCCGAAGTCGGACAATTTTCTTAAAGTTTAAATGCGTTTTTAAACTAATTTTTTAAATACATCATATTGGAATCAACATGAATCAAACTGACAATGCTGCAGTTTCAGCACATCTCTCCCATGTGCGTATTGTCATGGTGAATACAACTTTGCCAGCAAATATTGGTAGTGCATTACGTGCCATGAAAACCATGGGTCTTTCTAAACTTGTTTTGGTTGCGCCAAAAACTTATCCGCATCCAGACATTAATGCGCTCGCTGCTGGCGCAGTCGACTTAATTGATCAAATTGAAATCGTTGACACCCTAGAAGACGCAATTAAAGATTGTCATATTGTATTTGGTACGAGTGCACGTAGTCGCACTATTCCTTGGCCTTTACTTGATGCACGCCCTGCTGCGGAAATGTCACTCAAAGCCGTATCTGAAAGCAAACAAGAAGTAGCTGTCGTGTTTGGCCGTGAAGACCGCGGTTTAACCAATGAAGAATTGGCGATGGCCAACTACCATGTGACGATTCCAGTCAACACTGAATATGGCGTTTTGAACGTTGCGCAAGCTATTCAAGTGATTTGTTATGAAATGCGTATGGCAGCTCTTGGTTTAACAAAATTAACCAGCAACCCTGATGCAAATATGCATGTGACTAAAGACATCGATATGGAATGGGATGAACCTTTGGTCACCCATGAAATGATGGAGCAGTTCTACCCACATATTGAAAAAATGTTGGCAGAGATTGAATTTATGGATCCTAAAAATCCAAGATTGTTACCTTTGCGCTTGCGTCGTCTATTTGGACGTATACAATTAGATCGTATGGAATACCACTTATTACGTGGCATCTTTAGCCGAGTACAGGCTTTAAATAACGGAACATGGAAAAAATCAACAAAGAATGAGGATCAATCAAATGCTTAAACAGCTCAAAGAAGATATACAGGCTGTCTTCGCGCGCGATCCTGCTGCACGAAACACGCTCGAAGTCTTAACAACTTATCCAGGTATTCATGCTCTGATCATGCACCGCATGGCTCATGAACTCTGGAAAAAAGAGTGTAAAGGCTCAGCTCGCCTCTTGTCTTCTTTTAGTCGTTTTGCCACAGGCATTGAAATTCATCCGGGTGCAAAAATTGGTCGTCGTTTCTTCATCGACCACGGCATGGGTGTGGTTATTGGAGAGACAGCAGAAATTGGGGATGATGTAACTTTGTATCATGGTGTAACCCTTGGCGGGACTACGTGGAATAAAGGTAAACGTCATCCGACGTTGGCAGATGGTGTTGTGGTTGGTGCAGGTGCCAAAATTTTAGGGCCTTTTACCGTAGGTAAAAATGCCAAAGTCGGTTCAAATGCCGTTGTCACTAAAGAAGTACCACCTGATACGACTGCTGTAGGTAATCCAGCACGCTTTATTAGCAAAGATAAGCCAAAGGATGATGCTGAAACACGTCGTCGTGATTATGCTGAAAGTATTGGTTTCCAACCGTATGCAGCGACACAAGATCAAACCGATCCAATGCTTGAAGGTATGCGTGTATTACTTGACCGCATTCAACAAAATGAAAAACGTATGAACAATTTATGTCAACGTTTATCACTCCTTGACCCAACCTTTAACAAACAGCAGTTAAACGAAAAACCATTTAGCCAAGAAGAGCTAAAAATCATTGAAGATGTGCGTCGCGAATGCGAAGCGCAAAGTTCACAATCTAAAGCTTAACCAAAAGCAATCACAATCACAATCACAATCAATAATGTGCGACTTGCATGTTGTTCAGAGATTTTTTAGACTGACCAACATGCACTTTTGTATAAAATAAATTAAATGGATGAACATTATGACGCTTAAGCCCTTGGCAGCTGCTTGTATTGCTTTAACTCTTGCCGCTTGTGGAAGCGCCCCAACTAAGAATAATGCACCTAAAGATGCAATGATCTTTGTAGAACCAGAACTTACACCTCCGTTCTATGCCCTTAACCCTTTTAACTACGATGCCCCACCTCCATTTGAATTAAATCTACAAAAAGCAGCGGCTCAACCTGTAACTAAAATGGTTGTGACAAGCCCGACTGACCCTTCTAAGAAACTCACACTTGAAGAAAACCGTTTGATCATTACAACTGTTAACAGCAAAGAACGCTCTATGAAATTTGCTGCATTGGCAGGTGATAACGAAATTGATATCACAGAAATTGATGACTTCTTACAATTGGTTGAAGGGAAAGCTCGTCACTACCCACCGCGTTTTGTACAACGTCAAGAACGTAAAGGTTTTGAGCTGAAACTTAAAGAAGTAACTCAACAGCTTGATACTTTAGCTTCAAAAGAGAATGCTTCTTTTGACATCCTAGTGCGTGCATTCAAAGCGAGTGTTATGGCACGTAACCTAGATTTAGGTTCTGTGTATACCACCAAGTCTTTAACTTATGCTCAGCGCATTCTTAAAATTAACCAAGAAGATGCTGAAGCAAACTTCTGGTTTGGTTTTGGTCTCTCTGAAGGTGGCGGTCAACGTGAAGCGATTCCATATTTAGATAAAGCAATGAAAGCGGGTGTACAAGAAGCCTACCTGTCAGCTGCAAACAACTATATTGCTATGGAACAAAAAAAGAACGCGATTCAAGTCTTGAAAAACTATAAAGTAAAATACCCTCAAGAAGGTGAAGTTGCTGATCGTTTAATTCAAGAAATTGAAAAGCAAGGCCGCTGGAACGTATGGCAAGTATTAAATCCACCTAAAGTTGCTTCTTAATCGTATTGATTTAGAAATTTCTTTTGAAAAAGACCGTTTTAACGGTCTTTTTTCATTTATGGCGAATTGAAAATCCTGACAATTATCGTATGATTTGAAAATATTCAAACTTATTTTGCGACCTACCTATGCAGCTAAATACTAAAACAATACTGCTCCTTGGAATCATGAGTACCAGCGTACTGAGTGGATGTCAGGTCGTCAGTGTCAAAAATCAGAAACTTAATGTTTCGATTGCCAATGAACGTGAAAGTATCTTATCTCGAAACAAACTCAGTGAAGCCAGTTTAAACGTCTTATCAATGACTGGCCGCGAAGCCAAAGCCTGTACTGAAAACCCACAAGCTTGCGTCGACGAATTACAACAAATTCCTCAAATTCAGGATGAACAATTGCTTGCAACCGCAAGTGAGCTGTATTTAGCCAAAGCTATCGAACTTGAATCATCTTCTGCTTGTAAAATTGGGTTATTAAGTAGTCATAAATCCGATGAAAAGAAAAAGCTTGAAGAAGCAAACTATAATCAATGTCTAGATAACCAATTAACCCTATTAGATAAGAGCATTCGCTATAGTTATGCCTATATGTTCAAAACGAAACGTGCACCTGCCGATCGTATCTTTGACAACAGACAGGTTCAAATTCGTGATTTTTACAACCAAGGCATTGCAAAATTAGTTAATAGCTACTCTCTTCGTTATAAACCTCAAGAAGCAACGCAGCGGATCACGGTTGGGCATACCACCTATCACATCAATTTTAGTCATTATCCAGAGCTGCAAAATCGTAAAATTGAGCAGTTGATGTCCACATATAACTTGAACTTTTCAGGCTTGCGCTCGATCACCCGTCGGGATGGTTTTGGCTCTGAGTTTTTAGTGGTTCTACCCGATGACAGTGCAAATCCATCAGAAAAATCAAAATATATTATCGACCCGCTTCACTTTAAATATCCGAATGGTGCTAATCCAAATATTCATCCAGCACGTTATCTTGCAGCGACATTTACGGCAGAACCTGTCAATGCAGGCTCAGTAGAACAAATTCTGAATAGTAAAGAATTTCAAATCAAAGCGTATGATCCCTACAAATATGAGCAAGTGAATATCGGTAATAAAAATTATGCGTTGGCAGCAAACTTTTCTGCACCTTATGGACTGTGGTTAGCGCAAAATAACCTCGGTAAATCAGCCTATTTATCATTGATTGACCGTGATGAAAAACTGACTATGCCGCATTTGTATATGTTAGAGCCCTACAATCCGAATAAAAAAGTCATCGTATTGGTACATGGTCTTGCTAGCAGTCCCGAAGCATGGATTCGATTAACCAACGATATTATGGGTGATTCTGTGCTGCGTGAGCACTATCAAGTATGGCAAGTATTCTATTCAACGAATATGCCGATTATTGAAAGTCGATTCCAAATTTATTCAATATTGAATCAAACCTTTGACAAGGTTGCTGCTAATGCGCCTGCAAAAAAGGATGCTGTCTTGGTCGGCCATAGTATGGGCGGTATTATTGCCCGCTTATTAGTGAGTCAAGCAGATACCACGCAAGATGCTTTGAAAATGATGAATTCCCGCCAACTTGGCCAATATCGAAACATCCCTGTGGTCAAAAACCGCTTGGTCATGGATGATATACCAAACTTCAGTCGTGCGATTTTCCTTGCTGCCCCACACCGTGGAACTGCATTTGCAGACCGTTGGTTTACCAAAGCTGCACGTAAAATCATTAAACTTCCAGGTGCATTCTTATCGGCTATGGGGGATGTCATTACTCAAGAAGAAGACTTGAAAGATTTATTTAAAGAAATTGATCACGGTTTAATTCAAAATGGGCCAAGTGATTTAAGCCATCAATCCAAGTTTATTGCACTAACTGAAAATATCCAGCCGCGTAAAGGATTGAAGTTTCATTCAATTATGGGCAATAACACCAACAGTGATGACCTTAATATTATTAGTGATGATGTTGTACCTTATAGCAGTGCGCATTTGGATGGGGCAGTCTCTGAAAAAATTATTAAGGGTGGACATTCTATTCAAGAAACGCCTGAAGCCGTATTGGAGTTACGCCGAATCTTACGCTTACATTTAATCGAACTCGGTTTGTACAAGCCTTAAGTAAAAAAACCGCCTACATAGGCGGTTTTTTTAACACTAAATTTAATAACATTATTCAATCCCAACTTTTTTGTTGTGCATAGCATGCATCTAAGGCTAGTTCATAATAGGCCAAACCCTCTTTGGCCGCATCAAAGGCTTTTTGTTGCATAACGAGATCATGCTCGCATAAACGCTTAATGAGTTCCATCGCTTCATAAGGATGAATATCATCATAATGCGCATGAGCACGTAACCAAGCCAAACTACGTTTATTTATATTCACCTCTGGATGTGACGTATAAGCCGAAATTCCGGCATAGACTTTTGTGCTCCAATCACCTGTTGCCCACTCTATAGCCAAATTGGTTGCTGCCAAGCATTCGGCTAAATGACCACGCGTATTAATATTCCATAAAAAATGGTTTATCGCATTCATGGCTGCTGGAGGTTGCACACGATCAAGTTCATCTACACTTAGACCAAAACCTCCTGCCCAATCTCGGTACCAATTTAAATGACGCTCTTCAACCTTAATATTTTGTATCAACCAATTCCGTGTTTCGGTGACACCCAACTCGGAAAATTGAGTCGCTTTACTTAAGGCTAACCCCATAAAAGATGGAAAATGTGCCACCAAAGGATAAAAGTTTAATAAGGCAAAACGAAAGCTATTTAAAGTTAATTTTCCACTAGCCATATCTACAAAAAATGGGTGTTCACTAATTCTATTTTTATATGGTAATAAATTATCCCAAAATTGCTGTGACCATACTTGATGTGGGGTTATATGAAATTCCTCTCCATATACATTACGATTATCTTTTTTTATATTTTGTATTATCGATGTCATTTCGCCTTGCTGCCTATCTGACTATTCTCTTCATATTAAGTGAATATATTCCGAACACAATCCTTTTTTAAAGATCGTAGTTTCATATATTTATTATAATTCAAATTTAAATTTCACCATTCACATAATCATTATTTAAGATTTTTTACAAAGGCATAAAAGTGCTTGTTTTATTTTAAAATTTAATATATTTAATCATTATTATCCATTCTAAAAATAAGCAAAATTGAAATGATATAAAAATCCATAACTTTAATGTGAGCGTGACAACGTATGAAGTTAAAAGGCTCTAAACTTTTAGATCGAGAAGCGATCAACAATTTGATCTCTAAAAGATTAAATAAAGTTCACTTTTCTAAAAATTTAGAACCTGTCTATAGACGTCAATACCAAAATGAAGCCGCCTATGAGTTCCGCGTGCGTGGCATTATTATTTTTATGCTCTATAGCTTTTTAAGTTATGGCATTTATCAAATTATCCCCGCTGGTAAAAACTCAACACTGTGGTTTTCACTCTATGTTTGGGTCGGCATCATTATTTTAGTTGCTTGGATTTTATCTTTCCTTAAACGTTTAAACCAATATTTTGATTTATATACTTGCATTGGTTCAATGTTTGCCGTAGCGATCTCTTTTATTATTGTGACGGTGGTGGGCAACGACCACAATGACGCCTTATTACACGCAGCCATGATGTACGCTGTTGTGATTATCTATGCTTTTGTTGGCATGCGCTTTTATACTGCGCTTATTGCAGGATGGTTTGGCGGTGTTATTGGGGTCATTGTGACGAAACTGTTTCACTATAATATAGATTGGACTTTTCTTAATCGCACATATACTTTTAGTAGCTTCCTCGGTATGGCACTTGCCTATGCAATTGACCGGCAACATCGTGAAAACTACTTACAAAACTGCATGATTGAACTCAATCAATTAGAAATGAAAAAGCAATCAAGACAATTATAATTACTCTCTCAGATTGACTCACTCACTGGACTTGCAAACCGACGCCATTTATCAATGATACTTGAACAGCAATGGCGCTATGCAATGCGCCACAAGCACCCTTTAAGTATTATGATGATTGGTATTGATTGCTTTAAGAACTATAACGATCATTTGGGTCATCAAGCTGGTGATCAATGTTTAAAATTGATTGCTCAAGAACTCCTCACCATTAGCAGCCGCAGTGGTGATTTAGCTGCACGCTATGGTGGTGAAGAATTTCTGGTTCTTATCCCAATGTTTGATGAAAAACAAATCGAATCTTTAGCTGAATATCTCATTCATCGTATTCATGAGCTAAAATTGCCACATCCTGCAAGTAGTGTTGCTGACATCGTGACGATTAGCATTGGCACAGCAAGTATCAAGCCGAATGAAAAGATGACCTAAATCAATTTATACGTACCGCAGACAATGCGCTTTATAGTGCGAAAGCACATGGACGTAATCAATATTGTATCGGTGCTGAATTGATGGCCTCTATTTAGCCACCGCCATAATATTCATACGCTTATCTGTATCTTACATCTCCTCTATTTCTTTTCTGCATTATTTATACACAGCAAAGTCGATTACGGCTTTTTGTTCAGACTTTTTTTGTTAGAATCATCCGCGGTATTTGTTTCTGAACGTCGAAGTTTTAAATACAGTCTAAGAATAAGCATAAACCTGTACATATTGACTTTATTTCAGTCCTTAAGCTCTTTTGACAAATACACAGCTATTTATTTTTAAGGTGTTTTATTTAATGCAAGCAGCGATTTCAAAGATGGATCTGTCTACTTTAACCCCTATGATGCAACAGTATATGTCAGTGAAAATGCAAAATCCGCATTCATTGATGTTTTATCGTATGGGCGATTTTTATGAGCTTTTCTTTGAAGATGCACATAAAGCAGCGAAACTTCTTGGAATCACTTTAACCCATCGCGGTAAAGCCAATGGTGAGCCAATTCCGATGGCAGGCGTTCCCTACCATGCAGCGGAAGGTTATCTCGCACGTCTCGTCAAAAAAGGCGAAACTGTCGTGATTTGCGAACAAATTGGTGAGGTTACCGGTAAAGGTCCAGTCGAGCGCGGTATCGTTCGAATTATTACACCGGGTACATTGACTGATGATGCACTCATTGCATCACATCAAAGCTCTAACTTGGTTGCTATCTGTCTGCAACAAAACCAAATTGGTATTGCCTTACTTGATTTAAGTGCGGGCATTTTTAAAGTTCAGCAAATGGACTATCAACTTGAACAATTAGCAATTGAACTTTCACGCTTAATGCCAAGTGAAATTTTGATAGATGAAGATTTAATTGATCCAAACATTGTTGAGCAAATTAAACGTCAATTGGACTGTCCAGTAACAAAGCGTCCCAATGTTGATTTTAATTTAAACAATGCGCAAAAAACCCTATGTGACCAATTTGCCACCTCTACCCTTGCCGGTTTCGGTATTGATCATTTACCGCTCGCAAAAGCTGCGGCTGCGGCATTAATCCACTATGCACGAGTTACGCAAAAAACTGCGCTACCTCATATTCGCAGTATTCAACTTGAGCAAAGCAGTGATTTTGTCGCACTCGATCCTGTTACACGCCGTAATTTAGAACTGATTGATCCTTTATTTGAACATGGCACATCATTATTTCAATTGATCAATGATTGCCAAACTGCAATGGGTGGACGTTTACTTAGCCGCACCTTGATGCAACCACTACGTGATTCAGCATTATTAGATGCACGATTAGATGCATCACAAGCCATGTTACAAGGCTATCACGAATCCCCTATACGCTTAGTATTAAAAGAAATTGGTGATATTGAACGTGTATTGTCTCGTGTTGCTTTAGGCAGTGCTCGTCCACGTGATTTAGTTCAATTACGCCAAACCTGTGCGCAAATCCCTTACTTGCGCCATGCACTCGAACCGATGATCCAATCGCATCAATCTAAGTTATTAATGCAATTGAATGATGAGATGGGCGATTTTCATGGATTACATCAGCGTTTGCTGTCCGCGATTGTTGAAAACCCACCTGTATTGCTACGTGATGGTAACGTGATTGCAGAAGGATTTGATAGTGAATTAGATGAGCTACGTCAAATTCGTGATCATGCAGGACAATTTTTAATTGACTTAGAAATACAAGAACGTGAAAACACAGGTATTCCAACCCTTAAAATCGGTTACAACCGTGTTAGTGGCTATTACATTGAATTAACGCGTGCACAAGCAGAACAAGCACCAGATCATTATATTCGCCGTCAAACACTCAAAAATGCCGAACGTTATATCACGCCTGAACTGAAATCATTTGAAGACAAAGTCCTTTCAAGCGAATCACGAGCACTTGCACGTGAAAAAATGCTATTTGAAATGTTACTTAATGAATTGCGTGAAGACATTGGCAATTTACAAATGATGAGTGCAGCCATCGCGCAAATTGACTTATTGGCCAACTTCGCCCATCAAGCCCGTCTTCGTAATTGGACACGCCCAGAATATAGCCCTGAAATTGGTATCCATATTAAAGCCGGTCGTCATCCTGTCGTCGAAGCATTAAGCAAATCGGCATTTACGCCAAACGATACGACGCTCGACTTTAATCATCGCATGGCCATTATTACTGGGCCGAACATGGGTGGTAAGTCCACCTTTATGCGTCAAACCGCTTTAATTACGTTATTAGCGTATTGTGGTAGCTTCGTGCCTGCGCAATCAGCAATACTCGGCCCAATTGACCGTATATTTACCCGTATTGGTTCAGCAGATGACCTTTCCACAGGTAAATCTACATTTATGGTCGAAATGACTGAAACCTCACAAATTTTACATCACTCCACCAACCAATCTTTAGTCCTTATGGACGAAGTTGGTCGTGGCACGAGTACCTATGATGGCCTGTCACTTGCTTGGGCATGTGTATTGGACTTAACACGTCGTATCAAGTGCTTATGTTTATTTGCAACACATTATTTTGAACTGACTGAACTTGGCAAAGATGCCAATATCGATAATTTCCACGTTACTGCACGTGAATTGAATGGCAATCTCATTTTATTACACAAAGTTCAGCAAGGGCCTGCGAGTCAAAGCCATGGTCTACAAGTTGCTAAATTAGCAGGTATTCCAAATGCGGTAATTAAAGAAGCGCAAAACCGTTTGCGTATTTTAGAAACCCAGCAAAAGCAGCAACTCAATACCGCGGTACAAACTGACTTATTTGCAGATGTCGCTCCAGCTGAAGTAGTTGAACGCATCGTTGAAGTGGAAAAGGAATCTCCTGCACTTGATGCATTAAATAATCTTGATGTTGATAATTTGACACCTCGAGAAGCATTACAGCAACTTTATGCATTAAAGGATTTATTAAAAATCTAAATCTACTTCAATTTGAAAGCCCCCCTATTAGGGGGCTTTTTTTAATCCAATTGAAAAAGGAGTAGCTTTGAATGTAAAACGCTCAAGGTAAAATGCTAAATAAAAGTGTGAGTTCAGGCCAGCTATTGAGTATGATTATCATTACATCGCTGTTTTGGTTAAATTGTTCAGTTTTTAGTAATTTTAACAGCACTGCATATAATAAATATCAATAAAAGGAATTGTTAGTTGTGCTATTTTTTGCCTAAAATACACTATTAGTTATTAGAACCATATTTTTAGGTAGCTGTCGCCATGACCTTTGTTGTCACTGAAAACTGTATTAAATGTAAATATCAAGACTGCGTAGAAGTTTGTCCTGTTGACTGTTTCTATGAAGGTCCTAACTTCCTTGTAATTAATCCAGACGAATGTATCGACTGTGCATTATGCGAACCAGAATGTCCAGCAAATGCAATTTTCTCTGAAGATGAATTACCAGAGGGTCAAGAAGTATTTATCGAACTCAATACTGAACTTTCACAAAAATGGCCAAACATCACTCAAATCGGTGATCAACCTGCTGACCGTGAAGAATGGAATGGCAAAACTGATAAATTACAATATCTTGAAAAGTAATTTTACAGATTCAAAAAAGATCAGCACATGCTGATCTTTTTTTATACCGAATGCACACATTTCATTGCAAAATATTCAAAATTTCTCACTCAAATTAGATTAAAATAGAACAAGTTTATAAATAATTGATTTCTATAATGAAGCATTTAATTAAGGGATTATTGTCCGTTGCAATTTTCCCACTTGTTTTCATTGGTTGTACCAGTACACCACAAAAACAAGGCCACACTATTACAACTCACGACGGTAAACGTATTTACATTCCTCAAGAAAAAGTCTCAACCGTTCGCCAATCGCAACCTAAAGTTGTTCCTTATGCTTACAACTCCTGGGTGGCATCTGTAGATAATTTGCGTAAAGTACGTGATTACGAGGTCTTTCTTGAAAGAAATGGTGTTGGCAATATTATTCCTTCTTTTGAGCTTATGCGTACAGCGCGAGATTGGCAAAAATGTGGCCGTTCAGAGTATATGGTGCCTAATCGTGAGCTATGGGCTAACCAAATTTCTACCCTGCGTGTATTTAAGTATCTCGTAGCAGCAAACATCTTAACAGACTTCGAAGTGACATCGGTTTATCGTGATCTGCCATTAAACCAATGTGCTGGTGGTGCAAATTCATCTCGTCACTTATTCAATTCTGCAATCGATTTTCGTATTGGGCCAGTTTATCCTCAACCTGAAGATTATGCCTATATTGAAAATACGAAATTCCGTCTTTGCCAATTTTGGGCACAGCATGGTCAGAGTTTAAATATGGGGCTCGGCTTATATTCTAGTGGTCAAATTCATATTGATACTCAGGGCTATCGCACTTGGGGACCAGATTTATCTAGACGATCTTCAATGTGTAATTACTAATAAATTACAATGTCATACCAAGACCTCTTTTGAGGTCTTTTTTGTGTATAAAACAGGCGATTATTGAACAATAAATTGCGCTATGTATGGAAAGGTTTAAAATGCTCTCATCAAAAATGAGGTGCTACAACATGCAACAAATGTGGACAGACATTGATGCTTACATCGATTCACATTTAATTCCTGAAGATCCAATTCTCACTCAGACATTGAAACATACAGATGAGCGTGGTTTCCCCGATCATCTTGCTGTAGCGGCTAACCAAGGCATGTTGCTACAAATGTTGATTCAAATGAATAAGTGCAAACGTGTTTTGGAATTAGGAACTTTTGCTGCATATAGCACCATGTGGTTAGCACGTGCACTTCCAGACGATGGCTATATTTTAACGATTGAAGGTCGTGATACGCACGCAGCTTTAGGACAAGAAAATATCGACAATGCAAAATTGCCTCAAAAGATTGATCTTAAATGTGGTCGTGCTGCAGATATCTTACGTGCCCTACCCGAAAATACTGAACCTTTTGACTTTATTTTTGTCGATGCGGATAAGCAAAGCTATCCAGAATATCTAGAGTTGAGTCTGGATCTCTCACATTCAGGTACGGTTATCGTGCTGGACAATGTCATTCGTGCAGGCGATATTTTGAATCCAGAAAATCATAAACCGAGTATTGAAGGTATCCGTGATATGTTCATAGCTATGCAAAATAATCCTCGTATTTTATCTTGCACCGCATTGCAAACGGTTGGTTGTAAAGGCCATGATGGTTTCGCACTTGCGATTGTAAAATAACTGATTAATCTTGAGATTGCACAAAGATTGATTTGGATTAAAAATCAATCAATACAATATTTTAATTAATAAACAGCAACTTACAAAAACAACACACAGAGTTATCCACAATATATGAGGATAACTCTGATTATTTAAAATACAAAATCAATACTTTAATCTGTGTCTAAAATTCCTGTTTAATTGCCACAACTAAACACTTTTATTTCACAACTAGTAAAGGGACACTCGAATTCCTAAAGATACTGGTGGTGATACTACCTAAAAAGAATTGATGAATTTTACTGTGACTAAATGCACCCAATACAATTAATTGAATACCATGCTCTTGTTGATAATCCAAGATATTTTCTGAAACATCTCCATAACGATACTCAGTGACAACATCCAGTCCGGCATTGGTTAAAAAGTTTTTGGGATCATCTAAAATTTGTGGATGATCACCAACATAGACTAGATGGCATTGTAAAATACGTAATAAATCACTCTTAGCCACGCGTTTCATTAAATCAACACATGTTGGCGAATATTCGTAAGCAAAAATAAACCGTGTAGGTGGCTTAAAGGTTGGCCCTACAGTCATTACAGTACAGCTTGCACCACGTATAAAGTTTTCAACATTACTCCCTAATGGCTTATTACGCTCTGCTGAGCGCTCACCAACACGTCCAATTAATACAATGTCATCAGACTGAAGAACATTAAAACTCTGTTCTAAAAAGTCGCCTTTTTCCTGAATGTGTGAGGTTTGAATGCCATGTTTGTCCTGAATCATTTCAGAAATATGTTTGAGTAGATTATTACTATAATCGAGTGCTAGATCACTTTGTTTTTGCTCAAGCTCTGCCAGTTCTTTTAAAAGCATGGCATTACTTTCAAAACCAATCACACCACTAATTTCACCTAGATGATAACTTGCTGGGTAATAGTCAAGGACTTGAAGTAGAACCAGTTCACGATTGGTCTGTTTTGCAACCCAAGCCGCTGCATCTGCTAATGCATTAATGCATGGCGAAGAGTCGATACATGCGATAACTCGTTTCATGATTAGCCCTCGTTTTATTTTTGCTTGGCTATAAAAGTTGTTTGTTATTTTTAACTTATCACAACTCTGTTTCGTGATGCATACATTTGTGTAAGTTTAAAAGCCATTTTTTGCACAAATGTATGGCTTTAATCTCGATATCGAATAAATTTAGCTGGATTCCCTGCCACAATCGCACGTTTTTCGACATGCTTCGTCACCATACTATTCATACCAACAATTGCTTGTTCTGCTATGTGTACACCATCCTTTATGCCAACATGTGCACCTAACCAGACATCACGTTCAATTTCGATTCCTTGTGAGCGTACAGCTTGTTGGTAAATTGGCATATCTGTATCCATGCCGTGATCAAAAGCATACAGATGGCAATAGGCAGCAATTCGTACTTGGTCGTGTAGCTTAATTCCGACTCGGCCACCATCCAGTATACAGTGATGATTTATCGCTACTTCACTGCCTATTTCAAGCGGCCCATGCAATGTGCAATCTGCTGCAATAAACGTATTATCACCAATTTTAATCTTTCGACCTGGCTCAGCAAATATATGAGCGAGCGGTGAAATGAAACAGTTCTCACCAATTTCAACGGTTTCCATCGACATAAGATATTCTTGATATTCTTTTTGCCAAGCTTCGGCCCATACTCTATTTTTTGGTTTCAACGACCGATACAACCATGGCATGTAATTCAAGCGATGTTTATGCTGTTCACGATATTTCAGTAGTGGGTCTTGCTCAGTCATCTAGTTTAATCTCAATTATTTGGTTGGTTGTTTGAGACAAATTGCCTCACAAGAGAAATGAATACATTATTCATCCACTATTTTTAACTGCTCGCGCCCTCTACTCACATCTTGAAGTTTAATTGCAAGTGGTTCGATCTGATGAACCTGTAGCGCTGCTTCAATATCTACGCCTGTCGCAGTATATTCTTCTTGAAATTCTATTTTTTGTTGATTTAAGTCATATTGAATAATTGCCCACTCATTAAATTGACAACTAAACTGCACTTTTTTCTTTTCAATTAACTCAATTTTTTCAGCAAGCATTAAACATTGACCTGCACAGCCACCATAAGCACGGACTAATCCACCTGTACCTAACTTAACGCCGCCATACCAACGATTTACCAAAACCAGCACATTGGTTAAATCATTGCCTTCTATTGTTGCTAAAATTGGTCGCCCTGCTGTTCCTGAAGGTTCACCATCATCATTGAAGCGTACAGTATGACCAATTTTCCATGCCCAACATTGATGGGTTGTGGAGATATCACGGTTCGCTTCTAAAAAGTCTTTAACAGCCTGTTCATTTTCTACAGGGACAGCTATCGCCTGAAAACGACTTTTCTTAATGTCCTCTTCAAAACAAACCTGTGTAGAAAGTGTAAATGCCATATCTTCATTCGAACTAAGTGGAACAATGATTATATCTATTTTGAAAGACTTACCGATAAAAAAAGCCTCCATAGAGGAGGCTTTTTAAACAACTATTACATTATCGTTCACGCAAAGCTTCGCTGGCTTTGTTAAACGGTTTAACCAGATATTCAAGTACTGTTTTCGAACCTGTACGGATATCGACTGTTGCGACCATACCAGGCGTGATACTAAAGTCCTTACCTTCTTTATTGGTCAACTTATCACTATCTGTCCGAATATACACACGATAGTAAAACTGATCTTGTTTAACTTCATCACGTAAGGTATCAGGCGAAATTACCGTCACTTTTCCTTTTAAACCACCATAGATTGAATAGTCATAAGCAGTAATCTTAACCAAAGCCTCTTGCCCTGGACGGATAAAAGCGATGTCGCGTGGCGAAATACGTGCTTCAACTAAAAGCTGCTCATCTAAAGGCACGATAGTCATTAACTTACCATTTTGAGGAATCACCCCGCCTAAAGTCATAACATCAATTTCTTTAACAACACCACGGACTGGTGATTTAAAAACAGTACGACTGAGCGTATCAGATTTACCACGAACCACTTGCTGTTGTGATTCAATATCCATATTCGCCTTAGAAAGCTCTTCGCGAGATTTGACATAGTACTGGTTACGTACGTCATTCATTTGATTTTGCAAATCATTGGCTGAACGCTTTAAGCGTAAAACTTCAACTTCACTCGCTGCACCTTTTGCCACCAAAGGCTCAGTCATCGCCAATTCTTGTTGTACAAGTACCAGGGCTTGTTTTAGACCTGATAGTGATTCATCCAAATTTGCACGACGTGAATGATATAGTGCTGTTTCTTCGTTCACTAATGTAGGAATTTTTAACACATCATTGGGAAATTTTAAAGCAGTCCCATTCACTTCTGCACGAAGACGCGCTGCTGTCGCACGAGCTGCCACCAGTAGTGACTCAGTCTCTGCCACATTCGATTCAAAACGTGTTGGGTCTAATTGCGCAAGGACTTGCCCTTGCTCAACAATTTGGCCTTCCTTCACATTTAATTTGGTTAAAATACCGCCTTCTAAAGATTGAATGATCTGCTCTTTAGATGAAGGAATTACTTTACCTGTACCCGTTGAAACTTCTTCTAATTTGAATAACCATGCCCAAATTAAAAGTACTGCCAAACCAATGGTTATAATCCAAATAATCAAACTCGTTTTTGGTAATGGTGGTTCTTTAAAACTGACAGCATTTGAACGTTTTACTTCTTGCTTATTATCGCTCATGACTTATGCCCCTGTTGCACGTTTAGGTGCACCCTGATTTTGATTCAAAATCTGATCACGAGGCCCATCCATCACAATTTTACCTTCATTCACCACAATAATACGGTCAACAAGTTCCAATACAGCGCGACGATGTGTTGCAACAATCATGGTACGATTTTGTAAATAGCCTTTGAGATGATCAATTAATTGTTTTTCAGATACATCATCAATCGCAGCGGTCGGTTCATCCAATAACAAGATATTCGGTTGACGAATTAACAAACGTGCTAGGAGTAATGCTTGACGCTGCCCCCCAGAGAAACCTACACCACCTTCTAAAATAATGTGGTCTAAACCTTCTTTTTTCTCTTGTACAAAACTTAACGCGCCCGTGATTTTAAGCACATCAATGAGCTGCTCATCTGTCGCAAGTGGTGCACCTAAAGTTAAATTTTCACGAATTGAACCATAAAATAATTGTGCATTTTGATTCAGTAAGCCCATATCACGGCGGACATCGGCTGGATCAATTAATGCCAGCTCAATACCGTCAAGTTTAATTTTGCCTTGTACTGGTGTTTGCATGCCTGATAAGAGCTGTAACAGGGTCGATTTACCTGCTCCATTACGCCCTAAAATTGCAATTTTCTCACCAGCTTTAATTTCAAGTTTTGGAATGATTAAACTTGGACGTGGATCATCTTCACCATATTTGAATGACACGCCATTCAATTCATAATCACCACTAATAACAGGCTTATGAATTAAGTGCGAATAATCAGGCTGATCCACAGGCTTTTTCATCAACTCATCTAAGCCTGCTTTTGCCACTTTCGCTTGTTGTAAACGACCCAGTACCCCAGCTAGTGCGGAAATTGGCGCTAACATACGCGAGGATAGAATTGAGCAGGCTACCAAAGCACCAGTGGTCATTTCACCTTTCATTACTGCGAAACAACCGACCAATACAACTATGGCAAAGGTTAAACCTTGTATTTTTTGTGTCCAAGCAGACATCAAACCAACAATTTTACGTTGACGCATACTGACATCAGCAGACACTTCATTCATGTGATTCCACTGATTTTGAAAGCGTGATTCAGCACGTAATAACTTGATATCTTCCATACCTTGTACAGATTCAACCAATAATGCATTACGAATTGAAGATTCTCGCATCCCCATTTGTGCCAATTTCGCTAAAGGCTTTTGTGCCAAAATACCAGGAATAATCATCAGTGGCACAACCAACAACATTACCCAAAACAGGTTGCCGCCAATCAGCCAGAATATGAATAAGAACAAAAAGAAAAATGGTAGATCAGCAATTGCTGTGACCGTGGTGGAGGTCACCATTTCACGAACGCCTTCAAGCTCACGAATTTGAGAAATGAATGTACCTGTTGATTTTGAACGTTCACTATTTTTAATGCGAAGTGCATGCCCAAATACACGGTCAGAAATTTTTAAATCTGCACGTTTACCAATAATATCCGATAAATAAATACGTGAAACACGCAGCGTAAATTCAAAAATAGCTGCAATGAGTACACCACCTGCCAGTACCCAAAGTGTCGGCACTGACTGTGATGGAATCACTCGGTCATAAACATTCATCGAAAATAAAATAGTAGCCAGCGCCAAAATATTTGCCATTAAAGAGGCAAACATAATATCGATGTAACGCTTCCAATCTTTCAGAACAATGGACCAAAACCAATTTTTTTCAAAGGGTTTGATGTATTCATCGACACGAGCATCTGGCACTGAAGATTCAGGACGCAAGATATAAATATTACGTACGCCATTTGCTAAACGATCGAGTGAAAAAACTTGTGATAAACCTTCATCGCCACTGAGTTGTACGCTGGCATTGCCATCTACATCAATACGTTCTACAACACCCACTTCACCACTGACAAATTCAACCAGTACCGGCAAGCGCCATGGATTTAGTAAATTAATATCGTATTTATTCTTACGAACACTTAAACCAATTTGGCGCGCCATCACTTGAACAAGTTCATCAGCATTATTATGTTGATTCCAATCCAGTTGTAGGCGAATACGCTCTTCAGAAGGTTCAATTCGATAGTGCTTGGCAATATTCAATACCGCTTGAAGCCAAGGCTGATAATCTATGGTATTACTCATGGCTGGACTTCAAACCCCTGAATAGACATATTATTAAGTTCATAAATATCTCGTGAACGTCCTGTCACTTGAATATATTGAGCAAGTGAAGCGTAAATATCGTATTGCGATGACACAATTTCTTGAGCTGCACTATGAATAGCTTGTTCCGCATTTAATAGGTCAACAACTGTACGTGTCCCTAATTTATATTGCTCTTGATAAAGCTCTTTTGTGCGAACCGTTGTTTCACGTCTTTGTACCAGTACAGACATTTGACGCTTTTTATTTTCAATTTGTTCGCGAATTAAACGTACCTGATCTACTACATCCAGATACACTGTATTCACTTGTGCCTTTGCAGCTTCTTCAGCATAACTTGCAGCACGTGTTTGCGCAGCAACGGCCCCACCTTGATAGAGATTACTGGTCGCTTCCAACATGATAGAGCTATAAAGACCATCATCTTCATTATTATTTGGATTACGCCCATTAACTGCCTGACTTAAACTGCCTTTTACATTAATGGTTGGATAAGCACTCAGTTTAGATTGCTGCTTTTGTAATTTTGCGACTTCAACGCCTGCTTGCGCCTGCATCATACTTGGGATCATTTTAAAATCAGGATCTTTATACAATTCAGCAGCAGTTAAAATTCGGTCTGGAATAACCCAATTAATATTTGATACATCAAAACCCAATAATGTACGCAGACGCTGCTGATATTGTTTTAACTGTGTTTCTTGCACAATTAAATTTGACTCTGCTGCTTCTAAATTAGATTGCGCTTGGATTGGATCCGCCTGACTACTAATCCCTGCTTTTGCACGCAAATTTGCAATTTCAGCAATTCGACTTACACCGGCAATCTGTTGGTTGGCAATTTTGGTGATTTCTTGATAACGTTTTATATTAATTATTGCATTCGCAACTTCAAGCGAGACTTCATCTAAATTAACCAAAACATTTGCTTGTTCTTGTAAAGTTTTGGCTTCCTCAATATCAACTAAGCTACGTGTCTTACCAAAATCATAAAGCATTTGAGTCGCATTCAATGAAAATAACTGTCGACCACGCTCACCTTTGGTTAAGTCTGCTGTGCCAAGTCCACCTGAAATTTGTGGATAATACGCAGCATTTGCAACATCTACATTTGCACTTTGAGATCCAACTGCAGCAATACTTTGTGTGATTTCAGGACGGCGTTGAACTGCAATGTGAATCGCATCAACGAAGCTTAAATTTTTAGCAACTGTATTCGGATTGTAACTACCCTGTATTTTCTGACCGTATGAAACTGCTGGTAATTCTGCAACACGTGTTGTGTCTAGGTTGAACTTACTTAATTCAGTGACATCTATTTTGTCTATAGACCGTTTGGGTTTTGGTAAAAAGATTTTATCAAGGCTTTCTTGCAGCGTTTTATGCTTTTTCGCATTATCAACTTCTGCTGCATGCACCAAACTAATCGAAAAAGGTAGTAATAACATACAAACAAAGGCGTATTTATTTGGTCGCTTCAACCCTTTTTTCGGGTTCGTTATCTTTCGTAATTGCATGATGTAAGCAAGTCGTATTTTTAGTTAGAGTATACTGATTTATTGTTAATTTTTTAGATTAAATGGTCAGTTTTTGTCACATTAGACAATAACATAAACCTGTTGAATGAAACTAGCGCATTCAACAGGAAAATTCATCTTTTTATAATGATATTTATCATACAACAAAGTCATCGCCTAAATAGACTTTACGCACCGTTTCATCAGCTAACACCTCATCAGGTGTGCCTTCTGCAATTACAGCACCTTCACTTACAATATAAGCATGCTCACAAATTGCGAGTGTTTCACGCACATTATGATCAGTAATCAATACCCCAATACCACGATCTTTCAGTGTACGGATAATATCTTTGATATCGCCCACAGAAATTGGGTCAACACCTGCAAAAGGCTCATCTAGTAGCATAAACTTAGGATCTGCCGCTAAGGCACGCGCAATCTCAGCACGACGACGTTCACCACCTGAAACACTCATACCTAATGAATCTTTAATATGGGTAATTTTAAAATCGGCAAGTAGTTCAGCAAGTCGTTGCTGACGTTGTTGCTTATTTAAATCTTTACGTGTTTCCAAAATTGACATGATATTTTCAGAAATCGTAAGCTTTCTGAAAATCGATGCTTCTTGCGGTAAATAACCGATCCCTTTACGTGCACGTTCATGCATCGCTAAATCTGATAGATCTAGGTCATCAAGATGAATTTCACCTTTATCCATTCGAACCAGACCGACCACCATATAGAAACTCGTGGTTTTACCTGCACCATTGGGACCGAGTAATCCAACAATTTGACCACTCTGCATACTAAAGGACACATCCTTTACCACCCAGCGCTTACTATAGTTTTTTGCTAAATGCTTAATGCACAGCGTTTGTACTTGCTGATTTTGCTCCATTAATCACGCGCTCCTGGGAAGGATTTAGTGCTTGATGGTGGAATGACAATTTGTACACGACCTGTCGATGAACCCGATTTATTCGGAGTACCTTCAGCAACAATATCACCCTTATTCATACTGTATTTCAATGAATTACCACGAATACTCGCACCATCTTGTTGAAGCAATGCATTACCAGTCATAGTGATGATGCCGGTTTCAGCATTATAGATAATTTTTTGAGCCTGACCTTTAGCTGGGCCTTTAGCTGGATCAGTTTTTTGTTGGAAATGTGCAGGGCCACCTGTCGCTGTGATCGTACTAATTTCTTTTTTACTGTTCAGGTTTGCAACAATTGAATTTGCTTGTAGCTTCATCGTGCCCTGTTCAATGATCACGTTACCAGTGTAGGTCGTGATGCCTGTTTTTTCATTGAATGTTGCACGATCCGCAACCAATGAAATGGGTTGATTACGGTCAGAAGGTAAAGCAAATGCCGCAACCGAGCATAACGCCAGTGAACCGAGTAGCGCTGCGCGTTTTAGGAAAGTTTTAGGAGTGTTTCGATTAAGATTATGGTTCATACTTTCCTCGAATATTAAAAAATTCGTATTGACCGTCATTCAAATTGGCTTTTAAACCTTGGCTAGTAAATTCAGCTTGTGGCGAAATCACAGTAACAGGTTTATTCGTCTCAAGTTCACGAGTATCAGGAAATGCAGTAAGTTCATCGGTATGAAACTCCATTTGCCCTTGATTCATCAATTTAGTCGCCACGACTTGCTCACTGAGTACAACTTTTTTATTGTCATCTGTGCCATTTGCTTGTTTTGCAAAGAATGTTGCATCTACCGCACCATCTTTATATGCAGAGGCTTTCAGATTTACCAAGTGTGAGGTTTGTTTCTGCAAATCTTGCTCAAGACGATCGACCTGAGCACGAATATGCAATTTGCCTAATTCATCAGTTTGGGTGATCACAATATTTTCAGCAGAATACGTCATACTTTTAGACGAGTCTGCTTGAAGCTTGTTACCTTTACCACCGAAGTAGTAGTAACCGCCACTTATTGCGGCAATAACCACTGCCGTAACGTATAAAACTTTAGTATCCATAAGCGGAGATTCAATCCAGTGACGGCATCATAGTTTATTAATAAGGTGCACTTGCATATTTTTCAAGTAGTTCCTGGTATACCCCTTTAGATACCAACAACATGTCGCAAATTTCACGTACTGCACCACGACCACCCATAGCTTGAGTTACCAGATCTGCACGACGACGCACTTCTAAATGACCATTTGGTACAGTGACTTTCATCCCCGCAATCGCAAAAGCTGAAAGATCAGGCCAATCATCACCCATATACAAACAATCTGAAGGATCAATACCAAACTGAGCACACGCTTCTTTTAAAGCAACGCCTTTGTCTTCGCGACCTTGAAAAACCAAATCAACACCAAGGTCTGACATGCGCTTATCAACGATATTGCTCTTACGACCTGTAATGATGATAACTTTAATACCCGCTTTTTGAACCAGTTTCATACCTAGTCCATCACGAATATCAAATGATTTAATTTCATCGCCTGTATTGGTCAATGTAACAAAACCATCACTTAAAATACCATCTACATCTAATACCAATGCTTCAATGTGACGCGCTTGTTCTAGCAAAACATATGATGCCATTTAATTAATTTACCCCAGCTTGAATCAGATCATGCATGCTGATAATACCAATGACTTTATTGGCTTCATCAACTACAACAAATTGTGTAATTTTCTTTTCATTCATACGTTCTAACGCATGTACTGCACGAGCATCTTGTGAAATGGTCAATGGATTTTGAATCATTACATCAGACACGTGCATGTTTACATCAAAGCCTTGCTGCTTATCAATTAAACGACGCAAATCACCATCAGTAAAAATACCCAATAATCGATCCTGCTCATCAACAACTGTGGTTAAGCCAAGACGTTTGTTCGAAATTTCGTACAGAACTTTGTTCATTGGTGTATCTGGTGAAACTTTTGGTAAATCTTCACCTGTGTGCATTAAATGTTTTACATGCAGTAATAAGCGTTTACCCAAGGCACCCGCTGGATGAGATCGAGCAAAGTCATCCGATGTAAAGCCACGAGCATCTAATAAAGCCACTGCCAATGCATCACCCAAAGCAAGCGTTGCTGTCGTACTTGAGGTCGGTGCTAAACCTAATGGGCAAGCTTCTTGAATATTTCCAAGCGTCAATGCTACATCAGCATTTTGTGGCATCGGGCCTTTATCATCACCACTAATGGTAATAAGTGGAATCTCAAGATGTTTGATTAATGGCATTAACATCATAATTTCATCGCTCTTCCCAGAGTTCGAAATTGCAATGAGCACATCACCACTGACCAACATCCCCAAGTCCCCATGACCTGCTTCACCAGGATGCATAAAGAAGGAGGGCGTGCCAGTTGAGGCAAATGTAGCAGCCATTTTACGACCAATATGGCCTGATTTACCCATGCCTGTAATCACTAAACGACCACGACATTTTAAAATGTATTCGCATGCACGATCAAAACGCTCATCAATTTGAGTCGCTAATACCTGTAGTGCATGTTCTTCGATACGTAAAGTTTCTAATGCAACTTTTTGAAAATCGATTTGATTCGGCATATTTTGTGGATTCAAAACCTTTACACCTTACTAACTCGCCAACGAGTTAACCTTTAATAGGATTTCAGAATATTTTTAGACATTTTAGCATAACTAACAAAGTTCTACGTTTCAAAATATTGCTGCGAAATGTAATGTTTATTGTAATTTTTCAATTTTTTAGACAAAAAAAATCCTTATCTTTCGATAAGGATTTTTTCGTATTCTGGAGCGGGAAAGGAGACTCGAACTCCCGACCCCAACCTTGGCAAGGTTATGCTCTACCAACTGAGCTATTCCCGCAATGAGGTGAATTATAGAGAAATTCACACAACTGTCAACTCTCTATAATTTTATTTGTCTATTTAATCAGCACGACGCCAAATTGTACCTTGACGTGTATCTTCTAGAACAACACCCTGATCTAGTAAAGACTGACGGATTTCATCTGCTTTCGCAAATTCTTTGGCTTTTTTGGCATCTTTACGCTGTTGAATCAAATCTTCAATTTGTTCTTCAGTTAAACCCAACGTTTCTTGACCAATATCCGATTTTAAAAACTCATCAACGTTGTATTGCACTAAACCTAGGATATTGGTCAAGTGACGTAGCGTTGAATAATAAATACCCGCCTGCTCTGCATTTTCCTCTTTTACCGCACGATTGAGTTCTTTATTGATTTCAAACAAAATCGCAATTGCTTCAGGTGTATTGAAATCATCTCGCATTGCAGCATTGAATTTTTCAACCAGTGCGTCGTCAAACTGTTGCGTCGACACTTCACCATACGCTTGTTGATATGCTTTAAAAGAATGGTAGAAACGTGAAAGTGTGTTTTTAGCTTCTTTGAGAGCAACATCAGAATAGTTCACAGGGCTGCGGTAGTGAGACGATACAATAAAGTAGCGTACAACTTCTGGATGGAATTTTTCTATGACATCGCGAATCGTGAAGAAGTTGCCGAGTGATTTCGACATTTTTTCACCGTCTACATTAATGAAACCTGCATGCATCCAGTAGTTTACATACTGCTCACCTGTTGCTGCTTCTGATTGTGCAATTTCATTCTCATGATGTGGGAAGCTTAAATCTGCACCACCACCATGAATATCGAAGTGGTTGCCTAAGCAGCAAGTGGACATTGCTGAACATTCAATATGCCAACCCGGACGACCATTGCCCCATGGTGAAGCCCAAGACGGTTCATTTTCTTTGGCATGTTTCCAAAGTACAAAGTCAAATGGATGTTTCTTTTCTACTTCAACATCTACACGTTCTGATGCACCGGCTTGCATGTCTTCAAGTTTACGACCCGAAAGACGACCATATTTTGCAAATTTTTCAACTTCAAAATACACATCACCATTGTTTGCAGGATATGCTGTTCCATTATCCACCAACGTACCAATCATATTTTGCATTTGATCAATATGATCCGTTGCTTTCGGTGAAGCATCTGGTTCCAAACAACCTAATTTTGCAAAATCCTCATTCATTGCATCAATAAAACGGCTCGTAAGATCTGAAATCTTTTCACCATTTTCATTGGCACGTTTAATAATCTTGTCATCTACATCTGTGATGTTACGAACATATTTTACCTGCCAACCCTGGCTACGTAAAAAACGAATAATGTAGTCAAATGCAATAACAGTACGCGCATGCCCAATATGACAGTAGTCATATACAGTCATTCCGCAAACATACAAATCGATATGCCCTTCTTTTCGAGGTACGAATTCTACTTTTTTACGTTGCTCAGAGTTATAAAGAACAAAAGATTGCATAGCTGTTCAAAAGACTTCAATAAAAGGATGGTTCATCTTAACCTAAGCATTATTATTCATAAAGTTTTCAGAAGTGTTTTATTTCTATATTTTGATCTAATAATAAAAAGGCCAGCATTTGCTGGCCTTTTTATTTTATTTCACTATTTCAACTGGACATTGCACAAGTAACTCTTGAGTTTTTGGACCAAAGATATTGATTAAACTTGTACTTTTTATATGCGCAAAGTTTTTGAGATCTTTTTGATAGAACTCAACTTTAAATCCATCGTACTTTCGCGTAACTAAATATTGGTAATCCTGATATTCTTTTGGCGCAAGCTGCTCCATCTTAAAATCCGCATGCTTTTGCTTAGCCGAAATTAAACGAATAATACTTTTTTCACCCACGACATACGATAAGTTATGGGCTTTTTCTTTACTACAATCTAGCGCATATCGACCGTATAAATCAGAATTTGCGTAGGTGTTTAAACTCACTAAGAGTCCACCAATCCCCATCAATACTGCTTTTTTCATATAAATAAATCTCAAAAATAAATGATAAAACCATACGGAAAGCAGCCGAAGCTGCTTCCAAGTGATAGGGATTAATAGATGATTTGATTGTTTTGCAGTAACGTTAATAAATCAGTTTTGGTGTCCTCTAGGGTAACGAGGTGCTTCATAGATGATTGACCAAAAACCACACCATCTTTTGTATATTCCGCACCATCACGATCAATACTGATTTGAGTACTATTACCTTCAACTCTCACTGAAATAAACTCACCTAAATAGCTTAGAGCTTTATCTGAACTATCTTCTGTTTCTAGTAGATATTCAAATTGATCACGTTCAAATCCAGTTAATAAACTTGAGATATCAAGGACATCTGCATCAGCATTATGTGTAATATTGCCAACGACAAAGCCTGACCACGTATCTAGACTGTGACCACCCACAGCATCATTTGTAGCAGTTTCTAACACATCGTAGATTACAGTGTCTCGACCTGCACCCAACTCTGAGTAGAAGTGGTCATTACCTTCACCGCCATGGTAAGTATTATGACCTAGACCGCCATGAATTTGATCATCCCCAGCGCCGCCATAAATGAAATCATTGCCCTCTTCACCATAGAGTTTGTCAGAACCATCATCGCCATAGATAATGTCATGACCTGCACCAGCTGTTACAGTGTCATTACCAGTACCTGCATAGATGATGTCATGACCAGCACCTGTTTCGATGGTATCGTCTCCACCATAACCATAGACAAGTAAAGATTTTGTTGAAGTTTGTTCATCAATGACGTTGCTGCCCTTATCTTCAACAAAATTCACATTACCATTGAGACCGCCATTACTATTAATCAGATTCAAATCAAGTAAATTACTTAATGTCGTCGTCGTTGATGTATTTTGAAGGTCTGTCGCTGTAATCGTTAGTGCATTTAACACATCTAATGACAACAATTCACCTGTGACAATACCTAAATCGTCATCACCATTTTCTGATTTACGTGCACCGAACTGAACCTGAGCAAGGAACTGATTAATCACATCATTACTAATCGCTTGGTTCATATCATTAATCGGTTTAGTAATTCTTAAGGTTGTTGATTTACCAACTAATCCGAGTAAACCTTCGCTATATATCACTTCAACTTTCAAACCTAACTCTTGTTCTAATGCCTTAGACCAATAGAACTCTGGATTCGTTACATTGACTGCAATTGCCTGATCAAAACGAATATCAACCGACTTCAAATTATTATTTACATCAAAGACATAAATATCTTGTTCGCTCAGCTCAATCAATTGCAATGCTTCAAGAGAAATTAATCCAAGTAAACTTGTATCCTTACCGAAAACTAAGGGTGCAACATTATTTGGATCGTATGTGACGTTAGTAACAAGCTCACTGCGATCAAAGCTTAAGGAGTTTTGACCACTATCAGAGGTCGCTTTATCACCATCAAAGTCCGTCACGGTTACTTTAATATCAGTTGACGTCTTTGTTGAAGTAGAAGCCGTAACATCTGTGACCAACTTACCTTGTTGTACTAACCATGAAATGATTTCAAAATCAGAGTCCAAATTATTATGGTTAGGACTGGTCAAGTTTGTGTTCTCAAGTTCAATTAATTGATCTGCTTTTGCAAAGTCCGTGACTGCATTAAATCCACCAATGAACTCACCTTTTGTACTTACATAGATCGTGGTATTACCCGTCTCTTTGTCATATACAAAATGTAAATAGTTGGCTAGATTGCCAGCATTAAATCCGATACGACTTGCGCCAATCAGCATATCTGATAGATCAAGCGCATCACCACCCGCTGCAAAAGGACGTAGATCAAAGTCTGTGATCACATCATGTGCTGCTTTTAGACCATTACGTTGATTATCTTTCTCCCAACGGAAGGTATCTGCACCGTCACCGCCAGTCAGAATATCATTACCTTGGCCACCGACGAGTACATCATTACCTGCACCACCATTTAATGTATCGTTACCACGACCACCATAAAGTAGATCTGCTGCTAGGCCACCAATCAAAGTATCATCGCCGTCTAAACCATACAGTTTGTTCGATACTTGTGAGTTTTTCACGATCAAGGTCGAATTCATGCCGACTTGGTCAACTTGTGTAGTGTTCGCTTTTTCACCTGATAAGAGTTCAGTCAGTAATCCAACATCAGCCAATTCAACTTTTGCAGGTGTTTTATAAACTGGATCGTTAATTTCATAACCTACTACAGTCTTATCGTCACCTAGACCTTTTGTAATCGCAATACGATTGCCATTAGAGTCTGTTTTAAAGTTACTTAATTCAATTGAACCTGTCGGTAATACATTTAAATCCACCGTACCACTCAAACCACCACCAACACTTACCGTTGATAATAATTGGTTGACTTTAAAGGCATCAAGAATAGAACCGTCACGTGCTTCAATTGTTAAATGGCGAGTAAGTAAATTTGTATCCAAACGCACAATATAACCAAACTCTTGTGCCAACTGTTGGTTGTAGGTAAAGCTTACCAATTCACCTGTGAGAAGACCGCCTAGTATGTTACCCACATCTAATCCACCCATGCTTACTTTCACATGTTGGAAACCTGTACCACTGACGCTGTATAGTTGATCACTTTCAAAAGCTAAAAGACCAGCAACATTTAATCCAACAGCACCTAGTAAACTACCCGATCCACCTAAAGAGGCGCTAGGTTGGTTCTGAGCATCAATATTCGCTTTCAGCGATTCAGACATTGGCAATACATTGTATTGATAAACACCTGTGACTAAATTCAATACAATAGTTTCACCACTAGCGGTTGCGACAACAAGCTCTCCATTATCCAAACCTTGGTAATTATATGTATAGTTCACCACCTCAGCAGAAGGCTGTTGTTGAACTAAAGTGTTACTTTCTGGATCAAATTTAAAAATTGCTCCAGCAATCTCTAAAGTTTCAATGAAACCTCCATCACTACCATAATCAAGTTTAATTTGACCTTCTACATTATAGTCGTTGGTCAATTTGACAGATGTCGTTTCCGAAACGGTTGGAACATCATCTTTGATATCAACAGTAATAAATTTAGATGTCGTTTCATTAGTAGCCTGATCAATAAAGTCCACACGCACATCAAAGTTAAATTGTTCATCAGTTGATGAATCATGGTCTACCGCACCAAGTAACTTCACAGTGTATTTGCCTGTCTCATCAATCGTAATTTCAACAATATTACGACCATCTACAGAGCCAATTAACTTTTGTGTTGCATCACCCGACCAAGTTACTAACTCACCCTGTACATAGACAGGTTTTGCTGGTGCTGAAAGCGTTAACGCAAGCCCTTCGCTAATTGCAAAAGTTCCTTCTTTTGATAGCATTACTGGCTCACCCTGTTGATCAACCAATTCAGCTTCATCAAAATCTACAATTTGGTTATTTTGGAACTGAACATGATTCGATTGAATCAAGGTCTCATTGCCAGCCTTATCTTTAACAGACGCTTCGAGCTTAAAGCCTTGCTCATAAGGTAAGCCTGCCAATTGCTCAGCTGTAAATGTATAGCTCCATTGATCATTTTCATCCACAATAATTGCTGGATTAGCAACAATTACTTGTTTTTCACCTTTATTATCAACGAAGTGAAGAGTAATCGACTGACCTGGTTCTGCATCACTTGTACCACTGACTTTTAGACCAGTTTTTAAATCAAGTGATGTAATGACATCATCTTCAGAAATAGGATCTAATGTTAATGTTGGTGGCACTGTATCAAGTACAACTGTATGCGTTGTCGTCTGCTTGTTATCCGCTAAATCAGTCACAACTAGCTTTATATTATATTCACCATCAGGAGATTGATTTGGCCCCTTAGTTAATGGTTTAGCTGCTTGAATTGACCATTCGCCTTCAGCATTTACAAAAGTAGAGCCATAAAGTTCACCATCTACGAAAATCTCAATTAACGCATTAGGTTCAGCAGTTGTTCCATCATTTGACCATGTTGGATATAAGTCATTTAACAATACACCGCCACTTTCTAATGATTGCTTACCATTAACAAGTGCATTCACAGGTACTGTTGATAAATCAATTTCAAATGGACGTGCTGCAACTTCATTAGCATAAGTATAAGGAACAGCTTTTGTACCCAAACCACTACGATCATCATATAGAACAAATTCAAACGAGCTTCCCTGTCCTTTGAGGCTTTCAACCTGGTCTTTACTTAAAGACTTGTTCCATGTATCTGATCTAATACTCTCCAAATCAATTGCAGAAGATTCAATACGTTTACCTTGTGAATCTTTTGCGTATACAACTGCATACTTATAATCCAATGTACCTGCATTTGCCCTACCAGTAATACTTACACCAGAGGTAGCTTCATCACCATTAATGATGTCATCCTCGGCAATTACATTAATTGTATCCTGAGCATCCGAAGCAGTATTTTCTACAAGAATAACTTTCTTTTCAGCATAACCAGTATTACCAGCAATATCAGTAGCACTAGCATGAATCACAACATTTAAATGCTCCAAATCAAGTCCTTCTTGTTTTGGGACCTCATATTGCCACTCACCTTTATCATTGGTTTGTAGAATACTCGTATGAGATTTTCCACCCAAGAATACAATCACTTCAACTTCAGATTTAGGTTCAGCTGTACCTTTTATAGTGAAACCAGCTTTGACTTGAGCGGTAGTTAGATTAGTTAAATTATCACTTAACCCTGTGATCGTGACTTCTGGAGCTTTAGTATCCAATCTAACTGTTTGATCAAGAATTGCTGTATGAGTTAGTCCATCCGTACCTTTTTGCTCAACAACAACCTGACCAATTGCATATTGTTGATCACCAATTAAATCAAAACTTGTTGTCTGATTATCCAACCAATCAGACCATGTTTTCCCTTCATCCTGACTATATCGCCAATTATGTTTTTCCAATACTTCAACATTAATTTTTGAATTAGCTGTAATTCCATCTGCATCAGAGCTACCAGTATCTTCAACCAAAGTAACTTTAATATCTAATGTATCACCACTAATCGCAGGTTGATTTTCATCACCCAACTTACTTGCTAAACCAGCTTTTCCACTTGTAAGACCTGTATAACTCTCTGATTTAACTTCAAAAGCAACTGCCAAATTGTCTTCAGCAGCAGGTGTGAATGTAGCAGTGTAAATCAATGGATTTGTTAAGCTTTGAACTAAGTTACTTAGTTCTCCATCTTTTACAACAACGTCAGATAAATCGAAACCAGTCACTCGCTCAGAGAAAGTAAAGGTAACTACAGTAGTTTCACCAGCGTTAAGAACTGTATCTTTAACGGTAATATCAACAGTTGGCGGGGTTGAATCCATAACTTTAACGTTTGAATTACCCGCTACATCCGTGACTTTAGCCGCATCCAAACCAATTGTAATTAATTGACCAGCTTCATATGCACCCGCTTCAGGTACAAAGATAATCTGATCATTTTTGATTTCAAATTGACCAGGCACGGAGCTATTTAACAATCCATTAATCCAATCATCTGCTGTAACAAGTATAAGTTTTCCATCTTTCACAAGATAAATGTCTTCGTCACTTGTAATCACTACTTCATGATTTTCATTAATTTCGAGTTGAATTTTTGGAGCAACACGATCAATTGACAGATCTGCATTCTGTAAAGTCGCGGTGTTCCCATAGGCATCAGTCACAGAAACTTCTAGTGGTACAACACCATCTGGCAAACTTGACACTACATTTTTAGGAATTTCAACAGTCCAATTTCCGTCAGCATCAACCTGAATAACGTCAGAATACCAAGGCTGAGCTGAACCATCTTGTAAAGTGATAACTAAGGTAGAATTCGCTTCCGCTTGACCAGATAATGTTAATTTTCCATTTTCTAGCGCATTTAAAATGGTGTCTTCTGCAAAAATTTGATTTTCATCTGATTCCGATGTCGTTACTTGATTGATAGAAACCAAATCAACTTTTGTATCAACTAAGATTTCACCATTCACAGTTTGCTTTTGACCAGACGAATTTTCAGCAGTTACGATAACTACATTTCTACCCTCACGGACTGGAACCTCAACAATCAACTCACCCGCTGCTTTATCTGCAGTATTTATCACATAAGGAATACCGTTGATAATTAACTTATCACCCACTTTGGCATCTTGACCTAACTCAATCTTGACTTTTGTAGCTCCATCTCTACCTAATTCGTTATCGTTGATTACTGTATCTTTTAATGATGCTTGAGCACCATTTGACATCCATTTCTGAATTTCTTCTGAAGATTGTAGAGCTGAAACATCCAAGTTTTGTTCTTTGGCATATGCTTTAAATGCATCAAATGCTGCACTATTTTCAGGAAGTTTTAACCATTCAGCTACATTAATCAATTCACCTGAGTCATCAAACTTCGTTAAGTCATAGACTAACTGTACTGAAGTTTCTGCTGAAATATCATCCGCAACTTTAATAGCACCAATAATATTAGCTGAACCAATTTGAATTAATGATGGTTCACTCGTATTACCAGCATTATCTTTTACTTGAATAATACCAATACCAATACCAGTACCTGCTAGAGGATTTTCACCAAATGACCATTGGCCTTCTGCATCTGCTAGAGTCGTGTATTTTTTACCATCCACAGTCAATACAACTGTTGAATTAGCCTCAGCAGTACCACTCAATTCATCGGCGTTATTGATTAAAACTTTTGCTAAATCTGGGGCTGTAGTATCACCATTTCCAGTATTTCCTTTCAGTGATTCAAGCCATTCATCTTCTGTACCATTAAAGCCTTTTTCAACCGCAAGTTCATATGCTGACTGACCATCTTCACCTTTCAGTGATTCAAGCCATTCTGCTTCTGTGCCTTTATAGCCTTTATCAACAGCAATTTCGTATGCTGATTTACCATTCAGGCCTTTTAATGACTGCAACCATTGAGTCAAGTCACCCACAAAGCCATCTTTTATTGCCAAATCGTACGCTGATAAGCCTGTTGTACCTTGGGCACCACTTTTACCTATAAGTGAAAGTAGCCATTGGGTTTCAGTTCCCACAAAGCCATTATCAACAGCAACATCGTATGCCGACTTGCCTTCAAGACCATTGATACCATTCGTACCGTTCTTGCCGACTAGCGAAGTCAGCCATGCTTCCTCTGTACCTTTATAACCTTTCTCAACCGCAAGCGCATAAGCAGATTGACCGTCTTCACCTTTCGTACCGTTGATACCATTCTTGCCAACCAATGATGTGAGCCATTCTTCTTCTGTGCCTTTATAGCCTTTATCAATAGCAAGCTCGTACGCAGATTTACCATCAACACCATCTTGACCGTCAGTGCCGTTTTGACCTTGTAGTGAACCTAACCATACGTCAATCGTGTCATACACAGGATTGTCTGTAATCGCATCGGCAACCGCTTGATCAATACCTGCTTGATCTAGACCTTGTGCTACTGCATCTTCTTGTGCTTTTTTAACTGCTGCATCTTGCGCTTGTTGAGCTGCTTCTTGGTAGAGGTCAAACGCTGATTTACCATCAGTTCCATTGGTACCATTTTGACCTGCATTACCTTGCTCACCTTTTAATGACGCAAGCCAATCTTGAACCGTACCAATAAAGCCATTCTCAACAGCAAGTTCATAC
>NZ_LZDS01000006.1 GCF_001678755.1 Acinetobacter gandensis
ATAGAATTTGGTTTTCCAAAGCTAGCAGGTAAATCCCGCCATGGGCAGCCTGTACGGATTCTATAAAGAATAGCTTCAATAAAATTTCGAAGATTTTGTTTGAGATAAATACGAAAATTACGGAAAATGTTTTCTAACTTAGACCAGTGTTGATCAGTCAACATTGTACGAGGCATAGCGAGGAGTAGATTTGGTTTGGCGATTAAATTCTACTTTCTCGCTATTTTTTTTGCACAGTAAATGTCAACAGACCCTAATTTTAAATATGTCATTTATCACTAGTTGCTATTAGGTATTTATTAATTTGTTTGAATCTTAATTGTAGATTAAAAACTTAAAAGCATCTTAAAAACAAAATTATAAAGACAAAGCCACTATCATTTTTTGCTGATGTACAACAACCCAAATATTTATTTTATGAGCGAAACATTTTAAATTCTTTTACAGGCGCTAATGCCTGTTTTCAAAGAAAAATAGCAATGAAAAAAATCAGTACCATCCTAACAGCAGGTATCTTCACAATGCTTAGCGCTACAGCCTTTGCATGTCCTCAAGGCACGACATTAACAGGAGGCACAGGGGCAAATCACAAGAGCGGAACTTGCATCACTGTTTCTAAAGATACTAAACATCAAGCCCATGTAGCACAGCACGCTGCAAAAGTTGCCAACCACGATGCAAAAGCGGCAAAGCATGATGCTAAAAAAGCTGATCAACTTGCACATAGCAAATCACTAAAAGATGAAAAAATGGTGAAACAAGATGCAGCTAAAGCCCATAAAATGGCACAACAAGCCAACAAGGAAGCGAAAACATCTGAAGTAGCAACAAAAGCAAAAGTAGATACGCACAAAATCGCAACTGAACAACATAAAGCAGCCATTAAATCCTAATTCTACTTGGCTTGCCCATTTGACTCATTCAAAGGTATAGCCGGTTTATACAACATGACTCAGAATTGCAAAAACAAAAATTGACTGTAAAAAAGCCGGTAAATACCGGCTTTTTTAAATGTATGTGTATGTATAGATTGAAAGCATTTATCACATAGATAATTTTATCCACATAATGCTTTTACTCTTGTATATCTAATCTTATGGATGTGCAGATTGTAACGATTTAGCATCCATTTCTGCACGTTGCTTACGCGCTTGAGTTAACATGCGTTGTTCAAGTTCTTTACGGAAGCCCATTAAAAATACTAATTCCGCCAATACAAACAGTGGACCAATCGCTAGACCAATGACATCATCCATAAAAGCTGGTTTTTTCTTTTCATAAAAATGGCCAATAAATTGGATTACCCAACCGACAAAGAACAAGCCAACACTCCAGCCTAACCAAGCACCCAAAGACATCTTAGCGATCATCAACGATAAAGGATAAACAGCAGCAAAGATCACTAACATGATAAAACCAAAGACTTTATCTAAACGCAAGTAATACACCACACTGGCAATAATCAGCACTAAGGCGATTGTAATTTCAAAACCCTCAACTGTGATACCTAGACGCGCCGTTAAACACATAATTGAAAAGACAATCAGCGGAATACCAACAAAATGTGTTAATACATTTTTATGGTCAAGATGATATGCCGCATACTGACTTAATAAAGTTTCTAATTTACTCATGAGACCACTCCTTGTTCACTTTCTCATTTCACTATATAAAATGCAGAACAATAAAGTTGTCAGCCAGCTGACAAATGCAGTCGTAAAAATAAGGATATGATGTGCTCAATGCCCAACAACTCACGCAATTAAAGAATAATTATTGGTTCGCTGGCCTAGCTGAATATTTTCAACACTATATTATTCAACATGCTCTCGTTTTCGAAAAAGACAAAGAGCAACGTATTTTCCTGTCTGGCGATCCTTTTGATGGCATCTATGCAGTGCTCGATGGTGCCATACGTTTAGGCCATATTGATATACATGGTAAGGAAGCCGTAGCTGCGATTGCTGAACCAATTATGTGGTTTGGCGAAATATCCCTAGTGGATAAATTGCCCCGCTCTCACGATGCGATTCCCACTCGTAAATCCACTATTTTGCAACTTCCAGCACATGCTATACAGCAACTACTCGAGCAATACCCCGAATTTTGGTATCACATTGCTCAATTGACCAGTCAAAAACTGCGTTATGCCTTTATGGAACTCATTTCTTTACAAACACAAAACTTAAGCCAGCGTCTAGCACAGCGTTTAATGTATATGCTGAATGGTTATGGCAACCACCTCGAAATACAACAACGCACTATTCAAATTTCACAGGAACAATTGGCGCAACTTTTGATGTGCTCACGACAAAGTATAAATCAAGAATTGCAACAGCTTGAGAAAATGAATGTGCTTAAAGTTGCTTTTAAGAAAATTGATATTTTAGATCTGCAACAACTGCATCAGATTGCTCATGCACTTCCTGCGCATGATCACTGATACCGAGTAGTTTTGGTGCAACTTAACGCACCATTATTTATCGTTATATTTGTTATGCTTCTATATGGAACATTCTTTTTGGTTCATGCAGACACATTAAGATAATAATTTGCACACATCTACACTATCAAAACCATTAGTACATGCAGCAACTTCTTGGCTCACAACATGTGAGTTTGTATCTTTAGTAACTTCATTAGTTTTTTGGATATTTTGACATGCTGTTAATGCCATCATCATACTGATTACAACGAATACTTTTTTCATCTTAATACTCTTTCTTAATTAAATAATTTACTTTTACACACCTTGCTTTATGAGTACTATTTTTACACATTTTATCAAATAGTGATAATTTTCAATTTTTATCACATTATTGTTATTTTGTATTATTAATATTCTAAACATCTAAGTTAAAGATAAATTTTCGCAGTAAATATTATAAAATTGATAATAAATCAATACCTTAAATTAATAAGAGAAAACTATTTCAAGTATTTACCTATTTAAAAACGCCTAAGCAATGGCAAACTTAGCGAATGTTTTTAAAGGTTATTTTTTAATTAAAAAAAGCAGCGGATGAGATTCCACTGCTTTTTTAGGATTATAAAAATTTAAACACCTACTTTTTTCGGATCCGTGTTACCCAGCGCTGGGTTATCTATTGCATCCTTACATTGTGCTTTGTCACGCTCATAATCTGCTTGCTTTTGCGCTACAGACGAACTGTTGTCTATCGTTTCACGCGCCCAGATTTCTAAACTGGTCAATGCTTTACGACACAGTGCATATTTACCTTCTGTCACGGAGTCGGTCATTTTCACATTGATACGCCAATCTGTACTTAGCTTACGTGCTGGCTTTCGTACTTTTTCTTCAATTTGATCAATTTGCTTTGCATAAACAATCGGATCGACGTCATTTATAAATTTCCATGCTTCACCAGCATAAATAGTTGCATCATTTGTGAGCTTTGGTGCGGGCTTAATTTCCGCCTTGGGTTCATTCGTATTGTCATTGCCACAGGCCTGTAACAACACTGTACTGCACAATAATGAAACAATCAGCATCCCACGCATATTCAACCTCTGCATATCAGGCTCGTATCAATAAACATATTCGGCAATATGCTAGTAAATTCACGTACAATACTCAATCATCATTTGACCTGTTGTTCAACTCTTTCAAAGGTGTGTCGTGTCTGAACACAATATTCCGGTAGTTAAGCCTGCGGGTTTTTGGCAAGGCGCTAAAGATAGTCAGGCGATTATTTTTACCTATCTTCCTGTTTCTTTTGCTTTTGGTGTCTCTGCGACTCAGTTTGGTTTCAGTGCGTGGGAAGCTTTATTTCTTTCTTGCTCAATGTATGCCGGCGCGAGTCAATTTTTAGTGGTTGCACTTTTAGGCAGTGGGACTTCTATCTGGATGACCGCACTGACCGTGATTGCCCTCGATATTCGCCATCTATTGTATGGCCCTGCTTTGCAAAATTTAATTCAAGATCGACTCAATCTTAAAAAGACTGCGGTTTGGTCTTGGGGTCTCACCGACGAAGTTTTCGCTTCAGGCATGATCAAACTGTCACAGCGCCGTCAAGAATGGTCTGAGTCATGGATGTTAGGGCTGAGTTTATTTAGCTGGCTGTCGTGGGCAACAGGCTCTTTCTTGGGTGGTTTATTCGCTGATCAAGTCAGCAACCTTCCACAATTTTTACAAGCAGCGCTCGACTTTTTACTTCCTGCATTGTTCCTCAGCTTCTTGCTCGCTGCATTTGAGAAAAAACATACATTTGTGGTTGCAGTAACGATTATTGTCTCTGCGATTGCCTGTTACTTTATTGATTTATCTGCGGCAATTTTCATTGGTATTTCATCCGGTATTTTTGCTGGATTGTTTAAACATTACATTCTTAAACAACCAGACCCAGAACACATGGGAGAAGCTTCATGAATCTCGAAATCATTCTGGTTGGCATATTAGTCGGTATAGCAAACTTTGCTTCTCGTTTTGGGCCATTTTATGTCATTCAGAAGTTCCAGCAAGGTTCACAAAAGCGTGGCGCTTTATGGCTCAAAATCGCTTTGGGCTCGATTGGTATTGCCGCAATTAGTTCAATGTTGGTGGTTGCAACCTTACCGCCTCTGCTTGAGACACCAAATAAAAGCTTTGCCATGTTGGTTGGATTTGCTGTGCTTGCAGGCTTGTATTTCAAGTTTAAAAAAATTGTACCTGCTACGCTAACTGCGGCACTGACATATGGCTTAGTCTATACCTATATACCTTTTCATTTCTAAGACAAATCAACATATCGTCAATAGAATAAAGCCTAAAGTTCAGATTTTCTTTAGGCTTACTTTCACTAAACTGAATTCACACTACGCCATAATATTTAAAAGTCTATTTTCAAATACAACGATATAAAAAAAATTGTTGGACAATATCATTTATTTATGTGAATGAAATCTAAACTCGGCAAACAGTTCTGCTATGCTAAAACCCCATAAAATCAAGCATGGATGATTTACATGAGCGTAACTATTGGTACTCCACTTCAGTCTTCAGCTTTTAAAGTCTTACTGTTAGGTTCTGGTGAACTTGGTAAAGAAGTTGTGATTTCACTACAACGCTTAGGTGTCGAAGTTCATGCTGCTGATCGTTATGACCATGCGCCCGCTATGCAGGTTGCACATTTTTCCCATACCTTAAATATGGCCGATCCTGAAGCATTAAAAGCCTTAATTACGCAAGTAAAACCGAATTTAATCGTTCCAGAAATTGAAGCTATTGCAACACAAGTTTTGGTCGAAATAGAAGAACAAAATATTGCAACTGTGATTCCTTCTGCTAAAGCTGTCAACTTGACCATGAACCGCGAAGGTATTCGTCGTCTTGCTGCAGAAGAGCTAGGCTTACCGACTTCTGCTTATCGCTTTGCAAGTACATTAGATGCTTTTCGTGCTGCCTGTGACGACATCGGCTATCCCAACTTTGTAAAGCCAGTTATGTCTTCTTCAGGAAAAGGACAATCTCGAGTAAAGAGTTTCGGTGAAGTTGATGCTGCTTGGGAATATGCACAAACCGGTGGTCGCGTGAATCAAGGCACGGTGATTGTTGAATCACAAATTGATTTTGATTTTGAAATTACCCTACTTACCGTTCGTGCTAAAAATGCCGAAACTGGTGAAATTGAAACCTCATACTGCGACCCAATTGGTCATCGTCAAGATGCTGGCGACTATGTCGAAAGTTGGCAACCTCAGGCCATGACACCTGTGGCACTTGAAGAAGCAAAACGTATTGCCAATAAAGTAACCATTGCTTTAGGCGGCTGTGGCATATTTGGCGTGGAACTGTTTGTCAAAGGCGATAAAGTATGGTTTAGTGAAGTATCACCTCGTCCACACGATACCGGTTTAGTCACCCTTGCATCTCAATTCCAAAGTGAATTTGAATTACATGCACGGGCTATTCTTGGCTTACCTGTCAACACAGCTCGTCACAGTACCGCTGCCAGCGCGGTTATTTATGCAGGCGTGGATGATAAAAATTTATCCTTTAATGGCTTAAATCTTGCATTGGCTAACCCCAACACCGATTTACGTCTTTTTGGTAAACCAGAAGGCTTTAAACGCCGCCGTATGGGGGTAGCAACAGCACGTGCCGAAACAACCGATCAAGCACGCGAACTTGCTCAACATACTGCGCAACAAGTTAGTGTTCAACAAAACTAAGTTTGTAACACCATAACGGACCACTGTTCATGATTAATACGCTTCCTCTGCTGAATTACATTAAAAGTAACCACGACATTCAGGCCATCAACCAATGGCGAACAGATGTTGAAAATCAGCTTCAGGAATGTTTTGAAAATGGACAGTCCATTCGTGACGTGATTTTGGCACGTTCAAATCTGATTGATGAAGCATTAAAATTTCTTTGGACACATGCTGAATTAGAAAATACAGACTTAGGCTTATTTGCAGTCGGTGGTTATGGCCGCCGCGAAATGCTGCCTTATTCTGATGTCGATATTATGATTTTGTCAGAAGATGAAATCAGTCCAGAACAAGAAAAACTCATCTCAACCTTTATTTCATCACTTTGGGATGTCGGCAATTTCAAACCGGGCATTAGTGTTCGTACCATTAACGACTGCGTTGCTCAAGCGACTAATGATTTAACTGTTGCAACAGCCTTAATTGAAGCACGGTTAATTGTCGGTAATGAGCATTTAGCCAAATGGCCACGTCGTATCGTATCGCAAACATGGACTGACAAAACCTTCTTTGATGCCAAAATGCAAGAGCAAGCCAAACGCTATGCTCAACACAACAATACCGAAAGCAATTTAGAGCCCGATATTAAAAATGCACCAGGTGGTATTCGTGACATTAACCAAATTGGCTGGATTGCGAAGCGCCATTTCCGTGTTAACCGCATTTACGACCTTGTACATTTAGGTTTTATTTCTGAATTCGAACTAGGTGTACTTGAAGAAACTGAAAGTTTCCTCTGGGAAATTCGTCATCATCTACATCGTTTGACCAAGCGTGATGAAAACCGCTTATTGTTCGATTATCAACGCGATATTGCGGCTATGTTTGGCTATCACCGCGAAGAAGGTAAATCGCCAAATTACCCAATCGAACAATTCATGAAACGTTACTACCGTAGTGCCCAGCAGGTTTCAACGCTTAATGAAATGCTGTTGGCCTATTTCAATGAATCGGTGATTACTCCTCGTCTGCCTGACTACGAACGTAAAATTGAAGAAATTAACGAGAACTTTAAATTGGTGGATGGCAAACTCGCTGTTCAACACCATAAAATTTTCTCAGAAAATCCAAGCGCAATTTTAGAAATTTTTTATTTATTAGCGAATCGTCCTGAAATTGAAGGCATTCGAGCACGTACCTTACGCCTACTGACATTGGCTGCAAAACGCATCGATCAAAATTATCGCGATAATCCTGCGCATCAAGCTTTATTTATGGCAATCATTCGCTCACCATATCGCTTGTATGACACGATGGTTGCCATGAAACGCTATGGCGTATTAGGCAACTATATTCCTGCCTTTGGGCAAATTATGGGCCTGATGCAATATGACTTGTTCCATATCTACACGGTCGATGCTCACACACTATTATTACTGCGTAATCTAAATCGTTTTAAAGAACCTGAGTTCGCTAAAGACTTCCCTGTCGTAAGCTCTGTATTCCAACGCCTAGCACGTCGTGACATTGTCTATCTTGCTGCCATTTTCCATGACATTGCCAAAGGTCGTGGTGGCGATCACAGTGAGCTCGGTGCTGCTGACGCGATTGAATTCTGTCGTGCCCATGGCTTTACTGAACGTGAATGTAATTTAGTCGCGTGGCTAATCCAAAGTCACTTAGTCATGTCTGTAACTTCTCAGAAAAAGGATATTTCCGACCCAGATGTCGTGCAAGAGTTTGCAGAAAAAATGGGGGATATGGAGCATCTTGATTATCTTTATACATTGACTGTTTCAGATATTAATGCAACCAACCCAACCCTGTGGAACACATGGCGTGCATCGCTTATGCGCCAACTCTACACCCAAGCACGTGATGTGATTCGTTCTGGCTTAGGTCGTCCAGTCGACTATCAAATGCTCATTGAGGACACAAAATTTGCCGCAAGCGAGTTATTGGTGAATGACTTCGCTTTGGCAGATGTCGAAAAAGTCTGGCAAGAATTAGGCGATGAATATTTCATCAAAGAGTCTGCCGATGAAATTGCATGGCATACCCGTGCCATTTTACAACATGGCAACAATGCTGAACCATTAGTACTGATGCGTGCTCATCGTAAATTTGCTCAAGATGCAGTACAGATCTTTATTTACACACAAGATCAGCCAAATTTATTCGCTACGACGGTTGCCATTCTTGACCGTATGAATCTCGATGTTCAAGACGCAAGAATTATTACAGCTTCAACAGCATTTAGTTTAGATACTTATGTGGTACTAGATCGCTTCGGGACATTACTTACCGACCCTGAACGTGAAAATACTGTAATTGAAGCATTGAAAAAGGCCTTGAGCCAATCAGATAAGTATCCAGGTTTAATGCAGCGCCGTATTCCACGTCAACTGCGTCACTTTGACATTGAAAATACCGTTAGCATTACAGTAAACGAAGCCCTACAGCAAAATATGGTTGAAATTGCAACGCTTGACCACCCTGGCTTACTTGCCAAAGTTGGTGGTTTATTTATGATGCAAGGCCTAGATATTCACTCTGCGAAAATTGCAACATTGGGTGAACGTGCTGAAGATATTTTTTATGTCACCAAAAAAGATGGCTCACCAATGAGCGATGCTGAAGCTGAAACCTTTGCTGCACAATTAAAGTTAGCTTTAGACGAAGCATCAAATCAAGTTTGTAGTCATCATTAACTTAAATTGATCGGTATCAATTCCATGAACTCCAGTTTGTCATTATTGCACCCTTATCCTTTTGAAAAGCTCAATAAGTTATTTCAGGATGTGAAGCCAGCAGATTTGCCTTTAATTCCGCTTTCAATTGGTGAACCAAAACATCCTGCACCCGAGTTTGTGAAGCAAGCAATTATTGACAACTTCCAGCACTTATCGACTTATCCAAACAGTAAAGGTTTGCCTGAGCTTCGCACCAGTATTGCCAATTGGTTAACGCGTCGTTTCAAACTGAATACCATTAGTGCCGATAGCAACGTTCTGCCTGTTTCAGGGACACGTGAAGCGATTTTCTCATTTGTACAAGCTTTGGTTAAACGCGAAGATGCACCTTATGTGGTGATGCCAAATCCGTTTTACCAAATTTATGAAGGCGCAACTTTACTTGCAGGTGCTGAACCATACTTCATTAACTGCACAGAAGAAAACAACTACTTAGGTGACTTTGATGCAGTTCCTACAGAAGTTTGGGAAAAAACTGCGTTGTTATTTGTCTGTACACCGGGAAATCCAACAGGTGCAGTTCTGTCAAAAGAGCAGTTTAAAAAACTCATTGCCCTTTCAGACAAATACGACTTTGTGATTGCTTCGGATGAATGTTATTCAGAACTTTGGTTTGATGAAGCACCGATAGGATTACTCGAAGTCTGTGCAGAAATCGGTCGTGACGATTTTAAAAACTGCGTGGTCTTCCACTCATTGTCTAAGCGTTCAAACTTACCAGGTATGCGTTCTGGCTTTGTTGCCGGTGATGCTGCATTGTTAAAACCTTATCTTCAATACCGTACTTATCACGGCGCAGCCATGCCTGTACAACACCAAATTGCATCTATTGCCGCTTGGGATGATGAAGCACATGTTGAAGAAAATCGCGTCCAATACCGTGCTAAATTTGATTTATTCCAACGTGAGCTAGGTCACCTACTACCTTTGCAAAAACCCGATGCAGGTTTTTATTACTGGTTAAAAGTCAACAATGACGAAGCTTTTGCCAAAATGTTAATGGAAAAAGCACATGTTAAGGTATTACCAGGCCGTTATCTGTCACGTGATACAGCACAAGGTAATCCAGGTGAAAATCATGTCCGCTTAGCATTGGTTGCTGATATTGCTCAATGTGAAGAAGTCATTCGTCGCTTAAAAGCTGTACTTTAAACAGTTTAAATCAATCTATTTGATATAAAAAATGCCCCACATTTGGGGCATTTTTTACTTTTAAGTCGACATTATGCAGACTTAGAAGTCAAAACTTGCACTGAGTTTAAAAGTTCGAGGCTCACTAATTGATAAATACGTGTAATCATTGACTGAAGCAGAAGCCCAATAATCTTTATCCATTACATTGGTGACACTAAAATTCAAAGTGGTAGGCACTGTATTAAATTGAGTTTTATAGTTTGCCCCGACATCAACACGTGTCCAATCGTTTAACTTCAACGTGTTTGCATTGTTCGCGTAGGTTGAACCGGTATACACCACACGACCATTTAAACTGATGTCCTGCTCAGTTGGTAATTTCCAGTCCGCTTCTACATTCGCTTGGAACTCTGGCACACCAATCACTCGATGCCCTTCAAATAGTCCTTGATAGGTGTCTTTTTGTTCAGTATCAATCCATGTTGCCCCACCCAATATTTTGATTGAATCAGTCAGTTGACCATAGGCATTAAACTCAATACCTTGGTGAATATTGGTCGCTTGACTAATTTGTGCAGAACCCGAAGTATTGACTGAAGCCTTTTGTCGATCTGTATAGAAATAATTCAGTGTTCCACCCACCAAACCGTTTTCGTATTTCAGACCAAGTTCTTTTTGTTTCGACACAAATGGATCTGCAAGATAATTATTACCTTCACTATCTAAAATTGCTTCACCTTGTACCAAAGCTTCAATGTAATTGGCATACATTGATAATTCTGGTGTTAATTTATAGCTTAGCCCTAATGCTGGAGTGAGCTGATGCTTATTAATGTTGTATTTATATGTCCCGTAAGAATATACATCTTGATCCACGTCTTGATAACGCGCACCGAGCATGACGGTCAAGCGATCACCTAGCATTGAAATATTGTCCCCCAAGGCAATACTTTTAAATGTACTTAAACCAGCTTTTGGATATGCTCCAGCCTTGCCTAACCATTTATCAATATTAGAGTTTTCAGGATAAATTGGATCGTAAAAATTATCGTTCAAACTGGTCGCATAACCATAGCTATAACGCTTATCAGCACGGTAGATCGAACTAGAAGCTACTACTTGGTGTTTAAAAGCACCGGTCTCAAATTTAGATTTTAAGCCAATTTCAGCACTATGATTGGTGTCTTTACGTGGAATCATTGATGCAGAAAGTTTTGCTGGGCCTGCTTCGGTGTCACTTAATTGCTGACTAGAATAGACACCTGCTTCTTCAGATTTACGAAAACCATAGGCTGCATAGGTTGTAGTTGCATCGCTAAGATCATATTCTGCGCGTACACTCCCGAAGATGTCCTCCTCGTTTGAATACGTCCATGCTTGACCATGATAATTGGCATATTGTGAAGCACTCGGAATCTGTGCAACTGCATTGGTTAAACGTAAACTCGGACGGTTTTCAGAAAGACGGTTATTGTTATAGCCTAAATCGCCAGATAAACGGAATCGGTCACCTTTATAATCGGCAGAAAGAGCAGCCAACCCCAAAGTTTTATTTTCTTTATCAACTTCAGTTCCACCATCATGGTAAGCAGTATTTACACGGACACCGAATTTATCATCAGTACCAAAACGACGGGATACATCCGAAGCTACATAGCCACCATTAAAGTTTGTACCTATAGTAACGCGAGTTAAAGGATCATTACTGGCACGTTTAGGCAGTAAGTTAATTGATCCACCAATCCCTGTTCCACCCGGAATTGCTCCATTTAAAAATGCTGAGGCACCTTTAAACACTTCAACACGTTCAAAGAGTTCTGTTGGAATGTATTGTCGCGGCAATATGCCATAAAGGCCGTTATAAGCTGTGTCATCTGATGCGAGTGCAAAACCACGGATAAAATACGCTTCTTGAAAATTTCCATACCCTTTTGCAGTTCGAACCCCTGCATCTGCTTGCAGAACTTCCCCGACACTTTTTGCTTGGCGATCTTGGATATATTGATTGGTATAGCTTGTGATATTAAATGGCGTTTCTAAATTTTTCTGATTACCAAAAATACCGACTTTACCTCCAGTAGCGACTTGCCCACCTGCATAAGGCTTCATTAAGCCATTTGCAGATGCATCCGCACTCACAACCACATTAATTGCATCTAAAGTTTGCACAGCAGTGTTATAAGCATTTGCAATTGAATGAGTCGTTTCAGTCCCTTCACTGGCATAAGCATATGTAAACCCCTGAGTAATGCAGGCCATCATCACACAAAGCTGCTTCATTTTTAACATTGGGAGAATTATCCTAAAAAATACGCCCACATAATAAATGATAATTATTAGCATTTATCTTTTCATTTTAAATTTCTCTATGTGATTTTTTTATTAACTTATATTTTTTGATTGTAATTTTTTATTAAGGTTTACTTAACTTAATTGCGTTAGCTAATGACTTAACTGATATTTTTTAATGCTTTAAACTTAGCAATACAATATAAATCTGTTTTAGAGCCGTACACTAAAACTGATCAGGGCTTTAAATCCCCTTATTCATAAACGTCAAAAATAACACTCGGCAAGCCAATTATTGCGGTGGAGTCATACTAAATTCATGTTCAACTGTATAGCTAAGATTTTTATCAACCATGGGGATTGGCTCAAGTCGTGCAACCAATAGAGACTTCTGAACTTTCAAATCAAAACTTTTCGAACCAGAACTTGCAATAATCTTCGAGCTGCCAATATAACCTGTTGATGCAATGACAGTGAGTTCAATTTTTACAGGATGTTTATAGTCTTTTTTCTCAATTAGAGAACCTTTATATAGCGGTGCATTCACCCAAGAAACAACATATTTTTTTCTCTTAAGTTTAGGATCAACAACATCTGCAACACGTGTTGGTTCATATTCTGCTACAGGCGTTTTCAACAGTTTTAATAGCTCACTAACCCGAGTATCTTTTGTGCGATCAAGATTGGTTTCTGCCCAAGCTGCACTGATACATAAAGTTGAAACATACAATACGATAAAAATGTGATATTTAATCCGTCGCTTAAACAATTTTATGGCCTTCAAATAAACAGAAGTCAGTATAAAACATCTAGATAAAAATAAAGGCGCTAGCGCGCCTTAATCATAAAATTTACTTAAGCCGTTAAGCTTGAGCTAAGGCTTTTTCAATATCTTCGGTTAATGTTTCAGGTTTAGTTGTCGGTGCATAACGGTTAATAACTTGCCCATTTTTGCCAATTAAAAACTTGGTGAAGTTCCATTTAATACCATTACCCAATACACCCTTAGAATTATTGGTTAAGTATCGGAAAATCACATGCGCTTCAGGCCCCTTTACATTTACTTTGGCAAACATCGGAAAAGACACGCCATAGTTCTTTTGACAAAAAGCCCCTATTTGATCGTTTGAGCCCGGATCTTGCCCACCAAATTGGTTACACGGGAATCCCAAAACCTCTAAGCCTTGATTTTTATATTGTTCGTAAATTTTCTCTAGACCCGCAAATTGCGGTGTAAATCCACATTTACTGGCTGTATTTACAATTAATAAAACCTTGCCATCATAATCAGCAAAGGACTTATTTGTACCGTCCAGTAATTCTGCTTCAAACTGGTGAATGGTGGTCATGGATAAGTTTCCTCATCATTTTTTTCTTTTGTTTCTAATTCTAATGACGCCGAATTGATACAGTAACGTAAACCTGTCGGCTGTGGTCCATCAGGGAAAACATGCCCTAAATGTGCGTCACAATGATGACAAACAATTTCAGTTCTGACCATACCGTGCGTCGTATCTACATTTTCATCAACCACTGAAGGCTCAATTGGCTTATAAAAACTTGGCCAACCACATCCACTATCGTATTTGGTTTCCGAAGAAAATAACGGCTCACCACAACAACGACAGGTATAAGTTCCTTGTTGCTTAGTATTCCAATATTTGCCTGTGAATGCTTGCTCAGTCCCCTTCTGACGCGTAATGCGAAACTCTTCAGGCGATAATTCTCGTTGCCATTCTCTTTCTGTTTTATTGAGTTTTCCCATGATGACGTCCCTTTATATCGTGCTATTTAAAATAGGATAATCCTATATTTACGTCATCCAATCCTAAATTTCTAGTCTTTATTCAACAATTTACAAAATCTATATAATGTCTTTAAAAGCAAAAAGTAAGCAAATAAAAAACCAAGGTGAGCAAATATAAAAAATAAATGCTTTTTTGTCAGAAAATTTAGTGTTAGGCTTAGTCCTACTCTTGCTCAGGATTAAAAAATGTCGCAGAAAAAAAGCGTAATTTTTAAAAATCTACTGCCCATGATTAAACAATATCAACAGGCAGGGTTTACGCATGAAAAAATTGTTGCCCTACTCAGAGATGAACATCATCTCGATTTAGTAACAACCGAGACATTTAAAAGCTATTTATATCGTTATGCAAAAGTGACCTCCACTCCTTCCGAGACTATAAAAATGCCGAACATTATCAACACCCCACGCGAAATTAAGAAATCGTCTAAGCTCGAGCACGTTTGCTACGACATTCGCGGGCCAGTGTTGCGAGCGGCCAACGAAATGGAAGAAGCTGGGCATAAAATTATTAAACTGAATATCGGCAACCCAGCCCCATTTGGTTTTGAAGCACCACAAGAAATTATTAACGATGTGGCATTAAATCTGCCAAACGCTATCGGCTATACCGACTCAAAAGGGATTTTCCCAGCGCGTAAAGCGATCTGCCAGTATTACCAACAAAAAGGCATTCTCAATATGCACGTCAATGACGTGTATGTAGGAAATGGTGTTTCTGAACTTATCGTTATGGCAATGCAAGGCTTATTGGATGATGGCGATGAGATGTTGGTTCCAATGCCTGACTATCCACTATGGACAGCAGCAGTCAATCTTTCAGGTGGTACAGCTATTCACTATAAATGCGATGAAGAAAATTTCTGGTATCCAGACATTGCAGATATGGAAAGCAAAATCACGCCAAATACACGTGGTATTGTCATTATTAACCCGAACAACCCAACGGGTGCTGTATATCCACGTCATGTACTTGAGCAAATTGTTGCCCTTGCTAAAAAATACGACCTGATTTTATTCGCTGATGAAATTTACGACAAAATCGTATACGACGGCATTGAACATGTTTCTGTCGCAGCTTTAGCTGGTGATCAGCTTTGCGTATCATTTAATGGTTTATCAAAAGCGTACCGTATTGCAGGCTATCGTTCAGGATGGATGGCTATTACCGGTGATAAATCACGAGCGCTTGATTATATCGAAGGTTTAGACATGTTGGCTTCTATGCGTCTATGTGCCAATCATCAAGCTCAGTATGCAATTCAAACAGCATTAGGTGGCTATCAGTCAATTAATGACCTTATTCGCCCAGGTGGCCGTTTATACGAACAACGCAATATCGCATGGGAAATGCTAAACGATATTCCGGGTGTATCATGTGTTAAACCTGAAGGCGCAATGTACTGCTTCCCTAAATTAGATCCTGAAATTTACCCAATTCAAGATGATGAGAAATTCATGTTGGATTTCTTGAAAGCTGAAAAAGTTCTTTTAGTACAAGGCACAGGTTTCAACTGGCCAACTCCAGATCATTTCCGTGTGGTGTTCTTACCTGCTGAAAATGAACTTCGTGAAGCAATTACTCGTTTAGGTCGTTTCTTGGCAAAAATGCGTTAATAGACACATTGCTTTAAGTATTTACTTAAAAATACCGCACTCTAGTGCGGTTTTTTTATAGCCTTGATTTTTACCATGTCGCACATAGACTCACTCAGACTTTAGTCAAATTTTGAGCTTGGTTTACTTTTCAATATCTTATTTATGTTATTTTTTAACCAATCATAAAAAATTCATGAGTACAGGATGTCCTCAAACAAAATAAGACTCAGTCTATTTCTTTGCCTTAGCATGTGCCTAGGGATTGGTATTCTTCGCTTTTCATATACTGCATTACTTCCCTCAACCCGTGAAGCTTTTGGCTGGAGTGCGAGTTTCGCGAGTATTCTAGGTAGTGCCAATTTATTAGGCTATCTTGCTGGTGCTTTTTGGGCAATGAAACTCCCTCAAGATCGAAGTATGATGTGTTACATTCAGGTTGCCGCTATTGCTGGAACAATCAGCTTATTAAGCTGCGCTTTCTCAGGTTTTTCTGAATACTGGTATATGGTATGGCGTATCATTTCAGGTATCAGCGGTGGACTATTAATGATCCTGTCACCGAGCGTAGTTGCCCAATGCTGTGAACTTAAAGATCGATTCAGAATCAATTTTATAGGTTTTAGTGGTATCGGTTTAGGTGTACTCATGGCCACCTTATTCCTTCCTTATATTCACGACATTTCCACACAGTACGCATGGATCATTTTATTTTCTTTTGCCACATTCATTTGCGTAATACTCAGTTATTTACTAAAAGGCTTTAAACAATATTTAAACGCACCAACGCTGGCACAACAAAATTCAGAAAAGATTAGCGCTTTGTACTATTGCCTACTCATCGTATATAGCACCAGTGCATTTGCATACGTGCCCCATTCACTATTTTGGATTGATTATCTCACCAATACCCTACATTTATTTCCACTTGGAATTAATCTCAATTGGATTTTATATGGCACAGGGAGTGCGCTGGGCGCATTTTCGGCTTATTTACTCGCTCAAAGGTTAGGTAATATTGGTGCATTAAAGGTGCTGTATAGCCTATATGTACTTGGAATATTTGTTGCAGTTTTGAATGACAGCCCACTATTCACCTTTATGTCATCGTTTTTTACAGGCTTATTAAATCCTGCGGTAGTCTTTCTTACTTCTTATACCATTCTACAAATTTATGGCACTGCATATAAAAAGCTTTGGAGTATTGCGACACTGTGTTTTGCAAGTATTCAACTTTTAGGTGGACTAAGCTTTAGCTTGTTACAACATTATGGCGTGAGTTATCACCAGCAGTTCATTATTGCCGCTACAGTCCTTCTTATGGGTACACTGCAATTGTTTTACTTCACACGAAAACACCGACACTCTGAACTTAAAAATAGTTAATGTACTTTGAATAATATAGTGCAAACCTATAAGAAAAGCCTGCGATAGGCAGGCTTTTCAGTTGATGAATGGTTTAGGACTATAACTTTTTCAGTCGTTTTTGTAGTTTCTTCAAAACAGAATTATGTTTTGAAATTTTGTTTAACCTCGCTTTAATTTCCTTTTTAAGAGATTTCTTTTTCTGAGACAAATTACTCTCCTTCTCGTCCGCCATAAAGATTGTTGCTATCGATAAATTTAAAAGCACTCGCGAATGATTGAAATGACAGCTCAGTCAAATCAATAATGTTGCTGTTTTTGATTTCGTTGATGTGGTTGCTGTTTTTGTTTCTTTTGCTGCTGGTTGTCTTGTTGCTGTTGCTGTTGCTGTTGCTGTTGCTGATCATTTTGTTGTTGCTGCTGATCAGATTGCTGGTTTTGTTGATGCTGTTTACGAGACATTTCATTTCTCCTTTTTCATCATGATGAGTCATCAAGTATTTCTACTGAAGAACATCAACCAATGTACCCCCAATCCCTGCAAAGCCAAGCCAGTAAATGTGTCCAAATACTTCATTGTAAAATCGTCATGAAATTTTTACTAAGAAATCAATATCACAGCTTTTTTGTAATTACGAATATTCACGGGATAGGTGCTTTTCAAAACGTCTTGTTACATTCTAGCAATGTGAAAATCTATTTCTGTATGTAGCTACATACACTTCCCATCCTCTTTTTAAATGAATATTTAAAATTTGAGATAAAAAAAGACCCGCCTAAACGAGTCTTTTCACGCTATGTAAGCATTTATTCCATATTTTCAATCACCGCTTGCCCAAACTCTGAGCAACGCAATAACGTTGCATTTGGCATTAAGCGCTCAAAATCATAAGTGACCGTTTTTGCTGCAATCGCACCAGATATACCTTTGATAATTAAATCGGCAGCTTCAATCCAGCCCATATTACGGAGCATCATTTCCGCAGACAAAATAATCGAACCTGGATTCACTTTATCTTGTCCTGCATATTTTGGGGCTGTACCGTGCGTTGCTTCATATACTTGCACCGCCCCACCAATATTTGCACCTGGAGCAATACCTATTCCACCCACTTCAGCCGCCAAAGCATCTGAAATATAATCACCGTTTAAGTTTAATGTCGCAATGACTGAATAATCGGCAGGACGCATTAAAATTTGCTGCAAGAATGCATCCGCAATAACGTCTTTAATAATGATATCTTTGCCAGTTTTTGGGTTTTTAATTTTCACCCACGGCCCACCATCTAAAAGTTCACCACCAAATCGCTCTAGTGCAACCTCATAGCCCCACTCTTTAAATGCACCTTCAGTATATTTCATGATATTACCTTTATGCACTAAAGTGACACTCGGTTTGTCATTATCAATAGCAAACTGAATGGCTTTACGCACCAGTCGCTGTGTGCCTTCTTTAGACACCGGTTTAATGCCTATCCCGCAATTTTCTTCGAAACGAATATTGGTAACACCCATTTCTTCTTTTAAAAATTTAATAATTTTTTTCGCTTCGGGTGAATCTGCTTTCCACTCAATCCCCGCATAAATATCTTCTGAATTTTCTCGGAAAATCACCATATCGGTTAATTCAGGGTGTTGCACTGGTGAAGGCACACCTTCAAACCAACGAACTGGACGGACACATACGTATAAATCCAATTCTTGTCGCAGTGCAACATTGAGTGAACGAATCCCACCACCGACAGGTGTGGTTAATGGCCCTTTAATAGAAACCACATAATCCCTTAAGGCATCTAGTGTTTCTTCAGGCATATACGTGCCATAAATTTTGTTGGCTTTTTCGCCGCAATAAACTTCCATCCACTCAATAGAGCGCTTACCACCGTATGCTTTTTGTACAGCAGCATCTACCACTGCTTTCATTGCTGGTGTAATATCCACACCAATTCCATCTCCCTCAATAAATGGGATAATTGGATTTTTTGGTACATTCAGTGATAAATCTGCATTTACGGTAATTTTACTACCATCCGCAGGAACAACGATCTTCTGATAACCCATTATGTAGGTTCTCCCTCTATATCTCGCGATTTTGAAAATATTTACCGATTAGGCAATACTTTCCTCCTTTCTTATCGCATAATAGATTAATTGAAATTACCTTTTTTGGAGATTTATATGAGAAATAACATCATTTCTCTGTTTAATAAATCACCATATTTTCCATATTCATACATTTAAAGAAGTCATTTTTTATGAAAATCGTCATTCTTAACAAGCCATATGACGTGCTCTCCCAATTCCGTAAAGACGAAGCACACATGACCATGTCGGACTTCGTAGACGACCCTACTTTGCGTTTAGCAGGTCGCCTAGATATGGACTCGGAAGGTCTGGTTTTCCTCACAGATCATGGTGGTCTCAATCAATACATCACCAACCCTGCCAATAAAAAATTTAAAACGTACTTGGTGCAAGTTGAAGGTGATGTTACTGAAGAAGCTTTAGAGCAACTTCGTAAAGGTGTTGAGCTTAAGGATGGCATGACACTTCCAGCCAAAGCACATAAAGTTGAACAGCCTGAATGGTTATGGGAGCGCGATCCTCCTGTTCGTTTCCGCGCTTCAGTTCCAACGTCTTGGGTTGAAATTTCTATTTGTGAAGGTCGAAATCGTCAAGTACGTCGCATGACTGCTGCTGTTGGTTTCCCAACTTTACGTTTAATTCGTACGCAAATTGGTGGCATTAGTTTAGTTCAGATGCAACTAAAGCCAGGTGAAACAAAAGAGATCGAACCGTTACTTTATCCAGACTTCCAAAATGTGCCTGCCGAAGAACCATATCGTTCACGTTCTTATGTGAAAAAACCTGGTGGTACAGGTGGTAAGCCAATGGTTCGTAAGAACAAAGATGGTTCTGTTAAAAAGTCTGGTACTAAACGTATTTGGCAAATGGAAGAACATGAAAAGCCAAAACGTCGCACCAATGGTACAACCCGCCCAAATACCAAAGCGCCACGTGCACGCGGACGTAATGGTCGTTAATCCAGTCATTTAAAAACTATTAAAAGCTCACATTCGTGGGCTTTTTTATTTTTCACAAAAGTTTAGGAACGTAACAATTATTTAAGATTATTTTCATATTTTATGTTTAAAATCAGTTATAACAATTTAAACGTTGAATATTTAAACAGAAATTATGAACACGCCATTTAATCGCGATAGAAATAAAGTGCTTGTAATTCATGATAACCGTGTTGGTCATTTGAATCCGTCTATTGCTGTGTCTGAAATGATTGAAAAAAGGTTTTTCCTGCAAGCTGAATTATTTCAGATTCCATTTTTATCAAAACATCTTGTAAGTCTTTTTAAAAAACTATCGAACTTCCCACGTTTATATACAGCTGCGGCGCGTCTTATTTTTAAATTTCCAACACCAAATTTGGAGCATACAGATGTTATCGTATGCTCAGGTATGCCGAATTTAATTTATGCAGCATACTTGTCGCAACGCTTTAACATCCCTCTCATCTATGCAGGTGGAACACGAAAATTTAATTGGCGTTTAATTGATTGGACCATAACGACTATCCCTGAAAATCATGCGGGGAGACAGATTATTATTCCAACGGGTGCTGTACCTTTTAAAATCACAAGTTTAGTCAATATCCCTTCAAATCATGAAGCGTGTTTGCTCATTGGCGGTCCTACACATGAATATCCATTTAATGAAATTGATTTCATTCAAATGATTGAAAGTTTTGTTCAATTTTCGGAAATACATAAATTTAAAGCGACGGTGGTATGCTCACGGCGTACACCAACACTGACTTCTGAGACCATCAGTTATTTACAAAGTAAAAATATTGAGCTCGTATGCCCTCAATCCTCAACCTCAATTTGTGATGTATTCAAACGTAGTGAATTCATATTTGTCACTGAGGACAGTGCAACCATGTTGTCTGAATCAATCCAAACCGGTCGAGTTGTTATTTCTGTTTGCCGTGAGGATTCAAAAACAGATGCCATCATTCAAGGTTATTTGGATCACCAATTCATTCAAAGAAAGACAATTTCACAACTCAAAGATGTTGAATTAACTTCGATTAAAATTGATCCTAAGCTTATAGAAACGATTATTACCCAACAACTTGCAGATGATTTAAAAGCACAATCAAAAAATCTAAGTTTTTATCAAAGCCATGTGAGCAAGTTAAAAATGTTATGACGCTCAATATATAATAAAAAACCCATAAAAATATGGGTTTTTTATTTCGTTAATTGATTGAATTAAATATTCAACCACTTTTCAGCTTTGGCCTGATCATCAACCTTTAATTCAACTTCTGCAAGTTCAGTAATACCACCTTGAAGTTCAAACTGCATCAGCTCATCTCTTCGGAATGCAAACACTGTAAAGCGACCTTCACGTTTAGCAAATTTTTCCAATAATTTCGTTGTAGCTTTTATACCATCAATAGCAACAATTACATCATTTGCAGAAAGCCCTGCTTTTGCGGCCACGCAGTCGCGGCGCGCCTGTTGCACCAATACACCTTCTGGCTTATCCGCAAGTTTCAAACCGAATGGGAGCGATTTTTCCTGCTTGAATGTATATGACACCCCAAACTCAGGGAATAATTGGTCAAGTGGCAGCTCATCAGTAGTGTTAATCAGATGGTTGATTTGCTCCAACCAGTTATCGCCCGTCAATTCATTACATAAATTGAAAATTGTACGTTCATTTACCTGAATGCCATTTTGCGCATTTTCAAACAACTTACGCATTAAAGCATCAAGGCTCGAACCACGTAAGCGTAAGCCAAGGTCTAAGCAAAGTGCAACTAAACAGCCTTTGTTGTAATAGCTCGTGCCCGCATTATTTGAGTTCTCATCTTGACGGTAGAATTTCACCCAAGCATCAAAACTCGACTCAGCCACCGTTTGAATTCCACGGCCTGGATTTTGCAAATAACAATCAATCTGTGCTTTTAACAATTTCAGATATGAATCTTGATTAATCACACCACTACGCAGCAAAATCAAGTCATCATAATATGAAGTAAATCCTTCAAAGATCCATAACAAAGACGTATAACTTTCCTTGTTAAGATCATAATTCACAAAATTTTCTGGACGAATAAATTTTACCAACCATGAATGGAAGTATTCATGACTGCATAAACCTAGGAAACGTTGATAATCTGCAGATGGCTCAACGGGTTCATCTGCTTTAGGCAAGTCATCACGCGGACTAATCAAACTTGTGCTATTTGGATGCTCAAGCCCACCATAGCTATTGCCTGTCGCCATGGTCATAAAGGTATAGTCTTTGAATGGTGCTGAACCAAACATGCTAATTTCTGTAGTACAGATTTTTTCAATGTCTTGCTGCATACGCTCAGCATTCATTGCATGCTGACCAGATACCACAAACTCATGCGGAATACCGCTAGCTTCAAAGCTAAAACGCGTTTGTTCTGCTAATTCAAAAGGTGCATCAATTAATTGAGCATAATTATCCGCATATAAAGTATAGCGACCTTTTACAAAGCTCTTCGATTTTAGACCAGTTGCCAATTGGAAATGCTTGAGTTCTGGTGGTAAAAATACTTCGACTTCAATAGGTGTATTTTCCTGCCCATCCAAACCTAAACATGCACATGCTGGATTGACATACAAACGTGTTTGATCAACATAAGCACCACGTACAGACAAGTCATAAGCATATACATCGTATTCAACTGTAATTAACTCATGGTCGGTATTAAATAAGCGCCATTTATTCTTTTCAAATTTTTCAATTTGTAATAATCGACCATCTTCATCATAAGCACGAACAGCTTCAATATGCTTTGAAAATTCGCGAATCAGGTAGCTTCCCGGTATCCAAGTAGGCAAAGAAAGCACTTGTGTAGGGTTCGCTAGAAAACGCGCAGTCACATGGACTAAATGCTGACGATAATCGTCGAATTCGATTTGATAATGCAACATCATGGGCAATATAAAATAATTGAAAGATAACTTATCAATTAGCTTAACATTTTTTACAACTGAATGCGGAACTGTCGCAATTGTCTACAATTTTGACTAGTCAGCAGAAAAAAAAAGGCATAGCATGCCTAAAAATTTTTTCGTTTTACCACCAACGGAATGGTTGGTTAAGGAACCTCATTGAAACCCGTGATCTACCTCATCGCGTTGCTTAGTTTTCTATGCTCCACGATAGCAAATGCCACCCTATTAAATGTTATGCCTGAAACTGTCGAAGCAGAAGCTTGGACCATTTTAGACCCTCAATCTGGCCAAGTGATTGCGGAGCATAATAGTCATGTGCAACGTGCACCAGCATCCCTAACCAAAATGATGGTGGGTTATATCGCATTAAAAGAAATTCAAGCTGGCCATCTACGTAAAGATGAAATTTTAACCGCAACGCCTGTGGTACAAATCGTGCAATGGGATGAATCGCAAATGTACCTTAAACAAGGTGAGCAAATCTCTGTAGATCAGTTGCTTGCTGGTTTAGTGGTTATGTCTGCAAATGATGCAGCCGTTACTTTAGCGGAACGTATTTCAGGTGATGTTCCTCGCTTTATTGATCGCATGAACAAAGAAGCAAAAGCTTTAGGTATGAAGGATACACACTTTCAAAATCCAGCTGGCATTACCATGCCTGATCATTACTCTTCAGCAGCTGATCTTGCGCGTTTAGCTCAAGCACTGGTTACCGAAACACCAGATTATCTTTATTATTCAAAACAACAAAGTTTTAGCTATAACCAGCGATTTCATCGCGCCACCAATATTTTACTCAAACAAGATCCTTCAGTAGATGGTCTTAAAACGGGCTTTACAAAAGCAGCTGGCTACAATTTAGCACTTACCGCCAATCGACCTATGGCAAATATAGAAGCACCAGAGCGTCGTTTAATTGTGGTAGTCATGGGTGCTAAAAGCGGAATTAAACGTGCTGAAGTTGCTCATCGTTTAATGAACCTAGCTTATACCTATACACGTAATGAAGTTGCGATTAAAGATAAACAATTGATTGCTGAATTGCCTGTAGTGAAATCAACCTTGAAAATGTTTAAAGTTGAAACCAAAAAACCTAAACTTATCACCACCTCTCTATACGATCAGGCTTATGCCATTGATCTTCAAGCATTTGATCAACTTCAACAACGCATTATGCTCAATACAGGCAATGGACAAATTCAAGCTATTGAACCACTGCATGAAACGCAAACCAAAATGAATGTAGAAATGAACAAACAGGAACTCACTGCGCCACTTGCTGAAGTGATGAAATTAGCCACTGTTTCGGTCTATCAAAATAATAAATTAATCAATACCTTTGATATTGAAGATAATGTTCAAATTGAAGAAGCTAATATTTTTGAACGTTTCTTTATGTGGATTAAAAGCTTATTCAGTATTTTTTCAAATGAAACTACTGAACTGAAAACCTACCCAATTGGTCAATGATGTGATTATGTAACTTGTAAGACAATTCGTTATTCAGCTAAAAAAGAAGATGGCATACTCTTGTCATCTTCCTTTTCTTAAAATAATAAATAGGTATATCAATGAATAACGCGGATAATTCCAAGTTACATCATATCGTTATTGTCGGTGGTGGTGCGGGCGGTCTGGAGCTGGTCACACAACTAGGCGACTTACTCGGTAAGAAAAAAAAAGCACGTATAACACTGGTTGACATGAAACTGACCCATGTTTGGAAACCACTGCTACATGAAATTGCAGCAGGAACGATGTCAATTAGTGATGAAGAAATTAACTACTATGCACATGCGGCAAAACATCATTATGAATTTGTTTTAGCTAAACTTGAAAACGTTGATCCATCCAAAAAAACAATTCAACTCAGTAAAGTCCAGCAAGGTAAATACGAAGCCCAAAATGAGCAACTTGATTTAGCTTATGACACACTTGTGCTTGCGGTAGGCTCTGTTTCAAATGACTTCAACACACCAGGGGTTTATGAACATTGTCATTACCTCGACAGCTTGCAACAAGCTGAAGTTTTTCAACAAGACCTTCTACAGCTGTATCTAGATGCACAAAATAGCGATGCTCAACGTGAACTTAAAATTGCCATTATTGGCGCAGGCGCGACTGGCGTAGAGTTGTCAGCAGAACTTGTGCAAGCCAAGCACAATTTTTATAAATATGGTTTAAACAAAATTCATCCGAAAAGTGTTCAAATTAATCTGATTGAAGGTGCAGATAGAATTTTACCTGCCCTGCCGGAAAAAATGGCTGAGCATGCCAAACAACAACTAGAACGCATGAAAGTTGAAGTATTAACTGCGAAGCGTGTTGAAAAAGTAGATGCTGAAAAAGTTTATTTTAATGATGGCAGCAGCATTAATGCTGAACTCAAAGTATGGGCAGCTGGTATAAAAACCCCTGAAGTAATTCATAAATTAGATGGCTTTGAAAAAGATCGTATGGGCCGTCTCAGTGTTTATGCCACCTTACAAACCAAAGCACATCCAGATATTTTCGCCTTTGGTGATTGTGCACACTGCCAACCGCGCGCAGATGAGCCTGTATTAGGCCCGAGAGCGCAGGTTGCAAGTCAGCAAGCATCGTTCTTAGTAGACTGCTTAAAGGCACGTTTACGCGGAGAACAGCTCCCTATGTTTGTATTCTCAGACAAAGGTTCGTTGGTTTCACTGAGTAAACATAAAGCGGTCGGTGAATTATTAGGTCAAGTCAATGTACAAGGCTTTGTTGCAAAATCAATGTACGTTTCCCTTTATCGTATGCATCAAGCGACGATTTATGGTTATACCCATGCAGGTTTGCTGACAGCTAAAGATTTTGTTACACGAAAAATTGCACCAAAAATAAAATTGCATTGAAATTCAAATAATCGTCCCTATTTAAGATGAAAGCATTATAAATGTCCAAAAATTGCATTTTTTTGATAAATTTAGTCTACAAAAATGCAATTTCACTTTATGATGTAACCCTTAAAAAATTGAATGGATCAATAACATGACTGCTATTGCAAATAACTCTGTGGTTTCTTTCCACTACACATTGACTAATGCTGAGGGTGAAACTCTTGACCAATCTCAAGGTGAACCACTAGCGTATTTGCACGGCGCTGGCAACATCATCCCAGGTCTTGAAAAAGCACTTGAAGGTAAAACAGTTGGTGAAAAATTCACTGTAAATGTACCTGCTGCTGAAGGTTATGGCGAATACAACCCAGACCTAGTTCAAGAAGTTCCTGCGCAAATGTTCCAAGGCGTAGACAACATCCAAGCGGGCATGCAATTCCAAGCTCAAACTGATGATGGCGTTCAAATCGTTACTGTTAAATCTGTTGAAGGCGACAACGTAATCGTTGATGCGAACTTCCCACTTGCTGGCCAAGATTTAACTTTCGAAGTTGAAATCGTTGAAATCCGTGAAGCTTCTGCTGAAGAACTTGACCACGGTCACGTACACGGTGCAGGTGGTCACCACCACTAAGATCTTTTAGATCTACACCAAAAAGGCAAAGTTTTTACTTTGCCTTTTTACTGCTTTCAAAAAAGCAATTCAATGTTAGACGATTTATAAATAAAAAAAGCAGACCGATGCCTGCTTTTTTTACACAAAACAATTATTTACGTTGGTTATAGAGTTGTTGTGCCGCTGGCAAGTTTTTACGCATAGCTTCTATACGTTGTGAGTTTGAAGGGTGAGTAGAAAGGAAAGACGAACCACCAGCCCCTTCAAGTTTGTTCATTTTTTCCCAAAGTGTAATTGCCGCTTGCGGGTTATAACCTGCACGTGCCATCAACATTAAACCACCTTGGTCAGCACGACTTTCTAATGAACGTGAATATGGCAAACCTACACCGATTTGACTACCCAACTGCGCAGCAGCTGTCCCCAATTGACCAACATTATTACCTGCTGCACTTAAACCAATATTCAAAGCTAAATCCGTTAAGGCTTGTGCACCCAACTTGCTTTTCGCATGTTCTTCTAAAGCATGCACCATCTCATGTCCCATAACTGCTGCAATTTCAGCATCAGTCAGGTTTAATTTATTTACAATACCTGTATAGAACACCACTTTACCGCCTGGTGCTACAAAGGCATTAACTTGATCTGATTTCATCACAGCCAGTTGCCATTGGAAAGCTTGACCGGTTTGATTCATTTGATCGGCATAAGGACGCAGTTTTTGGAATACAGTATTAATGCGCTTATATGTACTCGAAGAGGTATCGAGCTGATTTTTAGAACGTGCGTCGGTAACCATTTGGTTATAACTTTGAGTTGCCTGAGCATTTAATGTCGCAGTATCAGCACCTGCCATATCTGCAACAGTTGCACAACCAGAAACAGTCAATACGCCTGCTACGCATAAGCTTGTTAGAATTATTTTCTTCACTGAAATTACTCCAGACCGTTAAAATATAAGTAAATAATTGTGACATTATATTCTGAAGGTCAGAAGCAGAAAACGAAGATATAGCGACTTATAATAGTATTTATGTAACTTTATTTAGCCAAAAACTGAATGATCAACCAATACGCCAAGCAAATTACATTCAACGCCAAATATACATGTAACACGGGCTTAATTTTTTGCTCAAGCACGACGTCATTACGTTTAAGAAATAGATAAGCATTTTGAATTAAAACCATAGGCACCAAAATACAAGCAATAATGACAGATAAACCAATTAATGCTTGATAGATCACTTGTGGATCTTGTGTTTGTCCACGAATAATCATCATGGCGATGGTTGGTGCGCCGCCCATCGCAAACAATAATGAGTAAAAAATTGTGGTGGAAATATTTTTCTGCATCCTGCACTACACTCCTCTTTCAAGTTTGCATTTTAGCAAGTCCACATACCGTGTATAGCTCACCAAAATGCAACTTTAGTCTCGAAACTTTAGACAATCATCAAAATAAATTAACGACGTACCACTGCTGGCGATGCATTTTTATAATATTGCTGCGCTTCAGGCATCATTTTTTTCATGGCTGCAATCCGGTCATTGTTACTTGGATGCGTTGACATAAACTTGCTCAGTGCGTCATTACCACGATTGTCATTCGCGTTCATTTTTGTCCAAAGTGAAATTGCAGCTTCTGGGTTATAACCCGCTTTCGCCATCATCACGAGACCGCCTTTGTCTGCGCGGCTTTCTAAATTACGTGAATATGGCAGTCCAACGCCAAATTGACTCCCCAAGTCCAATAAGGTCGCACCATAACCACCTGCTGCATTTCCAACGTATTGCGCACCAATACCGACAGCAAGATTCGTTAATGCAGTTGCACCAATTTTATTTTTTGAATGCTCTTCTAAAGCATGAACCATCTCATGCCCCATAATGGCTGCAACTTCATCATCCGTCAGTTTTAAGGTTTCAACGATACCAGTATAAAACACCACTTTTCCGCCCGGAGCGACATAGGCATTAATTTCTTTTGATTTAATTACTGCCACTTTCCAATCAAAAGCCTGCCCAGTCTGGTTCATTTGATCAGCGAAAGGTTTCATTTTCAGGAAGACGCGATTTACTTTTTGATATGTTGCAGACTTCGTATCCAATACTTGTTTACTTTGCGCGTCCTTTAACATCGCATTATACGACTGTGTTGCTTGTAGATTTAAAGTTGCAGAATCTGCACCTGCTAAATCGGCAATCGTGGTACAACCGGTAAATGATACTGCTACAGCTAAACATGCCAAAGTTTTCTTATAATTCATAATGATCTCTAGTTATTTATAAAGAATGTCAAATATATACAAAAAAATTAATCTCTCAATATTTTTACATATTTTTTTAAAATCTTTTTGAATCAATATGTTTTATTTAACAATTCAATTTATTATTCATTTTAACTAAAACAATTTATATAAAAAAAGCCTCGCATGAGCGAGGCCTTTCAACGTCTGAGTTCTAATGCGTATTAAGCATCGAATGGGTGACGTAGAATAATCGTTTCATCACGGTCTGGACCAGTTGAAATGATGTCGATTGGACATTCAATTAACTGCTCAAGGCGTTTAACGTAGTTTATAGCTGCTTCAGGCAATTGATCAATTGATTTTGCACCGAAAGTAGACTCAGACCAACCTGGCATAGTTTCATAGATTGGTTTTAAAGTTTCAAATGCAAGCGCATCAGAAGAACCGATACAACCCGAATCTGCTGCTTCGTAACCTACACAGATTTTCACTTCTTCTAAACCATCAAGAACGTCAAGTTTAGTTAAGCAAATACCAGAAAGTGAGTTCACTTCTACAGAACGGCGAAGGATTTCAGCATCGAACCAACCACAACGACGTTGACGACCAGTAGACGCACCAAATTCTGAACCAACAGTACCCAAGTGTTTACCGATTGCATCACCAACATCATTCGCTGCATCGTAAACAAGTTCTGTAGGGAATGGACCAGCACCTACACGAGTTGTGTATGCTTTAGTAATACCCAATACATAGTCAAGGTGCAAAGGACCAAGACCTGAACCCGAGCTTACGCCGCCCGCAGTTGTGTTTGAAGACGTTACATATGGATATGTACCATGGTCAACGTCAAGAAGTGAACCTTGAGCGCCTTCAAACATGATATTGTCACCGTTTTTACGGTATTTATGCAATTCGCCTGTTACATCCATCACTAATGGAGCAACCACTTTACGCCATTCGTCACAAAGCGCGATTACGTCTTCTAATTTAACTGCTTCTACGCCGTAGAATTGAGTCAATTGGAAGTTATGGTATTCAAGCAGCTCTTCAAGTTGAGCTTTAAGATGATCACCACCACGTACCAAGTCCGCAACACGTACTGCACGACGAGCCACTTTATCTTCATACGCTGGACCAATACCACGACCTGTAGTACCGATTTTCGCATTACCACGTTTTTTCTCACGCGCTTGGTCAAGTGCAATGTGGTTTGGAAGAATTAAAGGGCAGTTTGGAGAAATACGTAAACGTTCTTTAACTGGCACGCCTTCTTTCTCTAAAACATCCATTTCATGGATAAGTGCTTCAGGAGAAAGAACAACACCGTTACCAATTAAGCACAATACGTTTTCACGTAAAATACCAGATGGAATGAGGTGTAATACAGTTTTCTTACCACCAACCACAAGTGTATGACCTGCGTTGTGTCCGCCTTGATAACGAACTACCGCAGCCGCTTGATCTGTGAGCAGGTCGACGATCTTACCTTTACCTTCGTCGCCCCATTGGGTACCAAGTACCACAACATTCTTGCCCATAATAGCCTCATTGCATCATGCTGTTAAAATTGAAAAACGTTTATGTGAGATACACATCACGCGATTAAATTTGTTTGATTGTCCACTCGCCATTTGCATTCACCAATTGATGGCTTGCAGATGAAACTGAGCTTAAATCATCATTACCTAACAATTGAACCACACTGAAACCTTCGTTTCGTGCTGATGCAATTGCATTTAATAAATCTGCGTCAATACCTTTGGGTGCAACCAAAACTTTAGCACTCTGAACTTGACCCGCAGTTAATGCATATAAGTCACAAGAGAAGCCTGTTGCTGGACGTGCACGACCAAAATGTTCACCAATACCATCATAGCGACCACCTTGAGCCAGTGGTGCAGCACGGTTTGGCGCATAAACGGCATACATTAAACCAGTGTGATAATGGTATGAACGAAGTTCTACAACATCGATACCAATATGTAGTTCTGGCCAACGCGCCTGAATTGCGGCTTGTGTCGATTTCACTGCATCAAATGCAAGTTTAAATGCTTCGTTATTTAAAACTTCAGCACTTAAATTTGCTTGTAACGCATCTAAATCACTTGCAAAACGACCTAAGGTATAAAAATCTTGACCGAATGGAAGCGTTTGTGTGAATTCAGCCAACTCAGGCAAAGCTTTACGTTGATACAAGTCAGAAAGCTGACGTTCAATCGCTTTACTTAAACCTGCTTGCTTAACCAAGCTACGGAATAAACCGACATGCCCTAAATCTAGATGGATACCGTCTGAATGACCTGCTGTTTGAAGCAAGTTAATCATGACATCGATCAACTCAACGTCAGCATCAATGCTGTCCGAACCAAAAAGTTCTGCACCTAATTGTAATGGTGCACGTGTGGTATTAAATCCCTGAGGCTTAGTATGTAACACTGTCCCAGCGTAGCAATAACGAGCTACACCTTCAACAGGATGTACATGCGCATCAATACGAGCCACTTGTGGTGTCATATCGGCACGCACACCAAGTAAACGACCAGACAACTGATCGATAACTTTAAAAGTGGCTAAGTCTAAATCTTGATTCGATTCTGAAAGAGAAGATAGAGATTCTATGTATTCAATGAATGGCGTGTACACCAACTGATAACCTCGAGATGCGAGGAAATCTAATGCTTTACGACGCAAAGACTCAATCACTTGCGCCTGTTCTGGCAGTACATCAGCTACACCATCAGGTAATAACCATGTCTCTGAAATGGGCATGTTGTAAACCTAAATTCATGTCAGCGCGGAACGAATCCGCATAAAAAAATCGGGAGCACACCCGATTTCTCCTAGTTTAGCACGATAGTTTTCAGCTTGCACATGACTTTTTTATAAAAGATGCATAACTACTTATAGAATAATCAGACTTACTTCTTAATATTCATAAATAATTGTTTATTATTACCTTTTAAATTTCACAACCAAATTTATTTCAACCATTTGATAAAATATCATTCACTAATCTATACAATAAATACACTTTGAGGGATTATTTACAAAAATTCTTAGCGTTCAAACATTTAGCTTTAAAACCTAAAAATTTATTCCAATGGCAATGCCGTGGTCTTTTTCACCGTCTGTAAAGGAATTTCAGTTTTGACATTTTGCACACATTCAATTTGTGTTAAATGATGAATTTGAAACTTACGATAAGCTTCCAAATCGGCAACTACAATTCTTAAAAAGAAGTCACAATCGCCTGCCATGAGTTGACATTCCACTACTTCTGGCATGGTTTGGATCGCATCCACAAAACCATTCACTGTTTTTGCATCCTGCCCTTTCAACCAAATACGCGCAAAAACCGTCAGCCCAAGATTTAGTTTATTGGCATTTAACAGTGCAACATATTTTTCGATATAACCGTCATCTTCAAGCTGTTTGACCCGACGCAAACATGGCGATGGAGATAATCCTACCAATTGCGCAAGTTCATTATTTTGCAATTTTCCATTTATCTGCAATTCCTGCAAAATGCGCTTATCAATCTGATCCATCTTTTAACACTAAATTCCAAATTTATTTATATTTTAGCAATATTAGTTTAAATATAAAGCTAAAGATGCAAAAATCAGCGCCTAATTTCCATAAAATCCACCTAAAATAGCTGTTCTAATTATTTTAATGCAAAGAGCTTAAGCATGTTGTTGTTTAGAAACACCACATCACACTCAACTTCGTCACCGCAAGTGCACGAGTTTAAGCGTGGACTCAAAACATCAATTCCTTTGCTCTTAGGCATCACACCGTTTGCATTGGTTTTAGGCACTCAAGCCATTCAAAAAGGCTTCAGTACACTCGAAGTTCCATTACTCACAGGTTTAAACTTTGCTGGTGGCTCTGAATTTGCCATTTTAGAAATGTGGACTAATCCCCCCAATATTTTGATGTTGGTTTTCATTACATTTTTAGTGAATTGTCGACATTTATTGATGGGAGCAAGTTTAGTACCGTATTTACGTCATCTCCCGAATAAAACTGTTTTTCCAGCCTTATTCTTTATGGTGGATGAAAGTTGGGCCGTGGGTTTAGCAGATGCACAAAAAAAAGCACAATTGGTCGGTTATCACCGCGCATTTAGCATGATGTTTTATGCGGGTTTGTGCTTTGCCCTTTATTTAATGTGGGTCGGGTTCACCACTTTAGGTGCTGTGATCGGTCCTGTATTAGGCGATATCAATCGCTTCGGATTTGACATGGCATTCCCTGCTGTTTTTTTAGTGCTGTTACGCAGTATGTGGAAAGGCATGAGCGCAGCTCGTCCATGGCTGATTAGTCTCATCACCGCAGCACTTGCCTATTTGTATTTACCTTCGGGCTGGTATGTTCCAATTGGTGCTATCAGTGGCATTGTCTCTGCCTTTTTCTTGATTGGAGATGAGGCATGATTCACACACCGACCGTAATCGCTATTCTATTCATTGCTGCGACAACCTATCTCACCCGCATATTGGGCTATGTTTTATTGAAAAATCGCAGCTTAACCAATAAGCAACGTCAAATCATGGAAGTTGTACCTGGCTGTGTGCTCATTTCTGTGATCGCGCCATATTTCGTGAGAGATAATCCAGCAGATATGATTGCCATAATTATTACGCTGATTGCCGCTTCACGCTTTTCACTTTTACCAACCGTTGCTATCAGTATGGCTTCTGCCGCACTTTTGCGTTTGGTTTTAATCTGAAAATCAAAAAACACCATAGCGGGGCTCGTCATGGCATTTTAAAAGTGTGTGCTTTCTTTTCAACATTTGCTCATAATTGAGATAAATATCAATCCGATTTCACCATTTGACTAAGCAATGTCACGAGTTCGGCATTTTGCAATTCAACTTTTTGTAATTTTTGCGTGGTCTGATCAAGTACTTCTTGTTGCGTATGCATTTTTTTCGCCAGATCTTGCATAATTTCTAGAGTCTTTTTTAAATTCGCTTCTAAATACACCACTTTTTCTTCGAGTGGTAATGTTTCATGTGCAGTGGATTGTGAAACGTCACGATTAAATTGCAGCCAAATCAAAAATATGACAGCCAATGACAATAATAAAATGAATCCCCAAAGTAACATCAGCATCATGCGTAAAACTCTTATTACATTTATTTGTATTTCATCTTACTAAAATCAATTGATATTAAGTAAAGAATTTAATGTTTTTCAATATTTTTTAGGTCATTAACTTGCGAAGATGTATTTCAATTATCAATGAAAAATCTAAGCGTCATGTAAAAAAGCACCTCCTTTGAGATGCTTTAAACTTATTTTTCTTTATGCAGCATGAAAACTTTCACACAGATCAAGTAAACGATTTGCATAGCCCCATTCATTATCATACCAAGCAAAAACTTTCACTTGATTACCCACCACCATGGTTTGGGTTAAATCCACAATTAGTGAGTAAGGTGAATGATTAAAGTCGGACGATACTAAGGGCTCATCCGTCACTTGCATGATTTCTACATAATCGTGCTGTGCAGCCTTTACTAAGACTTCATTGATACGGTGTACTGTTACAGGCGATTGTGCAATAAAAGTTAAATCAATTGCGGCCACATTGATGGTTGGTACGCGAATTGAATATCCATCTATACGCCCTTCCATTTTAGGCATCACGCGTTTAAGTGCACCCAAAGCCGAAGATGTGGTCGGAATAATATTTTGACCTGAAGCACGGGCACGACGTAAATCACGATGTGCGTGATCCAAAACAGATTGATCAGCGGTGACTGCATGGATTTCAGTCATCAATGCCGTTTCTATACCGAAGGCATCATCAATAATTTTCACTAAAGGTACTAAGGCTTGCGTAGTACATGACACACTAGAAATAATTTGATCACTGGCTTTGACTTCGTAATGATTTACACCATAAACAATCGCAGCATCAACGGTATCAAAAGGCGCTGCACCAATAATCACGCGTTTAGCACCCGCAGTTAGATGTTGAGTGGCTGCTTCGCGTGAGCGAAATAGACCTGTACATTCAAGTACCACATCGACACCGAGTAACTGCCAAGGCAAATTCTGCGGTTTGGCTTCATTCAATATTTGGACATTTAAATGTGCATCTGCATAACGAATATCGAGAAAAATTTTGTTATTTTCTTCAATAATTTCAACATTCCCAGCAAAGCGGCCATGTGTTGTATCGTATTTAAACAAATGCACCATGGTCTCAACATCAGCAATATCATTAATGGCAACAATTTCATAATGAAATTCTTTAGGATTTTCAAACCATGCACGTAAAACATTACGTCCGATTCGACCAAATCCGTTAATTGCCACTCGTTGCATGACTTACCCTTCATTTTGAAACAGTTATAAAGCGCTTATATATTAAAGGATTTCAACAATAATTCGTAATCATTAATTCTCTTAATACTTATTAAAATGGGTGTTGAGTGAAAACATTCAAAATAGCTTTTCGACTTTATAATGAAGAAAAATATTCTATAGACCATAAATCACAATGATGAAGCAAACACTACAACCATTTTATTTGTTCTGGCAAAAGCTTAAACCTACAAAGCTCTTTTACGCTTCCATCTCAATATTTTTGATATTTTTATTAGGTTCAACCGAGACTACAGCGCAAATATATCAACACTGTTCATCAGCGGATATACAAAAATTACAGCGCCTATTCTCAGACAATAATTCCGCCAATACCAATAAACCTGTATTTCAGGACTGCATTCAACTTCAGCATAGTCGTCGATTATTAGCCCTTTCTAGTAATGCGACTGACGTGATTCAGGACAATGCGGGCAATTATGATCTAAATCTTTATCTTATAGATAAAGGCACATTTCAAGTACTAAAAGTATTTAAGTCACCTAAAGGCATTGTGCCTACGACACGTTTAGATAAGGTTCAATTTGATCTCACCCCCTATGCAAAAGATCAGGACTTGGTGGGTATTGCTTTAAAACAATCGCACATAGGCGGTATTCATTCATCAAGACGATTGCTTTACCTATATGCCATTCAAACTGATTCAAAAATTTTAGCTGTCTTAAATGGACTAATGACCAACTACAACAGCAGTACACAAAGTGCTTGTGATGACTGGAATACTGAAGAATTGAAGCGCACCTTGCACATCAGCAATCAAACCCATAAGGGCTTCCCTATTTTCTTAATCAAAGAGTCGAGCATTAGCAGCCATTACAATCACAAAAACTGCAAAGCGTCCGCTGAACATGACCAAGGTCGTTATCAGCTCAAATTTGATGGCAAGGAATTCCCCATTCAACACATAAAAAAGACAGATCCTGACTTATAAGCTGATTCATTCACGCCTTTAAAATTTGAAAATGCGTTTAGGATTTAAGTAAAATTTCATCTCAAATTTCATCTCAAATTTCATCTTAAATTTCACCCTAAATTTATAAATAAACCAAAGTACCATTGAGTAAAAACTGCCAAAATTTTCACAACCATAATGAAAATGAATCAATTCAAATGAATTATATAAAAAGTCATATAGTTCATTGAAAATCATTGGTCGCTACGCCTTTTTCCGTTATAATTTAGCGTTTTTAAATTTTATGTCAGCATCTCAAGCCAGCTTTAAAATTTTGTAAGACTTGCTTGATATGCTATTACCAAATCGAAATTAGGAGAGACTTGGTTGTGAGTACTCGTTTTATGACATCAGCTGAAATTCGCGAAGCTTTTTTAAGCTACTTTGAATCGCAAGGGCATACACGTGTCGCGTCGAGTTCTCTGGTACCTGCCAACGACCCAACATTATTGTTCACCAACGCGGGTATGAACCAGTTCAAAGACTGCTTCCTTGGTCTTGAAAAACGTGACTACGTTCGTGCTACATCTTCACAAAAATGTGTACGTGCAGGTGGTAAACACAACGATTTAGACAACGTTGGTTATACAGCGCGTCACCATACATTCTTTGAAATGTTGGGTAACTTCTCATTTGGTGATTACTTTAAACGTGATGCAATCAAATTCGCATGGGACTTTTTAACTGGCGAACAATGGTTAGCACTTCCAAAAGATAAACTATATGCCACTGTTTACCATACCGATGATGAAGCTTTTGATATCTGGAACAAAGAAATTGGTCTAGATGCTTCTCGTATCATCCGTATTGGTGATAACAAAGGCGAAAAATACGCATCAGATAACTTCTGGGCAATGGGCGATACAGGTCCATGTGGTCCATGTTCTGAAATCTTCTTTGACCATGGCGATCACATTTGGGGTGGCTTACCAGGCACGCCTGAAGAAGATGGCGACCGTTTCATTGAAATTTGGAACAACGTATTCATGCAGTTTAACCGTACTGCTGATGGCGTATTACACCCGCTTCCTGCACCTTCTGTAGATACAGGTATGGGCTTAGAGCGTATTTCTGCGGTTTTACAACACGTAAACTCAAACTACGAAATCGATCTATTCCAAAACTTACTCAAAGACGCTGCACAAATTATTGGTTTAGATACATCTGAACTTGAAGCGAAAGCACAAGCAGAAAATAAACCTGTTGAATACCCTGCTTCTCTTAAAGTGGTTGCTGACCACGCGCGTTCATGCTGCTTCCTGATTGCAGATGGTGTTAACCCATCAAACGAAGGTCGTGGTTATGTACTTCGCCGCATTATTCGCCGTGCAGTGCGTCACGGTAATAAATTAGGTGCGACTGGTTCATTCTTCCACAAAATGCTTCAACCATTAATTAATGTAATGGGCGCTGCATACCCTGAGCTTGAAGCACAAAAAGCGCGTATCGAAGCACAGCTTTTGAAAGAAGAAGAACAGTTTGCTAAAACACTTGAGCAAGGTTTGAAATTGCTTGAAGGTGAATTGGCTCAACTGAAAGGTTCAGTGATTCCAGGCGAAACCGTATTTAAACTCTATGACACTTATGGCTTCCCAACTGACTTAACTGCTGACATCGCACGTGAACGTGATTTAACGATTGATGAAGCTGGCTTTGAAGTTGAAATGGCTGCTCAACGTCAACGTGCACGTGATGCTGGTAAATTTGCAGTTGACTACAACAGCATTGTTAAGGTTGATGGCGAAACTCAATTTGATGGCTATGAAGCAACTCAAGGTCAAGGTCAAATTGTTGCGATCTATAAAGATGGCGAACAAGTTGACGAAGTGTTTGAAGGCGACGAAGCGCTGATCGTACTGAACCAAACACCGTTCTATGCAGAAAGTGGTGGTCAAGTTGGCGATACAGGTATCTTCAAAAACGAAACTGGTATTTTTGAAGTACAAGACACCAAAAAATCTGGTGGTGCTTTTGTACACCAAGGCATCGTGACCATGGGCAACTTAAAGGCTGCTCAAGCGGTAGAAGCAATTGTTAAAGCTGATTTGCGTGACGCAACTGCCCGCAACCACTCTGCAACTCACCTTCTACATGCAGCGCTCCGCAAAGTACTGGGTACACATGTACAACAAAAGGGTTCATTGGTTGCAAGCGAACTATTACGTTTCGACTTTGCTAATGACCAACCTGTGTCATTTGAACAACTGCAAGAAATCGAACGTATTGTTAATGCTGAAGTGATTGCTAACACTGCTGTTTCTACTGAACTTTTAGACATCGATGCTGCCAAAGAAAAAGGCGCAATGATGTTGTTCGGTGAAAAGTATGGCGACGAAGTACGTGTATTGTCTATGGGTTCAATCTCTGAAGATAAAAACTTCTCCATTGAACTTTGTGGCGGTATTCATGTAAAACGCACCGGTGATATTGGTCTATTCAAAATCACGTCTGAAGGTGGTGTTGCTGCTGGCGTACGCCGTATAGAAGCTGTTACAGGCACAAAAGCAGTTGAAGTAGCACAAAAAGCGGATCGTGATATTCACGCAATCAACGATTTGTTAAAAGCACAAAAAGATCAAACTTTAGAAAAAGTTGAAGTGCTTTCTCACACTGCATCTAGCTTGCAAAAACAAATTGAACAATTGAATCAAAAACTAGCGAGTTTCCAAGCTGCTGAGCTTTTAGGTCAAGTTCAAGACATCGCAGGCCGCAAAACATTAATTACAACAGTAAACAATGTAGATGCGAAATCACTGCGTAACTTACATGACGGTGTTAAATCTAAGTTAGACAATGCCGTTATCGTGATTGCTGCTGTAGATGCCGACAAAGTCAGCTTGATTGCTTCAGTGGCGAAAGAATACACAGCAACTGTAAAAGCGGGTGACATCATCAAGCACCTTGGTCAAGAACTTGGTGGTAAAGGTGGTGGTAAACCTGACATGGCTCAAGGTGGTGCGCCATATAGCGACAAACTTGAAGCTGTAATGACTGACCTTGTTGCATGGTTAGCTGCAAAATAAGACCAAAAGTCCTATCGCCTAAGGTGACTCTCCTTACCTTAGGCCAATCAACCGGTTTAAGTAGTGTGTTTTTTAATGCTGGATCCTACTTAAACCACGTTGATGCGTATACACGCAAACTCAATCATTCATGTTGAAAGCAACATTCAACCTCTGGTTATATGATGAAGATGGAGTCTAAAAGGCTGTGTTCACTTGAACCACCTGCGGACACAAAGTATCTATTGAACAAAACCTACCTCGGCATTGTTCAGGAGCTACGTGGTATATTAAAACCGCACTCAATTGTGGTCTTAAAATATGTGTAAGTGCTTTAAGTCTTTAGACTTATTTACTTGGTAAGGATAGTTATGGCATTAATCGTTCAAAAATATGGCGGTACCTCAATGGGTACTCCAGAGCGCATTTTAAATGTTGCTCGTCGTGTAAAGCGTTGGCATGATCACGGTCACAAAGTTGTGGTTGTTGTATCTGCAATGAGTGGCGAAACCAATCGTCTACTTGCTTTAGCGAAAGCCATTACCGAAACCCCTGATCCACGCGAATTAGACCAAATGGTGTCTACAGGTGAACAGGTAACGATTTCTATGTTAGCAATGGCACTTAACTCAATTGGTGTTGAAGCTAAATCTCTTACAGGCCGTCAAGTTGGTATTAAAACCGACAGCGCGTTCAATAAAGCACGTATTGAATCTATTGACACAGATGTCCTCACCTCAAACCTAGATGCCGGTCGTGTACTTGTTGTTGCTGGTTTCCAAGGTTTTGATGCTGATGGCAATACAACCACTTTAGGTCGTGGCGGCTCAGATACTTCTGGTGTGGCACTTGCTGCAGCACTCAAAGCAGATGAATGCCAAATCTACACAGACGTTGATGGTGTTTACACCACTGACCCACGTGTCGCTCCAAAAGCGAAAAAAGTTGATCGTATTTCTTTTGAAGAAATGCTGGAAATGGCATCACTTGGTTCAAAAGTCCTTCAAATTCGCTCTGTAGAATTTGCAGGTAAATACCAAGTGCCTTTACGCGTATTATCAAGTTTTGATAATGACGATGATGGCGCATTCGACGAAGACTTTAAACAAAACGTCGGTACACTAATCACCACAGAAGCGGAAGATAACATGGAACAACCAATCATCTCAGGCATCGCATTCAACCGTGATGAAGCTAAATTAACAATTCTTGGTGTTCCAGACGAACCAGGTATTGCAGCAAACATTTTGTGCCCAATTGGCGATGCAAACATCGAAATCGACATGATCATCCAAAATGTTGAAGAAGATGGTACAACTGATTTTACGTTCACTGTTAACCGTAGCGAACTTGCAAAAGCTAAATCAATTCTTGAAGCAACTGCTCAAGAAATTGGCGCACGTGAAGTTGCTACACGTTCAGACATCGTTAAAGTATCAATCGTTGGTGTTGGTATGCGTTCGCATGCTGGTGTCGCAAGCAAAATGTTTACAGCACTTGCAAAAGAAGGTATCAACATTTTGATGATCTCTACATCTGAAATCAAAATTTCAGTGATCATTGAAGAAAACTACTTAGAACTTGCTGTACGTGCACTGCACACAGCATTCGGTCTTGACCGCGAAACTGGTGAATCAAGCGTTCGTGCTTAATTAACCATGCAAGGTGTCAATTTTTGTCATTGTTAGACAGATTTTGAAAAACATCGTAAAAATACAGAGCCACTATAGTTTTTTTTATAGTGGCTCTGTTATATTAACCCTGAGGATTTTGAAAAAATTTAATTAGAATTGTATCTGTCACAATGAATGTTTCAGATGTTCTGTTAAAATTTTTTTGCTTTTACAGGTTATGAATTTTACATAATTGATCAATTGCAGGTTTTGCATTTTGCAAGGAGATAAACATGCTGATTCTGACTCGTCGTGTCGGAGAAACATTAATGATTGGGGACCAAGTCAGCGTGACTGTACTTGGGGTTAAAGGTAATCAGGTTCGTATTGGTGTGAATGCACCAAAAGAAGTATCTGTACACCGCGAAGAAATCTACCAACGCATTCAACATGAACGTGCGATGCACGAACATCTCCAAAATATTGATCAAGAATATCAACCTTCTTTCGAAGAAGGTGATTTTCCACAGAACAATTATAATCGTTAAGATTAAATGCGTTTCAAAAATAAAGCGGCTTATTAGCCGCTTTAAATTTATCTAAAATATTCTTCTCAAATCTCACAATGAGATAAAGCTTAAGCTTTCGCCTCTAGAACTTTACGTACCGGACCAAAGCTACGACGGTGCTCATCAATAACACCAAACTCAGCTATCGCTTCAAAATGCGCTTTAGTCGGATAGCCTTTATGCTTTGCAAAACCATACTGCGGATATTTTGCATCAAGTTCTACCATTTCATGGTCTCGAGTAACTTTTGCTAAAATACTGGCAGCCGAAATTTCAGCATGTATTGCATCACCACCAACCACGGCATCACAGCTCATGCTAAGCCCTTGTGGGACTTTATTGCCATCAACCAGCACGTGATCAGGTTGAATTGCCAATTGCTCAACAGCACGACGCATTGCTAAGAGAGAAGCTTGCAAAATATTGATCTCGTCAATTTCAGCAGCCGAACTTTCAGCAATCGCCCAAGCCAATGCTTTTTCTTTAATTTCGACAAACAGTTTTTCCCGTTTTTTTTCGGTGAGCTTTTTAGAGTCATTTAATCCCTCAATTGGATTATTTGGATCTAAAATAACAGCTGCCGCCACAACTGAACCCACCAATGGGCCACGCCCTGCCTCATCTGCACCAGCTACTTTCATTTCTTTTCTCACACAATAAAAAACGACCCTCTTGCGCCAAAACCAGCTCAGCGTAGAGGATCGTTTTATTTCAATACTTAGTTTTTGAGTGTTTCAACTACGCATGCATTTAATGTATTCGTAACAATTTTAGCTGCAAGATTTGCTTGTGATGTTTTATCCATTGCCGCAACAACTAAATCTGTTGCAGTAACACTGGTCGTCGCTTTTTCACCGACACATGAACATACTTCAGTTTGAAGTTCAGACTTTTGAGTCTCAGTTAAAACTTTAGAAGCAGTTTTCCAATATGTATTATTATTTAATTCAGTTACGCATTTCGCTTGCACGCCTACTTTAACTGCCATCATTGCAAGACTATTGGTCGTTGTTGCAGCCGAAGTACCTGTACCAGTGGTACCTGTTGCAGCACATGCAGAAAGAACTAAGGTAAGTGGCGCTAGAACTGCAGCTAATTTTTTCACGGATGAATCCTTTGTTATGTTAATCAGTGGGCGTATTGTGCACCAACTCGCCCTATAAACGGTAAGTCTATTTAAAAATAATGCTGTAATTGTGTAGTTTAACAGCAAAATCAGTGTTGCAAATTCTCAACACTGTGTCTCAATTACATGTATGTTTTCAAGCACTAGAATACTTTAATATCTTTCATCGTATAAATTTTTTACTTTTCAAAATGAACAATAATTCGCAATATTACACGCGTACTGCTCAAATTCTACATTGGTTAATGGCTATTATTTTTATTGGTGCATGGATCATTGGCTTTTATAGTGGAAACTTTTTAAGTTATGACGTCGATGGTAGTTTTAAAGGTCAAGTCATTACCTTACATAAAAATATTGCAACGACCATCATTTTCCTTGTAGTCATTCGTATTTTTTGGCGATACACCCATCCTGCCCCTGAACTCCCAAATACAATGTCTAAAAATATGAAGACATTAGCTCACTTTGGCCATTTAGCACTGTATTTTATGTTACTAGCACTTCCAATTACTGGTTGTTTATTTAGTTGGAGCGCTGGACACCCTGCGCCTGTGCTGTATTTATTTGAAATTCCACGTTTAGTACAAGACAATCCCGAATTACTTGCGATTGTTAAACCTTTACATATTTGGATTTCTTGGGCTGCTGGAGTACTGTTAGTTGGCCATATTCTTGCAGCATTAAAACATCACTTTATTGATAAAGACCACGTACTCAAAAGCATGACGCAACAACCGAAATAGAGTATTCGAACTTTATTTTTTTCCAAAATTTAAAAAGCCACTTTATCGTGGCTTTTTAAATCCTAATAGTCTTAATTTAGTGCCTGCTGCGCACAACCACGTAGACTATTTAAAACCGCTTTTGAAATTAATTTATTTTTTTCAGATTCACTTACCGCGGCTGTCATCAAATCTTTAGCTGTCATTTCATCCATTGCATGTTCACTCACACACTGGCAAATGGCTGTTTGATTGTCTTTCTTTTGCGCCGCACTCATAAACATAGATGCTCCTTTCCACACTTTAGATGCATTCAGTTCTTGCCCACACTGATATTCGATAACAGGTTTCAACATTTTTTGACTGAGACTTTGCGACTTTTCCGCCATTGCAGCAGAGCTCAATCCCACTGTTAAAACAGCAACGATTAAGTTGAAAGAAAAAATTGACGATGATTTCATGACAGATAACTTAGACAAATAAAAAAGGCAGTGAGGATTCACTACCTAAGTAGTATACGCCGATGTTTAATTCAACGCCTTGATCTTTTCTACCCAAGTTTGCTTATCTTCATCTGATATGAATGACGCTTCAAATGAATTAATAGCAAGCTGTTTCAATTCATCATTATCTAATGCTAGCGCTTCTGCAATAGCAATAAAATTATCATTCATATAGCCACCAAAATATGATGGATCATCTGAATTGACAGTGACATGTACACCTTGCTGCAATAAGCGACGAATATTATGATCAGCCATATCATTCACCACACAAAGTTTTAAATTACTCAGTGGGCAAACGGTTAATGGCATTTTTTCAGCAATGAGACGCTGCATCAATTTAGGGTCTTCTTCAGAACGAACGCCATGATCGACACGGTTCACTTTTAATAAGTCTAGCGCTTCCCAAACGTATTCTGCGGGACCTTCTTCACCAGCATGTGCAACCACCAAGAAACCTTCTTCACGTGCTTGTGCAAATACACGCTCAAATTTAGAAGGTGGATGTCCAACCTCACTCGAATCTAAACCCACACCAATAATTTGATCTTTATATGGCAATGCTTGTTGCAATGTTTCAAATGCCGCTTCTTCTGACAAATGGCGTAAGAAGCACATAATCAAATGTGAGCTAATTCCAAATTTTGCTTTTGCATCGTCACAAGCACGTTGCAAACCATTTATAACTGTCGCAAATGCAACACCACGATCGGTATGGGTTTGTGGATCAAAGAACATCTCAGTATGAACCACATGATCTGCTGCACATTTTTTAAAATATGCCATCGCTAGATCATAGAAATCTTGTTCAACAATCAGGACATTTGCACCCGCATAATAAATGTCGAGGAATGATTGTAGATTGTGAAAGTTATATGCTTGTTTTACTTCCTCAACCGATTTATACGGGATTTCAATCTGGTTGCGCTGTGCTATAGCAAACATTAACTCAGGCTCAAATGTGCCTTCAATATGTACATGCAATTCAGCTTTAGGCATGCGTTGAATCAGCTCAAGTTGGTTCATATCCTAACCTCGTAAAATTCATGTTCAGAAAATAAAAAAGGGTGTAAACAACGTTTACACCCTCCTGTGTTTAGGGTGTATTAACCACCAAACAACGCAAATTTAAGTGCCCAAAGTACAGCAATAATCCATACCATATACGGTACAGTTGCTGCTTTACCTGTGAACAATTTCACTAATGCGTAGCTAATAAAGCCCATCGCAATACCGTCTGCAATTGAGTATGTAAACGGCATGAAAATAATCGTTAAAAATGCTGGAACGGCTTCAGTAATATCATCCCATTCAATGTGAACGATACCTTGAATCATCAACACACCAACGAACAGTAGTGCTGGCGCAGTCGCAAAACCAGGTACAGATTGTGCAAGCGGTGCCAAGAATAAACACAGCAAAAACAACACTGCAACAACAACAGCAGTTAAGCCAGTACGACCACCCGCAGCAACACCTGCAGAAGATTCAATATAAGGTGTTGTTGAAGATGTACCTAATGCAGCACCTGCAACAATCGCTGATGAGTCAGCAAATAACGCTTTTTTCAGACGTGGTAATTTTCCATCTTTTAACAAGCCTGCACGGTGAGAAACACCCACCAATGTACCTGTAGAGTCAAACAAATCGACTAAGAAGAAGACAAAAATTACACCAATCAAGCTTGCTTCAAACAAACCAGAGAAGTCCATTTGCATAAATGTCGGTGCAATTGATGGAATATGACCAACAACGCCTTGGAATTCATTAAAGCCAAACATGGTTGCAATAGCAGTAATTGCAAGGATACTGATGATGATCGCACCACGCACCTTGAACTGATGCATAATGACAATCAATAGGAAGCCAAGCAAAGCCAACAGTACAGATGGTTGACCCAAATCACCCAAGCCAACTAGAGTTGCTTCATTCTTCACAATAATGCCAGCATTTTTTAATGCAACTAAAGCAAGGAACAAACCAATACCACCGCCAATCGCAAGTTTAAGTGACATTGGGATTGAATTGACAATCGCCTCACGAATCTTAAACATACTGATTGCGATAAAGATTAAACCTGATACAAATACTGCTGCTAATGCAGTTTGCCAAGGTACACCCATTCCTAAACATACAGAATAAGTAAAGTACGCGTTTAATCCCATACCGGGCGCAAGTGCAATTGGATAGTTAGCTACAAGCCCCATAACCAAACAGCCGATAGCTGCGGCTAAACAGGTTGCAACGAAGACAGCCCCATGATCCATCCCTGTAGCGGACAAAATCATTGGATTGACAATAATGATGTAACACATCGTAAGGAATGTAGTTACACCTGCAATCACTTCTGTTTTAAACGTCGTTTTGTTTTCACTCAGTTTAAACAGGCGTTCAAGCATATTTTCGGAAGATGGATTAGGAGTCGTCATGACCTAGCCCCTATTAAGTAAACTTTATGCCTTTGGCATTCCACAAAATTAATCATGATGTTTTCCCATCATTAATTTTGTAGAAATTCTAGCAATGTACATGCCAGCAAGGCTGATTTAGGGTTTAAAACAATCCTTTTTTCAGCATATTACACACTGAAAAATGCAAACAAAAAAGCTGCATAACCATATGCAGCCTTATTTTAACTCCATTTAATCAGACTTAAATTCAATAAAATCTGACCAAATGTATGAGCAGCAAAATTATAACACATTGATTTTTTAATGTTTCCACAATTTCATCGCAATATTAATCTAGTAAATTTAAATCACTGTTTTAATTATATGTTTATGTATTATTATATATAAAAATAATGTATCTTGACCTATAAGCTATTATTTATGTCTTGTTTAGACATTGTTTCAGAATAAGCAAATTTTGCTTGTTCAGTACGATTAAAAGTCTGATCATCATATTCATTGAATACTTGATCAGCTTCCTGTTGCTTTTTTAATTCAGCATTTTTATAAACAGAAAACCCTAGATAGCAAACACTCAACATTAAGATTGGTATAATTAGTTTTTTCATAACTAAAAATTATTCTTGATTAAACTTTGAATTATCATAACAAAAATTACACATCATTATGTGACATAAATCACACTATTTTGAATTATTTTTAATATTCTTTGCTGTTTTGTGTATAAACCGTAAAAAATGTAATTCAATTTTCACGTTAAGTTTGTGTGATCCATGCCAAGATTCAGGTATTTTAGTCTTTTTTATTTATTAAAAAATTATAAAAAACAATTATATTCAATGACTTAATCTTATTTTTAAGATTCTATTATTTTTGAATGGTATAAACGCATTTTATATTCTGATACACAACTTGAGAATTTTGCGATCAATGTCATTTTATTTGTCTTCTTATCGAAAAATTTACTTTCCGATAAGTGGCTGATCAGCACTCAACACAAATCGCTAAAAAATACCACACCTCAAATTTATTAATAAAATTCAAAGTGTGGCATTGCTAAAATGTAAAATTAAGCTGCTTGTTCATCACGCTTAAAGACCAATTCACCTTTAAGTGAACTCTCCGCATCAAAATAATAACCATCAGTATTGAAGGATTTGATGTCTTCTGCTCGTTCAATTTTATTTTCGAGTAAATAACGCGCCATGAGTCCGCGTGCTTTTTTAGCATAGAAACTAATGACTTTATACTTTCCATTTTTTTGATCAAGGAATACAGGCTTAATAATTTCAGCTTTGATCTTCGACTCTTTCACAGACTTGTAGTATTCATCAGAGGCAATATTCACCAGAAGTTCTGATTCAGCCTGTGCCAAATCTGTATTAATGGTCTCTGTAATCGTATTACCCCAAAACTCATATAAGTTATTGCCGCGAGTATTTTTAAGTTTGGTTCCCATTTCCAAACGATAAGGCATCATTAAATCAAGCGGTCGTAATAAACCATAAAGGCCTGACAACATACGTAAATGTTTTTGAGCATAATCAATATCTTGCTTCTCTAACTGATATGCATTTAAGCCTGTATACACATCACCTTTAAAGGCAAAAATAGCTTGACGGGCATTCGCAAAATTAAATTCAGGTTGCCAATCACGGAAACGCTCTGCATTTAGAGTGGCTATTTTTTCGCTTACGCTCATTAAACTGGCAATTTCACTTGCGGATAATTTGCTAGCCACTTCAATTAATTCTTGAGAGTGATCAAGCAACCGTGGTTGGGTAAATTTTTCTGTCGGTAATGCAGTTTCATAATCCAAAGTTTTTGCAGGAGAAATTAAAGCGAGCATAAACAACCTGATTAAATTTTAATTAAATAAACTATAACAGTTGCGTTATTTCAAAGCCAATCTGTGTTTTTGATAAACATAATCTGTAAACTATGCGACTCTCCCGCTTTCACATTTTAGTCATTATGTCAGAACAACTGTTCATTCAAGGGCCTGTTGGTCAGCTTGAAATTTTTATTGATTATCCACAGGGTGAAGTGAAAGGATTCGCGGTAGTTACACACCCTCACCCACTGCAAGGTGGCACACCACAGCACAAAGTCCCTGTACTTTTAGCGCAAATGTTTTTAGAACGTGGTTATGTGGTTTATCGTCCTAGTTTTCGTGGTTCTGGCCAAAGTGCTGGAATACATGATGAAGGTAATGGTGAAACCAAAGACACCATGCTAGTGATTGAATATGCACGCAGCCAACATCCTAACTTGCCATTTTATGCAGGTGGTTTTAGTTTTGGTGCGAATGTAATGACAAAATGCTATGCGTTGTTACCTGTCGAATTACAACCTGTACAGACCATTTTATGTGGTTTACCAACCACGACAGTTGCAGGTGTTCGTCACTATGTAACCCCTCATATTAAGGGTGATATTCTCTTTATCCATGGTGAAGAAGATAATGTAACCCTGTTGTCTGATTTAATTCAGTGGGCTAAACCTCAGCGCCATTTAATTACCGTTTTACCGGGTGCAAATCATTTCTTTACGGGTTACTTAAAACAGCTCCGTATTGCAATTTCGCGCTTTTTGGTTTGATCCAAACGCTTATCAGAATGGATAAAATTAAAAGTCAGCGCCGCTGGCTTTTTTATTGTTAATTCTCTGTCATTTCTTAAAATCTCTAACTTTCAAACTGAACTTGATTGAATGTTTAATTGCTGATGGCAAAGCAAATAGAAGAACAAGACTAAAAGACATTTATAAAATGTCAGAATGAGATATTGTTTTAAATATAACTTTTCATTAAAAATACAGAAAAATATACAACAATAATTTTCCGAGGGGAAACATGAAATTTATCATCGCCATAATAGCCAGTATGGTCATTGCAGTGTTGGTTTATTACTTTAATTCAAAGTCAGAAGCCCCAACAGTTGTTCCAGCCTCCACTGTCTCTGCTGAAAGTGGTCCTAAAGCTTATTTAACCGCATCTTATAAAATGAATACAAGGTCGAGACTTCAACTTGAAGATGGTATATGACTTTCCAAATACAGATATATGCCAAGCTCAATTCAATAGTTCTGAATCAAGTAGCATGATTTCAACATTCAAACAGCGCTGTGACAACGATTCAGTTTGCCAAGCTGCTGAAGTTTCTTCGTGTTCAACGTTTACCGATCAAAAATACAAAGACATGCTCGATAAAAATTATCATGATACGCACTATATTCATATTAGTGATCCTAAAATCTCTAATCAGCGTGGTGTGATTGTATTTTGGGGTTTGAATGAAAGTGAAGCATCAGGCATGTGTGACCATATGAAAAAAGGCAATCGTACAATTAACCCTCTGATTATTGAATGTTTATAAAACGCTCTTCAACAAATAAAAAAAGCAGCTGATTGCTGCTTTTTTTGATTTCTGTTCTTAACACGCTACTTATTAATGGTTTTCCATTGAAATTCGCTATAGCTTTCATTTTCCTTTAAAGTATTTTCAACCGCTTGTGCTAATTGATTCAGCAAACTTTGTTCAGTAATTCTATCTAGCCAGTCTTGATCTTCATCTGGATAAGAGGTGATTTCACAGACCAAACGACCCGCCTCGTCTTTGCCTTGGCACATGACAGAAAGTGGCAATTCATGTTGATCAACACTTACTGCAATTTGGTCACCACTTTGCGAAAGGGTTTGAAAACCATATTTCTCAAGCTTACTTGCTAAAAACTCAGCCACTTGAGTTTGAGTATCCACCGTCGTATCCGCAAGATCTTGTTCACTGTTTGCAGTAAATTGTAGTTTTCTCATTACGCTATCCAAAGGCTTTATTGTTGTATGGTTTTAGCATAAGCAATAAATACAAAACAGCCAAGCATTTGCTTGGCTGTTGTCTAACAAATATACAATTTCTGTGAAATATTTTTTATTCACTTACTGCAATTTCAAGACCTGCTTGCGTTGTAAGCTCAGTAAATGTTGGGAAACTTGTTGCAACAGTTTCTGTACCCAGAATATTAATTTCACCAGAAGTTCGTAAACCTGCCATAGAGAAGCTCATGGCAATACGGTGATCATGATGTGATTCAATTTGACCACCTGTGAAAATAGCACCCCACTCACCAGACTTACCTTTACCTTCAATGATAATGCCATCGTCAGTCGGTGTGCATTCAATACCCATAATTTTCAGGCCATCCGCCATCACTTGAATACGGTCTGACTCTTTTACGCGCAGTTCAGCTGCACCTGTTAAAATTGTTTGACCTTCCGCACATGCAGCAGCAATAAATAATGCTGGGAATTCATCAATCGCCAATGGCACTTGATCTTCTGGCATATGAATGCCTTTGAGTGTACGTGAACCACGAATACGAATGTCTGCAATTGGTTCGCCGCCTGCAATACGTTCATTCTCTACCGTCAGGTCAGCACCCATTTGTTTTAAAATTTCAATCACACCAGTACGTGTCGGGTTAATCCCCACCGCTTCCAGAGTGACATCCGAACCTTCGGTAATTGCTGCACCAACCATAAAGAATGCAGCTGATGAAATATCTGATGGAACTTGAATATCAGTACCCACCAGCTTTCCACCGCCTTGCAGTGAAATACGGTTACCCTCAGTTTTCACTTCATAACCAAAAGCACGCAGCATACGCTCTGAATGGTCGCGTGTAGGTTCAGGTTCAGTCACAACTGTTTCACCATCAGCCCATAAACCTGCCAATAAAATACCTGATTTTACTTGTGCAGATGCCATTGGCAAGTCGTAATGAATCCCCTTTAGCTTTTGACTTCCTGAAATCGAAACTGGTGGTGTACCACGTTCACCTGTAGTCTGAATTTGCGCACCCATTTCACGTAAAGGTTTTGCAATACGTTCCATTGGGCGTTTAGACAATGAAGCATCGCCCGTCATAACCGAGTCAAACTGTTGTGCAGATAACATGCCTGAAAGCAGACGCATTGAAGTACCCGAGTTACCCATATATAACGCACTTGCAGGCGCTTTTAAGCCATGCATGCCTACGCCATGAATGGTGACTTCACCATTTTTCGGGCCTTCAATACTCACGCCCATATCACGGAAAGCTTGTAATGTTGCTAACGCGTCTTCACCTTCAAGGAAACCTGTTACATGGGTCGTTCCCTCTGCAATAGCACCAAACATGATGGAACGGTGTGACACAGATTTATCACCTGGCACAGTAAATTTACCTTGGAATTTTTTAGCGCCCGGTAAAATTTTGAATTGCTGTGTCGTCACTTTGTTTTTCTCCATCAGTGGTTTCTTTGCGAGCATGTGATTGAAATGCTGACGTGCTGCTTGTGCATGCCCCAGCAATCCCATCAATGCTTGTGAATTTTCATCTTCAATCAGTTTACGTAGAACGGCCAATTGTCTTTCAAAGCCATCCACCGCATTTAAAATTGCCTTTTTATTAGCAAAAAAGATGTCATGCCACATATGTGGGTCGCTTGCAGCAATTCGTGAAAAATCACGAAAGCCACCAGCGGCATAACGGAAAATATCTAAATTGTCTTCTCGGTTAGCCAGCTGCTCTACCAAGTTAAATGCCATTAAATGTGGAAGATGACTGGTATGGGCCAACACTTCATCGTGTTTTTCCACATCCATACAAATCACTTCCGCTTTGGCAGCTTGCCACAATCGAATCAGTTTCTCTACTGCCCAGTCTGCACTGCTTGGTAACGGCGTCAAAATGACTTTGTGATTTGCGAATAAATCAACCTTACCTGCGTGTACACCAGTATGCTCAGCGCCTGCAATTGGATGACCTGGAACAAAACCAGCTGGCAATTGCTCACCATAAACCGCTTTGGCAGCATCAACAACATTGCCCTTGGTGCTACCAACATCTGTAATAATGGTCTGTTCAGACAAATACGGTTTGATAATTTCCAAAACTTTTTGCGTTGCACGGACAGGCAATGCAAGAACCACTAGGTCTGCACCTTTGACCGCTTCAGCAGGATCACTATAACCCTGTTGAATTAGACCTAAAGTTTTGGCATCTTCCAAAGTTTTTTGTGAACGCGTAGACGCCACAATTTCTTTGGCTAAGCCTTCTGCAACAATGACACGAGCCAAACTTGAGCCAATTAGCCCAAGCCCAATAAAAGCAACTTTTTCGAATAGTGGCACAGACATAACTTACGCTTTTGCCTCTAGGCCCAACACTTTATCCAATGCAGCGAGGAATTTTGCATTTTCAGCTTCAGTGCCAATAGACACACGAAGATGTTCTGCAATACCTACAGGACGTACAATCACACCTTCTTTTAATAAAGCGTTGAATGTTTGTGCAGGATCTGCTTTTACATTCACCAAAATGAAGTTGGCACGTGAAGGTACATAGTCCAAACCTAAAGCCTCAAAACCTGCTTCAAGTTGAGCCATACCTGCTTTATTGACAACACGTGATTTTTCAATAAACGCGTCATCTTTAAGTGCAGCAACCGCAGCAACCATTGCTAAATGGTTGACGTTGAACGGCTGACGAATACGATTTAAGAAGTCCGTCACTTCAACTGACGCGAGTGCAAACCCAACTCGTAGTGCAGCCAGGCCATAGCACTTAGACATGGTGCGGCTCACAATTAAGTTTGCGTATTGATCTAAGAATTTTAAGCTGTTGAAGTTTTCTGGGAAATATTCCACATACGCTTCATCGAGTACCACAATCACATTTGCAGGCACATTTTGCATGAACTCTTCAAATTCAGCTTCTTCAAACCAAGTCCCTGTTGGGTTATTTGGATTGGCAATGAAGATCAATTTAGTATTAGCTTTAACCGCAGCAGCCATTGCCTCTAGATCATGTGAGAAGCCTTTCGCAGGGACTTCAATTGCTTCAGCATTAATTGCTTGAGTCACCAAACTATAAACAGCAAATGCATGTTGGCTATAAACAACTGAATCATTTTCAGAAACGAATGCGCGAGCAAAAATTTCCAGAAGATCGTTTGAACCATTACCCAAAGTAATACGGTTATGCGCTACACCAAATTGTTTTTCAACTTGGTCTTTTAGAATAAAACCGCCACCATCCGGATATCGACCAATTTCAGCAAGTTCAGCAGCAACAGCTTCTTTAACTTTACCTGAACAACCCAATGGGTTTTCATTTGATGCGAGTTTGACGATATCAGTAATACCCAACTCACGCTCAAGTTCACTAATTGGTTTACCTGGTTGATAAGGCTTTAACTTTGCAATGCCTTCATTGGCTGGGACAAACGTCATTTTACACTTCCGGTTATTTCAAGTGATGAAGGTGATCAACTCCTGTTGAAGCTGATCACAGTTGTGATCTTAAAGAACAGCAATCGGATATGAACCCAATACACGAATTTCTTTTACTAACGGACGAATTTCTTCAATTGCCGCTTTCACGTTTTCTTGCTCAACATGACCTTCTAAGTCCACAAAAAATACATAAGCCCATTTTTCAGGCAATGCAGGACGGGTTTCGATACTGGTTAAGCTGATGTTGTGCTTGGCAAACGGTGCAAGAATTTCAAGTAATGCCCCTGCACGGTCATGTGCAGAAATCAACAATGAAGTTTTATCATTGCCCGATTGCGGTACTTTCTCACGGCCAATCACTAAGAAACGTGTGGTGTTTTCTGGGTTGTCTTCAATATTGCTATGCAAAATTTCTAGATTGTAGATATTCGCTGCCACTTCAGATGCAATTGCAGCAGAGTGCCATTCATTACGAATACGACGCGCAGCTTCTGCGTTTGAGCTTAAAGCCACACGTTCTACACCTGGATAATGTGCATCTAACCAACTACGGCATTGTGCTAACGTTTGTTGGTGCGCATAGATTTGCTTAATGCTGTCTTTACGAGTGTTTTCAGACACCAGAAATTGGTGATGAATACGAAGTTCAACTTCACCAATCACATTGAGATGTGAAGATTTGAAGCAATCTAGGGTATGGTTCACTACACCTTCAGATGAGTTTTCAACTGGCACTAAACCATAGTGTGCACTGCCTGCTTCAACTTCGCGGAATACTTCATCAATCGTTGGAAGTGGGCGAACAACAGCATCTTGACCAAAATGTTTTAAAACAGCCGAATGCGTATAAGTTCCAACTGGACCTAAGAACGCAATACTTTGTGGTGCTTCAAGTGCAAGACACGCCGACATGATCTCACGGAATAAACGTGCCATAGTCACATCAGACAAAGGCCCTTCATTACGATCCATAACTTTACGTAAAACTTGTGCTTCACGTTCAGGACGATAAAACAGTGGATTCTCTTCAGCAGCAAATTTTGCTTTTGCAACTGCTTCTGCCAGTTTCGCACGACGGTTGATAAGTTGTTGAATCTGCATATCAACAGAGTCAATATCATCACGAATCTGAACCAAGTCAAGAGAAGTCGTAGTGTTCTGATCATCGTGGATCATTGTTATGTCGCCCTTCAAAAATATTTTGCAAACAGTATAACAATAGTTAGCTTTCAATTGTTGCGCAATACGACTTTGATTGATTCAGTCTTAAAAACATACAGTTGATTAAACCATCATCAGTTCAACTGAAGAACCAAAACAGGTAAATTGATCAACTTAGCAATTTTTGTTGAATATGAATTGAAAGAACCATCATTCGGAGAATTTGGACATTTTTAAATAAAATTTCTTAGCAAAAGTTCAAGCCAAATAATCTTTAAAACAAACCTAAGTAATCTGTGCCACATACCAGCTAAAAGACTCTACATACTGCAATAACTTGAAACGAATACAGGTGATTTAAAACAAACTGTCATTGGTCATCTTTTCAGTGATTTATGCTTTACCATCACCTAATATTTACAGACGTTGACGCATTGATAACAAATAAGACAGACATTTATCTGAATTTAGATATAGTCGTTTAGAACTAAAACAAAAATAGTCTCAAAGGGTACGGTTATGCACAAAAGAATTGCTGTGTTGGTGACCTATGATTTTGAAGATGTCGAATATATTGAACCTGTAGAGGCATTCAGAGCTGCTCGACATAGTATTATCAATATCGAAGAACAGGTCGGTAAAATTGTTTATGGGATGAAACGCCAATCCCAAATCACCATTGATCAAAGCATTGATGATGCTTCCGTACATGAATTTGATGCGCTGTTTATACCGGGTGGATTTTCACCTGACAAACTCGCTTTGGATGATCGATTTTTATATTTCGTTCGTCACTTTGCTGATAGCCAAAAACCTATTCTGACCAGCTGTCATGGCCCTTTACTGTTATTAGAGGCAGGTGTCGTCAAAGGTCGACATTTGGCTAATATTCAAACATTAAATGAAGACTTATTAGAAGCAGGTGCTGTTTTATCCGATTTACCTGTCGTCAATGACTGTAATTTATATATTACCTCACGCAGCACATCGGACACACCTAAGTTTATAGATGTGTGTTTACAAGTGTTGGGGCAACCACACCCGCCTATTCAATAATTTCAGTCTTATATTGAACAAAAAAAAGCGGAACTGAATCCGCTTTTTTATTCACAAAGACTAATTCAAAGAAACCTTTATCTGCTGTTACTTAACGACCTAAAATACTACGTGCAACAATCTCTTTCATAATTTCATTCGTACCGCCGTAGATCTGTTGGATACGTGCATCTACAAAGAAACGTGATATCGGATATTCCGTCATGTAGCCATAACCGCCAAATAACTGCAACAAATTATCGGCAACTTTCATTTGCATATCCGTAGCGAAACTCTTCAACGCAGCCGCAGTTTCAACATCAAGTTTACCTTGCATATACAATTCTACGTTTTGGTTATAAAAAGCTGCTGTTGCCAGTTCATCAATTTTTGCTTGCGCCAAAACAAAACGTGTATTTTGGAATTGACCAATTGCCTGCCCAAATGCTTGGCGTTCTTTTACATATTGCGTTGCCACATCAATTGAACCACGAATAGCACCAATTGCAGTCGAAGCAATTGCTGTACGTTCTCGTGGAAGCTCTTGCATTAAATATGCAAAACCATGCCCTGCCTGCCCTAAAAGTTGTTCCTTTGGTACTTTGACATTGTCATAGAAAAGCTCAGATGTATCTTGTGCATGTAAGCCAATTTTGTCTAGATTCGTGCCTTTCTTAAAGCCTTCTAAATGCGTATCGACCAATAACAGCGATACACCTTTGGCACGTGCTTGAGGATCTGTTTTTGCGGCTAATACTACTAAGTCAGCATGCTGGCCATTTGAAATAAAGGTTTTTGAACCATTTAAAAGATAATGATCACCTTGCAAAATTGCACTACTGCGCATGGACTGTAAATCTGAACCTGCACCCGGTTCAGTCATCCCAATTGCGCCCACCACTTCACCGCTAACCATTTTCGGTAGCCAATATTGCTTTTGTTCTTCATTGGCAATATGCAGAATATATGGCGCCGCAATTTCAGAATGACATGAAATACCGGTAGATAGAGCACTAAAGCCAGCACGAGCAGATTCTTCCACCAACATGAGTGAATAATGTGTCGGAACGCCATAACCACCATATTCTTCAGGAACATCTACACATAAGAAACCATTTTCACCCAACGCACTCCACACAGAACGCGGCATGATGCCCTCTCGTTCCCATTGCTCATAATGTGGTGCGACCTGCTCAGCTAAAAAGCGGCGGAAATTATCACGAAATAATTCTAAATCTGCATCATACGCCAGCATATTATTGCTTCCTTGTATTTCAATTTGTTGTTTTGTTGAGCCACATCCTATTGCACTTTTAAGGTAGCGTCATGCTGAAAAACTAAAGCGTTCAAAATTATTCATCATCATTTAAGCTTAAAAAAAAGGAAGCCGAAGCTTCCTTTTATCACAGCACAATCAGCATATGCTTTTATGCATGATTTGCTTCACTTGCCATTTGCTTATCAATTTCTTCAGGGTTAGCCAAAGCATAGTCCAATTTTTCTTTGTCTAATTGACCCACCCATTTTGCAACCACCAATGTTGCTAATGAGTTACCCACAAGGTTAGTCAACGCACGAGCTTCTGACATGAAACGGTCAATACCAAGAATCAATGCCAAACCAGCAACAGGAATATGACCAACAGCAGACAATGTTGCAGCCATAACAATGAAGCCTGAACCTGTTACACCAGCAGCACCTTTAGATGAAATCAATAACACCAATAACAAGGTAATTTGGTGAGAGATATCAAGTGGTGTATTTGTTGCTTGTGCAATAAAGATCGCAGCCATGGTTAAGTAAATTGAAGTACCGTCTAAGTTAAATGAATAACCTGTTGGAATAACCAAGCCTACAACTGATTTTTCAGCGCCTGCAAGCTCAAGTTTTTTCAACATACGCGGCAGTACAGATTCAGAAGATGATGTACCCAATACAATCAATAACTCTTCACGAATCATACGAATCATTTTCAAAATACTGAAACCGCAAATACGTGCAATCGTACCCAGTACAAGGAAAATAAACAGTAAACAAGTAATATAGAAACAGATGATCAATTGACCCAATTGAGCCAATGAACCGATACCATATTTACCAATGGTAAATGCCATTGCACCGAACGCACCAATTGGCGCAAGTTTCATGATCATGTTTACGATGTTAAAGAACACGTGAGAAACTTGATCGATGAATTTCAATACAGGTTTACCTGCATCACCCAATTTATGTAGCGCGAAACCAAATAAAATAGCGAATAACAATACTTGTAGAATTTCACCTTCAGCGAAAGCACCCACAACAGTATTCGGAATAATATTCATGAAGAAGTCGATGGTCGACTGAGATTCACCTGAAGCAACATATTTAGAAATACCTGAGGTATCTAATGTTGCAGGGTCAATGTTCATGCCTACGCCTGGTTTTGCAATGTTAATTACAAGCAAACCAATAATCAGTGCGATAGTCGAAACGATTTCAAAGTAAAGTAAAGCAACACCACCGGTTTTACCGACAGATTTCATGCTTTCCATACCCGCGATACCACTTACAACGGTACAGAAAATTACTGGGGCGATGATCATTTTGATCAAACGAATGAATGCATCACCTAAAGGTTTAAGTTGCTCACCTAAACCTGGAACATATTGCTCTGCACCATTAATAATTTGCGTACCGCTTGGTGAGAAATGCCCCACTAAGATACCCGCAATAATGGCAACAATCACTTGAAAATACAGCGACTTATAAATTGGTTTTTTAGCCATGACATTACTTCACGATATATTTCTAAGCTAGAAATATTCAGTTTTTGTCTATTTTCAAAAAATAAACAGCCCAAAACTCTTTTATCCACGTAAAAGAGCACCAAAGCATCTAGAACACTAAATACTGTAAAAAAACTAAACTGTGCACGAGTGATGAAATTGCGATCACTTCAGGACCTGACATCAAATCAGTGAATTGAACAGGAGATGAAACACATACTAAAGTAGGTTAAATTTTACCTGTTTTTTATTGGCTTGTTTTGCTGCAAATGTTAATTTGGGTTAAATAATAATCACAACTCATTATACTATAGTCTAATAAAGCCCATTTTTAACCATAATATAAAGCTGAAAAATACCAACTATAGAAGTAAACTATCCTTAAGTCCTAGTTTTAAGCCGAATTTTTACATGAACAATAAACGAAATATCTATAAAGATTTTGAACATCCATTTGCCCAATTTGTTCGAATTGTGGGTAAAGGTAAAAATGGGGCCCGTTCACTGACTTATGATGAAGCCTATCAAGCATTCAGCATGATCTTAAAAGATGAAGTTTTAGACGTACAATTAGGCGCTTTTTTAATGTTATTGCGCGTAAAAGAAGAATCTGTAGATGAATTAACGGGTTTTGTACAAGCAACACGTGATCAACTCAGCTTTAAACCGCTTGATGTCGATTTAGATTGGTCATCCTATGCAGGCAAACGTAAACATTATCCATGGTTTTTATTGGCAGCATTAACACTTGCAAAACATGGTTATAAAATTGTGATGCATGGTGCATCTGGTCACACCATTAACCGCCTTTATACCGAAGAAGTATTAGAGTATTTGGGTTTTCCTATTTGCCAAAATGACCAAGATGTGGAACAACAACTCAAAGAACGCAGTTTTGCCTATATTCCGCTCGAAGTCATCTCCCCAATTTTAAGTGAACTAATTTCTTTAAGGAATGTGATGGGTTTACGCTCACCAATTCATACGCTTGCGCGCTTAATTAATCCCTTTAATGCAAAAGCCACTATGCAAGCAATTTTCCACCCAGCCTACCGCAGCTCACACCAACGCGCAGCATTTCAATTGGGCTATCAAAACAGTGCTGTCATTAAAGGCGAAGGTGGTGAGTTTGAGCGCAATCCAGATGCTAAAACGTTAATCTGCGGTATTAAAGCTGGTCAATTATACGAACACGAATTGCCAAAACTTACGGACAATCGTAGTCCGATTGAGGAAGAGTTAGATCTTGCTGTATTTAAAGCAGTTTGGGAAGGCCAGCAAGATCATGCTTATGGTGCAGTAGCTGTCCCTGAAACCATCGGAATTGCCTTATATACGATGGGTGTTTGTGAAAGTTATGACGAAGCAATGTTAAAGGCCAAACAACTTTGGGAAAATCGTAATTCTAAAATCTAATTTGATGATTCCACACATACCCAAAAAAATTAGGATAAAAAAAAGACACATCAGTGTCTTTTTTTCTAAGAATACTTAGACAAAACGAATTGGCTTGAACTCTGGCTCTTCAACATGTGAATCGCAATGTTCATCTTCTTCTTTCGTACCACGGTCAATATAACCGCTACGCTCTTCTTCAGGTAGATGTTTAATTTCCCAAGCATAAACTGCTTGCATGCAAATTTGACGTTGCTCTTTAGTTAAAACAACACCGTTTGGCCATTTACCGATTTCAATTGCTGTTTTAAGACGAGCCACAATTTCAGGATCGAGTACAGTCAGCATTTGTTCAATATTCATATTTAATCCTGCTTTAATAAGTCAAAATCTTGGTTCCATCCCAGTTTAGTCCGACATGCCATATAGAAGTCATAACCAGGTGGATGCAATAAATTCAGCTTAAATGGATGTTTGCGAATATGTAAAGTATCGCCTACACCCATTGAGACACTATGTTGACCGTCTGCACTCACCATTGGCAGTACACGGTTTTCACGAATGACAAGTTTAATTTCACTTTGTCCGCCCACAACAATCGGACGTGATGACAAGGTATGTGGATGCATTGGTACCAGTGCAATAGCATCCATACTTGGATGAACAATCGGTCCACCACCTGAAAGCGCATAAGCCGTAGAACCGGTTGGGGTTGAAACAATCAATCCATCACTGTGCTGGCGATACACATATTGACCATCAATATTCAGTTCAAAATCGATCATGTGCACAGATTTACCTGAGTGCAACACAATATCATTCAATGCAATCGCATTATAAATCGATTCACCTTTGGAGCGAACTTCCATCTCCAATAAAAAGCGTCGATCTAGTTGGAATTCACCTTTTAATACCTGATCTAACTTAAAGATGACTTCTGTCGGCTTGATATCGGTTAAGAAACCTAAACGACCACGGTTTACACCAATCACTGGCGTATTATATTTCACCAATGCACGTGCAGCGTGGAGTAATGAGCCATCACCACCAACCACAATCACTAAATCGACCACTTCACCCAATAATGCGCGGCTGACCGTTTGTGTATTGGCATAAGGAACCAATTGTGCTGTTTGCGTATCAAATACAGGATGTAATCCTAAACTTAAAAGATGATCATGAATCAGACATAAGGTTTCGATTACCGAAGATTTGTCTGGACGACCAATCAACCCAATGTTTCGAAATGATTTATGTGAAATTTGCACCTGCGCCATAGCTCCGCTTCGCCTCAGCCTTATCATATCATTAACACTTATGATTTAAAAAAACTTTAAAGTTCCATTGTTAATGCTTTTCTTCTCATATTTTGCATACATATAACAGTTTAAATATTGCAAAATACTGAAAAGCTTCGCATGATTAGCAAAATTTCTCAGGGTCTTATCAGTATTTATGAAGTCTGAACGTGGCATAGGCTTAATTGCACTTATTTTTTCGCTGCTGGTTATCGGCGGATTTTTAGTGTTCAGCATTTATCTCATTCGTCTTGATAATATCGTACGGGATAAATTTGAAGGACAACGTTGGGACATTCCAGCTAAGGTATTCGCTCGTCCTTTAGAAATTTATACCAATGCCCCTGTGAGCCAAGCTGATTTGAACGAAGAACTCAAACTATTGGGTTATAAATCACAAGACAGCTATGCCAAAACGGGCAATTATGTTACTTCTGGGAATGTGACCTATATTCATACCCGAGGTTTTGACTTTGGTGATAGTGTCGACCCTGAACAAGTTCTTAAAATTACTTTTGGTGCAGACCAAATTACCGAGGTGAGTGCAACTAAACCTTCTAGTAGTGGTATTGCACGTTTAGAACCCATGCTGATTGGCGGTATTTTCCCGCAGCACAACGAAGACCGTGTATTGATTAAATTGGATAAAGTGCCAAAACCTTTAATCCAAGCTCTAATCGCAACGGAAGACCGTAATTTCTATCAGCACCATGGTATTTCATTCCGTGGTACAGCGCGTGCAATTGTAAGTAATGTGACTGGTGGTAAGCGTCAAGGTGGTTCGACACTAACGCAACAGTTGGTGAAAAACTTCTATTTATCTCCTGAAAAGACCATCAAACGTAAAGCCAATGAAGCCTTAATGGCAATGTTAATTGAGCTACATTACGACAAAGATGAAATTTTAGAAGCTTACTTAAATGAAGTGAACTTAGGTCAGAACGGTAACTATTCTATCAATGGTTATGGTTTAGCTTCACAATTCTATTTTGGCTTACCTCTTCGTGAACTTAATATTGCACAACAAGCTTATTTGGTTGGCTTAGTTCAAGGCCCTACCCTATATAATCCATGGAAAAACCCTGAACTTGCAACCAAACGTCGCAACATCGTATTGAATAATATGGTGGTCATGGGCTACTTAACTCAGGAACAATATGAAACTGAGTCTGCACGTCCTTTAAATGTTATTTCAAAACCAACACTTGGCCCTTCTCGCTTCCCTGACTTTATGGATATTGTACGTCGTCAACTACGTACCGAATATCAAGAAAGTGATTTGACCAATCAAGGTTTGCGTATTTTCACCACTATGGATCCAATTGCACAAACTCATGTACAGGATGCCTTTAAAGCCTCAGTACAACGTTTAAGTAATGCCAATCCTGCACGGTTAAAAGACTTGCAAGGTGCGGTATTGGTGTCACATCCTGAAAATGGTGAATTGGTCGCTGCTGTCGGTTCTACCCAAGATTTTACTGGCTTCAACCGAACGATGGATGCAAAACGCCAAGTGGGCTCACTGCTAAAACCCGTTATCTACTTAAGCGCAATTGAATCAAATCGATATAACTGGGCAAGTCAAATTGAGGACAGCCCGATTAGCGTACAAAGTGATGGTAAAGCATGGACACCGAAAAACTACAGTGGCGGCGCACATGGTGTCGTGCCAATGGTTGATGCGCTCGCTAATTCTTATAACCTTTCAGCCGTGCGCTTAGGTCAAGAATTTGGGATGTCGACGTTCATCAATCATTTGAAAAAGTTTGGTGTGACTTCGAATATTCCGAATTACCCATCTATTTACTTAGGTGCCATTGATATGTCACCTATGGAAGTCATGAGTATTTATGGCAACTTCGCTACTGGTGGTTTTAAATACCCAACCAAAGCTATTCGCTCGGTTGTGGACTCGAACGGTCGAATGTTAGATCGTTATAGTTTAACGGTTCAACCAACCATTGCTCCTGATTCAGCCTTTATTTTGAACTATGGCTTACAACAAGTTATGAGTGCTGGTACAGGTCGTTCGGCTTATGCCTCACTTCCAGCATCACTTAAACTTGCGGGTAAATCAGGAACAACCAACGACACCCGTGACTCATGGTTTGCAGGCTACTCAGGTAATTACCTCAGTGTGGTTTGGTTAGGCTTAGATAATAACAAAGTAACAGGCTTAACTGGTTCATCAGGCGCTCTGCCTGTATGGACCAATGTTATGAAGCAATTGCGTCAAAAACCCGTTAATTTACGACAACCAGACAGCGTGCAATGGCAGTGGCTAGATCGTTATTCAGGTAATTTATCTGCTCAACATTGTACAGGTGCGATATACATTCCACTATCGCGTAACTCGATACCAAACCAAGCAACTGCATGTGGTTCTACACAATATGAAGTAGAACCTTACACAGTTAACACTGAAGAAACACAGCCTGTAAATGAGCAAGATGATACTTTAGGCGACTACATTCGTGAAAGTGAATCCGAGTCTAATCAGGGTACAACTGATCAACCTCGTATTATCTCAAGTGGAGAGTATGCAAATTAATTTACGTCATTCAAATGCATTTTTAACGCTGTTGTTCCCTAGCCTGCTGGTTATGACACTCGCAGGCTGTCAGAGTCTTCCGCAGGTAGAACCAGACACCAAACCGGCAAATCAGCCTGAAAAAAAAGCGGACATCCATGAACCATCTGGCGTTATTATTACACCTTATGACCATCCTGAAATTAAACGCCAACGTATCATTATTCCTGAACAAAAAACTCAAGTTCAAAAATTTGACGATGGCCGGGATCTACCTGCGTTTAAAAAACTAATTCAAAACACCCAAACAGCTTACACCAATGGCAAATGGAATGAGGCAGAAGCAGCGGCAACGCAAGCCCAGCGTCTTGCCCCCCAATCTGCCGAAACATTTTTATATTTAGGCATGATTGCCAATCGCAAAAACCAACCTGCAAATGCTGAAGCATTGGCACTCCGTGGTTTAAGTTATGCGCAAAGCAATGCTATGAAAAAACAATTATGGAATGTGGTTCTCAAAGCAGGTCAAATGCAAAAGAAAACGTCGACCATTAGCAAAGCACAAAACGCGTTAAAAACACTATAAATAAATCCATAAAAAAGCCTCGTGATCATCGAGGCTTTTTTTATTACGTTACAAACCTATTTATTTACTTAATTACTTACTTATTAATAGTAACAATCAAAAGCATAGTATGAGATTCGATAGATTTTATTTATGAATACTTCATATTTCGAAAATGAGCATTTAAAACACTATCTATCTCGTTATCTATTTAAAATGGATAGACATTACAAGAAACGAATGCCTGCAATACCATATGCATGGTGTTGCTGAGCAGTCTCTATTACATCCAATGACATGCCGCCTAAGGCAAATACTGGGATATCCAACGATCCTGCAATCTCAGTAAATTTGTCCCAGCCCAACGCTTTCGCATCTGGATGTGTTGCGGTTACAAATACCGGACTGAGTAATACCGCATCACACCCTATTTTTTGGGCATATTGAGCCGACACTACATCATGACAGGCGGCAATATATCGTTTACTTATGATTAAATCCTTCGCCGTCATCTGCATGAGTTGTTGCTGTTTAATATGAATAGTTGAAATCTGAGCCTGAGTTTCGACATTTAACAATTTATATAGTTCAATATTTACAATTAACTGTGCAAGTGACTCACTTTCAAGTTGATTGAGTAACTCCGCATTCTTTTCTGTTGCTTCGACACGCCAGTAATATAAATATTCAGACAACAAAGAAATTGAACTTTCTAAGTGGTCAATAATTTTTATTTTTTCTGCCCAAACCAAGCGTTTTACAATTGACTGATTGGCTTTAGGGAAATTTAAATTAAGCAATTGCTGACGCGTATACCAGGCCCAAGGCTGTTGTATTTCATTTAGCAGCTCATTCGGCACCACCGCATGAAATAAATGTAATTTCACCACAATATCATCATATTCATGCTGAATATAATCAAAAGCATGCCAGTCTTGAATTCCGACGCCGACCTCTTCAAAGATTTCTCGGCGACAAGCTGCTAAAGGAGTTTCTCCCTGTTCAACTTTCCCTCCAGGGAATTCATGTTTATTGCCCTGATGCTGTTTTGCTTCACGCCAACCGACCAGTACTTTATCTTGATGTAATAAAATTGCGATAGCGACATCTAATTGTGGTTTAGACATGATCCCTGCTCTGTACCATTTGATGCCCAAGTGTAAGCAAATTTAACTTTTTTATAAATTAATAAAAATAACGTTGACAGCTCTATTCGATAATGATTATCATTTAAACCATTCAGAAATACACCACGGAGTCGACGGAATGAACGCACCATTTAGCTTTTTTACACGCACTAACGAAACACACCATTCACTACCAATGCTGCACTCAAATAACCTATTTGCATTGGGTCGTGAAATTCGCATTATGCATGCGGGTGAAGAATATCGCTTACGCTTAACACGTAATAACCGACTTATTCTGACCAAATAATTTTCAGATAAGAATAATAATTATCAGCGCAATAAAAATAATCGTGGAAACAAGCAGCATGTCACGCCATGCTGCTTTTTAATTTTCAGTGAAATAAATATCCATTCAATCCATTTGCACATTATCAGTAAAGATCCAATTTAATTTTTCGGCAATCTAATTTGAATCTTTAGTCCCCCAAGTTGAGATGCAGCTATTTCCAGTGTCCCCTGATGCAATTGAATAATTTTTTGCGCAATAGAAACACCTAATCCAGAACCTTCGGTTTTATTACCTAGTATTCGATAAAAGCGCTCACCAATACGCTGAATTTCCTGTTCAGTTAAGCCCAGTCCTGTATTTTCAATTTGCCAAATCACGGTTTTTAGCTCATCTATAAAATCAATCTGAACCTTGCCCTGCTCTGGTGTATAACGTATCGCGTTATCAATCAAATTACGAATGCAGGTGTAGATCAACTCACTATTCATATTGATATGCAAAGGAAAGGTATTCATTTTCCAATGTGTACCTTTTTCATCGGCAAATGGTTGTAAAGCTTCAAACGCCTGTAAAGTCACTTGCTGCAAATCTGCCTTTTGCTTTTCCACTTGAGCTGTATCTGTCGGATCTAAACGAGCGAGTATTAATAGATTTTCTAAAACACGTGTTCCGCGAGTCACATCTTTTTGAATGACCTCTAAATCTTGTTGTATGTCTGGATATCTTCTTTTTAATACTTGCAGACGCATCTGTATTGCAGAAAGTGGTGAACGTAACTCATGTGAAGCATCCGCCGTAAATCGCTGCTCCGCTTGTAAGGATAATTCTAGCCGCTGGAGTAAATAATTAAGCTGTGTTTGAATAGGAGCAAGTTCGTCTAAAATAGGATGAGGTAATTTAATAGGTGCTAAGTCATCAGCGCTTTTTTGTGCAATTTTGGCTGAAAAAATATTTAGTACTTTTAGCTGGCGTTTAATATAAATATGTAAAAGTAGCCACTGTATTAACCATACAATCAGTAGAATACCTGCGTATCCCATAACACTTTGTAAGGTTTCCAGCACACGCTTTTCAATCGGCTGAATAATTTGTACCGTTAAACCATCATCCTGCTGTTGATAACTACGCCACAATTGTCCATCAGACCATACAAAATGATGTCCATTTTCGATAGCCATAGCAGTTGTGTTCACTTCTTCATTTTTTTCAGATTGTGTTAAAAGATCTGAACCACGAAAAAGTTGATAATGCATGTCGAACTCTTCACTGAGTTCATCTATTTGCTTACCATTTACTTGTGTTAAATCTGTTGCAATAAGCATATCGGCAACTTCATCCATCAGTTCATCATGGACACTCATTACATGGTATAAGCCAAAACCAACCATCAAAAACAATGAAATCAGTCCTGCCCAAATTGCACTGAGCAGAGAAGTTTTTATCAGTTGCTTTTGTAATGATACGCTTTGCTTTGCAGCCATAATTTAACTCGATTCCGGTAAATTCATGCGATATCCCAAGCCACGTACTGTTTTAATATAGTGACTGCCAATTTTCTTTCTTAATTGATAAATAAAAACTTCGATGGCATTGCTTTCAATTTCATCGCCCCATGCATAAAGCGATTCTTCTAGCTGCTCACGGGTCATAATATGTTCAGGATGCAGCATCATTTTATGCAGTATTTGATACTCTCTTGAGGTTAAGGCAATTAACTCATTATTTTTATGTAATGTCTTCGCCTGTGTATCTAAGGTTAATTCAGCAAAATTCAGATGATTATCAGCTTGTTGATGTTGTACACGTAACTGCGCCCTCACTCGAGCAGAAAGCTCTTCCAAACTAAAGGGCTTAACTAAATAATCATGTGCTCCTAAATCTAATCCCTCGACCCGATCTGCAATACTGTCACGTGCAGTAATAAAAATAACCGGTGTTAGTGGATACACTTGTCTGAGTCGTCTTAATATTTCATCGCCCGTAGCTTTCGGCAAACCACGATCCAGCAATACACAGTCATAAACATGCTGTTCAATGGCCAATAAGGCATGGTCGCCACGTTCAACCCAATCAACACTATAACCATCCATTTCTAGCCAGGTTTTAATACTGTCTGCCTGTGAAGCATCATCTTCTGCTAAAAGTATACGCATTCAGCTCCCTCTTTGAGTAGTTGACTTAGTTTGAGTGTAACGAAAAACCGATTTATTAAAAAAGAATTCAATAAAAAAACCACACCGAATGATGTGGTTTTTTCAATATTCAAATAAAGTATTTGAATAGTTTTAGAACTTCACATGATCGACATCAATTTCCACATGTTTTGTAGGTTTATGATCAATGTCTATTTCACCAATTAATGTGACGGGTGTTTTTGCTGAAATAGGCTTGCCTTGCCAAAGCTCATTATCAATTTCGACCGTAACACTGCCGGTTTTATCTTGGAATTGATATTTCTCATCACCCAAAGATTTCACTACATAGCCATGAAGTTGTACTTTTGTGTCATCTTTTTGAGTGAGTGCTTGTTTAACACTGGTTGTTTTCAGCGGTGTCACAGCAGTGTGATTCACAGCCGTATTTGCCATTGCAACTGAAGTTAAAGTTGCCAAACTTAAACCTAATGCTACAGATTTCATCTTATTCATCGTCTTCTCTCTATGACTTGCTCTGTTTCGATATAAGTATTAAAACAAAGCAAGATGAGCCGAATCTTAAGATAAATATATTGAGTATTGATGCTTAAATTTAGAATGATGTACTGAACAACGATCATTTAATTTAGAGGGACGACACGCAGGACTTCTTCTAATGTAGTCACACCTGCTAAGACTTTACGTGCACCTGCAATACGCAATGGCTCAATCTGTTCCTTACGCGCTTGCTGGCGCAGTTGATTTAGTGTGGCATTTGCACCAATCAGCTGTTTAGTTTCCAAACTCAGTGGCATAAATTCATAGATTCCGACACGCCCCTTATAACCTGTCTGACGGCATTCATCACAACCTACTGCTTCATAGACAAAATTAGGCATTTCTAAGTTATAGTCAAATGTAAGGTGCTTCCACTCTTGCTCATTGATAAAGGTTTCACGTTTACAGTGCGGACATAACTGACGTACTAATCGCTGTGCTAATACACCTAATATCGTTGCAGCCGTTAAGAAGGGTTGAATGCCTAAATCATGCAAACGCGTCAAACTTGATGGCGCATCATTCGTATGTAGCGTTGAAAGTACTAAATGCCCTGTGAGCGCCGCTTGAATCGCCATATTTGCCGTATCATGGTCACGAATTTCTCCAACCATAATAATATCAGGGTCTTGTCGCATGAGAGCACGAACACCATCTGCAAAACCTAGGTCAATGCCTGTATTAACTTGCATTTGGTTAAAGCTAGGTTCTAACATCTCAATCGGGTCTTCAATGGTACAAACATTGACTTCTTCAGTCGCCAATTGCTTTAACGATGAATATAAGGTGGTGGTCTTACCCGAACCCGTAGGCCCTGTCACTAAAATAATGCCGTGACTATGACTGGTTAATGTATTCCAATCATCTAACAAGCGACCATCAAAGCCAAGTTGTTGAAAGCTTCTGACTAAAACCTCTGGATCAAAAATACGCATGACCAGCTTCTCGCCAAAAGCAGTTGGCAAAGTTGAAAGACGAAGTTCTGTTTCTTGTCCTTTAGGTGTTCGTGTTTTGAGTCGACCATCTTGCGGTTTACGTTTTTCAGCAACGTTCATACGTCCTAAAATTTTGATTCGTGATACCACGGCAGTGAGTGTATTCGCGGGCATGTTATAAATAGTATGCAGCACCCCATCAATACGGAATCGGACTTTACCGGTGTCTTTACGTGGTTCTAAATGTATATCACTTGCACCTTGTTCAAAGGCAAATTGCAGCACCCAATCGACCAGTTTGACAATGTGCTGATCATTGGCATCTGGATTTTGTGTATCACCTAATTGCAGTAGGGCTTCGACCCCTTTATTTTCACGATCATAACTCGATGATTTTTGCGAATTACTCACTGCACGACTGACTTGATAATATTCCACCAGGTAGCGTTGTAGTTGATCTGGGCTTAAAAGGACACGTTGAATTTTACGTGGTAGAACACTTCGCTCTAAGTTAGCAACCCATTCACTTTTATAAGGTTGATCTGTAGCAATCAGGACATGTTCATTTTGCAGTTCTACAGCTAAAATTCGGTTGCGTACTGCAAACTCCTGTGACATTACACTGGTCAATGCTGCAACATCGGCTTTTAAAGGATCAATAATATAAAAAGGTAATCCTGCTTTTTCTGCCAACCACTGACACAGTCGGTTCAAGGTTAATGTGGTTTGAGGATGACTTTGATCGACTAAATTAAAATTGGCAATCCATTGTAAAGGATGCCATTTCAGTTGTTCGCGCTGACGATGTGTAGTCTGTATCCGTAATTTATCACGCTCACTCACTCGCCCATCTTTTTGTAATTGGTCTAAACACCAAGAAGTGTCAATTTCAAAATTAAAAGTCATTGTTCTATGTTCCCCAAACATAGGGTTTACTATAACAAAACCAGCTACGTAAAACGCAATATTTTTTACTTTAATTATTAAGCAAAATTTAACTTAAATCATTAATTTAAATTAGTTATTTTTCACTATTCACTTTTTTTGTTTTTACTATACTATGTGCCACAGTCACAAATAATAGTGACGTATTTAATAATTTATAATGAGGGTAACATGAAATTTAAAACTTTAAGCCTAGCCATTTTTAGTGTTTTTGCATTAGCTGCCTGTGGCGGTGGAGGCTCTTCAGGTAATAACTCACCTGAAACTGGTTCAGGTTCAGGTTCAGGTTCAGGTTCAGGTTCAGGTTCAGGTTCAGGTTCTGTAGATAATCAAATATGGTCAATCTACTCATCATCATATTGGGAAGGAAGTGACAATTTATTCGATAAAATGCATTTCAATATTCAAAATAATAACATTTATTTAAATATTGATTATTTAAGTAATAACAATGATGATTACGATTTAAAGTGGATAATTTTTGATTATTTAACTGACGAAGGATTGTATACACCAGCGCTGAACAAAACCGAATATGGTTATAAATTTGCCAATTTAATTTCTAAAAATGATAGTCAATGGGTTTTCACACCAGCATCTAGTCAAAACTTCAATGGTCTGAAACTGACTCAAAATTTCGAAGTGGTAAATTTAACAGGTAAAGAAATTGGCTATTATATAGACACATTTAATTATCTTTCAGGTGCAGATACTACGTTAGCAACGAAGTTAGGCACATTCCCAAGTTTCTATTATTCAAAATTAAAAGGAAAAACTTTTCCCCAAGGTTCAACTTGCCTAAGATTGAAAACATCATCAAGTTCAAAAAATTATGTTGAACTCCTTGGTGACAACATTAATGGTTTTGATCCTACTGAATATTTAGATGACGGTTATACCATCCAAAACATAGCTTCTTATCCAGTTTATATTTCGAAAAATCAACCTGTAAATTATGATTTTGATGCTTATGTGCAGTTTAATCAAAATTATCGTTATGGCTCATACTATAAATCAGGGACCACTTACACATTGGCTAATGATATTAAAGACTATCAAGCTGACTTAGATGAGGCGATTCAAAATTATGGAAAGGATAGCCTGGAAGCAAAAGTTGAAACTAACTATGTAGAAGCAATCAAAAATGAATGCTCGCTATTTAACAATATCGCTAGTACTGAAATTGATAAATACTCTAAATTAAAGTAATTCATTTTCAAAAAGATCAGGTTTAAAACCTGATCTTTTTTAACTATTTAGAATTTCGTGTACAACAATTTTATTGGTCTCTACGCAAAAACGCACATTACAACCACCAAACAACATACCATAAATACGTTCATCATCATGTTGATAGGCAGGACGAGGATCTAAAGCTAATACTTGCTCCAACTCCCCTACCAATTTTGGTGTAAAGCTGCCCAGCTTGATTAATTGCTGTTTTTGTTGTTCGGCTTGTTCTGACCAGATTACTGTTTTTCTCACGGGTTCTTGCTGTGCATAGCTACTGTTCGCGCCTACAATTGCATCTGAGTATTGAATATAAGGCTTAATATCTAAAATTGGTGTACCGTCCAATAAATCACTACCTGTGACATAAAGGTGAACGGCTTTACCCACTTTTTTGACTTCTTTAAATTGCACAACAGACAGCCCCATAGGTGATGGACGATACATACTCCGTGTCGCAAATACCCCGATTTTTTTATTGCCTCCTAAGCGTGGTGGACGAACTTGAGGTCGGAACTTATTTGATTCGACATTCTTATTGTCATGAAATTGCCAGATCAGCCAAAGATGGCTGAAATCATCAATTCCCTCGAAAGCCAATAAATCATTATACGGCGCTATCATTTCAATATAAGATTCGACTTGAACCAAATTCGGCTGACGTGGAATACCAAATTTTTCTCGGTAGGGAGATTTCATATACCCGATAATTGGCATTTTAAGCTCAGTCATAATCACTTTTTCTGATAAGTTCAATTAAATATATTCAGTTTATCGAGAATGATTTTAGATTAGAATAGTAAGCTGTTCTAATTTGATAATTTTATTGAGACCTTTAATGGCTGCTTTTAACGTCGAAAAGATTACTCACGTCCACCATTGGAATGACACTTTATTCTCTTTTAAAACCACTCGCGATACAGCGTTACGTTTTAAAAACGGTCAATTTGTGATGATCGGCCTAGAAGTAAATGGTAAGCCTTTAATGCGCGCTTATTCTATTGCAAGCGCAAACTATGAAGAAGAATTAGAGTTTTTCTCTATTAAAGTTCCAGATGGTCCTTTAACGTCTATTTTACAAAAGGTAAAAGTTGGCGATGAAATTTTAGTGTCTAAAAAACCTACAGGTACTTTAGTTCTAGATGATTTAAACCCTGGTAAAAACTTATACCTACTTTCTTCAGGCACAGGTCTTGCACCTTTTCTTTCGGTGATTCGTGACCCTGAAACTTACGAACGTTTTGAAAAAATCATCGTTGTACATGGTACACGTTTCATTTCTGAATTGGCTTACCAAGATTTAATTTTGGATGAAATTCCTAACCACGAATTCTTTGGTGAATTAGGCGCGAAAGAAAAGTTAGTTTACTATCCAACAGTTACGCGTGAAGAATTCCATACTCAAGGTCGTGTAACAACTGCAATTGAATCTGGTCAACTTTTCGAAAAAATCGGTCTTCCACGTTTCAACCCTGAAACTGATCGTGCAATGCTTTGCGGTTCACCTGCATTCCTAGACGACGTTGCTGCACTACTTGACCACCACGGTCTGAAAGAATCGCCTAAGATGGGTGTTTTGGGTGACTACGTGATCGAACGTGCATTTGTTGAAAAATAATTAGTTTGAATCAGATAAAACGAGGCTTTTGCCTCGTTTTTTATTACTGCTAATTCATCCCACTTGGTATTTTAAATTTGGCATATAGAATCGCTTTCTAAGGGTTTCTCTTCAGGTTCTTTTTGTATCTGTTCATATATAGATCCAAGTTTTTTATCAGTTCTACGTCCTTTCCAACTACGATTAGGCTCATATACAGTTCGCTGTCTAAAATAACTAAACGGCTCTACATTTGCCACAAACCCATATTTAGAGTCATGTATATAATTTGAATAAAAATCTACAGCTTCTTGAGAGACGTCTTTTTCCCAACTTTCCAATTCCCACTCATCAATATGCACAAGCATTTCATACAGTTTAAAAGCAGGATAAAATATTCTAAAAAGGTGTTTTACACCCGTAATATTTGACTGATTAAATGTAGTATAGTTCTTTGTCCACTTAATACGTTCAACTTCAGTTGCCATATCAGCAGGTCCGGTTGGAAACTCGAAACCACCCTCCTCCCTAGAAATTTGGCTAACTGAACGCGAAGCATTTGCTTGCTCAATATCACCATTAATTAAATGTTTTTGTCTTCTTCGGTGTAACGTTCCATAAGAGCCATAATATAATTTCATGTAATTTTGGATATCATGTTCTGTAACACCAGTAGAAGCACCTACTTCTTTTTTAACTGAATTAAATAATTGTTGTGTTTCTTCATTAATCTTGAATTCTTTTTCAAATAGTTCTTTATGTTCGCTTTCTAATTTTAAATAGTCAAAAATTTTTACATTCGCTGATACTGCAGCTTCCATCATATGTTTTAAAGGTATTCTTGCAAAATTATTATCTACACTTTGTGAATTTGGCTGATAACCGCCTCCAACATCTGAGTGCATACCAGGATAAACTATTTCTTTCCACGTATTTGGATTGGCTAATTTCCCATCTTTACGTATTAAATCAACAGGAAAAGAAAATCTTAATTCATTACCTGCAACCAAATGCAAGCAATTTTTAACCCTAGGATCAACTACCATATCCCGTCCCCTAAAGCTCAACTTATTCGGCATATTCGTAGCTGGTAAACCAAATGAAGCTACAGTATCAAACAATCCAAGAAATTGAATATCCAAAGGTATTTTTTCAGATTGTCCTGCTAGACTGTAGTTTAAACTTAAATCTTTACTTTCGTTATTCCAAATCATTTCATTAGAGAACACTCGTGCCAATGCAGCACCGCGGGAAAAACCAAAAATTGATAGATTGATTTTTTTAATTAATCGATGCTGGTTTAAATTAGCTTCGATTTTTGCTTCAGCTTCAATTTTACGTTCCTCAACTTGTGGCTTAAGAATCGCTTCAGCTTGTTCAATTTTAAGTTTTAAAACGTTGGTTAACGTTTCACTAATCTGGTCTTCACCATATTCTAAGCGCCTAGATCCGCCAACTCCAGTAGCGCCACCAGTAGGAAATGTATCTTGAGAATTTGCTATTTGTTTGTCAATCCAATTATTAATCTCTCCATTAAATGGAGTTCCAACACCTGAAATGTAAATTGGATGACTTAACTGTATAGGTGTTTTTAGAGAACGCATTTCAAAGTTACTATAAGAAATAGCATTACGCCATAGTTTTGCAGGATTAGCTAACTTGGCAATTTTTTCATCATTCTCTAAATTATTTCCAGTTCCATCAAAAAAAACTGAAATATTAACTACATCAGAACAATCCTGTTTAGCATTAGGACTCTGATTAGCAATATCATGATTACTATTCTTTATTTTCTGTAATTCATTAAACATAGTCTTCTCTTATTTTTTTTCTTTTGCATTCAATTCATCAATTATTTTTGCTCTCCACTCTAAACCTTTTTTAGTAGCACGAGGCAATTCATTTGATAAGGTAATCTCTACACTATCATCCGGATATAAATGCACTGCTAAGTATTTTTTACCTTTTATTTCTTCAGAAGTTAATATAGGAACATTGATTGCTGTATGTTTGCGGGAACTATTTGTTTCACCCCATTTAACAAATTGTGACCCAATTAAAACTGCTGACCTTTTCGTTCCACTACCAAACCCACCTCCTAATTCTTCTTGATTTAATTCAACGATATAGGGGATATAATTGGTATCGTAACCATAAGATGTTGTAGTCAAAACATATGTTTTTGTGGAGCCTGTACTACACCCAACTAGACCCATCATTATAGTAATCGGCAGCATTACAATTTTTTTTAAAACATTCATTAACTTACCCTTAATTTTAAATATACAATTTTTAAATTAGTAATTTATTACTATTCATAGTATTTAAATCACTATAAATGCACTAGCTCAGCTGCATCAAATCTTCAATTTCTTCCATTGCCTGATCCATATTGATGATTTTATTTTTTACTTTTAAAAGAACACTTTGCAAAAACATATCACTTTCAAACTTATCTTTATAAATCAATGTCAAACATATAAAATTTAAAATATCTCTAGTGCCATTTAGCGAACATTCTCTAGCCTTTTTAAGCATTTCAATAACATATAAATACAAGTCCCAATTATTGAATGACTTTATCAAAAACGGATTATTTAATTTTAAATAATAAATTAGATGATCAGGAAAAGTAGCTTCGACCATTAGTTCTTCTTGTTCAATTGTAAATTCAAAGGGCTGGCGCCAATCATAAAATATTTGTAATTCACAATTATTATCACCAATAATTGTATGTATTTGACCTAAACGATCCCAATACCACCAACTATAAATTGGTTTTAAAAGAATTTTCTTTTGTTCTTCCAATAAGACTTGTTGCTGTACATATAAAGTATTATCAGTTGTTTGCCCCACTAATGTACCAAGTATCGCAGGATCCCAAAATGCTAAATACATTTCAAGTCCCCCCTCAAACTTAACATCTATAAATTGTCTTAAGTGCGCATATAAGTCATCAAAACTTAGCATTGTGACAATTAAAGTCATTCGTGATGTACCAACCATCCGATGATTAATATATTCCCACTCAGAACTATTTATATTATGACTCAATTGAATTAAATGTGGTGATAACTCCGATGCTTTATCACCGGCTGCCTCAACTAATATATTACGTGATTGCAAAATGTCCTTACGTTTAAAAAAGCTACTATCTTGTGCAGCATCAATCACCCCATATATAAAATAGTTTTCTCTAGGGAATTGCTCAAAGAAACGACTTAAATCATTTTTTAATATTTTCGACATCTATTGGCCATCCCCTTTATTTACAAATGCACCTCTTTGACTCGCTCTTCTTGCCAAGCATTCCCAACATACACTTTGAGGAAAAAAAGGAAGACTTATATTGACTTTCGAGCCATTTAAAAATAAATGTTGCCCAGCCTTCACCTCAAACTTTCCAGCAGTAGTTGGCAATACCCCTGCACTGCTAATCTCAATTTGACTACCGCCAGCTGTCAGTACTATTTTCTTACTGGCTTTAATTTCAACGGTATCTTCCGTAGAAATAATTTGAATACCCTTTCGTGCAATCAGATCTGCCCCATCTCCTTGAGCTTGGATTTCAACTTTGCCTTTGCCTGCATACGCACGGAATCCCTCTTGTGCTGCAAATAGACTGATCTTAGTTTGTGCATGAACAATCAAGGATTTTTGACTACTGAGGTTGATGCTATCGCCTGCACTTTGGCTGATCTGCCCATCTGCTGAAAGATGAATATCTTCCTGACTACTCACAGCAATTGAGTTCGGTGCAGATAAAATCATTAAGGCTTGTTTAAAGGCATCCGCTTTTTCTTTACTGCCTTTTTCGATTTGTCCAAGGAAGTTTTTCAGATTATCCAAGACTTCAAGTGAGTCAGTTTGTTGATTTTTCGCCACTTCACTTAAGGCTTTGCTGCTGTTTAAGTTGGCTTCGATTTGCTCTTTCGCTGTTTGTGCATCGAGGTGCATTGCCGCTGCTTGTTGTTGTGGGTGTGTACTGACAAGTAGCCCTTGTCCTGCACGCACTGCGCCCCATTGATCCGTTCTTAGTTCAAAGCCTTCGCCTCGTCCTTCACTTTCTGCAGTTTCTTTCGGATGACTGAGGTTACCGAGGTTGAGCTGAGTTGCACCATGGGTGCTTTGTAATTGCGTCGAGATTTGTCCAGTCGTGTCATCAAAGCGTAGTTGTCCATAGCCTTCACCTTGGACTTCCTTACTTTTTATTCCAGCCAGTTTTTTGGTATCTGGCAGTTTACCTTTACTATCAAATTGCGTCGGACTGCGCTGTGCTTCATGTATCCGTCCCACCACAAATGGTCGGTCAATATTACCGTCAAAGAAATCTATCACCACGATTTCATTAATACGCGGTAAGAAGCGTGCGCCATAACCGTCACCGGCCCATGGGGTAAGCACATCGACCCATGCAGAATCCGTATCATTGTCATTGCTGCCTGCACCGCCATCATGGCTGTGGTCATCACCACGGGTAAATAAGAAGCGAACTTTAATTCGTCCCCATTCATCGACATGGATTTCTTCACCACTTGACCCAACCACTTTGGCGCGTTGCGGATGGGTACTTGGACGGTGTTCGAGTGGGTTATATGCAGGAACCGTAGGAATATTACGTCGTTGCAGAATTAAGTTATTGGCTTGCCGTTCTGCCTGTTCATGGATCGGTTTAATTTTCCACTGACTTTGTTCAATCAGTTGATTGACTTGTTCGGCGAGATCTTTGGGTAAGTTATTTTGGTTATAGAATTTCTTTTCTGTGATTAAAAATTGTTTGTCTGCACCACTATGCTGATCAATTTCTGGGTGTTCATTCAGTTCAAACCAATAGCCAACTTGAACATCACGCACGGTCGATTGTGCAGCGAATTGCTTGGACTGTAATTCGTTATAGCGTGTTAAGTTCTGATTCAGTTTTTCAATTTGGCTGTTGGATGCTTTAGTCGCTTG
>NZ_LZDS01000007.1 GCF_001678755.1 Acinetobacter gandensis
ATGCACGTGTAGCAGTTCTTAACAGATTTACGGAATTAGGTCGACCACTTACCCAAGTTACGCCTTAAATTTGGCTCAATTAGGGGCGCTTTGCATTTCAAATCTTTGTGCAACAAAGCCATTCCAAATAACTCAATTAATATTGATCTACCCAATGGAACACCACCGCCAACCAATGAAAAACCACCTGAACCGGTGACACTTAAAATTGATGCGCAAGGTAAATTATTTTGGAATGGTCAAGCCGTTGCAAATAAGCAAGCTTTAGAAACACTTTTTGCTGGTGTTGCACAACAAGCAGATCAGGATACGATTAAAGTGCAACCTGACAAAATGACAGAATATAAAGATGTCGCTATGGTGATGGCAGCAGCACAACGTTTGAATGTCAAAAAAATTGGGGTCTCAGCAAATCAATAATTGCTCACCAACAAAAAAGCCAACTGATCAACTCAGTTGGCTTTTTTAATTCTTCACAGAAATCTATACAGTTAGTGACTCAGACAAAAACACTTAGTATTTATTACATATTTTTCTGCTTCCAAAAATCATATAGCTTATGATCACAGTTTGGCTTTAACTGACTAAAACTCAACCCGTCCTGTTTATGTGGTTCAAGTCTTAATTTTTCAGCAATCTCTGCTGTAGATAAACCATAGACTTCTGCATCAGCATTTGAATAGGCATATACAATTTTTTCAACTCCAACCATTCGCAGAGCCGCCAAACACATTGGACACGGTTGTCCGCTCGCATAAACGACACAGTCCTTCAAAGAGGTCGTATTTAAATTTTGTGCGGCTTGTCTTAATGCATTTAACTCGGCATGAGATGTCGGATCGCCTGAGATTAATATTTGATTCACCCCTGTACTCACCACAATGCCATGCTTAACGATCACAGCCCCAAATGGCCGACCACCTTGCTCAATATTTTCTTTCGCAAGTTGAATCGCAAGTTCTATAAACGCATGATCCGTCATAAATACGCCCAATCATTATTAATATAAAGAGTTAGCCCATTATGCCAATACAGGAACATCAATCCATAATGCTTGTGGAAAGTGTTTCGCTAAATATGCTTTTAAATATTCAGCAGTATCTTTAGAAATCAATGCATCTTGCGATTCATCATTTAAATTATAAGCGAGTGCATAAAGCACTAAGCCACGACTTTTTAATGCTTCCAAACTTAAAATCGTATGGTTAATGCTGCCCAAACGACCTGATGTCACCAAAATAACGGGATATTGGTTCTCTACAACATAATCGATTGTTAAAAGATCCGTGGTCAATGGCACCATCAAACCGCCCGCACCTTCCAATAAAACCGCTTGATATTTTTCTTTCAGTTGTTTGGTGGCAAACTCAATTTTTGCAAAATCTATTTCACGCCCATCGAGTTTGGTGGCTAAATGTGGCGATGCTGGATAAGTAAAAATTTCAGGCATGGTCAGCTTGGTTTCATCTTCAAGCAAAAAACCTGTACCCATAATCTGACGATGCTGCTCAATATCTTCAGAAACATCAACATTGCCGGTTTGAATCAGCTTTTGCGTGATCGTTCGTATCCCTTGTTCATTCCATATTTTCGCCAAATAGCCTGTGGTATAGGTTTTGCCAATTCCTGTATCAATCCCACTGATAAAATATACAGACCCTGTCATGGCTTTCTCCGCGCTATGCAATAGATAGGATGATAGGTCAGTGCATATTGCAGATGACCTGCTTCATCTTTTTCAGAAAACTGTTGATACTCTTGATAAAATTTTTGCAGACTGTATTTTGTCCAGCGATAACCACTCCCTGTTGCCGTGACACCAGTGGCTTTTAAATGCTGTAACACCTGTTTGGGATGAGTGAAATCCAAGTGATACCGCTGTTCAGATAGATGCAAAATTTCAAATTGATTGCCGACTAAGATATCCACTATCTGTGCTGCGCTAAAGTAATTCAGGCCTTGCCCAGTCAAGGTTTTTATTTCAATCAAATTTTGTGGGCCAAAACTGGAAAAACAAAAATAGCCATCCTCACTAAGTGAATTATGCACTTTAGCCGTTAATGCATTGAAATCCGTTAACCATTGCAATGCCGAACACGATGCAACTAGGTTTAAAGCCTTTGGCAACGCCACCTGTTCAATATCACCAATAAGCCAATCAATTTGAGTTGAGCTATTTGAAAGTGCTGAAAAATGCTGCTGAACTTCAGCATACAAATCATTCAACAACAATTTTTTTATACGAAACTGCTCTAATAATTGATCGGTTAAATTTCCTGAACCACAGCCAATTTCCAAAACTTCAGAGAATTCGTGTGACGGCAGATGTTTAGCCATTAAGCCAGCCAAATGTAATGCAATTTGCTTTTGCACTACGGCATGTTCACTATAGCTCAGCCCTGCTTGCGCAAAGCGTAGCGCCACGTGTGCTTTATCAATATCCATGCGTGTCAATCTCAAAGCAACGCAATCAGTTGCTCTAACTCAGCGGACTGAAGCTGAGCATTTAAGGAAATACGCAGGCGCGAGCTATGTTGCGGCACCGTTGGCGGACGCACTGGCATGATGTAAAAACCGGCCTGTTGTAAAGCTTTCGACTTTTTAACCGTTTTCAAGGAGTCGCCAATAATCACTGGCACAATATGCGAACTCGATGGGCAGGTAAAACCTTTGGCTTGTATTGCCTGCTGCAAACTTTTACTCATTTGTGCAAGATGGCTGCGTAAATGATTAAGGCTCAGTACGCGCTGAAAAATAAAATTCGTCCACGCCATACAGATCGGTGGCTGCGCGGTGCTAAAAATTAAAGGACGCATTTTATTGATTAAACAATCTCGAATAATCGGATGACAAATTAGGTAACCGCCAATGGATGCTAGCGCTTTACCAAAAGTGCCGACCAATAAATCAATCTGATCAATCACGCTATATTGTTCTGCACATCCGAGTCCCTGCTCACCACGCACACCAATTGCATGTGCCTCATCAACATACAGCATGACTTTAGCAAATTGCTGTTTAATCGCGACCAATGCGGCAAGATCAGTTTCATCACCATCCATACTAAAAATGGATTCGGTCACCACAATAATTCGTTCAATCTCAATATCGTCATGGTAGCGACCTAACAACTGTGTCAGATGTGCTAAATCATTATGGCGATAACGCACGTATTTCGCCGTGGATAAACGAATGCCATCAATCATGCTGGCATGAATCAGCTTATCGGCCAAAATTAAGGTTTTGCTGTCCGCCAGTGCCGGTAAAATTCCAATATTCATGTGGTAGCCACTGTTAAATAACAGCACTGCACGTCCATGAAAGGCATGGGTTAAACTTTGTTCGAGCAGTTCATATGCAGGGAAATTACCAGTTAACAACCGCGAAGAAGATGAACTCATCCAGCGTTGGCTATTCGGTGTTTCATCAAAAAATTGCTCACGTAGCTGTGTATTTGCAGCCAGTCCCAAATAGTCATTGGACGATAAATTCAGCATGCGCTGCTTATCTATTTCAATCCATCGATCAGTCTGAATATTGGAGCGAAACTGACGAAAGTTACCTTGAGTTTTTAACTCATCCAACTGTTCTGCATAGTGATCAAGCATACTCATGCTGCTCTCTCCCCCAGTCCTTGCACCACTTCTTGCAATTGCTGCAACAACACAGCCAACTGCTGCTCAGAAATAATGTACGGCGGCATCACATACACCAGTTTACCAAAAGGGCGCACCCAAATTCCGCGTCGCACAAATTCCTGTTGCAAGGTTTTCATATCAACATTAAAGCTTAATTCCACAACACCAATGGCACCAAGCACACGCACATCTTGCACATAATTGAGTTTAGCTAACGAACTCAAGCCCAACTTTAGCTGTTGTTCTATACGTTGAATATTACTCGCCCAGTCCTGTTGCATTAAAAGTTGGGTACTTTTCAGCGCAACTGCACACGCCAGCGGATTCGCCATAAAGGTTGGCCCATGCATAAATACACCTGCCTCACCCTGACTTATGGTTTCTGCGATATGCTTGGTAGTCAGAGTTGCAGACAAAGTCATATAACCGCCAGTCAAGCCTTTGCCAATACACATAATGTCTGGTTCAATTCCTGCCCATTCCCATGCAAATAATTTTCCGGTACGGCCAAAGCCTGTGGCAATTTCATCAAAAATCAATAAAACCTGATATTTCTCACAGAGTAATTGGGCTTGGCGTAAATATTCTGGGTGATAAAAACGCATCCCCCCAGCACCTTGCACAATCGGCTCCAAAATCAACGCTGCAATGTGTTCATGCTGCGCAGCCAAAGTTTGTTCAAGCTCTAAAATGTCGCCAGGATTCCACACCTCATCAAAGGCCGTTTGCGGTGCGGCAACAAAAATTCGATTGGGTAAACTGGAACCAAATATTTGATGCATGCCAGTCACAGGGTCACAAACCGACATGGCATTCCATGTATCTCCGTGATAGCCCGAGCGTGGTGTAATAAAGTTGGTTTTTTTATTTTTTAAAGATGCGGCGCCAGATTGGGTAGACCCATTTTTAGAAGACCAGTATTGCACGGCCATTTTCATAGCGACTTCAACTGCCACCGAACCAGAATCAGCATAAAAAATTTTATCTAAAGATGGTGGCGTGATTTTGAGCAGCAAGCGTCCTAATTCAATTGCAGGGTCATGAGTTAAGCCGCCAAACATGATATGTGACATATTTTTCAGCTGATCAACCACTGCCTGATTTAGTTCAGGATGATTATAACCATGAATTGCACACCACCATGATGACATGCCATCAATCAGCTGTGTGCCATCTTCCAGCTCAATAACTGCCCCAAATGCACGTTTGACTTTAAAGGTCGGTAATGGCGCTGTTATGGAAGTATAAGGATGCCAAAGGTGCTGCTGATCAAATTGTAGATCGGTTAGTTCGGTCATCCTTAACTCCATATAAGCGCGGTATTGCATCAATGCGGAATGATGTTAAACCTGCTGGAATCAAAAATAAATTGCGATATAGGCCAGCTATACGGAGATTTGTTCAATTTTCTTTAAATATTGGTAGATTTTGCAACTTATGCTTTCAGCATCAAATAAAGGAAAGCCATGTGAGCCAGAAACTAATTCAGTTTGTAAAAATTCTACTGCTAAATTTCGCAATAAACGTTCAACTTTGTAACTAACTAAATAATCTTGCTTGGCAAAAACATGATACTGATAACCACTATAATTTTTTAAGATACTTACATTATTTAATTTTTCCAAGCAACTCAACCCCGCATGAAGCACATCTAAATTTTGCGCCTGAATTAAACTTTGCAAAGTTACAAAATCTTGCTTGGTACTATCAGTCCCTTGACACACCATGAAACCGAACTTCTTTAAAGTAGCAATAGCATCTTGTTGAAAGGATTGTTTAAAGTGCTGAAAACTCATTTGATCCATTGCTGCTGACCAGTCTTGATTAGCAACAAAACAAGGATTTGAACCTAGCGTGATCAGGACTTTTTTCTGCTGATATTGTTTTTGTATTGCATCTACCAAAATAGTCGCCAACTGACCGCCTAAAGACCAACCGATAATCACATCAAATTGTTTTGCCTGTTCAACTTTCTGTGCAAGCACGTCTTTGTTTAAAGCATCAAAAATGTTCCAGAGTTCAACACTGAAGCCCTGTCCAATTAATGCCTGCTGTAAAGGAGTAAGTAATTTACTGCCGCCGCCCCATCCGGTAATAAGTAAAATATGTTGATTCAATGCAAACTCTAAAATTAACCGATTCCAAATAGTATAAAAGTTCAAAGTAAGTTTGATAGTGGCATTTCAGCACATCAACCGATTTGCAAAATACATTTGGGATCAATTTCGATAGATATAAAATCTGACTGCCTACATCGCTTTAAAATTTGCTAAGATCAGATAAAGAACAATATAAACTGATACTCTATGAAAGTTTCTTCATTGCTAAAAATCTGTTTAATGACATGTGCTTTAATAGCAACCACCCAAATCACAGTTGCCGAAACATCAATACTCAGCACCAGTCAAAACAAACAAAAACAATGGGTAGGCACCCCCGCACCCAACTTTAAATTGCAAGATCAAAACGGAAAATGGCACGAACTGAAGCAATATCAAGGGAAATGGCTTGTTCTGTACTTTTACCCCAAAGATAACTCCCCAGGTTGTACAGAAGAGGCCAATCAATTTAAAACCCTATATGCACAATTTTTAAAAAGTAATGCTGTTGTTTTGGGCGCAAGCTTAGATGATGTTGCTTCACATCAAAAGTTCTCTAAAGCACTGGGACTTCCCTTTCCAATTCTTGCCGATCAACAACATAAGCTAGCGACACAGTTAGGCATTGTACGAAACTTAGGGATTTTAAAAGTTGCCAAACGTGAAACCTTTCTCATTGATCCGAAAGGTATTATTGTTTATCACTACACCAGTGTGAATACACAGACACATGCGGCGCAAGTTTTGGCAGATATCAAAAAACTACAACAATAGTTTTCATGACTTAATAAAAAACCCAGCTTGTGCTGGGTCTTTAGATTTTTTCGCAAATTACATTTGAGACTGAATATAGTTTGGTAGGCCAATCAGTTCGATCAAACGCATTTGCTTTTCAAGCCAGTAGGTATGATCTTCTTCAGTATCTGACATTTGCTGACGCAGCATATCACGGGTCACATAGTCACCCTTTTCTTCACACAATTTTACGCCTTGTGCAAGTTTCTCACGAACATGATATTCAAGCGCCAAATCCGCTTTTAAACAGGTCACAACGTCTGTGCCGACTTCAATATCATCACGATTCATATTCGGCGTTCCTTCAAGGAACAATACGCGACGAATCAATGCATCTGCATGTGAGCCTTCTTCTTGGCTTTCATGATCGATACGTTCAAAGATTTTACTTAAACCCCAATCTTCATACATACGGGAATGAATTAAGTATTGATCACGAGCAGCCAGTTCGCCACCGATCAGCATATTTAAGTAGTCTACGACTTCTGGATTGCCACGCATTTTCTTCACTCCATACCCTTTTCAAATATTATGGACAAGTTTCAAAATGAATGCAAAATATAATTTTTGTAAGCTTATGATTTATATAAAATTTAAATGATAAACATACGCATTTGCAGTTCAATTCCGCGCATTTTTCACATATAAAAGAAGCCCTTGCAGAATATTCAAAGCGCTTAGAACACAAAATAAGCAAAAATCGCTGAATGCTGTTTTTTGTAACAATTAACAATGCGTCTTGTTTAGCACAACTATCGCCTGATTGATTCAACACACCATGCTTGCGCTGCTGTGTTTATTGATATAGGAAACTCTTTACTGATGCTTCATGCATTGCATGCCCAAAACAAAGTGAACACTTCGAGCAAAGGCAGGCTTAAGCTGAAGTCCAACGTGCATTCTTCCACGCTTGCTGTTGTCTTAAATCTAAAAAGGTCCAAGCGACAAAACGGCTTTCTTTTTGTCCCTGCGTCATTTTAATGGTTTTTACATCCACTGCTCCGCCCTTCGCTAAGGCATTTAACAGCACAGGCAATGTTGTTTTCTTGGAAACCAGCGTACTAAACCAAAGGCATTGCTCAGCAAACTGAATACTCTCTTGCACCATTTGGCAGACAAATCGTTCTTCGCCGCCATCACACCAAAGTTCGTTCTTTTGACCTCCAAAGTTTAACACCACCTTTGTACGATCAACCTGCTTGCCCAGTTTTCTTAATTTTTGAGTGGCTGTCGCGTTTGCTTCATCTTGCGAAGCATGAAATGGCGGATTACACATGGTCAAATCAAAACGATCTGAAGATTTAATTACGCCTTTGAAAATATTACTCGCTGCCTTCTGCAATCGAATCTGAATCCCTTTACGCAGATTCGGATTAGCCTCCACAATAAATTGAGCACTTTTAACCGATGCAGAATGAATATCTGAGCCAACAAATTTCCAACCATAGCTCCGATGACCAATGATCGGATAAATACAGTTCGCGCCAACCCCAATATCTAACACTTGAACGTTGTGTCCAGTTGGAATCTGCCCTTCGTTGTTGGCACTCAACAAGTCAGCCAAATAGTGAATATAGTCCGCTCGACCTGGAATAGGCGGACAAAGATAATCTTGAGGAATATCCCAATATTGAATGCCATAAAAATGCTTAAGCAATGCTTTATTCAGCATTTTCACAGCGTGCGGATCAGAGAAATCTACCGATAAATCGTTATATTTATTCGGGCTGACAAAAGGTGCAAGTTCCGGACAACTCTTAATTAACTGAGGAAAATCGTAACGACTGCGATGCAGATTTCGTGCATGTAATTCCAATTTTTGTTGCGGAAAAAATTTCTTTGCTTGCGCCATATGTATGCCAATAATCAAAGGGAGAACAGAATCATCTGATAAGGCAGGATCTATACCTGCAAATTAACTAATATTGTACGTGAATTTGACCATCTATGACGCCCCTATCCTTTTATTTGTCTATCTGCAAATCATTAACCACTTGGAAGTCTATTCTTATTTAATCTGGACATCTTTGTTTGCTATAGCACTAAATTTCATTAAATAAAACCGTGGAATATTGATTGAAAATAGTCGCGGGACATGAAGAATCAATAAAAAGTCCAATCAGTGATCACTAGGCTTTTCACAAAAGCGTAAGACAATGATTTATATTAAAGGCTTTGTTGCACAAAGATTTGAAATGCAAAGCGCCCCTAATTGAGCCAAATTTAAGGCGTAACTTGGGTAAGTGGTCGACCTAATTCCGTAAATCTGTTAAGAACTGCTACACGTGCATGGATCTCATTCACTTGGCTATCAAAACTCCTTGCACTGAGTTTATCTCCTAATAATTTGATGCAATGCATCTTAGTTTCAACCAAACTTCGCCGATGATAGCCTGACCATTTTTTCCATAGTGTCCTGCCTGAGAAGCACTGCTTCGCAAGATTAACTGTTCGAAGTAATTCATTTCGCTCTAGCGAGCTACTCTTTGTATCTTTTCATGGTTTCGCATTTTTTCTAGGTGGAATCACCGCATGCCCTTGCCGATCTGCAATGACCTGACGGCATTGCTTGGTGTCATAAGCTTCATCAGTATAAACAGAGTCAATCCGCTCATTTTGTGGAATCTGATTAAGTAAATCACCAAGCACCTGTGAATCACTGACATTATTGGTTGTAAGCTGAACTGCTCGTATTTGTAGGGTTTTAGCATCTATACCAATATGCTTTTGTCTTCTACAAAGCGTGGTGTAATCTGGAGCTATCCAATTTAATCCGCAAAGTTTAATCAGACTTTGCACAAAGCCAGTAACCATACGTAAAGACAGACGAAATAAGGATTTAATCATTAAGCAGCATTGGATGGCTGCGTCGGAGTAGGTTTGATTTCGCCCTTGTTTGCCTTTTGATGGCGCATACCATTGCGTAGCAGGATCAAACCAAATGGCAATATTTCCGCGACTCATAAGTGCTCGGTTATATGCGGGCCAATTGGTTGTGCGGTAGATTTTGTGTGCAGGCTTCTTCATTTGAAAATTATATCGCTGAAAAAGCCTTTACAGATAGGTTTGTGCAACAAAGCCGTTTTAGCTGATAAATACAAACTTAGAATAAATCACTATTTAAAGATCATTTTGCTCATGTTTTATGACTTTCCCCCACATCAATATCGGTACTAGGCTGCACGCTGCCAAAGCTGTGATCAAATATAAATACGTGCTATACCCCAGCACATCTGCAAATACGCCACTCACACTATACAATCCACCACTCACCGTCGCCATCAACGCAACTTGAAAAGTAAAATCTGTGCCTGCAACTGCTTTACGACTATATTGCATGACTAAGGTCAGCATCACGACCAAGAGCATGGCTGAAACCATATCTTCAAAAGCATTAATGAAATAAATTATCCAAGCATCTACAAGTCGCTTTAATTCGTATTGCAAACCTAACCATGCATAAGCCATTAGGCTGATGATTTTTAATATCGAAAAAGCAATCAAGGCATGTACACGCGAGAGATACTTCAAACTATAACCGGCTAAACCTGCCCCAACGAGTGCAGCAATAGCACCCAACATCGTCACATAGATTCCAATTTGACTAAAACTCAAACCTAAATCCACCATTAACGGCTTGAGCAGCGGCCCAGCAAAACCATCTGCAATTTTAAAAGTCAGCAGCACCAGCAGCCACATACGAAGTGTTTTGGTTTGGGTAAAATAAATCAGATACTGTTTTACAACTTGCCATAACGTTTGTTTGTTTACATGTGAATGCTGAGAGACGATCTGCTCTTTTTTAGGCTCTTGGTAAAACAGAATGGCTAAAGTATTTAAAAATACGATACCTGCTAAGCATAAAAAAGTTGTTTGCCAATGCAACCAATCCAGTGCCCAAAGTACCGCGCCACCACCGACAATAAAACCGAGACGCGATCCAACAACTTGAAATGTATTGCCCCAATGCTGCTGATCAGATTTTAAAATATTCACTGCCAAACCGTCAGTTGCGATATCTTGCGTGGCACCCACCAAATTCAGGCTAAGCAGTACCATAAAAAACATCAACAGATATACAGGCTCATCTAAATTGGCGATCGGTAAAAAAGATAAAACTATCAGGATGATGACACTTAAAAACTGGGTCGGAATAATCCAACTGCGATAATGCCCATAGCGCTTTGAACCTTGTCGGTCTACCAATGGTGCCCAAAGTATTTTGATTGACCAAGGCAGCATCAATAAGCCAAAACCACCTATATGTGCCAGTGATACTCCCTGAGCTCTTAATATGACAGGCAAGGCATGTGTCATAAACCCAACTGGCAAACCTTGTGCCCAATACAAGGAAAATAATAGAACATAGAGTTGGCGGTTTGAAACCATAAACGTCCCTGTATCAAATAAGCAAAATATGCAGTGAGCAGCTAAAACTACAGCGATTATGCCAATGAACTCCAATTCACGACAACATATGATACGAACAACCTTATTTGAGTTGATGATTCAACATTGCTCTGCACTTTTTATTAACGAATCATTTTAGAAAATTGTCAATTTAAGGTATCGCTCTAACACTTTTACAGAATATAAAATGAATAATAAAACACATACTGATTTTCCCGAACTACCACCTCTCGCTCCATCGCGTGGATCTATTTATAGTCGTGCCATTTTTAAGCGTCTATTTTTAGCACAAGGTTGGCGCTTTGTTGGTGAATTTCCTAATTTACCTAAAGCCGTAGCGATCATCTCACCACATACCTCTAATATTGATGCTTGGCACGGCTTTCTCGCTTTACTTGGCATTGGTTTGAAAATCACCATCTTTGGCAAAAATAGCTTGTTTGATACCCCACTCAAACATTTACTTAATTGGGTGGGAGTTATTCCAGTCAATCGTGAAAACCCTAAAGGTCTAACTAATGAAATTGCTAACATTATTCAAGCAAACAAACAAATTTGGATTGGTATGGCACCCGAAGGCACACGGAAAAAAGCCGATAAAATTCGCAGTGGCTTTTATTACATTGCCCATGCATCTCACATTCCAATTGTGATGTTTGCTTTTGATTATGCACAAAAGACCATCCGTTGCTTAGGCGTATTTCATACCACTGGTAATTTTGATACCGATCTGAATGACATACTCAACTTATATCAAGGACAGTTTTCTCCTCGCAATCCAGAGTGGTTGGCGCTACCGTTACAAAAGCACTGGAAAAAGCCCTAGTCAAAACCTTCATTTTTTGATGAGATGAGCACTTTGTTTAATTAACAATCAGATTTCCAAAATGAAACTCGCACATTATTTTCTTCCAGGCCTGTTGGTACTTGGTCTTGTCGGTTGTGATTCAGCAACTAAAAAACCAGCTACTCCAACTCCAACCCCAGTAAAAGCTCGTGAACCAGTTATTGCGATTGCACTTGGCGGTGGTGGTGCAAAAGGCTTTGCGCATATTGGCGTTTTAAAAGTCCTTGAATCACATGGCATTAAGCCAAAAATCGTGACCGGTACGAGCGCAGGAAGTTTTGTCGGCAGCCTCTATGCAAGTGGTAAAACCCCTTACCAAATGCAACAAATCGCACTGAACTTTAAAGAATCTGATATTCGTGATCTAACTTTAAATAGCCAAGGCATTATACAGGGGCAAAAATTACAAGACTTTGTGAATAGAAATATTGGCAATAAACCGATTGAACAATTCCCGCGTCGTTTTGCGGCTGTCGCGACACGTTTAGACAACGGTAAGAAAACCGAATTCATTCGAGGGAATGCAGGACAGGCTGTACGTGCCTCGTGCAGTATTCCTAACGTATTTGTTCCAGCCACCATTGCAGGTGTCAAATATGTTGATGGTGGTTTAGTGAGTCCAATTCCTGTAAAAACTGCGCGCGATATGGGTGCAGATATTGTGATTGCCGTTGATATCTCAGCCCGACCTGATGGGACAAAAGCTGTAAGTATGTTCGGTCTACTTGACCAAACCATCAATATTATGGGGCAGCAAAGTATTAATGAAGAATTGAAAAATGCCAATATCGTGATACAGCCGAAAGTCGGTCATATTGGTACACTCGATTTGAAATCCAGCAATGCCACCATTTTAGAAGGTGAAAAAGCTGCACAACTAAAAATTGTCAGCATTGAAAAAGCAATCAGCAACTTTAAACAATCTCCTGCTGCATTTAAACCGGCGCCAAGAGCCAAAATTTAATTCAGCGATTTTTTTAATATTCATTAGCTTATACATCTGCTACATTGATATAGATGCTGGTTCATCTATATCAATTACCCAATATAAGAGTAGATGTATGGAATTTATTATAGAACCTTGGCACTGGTTCGTTCTGGGTGTTGCATTAATCCTGTTCGAATTGATTTTGCCTTCTTTTGCCGCACTCTGGTTTGGTGTATCGGCCATTTTGGTCGGCATTTTATATTGGATTTTTCCTTCAATGGACTTTAATGTCCAAATCATTATTTGGATCGTACTTTCCATCCTATGCACTTTTTCGTGGTTTAAATTTATTAAGCCCTTATCTACCGATAAAACCAAAGCTGGACTTTCTCGTGAAGCCACTATTGGACAAGTCGGCATGGTCATCCAAACCCAGCTAAATCATGGTTCAGTTAAAGTTCGTTTTCCTATGCCTGTACTTGGCTCTGATGAATGGCACTGTCGAACTCAAGATCAGCTCGAAGTGGGCGATCGCGTTCGAGTCATCGACATCTTAGGCAACGATTTAGTGGTTCAGCGCCATAGCAGTAGCCAAAATGACAATCTATAAATAAGAGAGAAATGAAATGTCAGGTGTTTCAATTGTTTTTTTAGCCTTCCTTGTTTTTGTGGCCGTCACCATCTTTAAAGGTGTTCGCATTGTGCCTCAGGGTTTTAAATGGATTGTGCAGCGCTTAGGTAAATACCATACTACCCTCAACCCAGGCCTAAACTTTGTCATTCCTTATATTGATGAAGTGGCTTATAAAGTGACCACCAAAGATATCGTGTTAGATATTCCATCTCAGGAAGTGATTTCACGTGACAATGCCGTACTATTAATGAATGCAGTAGCGTATATCAATCTCACTACGCCTGAAAAAGCGGTGTATGGTATTGAAAACTATACGTGGGCCATTCAAAACTTAGTACAAACCTCTCTACGTTCAATCGTAGGTGAAATGGACTTAGATGATGCGCTGTCATCGCGTGATCATATTAAAGCCAAACTCAAAGCTGCAATTTCAGATGATATTTCGGATTGGGGTATTACCCTTAAAACTGTCGAAATTCAAGATATTAAGCCATCTCACACCATGCAAGCAGCCATGGAAGAGCAAGCTGCAGCTGAGCGTCAACGCCGTGCAACAGTGACTAAAGCTGATGGTGAAAAGCAAGCAGCTATTTTAGAAGCTGATGGTCGTTTAGAAGCGTCTCGTCGTGATGCTGAAGCACAAGTGGTTTTAGCTGAATCTTCACAACGCGCGATTGAAATGGTGAGCTCAGCCGTCGGTGATCAAGAAATTCCTGTGGCATACCTGTTGGGTGAGCAATATGTCAAAGCCATGCAGGATATGGCGAAATCCAATAATGCGAAAACTGTGGTTCTACCAGCCGATATTCTTAATACCATTCGTGGTGTGATGGGCCGTAACCAATAATTTTTTGATTTCACAAGCTTCAAATGGGCAGCTAGAGACTGCCCATTTTTTGTGGTCACTGCGAAAATTGAAGCAAAAACAGTAAATTTATGTTTAAATTTCCCGTTATTTTTTGACGTATCAGGATCTTAAGCCTCTATTTACCAACATAATCAAGTAAATTCCGCTTAAATCCTCCGTTTTAAAAGCACTTGTCCAACGCCAAAACGGATATCGTATGAGCTCCCTAAATCCCACCCTAATTACTTTCCTCTTTTATATTGTCGCCATGGTCGTGATTGGTTTACTCGCATATCGTGCAACGAGTAACTTTTCTGACTACATTTTGGGTGGCAGACGCTTAGGTAGCTTTGTTACAGCGCTATCTGCCGGTGCATCCGATATGAGTGGCTGGCTACTTATGGGTCTACCCGGAGCAATCTACCTTTCAGGACTTTCTGAAATGTGGATTGCCATTGGCTTAATCATTGGTGCTTGGCTCAACTGGTTACTGGTTGCAGGCCGTCTTCGCGTACATACTGAAGTACAAAATAATGCGTTAACACTCCCCGACTATTTTTCTAATCGCTTTAATGATCAGAAAAAAATTCTGCGTATTGTTTCTGCCGTGATCATTTTGATTTTCTTTGCCATTTATTGTGCTTCAGGCATGGTTGCAGGTGCACGCTTATTCGAAAGTATGTTCGGCATGTCGTATAGCACTGCCCTATGGATCAGCGCAATTGCTACTGTAAGTTATGTCTTTATTGGTGGTTTCCTTGCTGTAAGCTGGACTGACACCATTCAAGCGGGCTTTATGATTTTCGCCTTATTACTCACCCCTATTGTGGTGATGTTATCGTTCTCAGACTTAACACAATTCACCATGGCACTTGAAACAGCACGCCCTCAAGCCATGGATGTTATTGGTGATCTGAGCTTTGTCGCGATCATGTCACTTTTAGCATGGGGTTTGGGCTACTTTGGTCAACCACATATTCTGGTACGCTTCATGGCAGCCGATTCAGTTAAATCTATTCCAAATGCGCGCCGCATTGGTATGACTTGGATGACACTGTGCTTAGGTGGTGCTGTAGCTGCTGGTTTCTTTGGTATTGCTTACTTCCAACAACATCCAGAACTTGCGGGTGTGGTAAGTGCCAACCCTGAAACGGTGTTTATGGAATTAACTAAAATTCTATTTAACCCTTGGGTTGCAGGTATTGTACTTGCAGCAATCTTAGCTGCCATTATGAGTACACTGAGCTGCCAGTTGCTCGTCTGTTCAAGTACGCTCACTGAAGACTTCTATAAATCGTTCCTTCGTAAATCAGCATCGCAAACAGAGTTGGTTTGGGTTGGCCGTATTATGGTGCTATTGATTTCAATTCTTGCCATCTACATGGCTGGTAATCCTGATTCAAAAGTTTTAGGTCTTGTTGCTTATGCATGGGCAGGATTTGGTGCCGCATTTGGTCCACTCATTATTTTGTCATTGTTTTGGAAACGTATGACGTTGAATGGTGCTTTAGCAGGTATGGTTGTCGGTGCTGTGATGGTGATTTTATGGAAAAACGTTTGGGGCGATACAGGCGTTTATGAAATCATTCCTGGCTTCATCTGCTCACTCATTGCAATTGTCGTTGTTAGCTTGATGGGTAAAGCACCTTCTAACGAAATTACAGATAAATTCGAAGAAGCAGACCGCATCTATAAAGAAAGCATTTAATCGGTTTTATATCGATCAAAAAGGACGCTCAGCGTCCTTTTTTTAAATCAGAAATTTTTATTTTACTGAAAAAAAGCCCATAACATCATGCAATGTTATGGGCAGTTCATCGTGCTTAATTTAGCTTTTTCGATTTAGTAAAAACTGCGTAATCTTCAGCAATTCTGTAGCATCATCACCAAAGTATGCTAAGGCATTAACAGCTTGATTATGTAATGTCTCAGCGTATTCTTTTGCTTGTTCTAAACCCAACAATGCAGGATAAGTCGATTTATCAACTTGTTGGTCTTTACCTGCTGTTTTTCCAAGCACTTCTGTATCTGCAATAATATCTAAAATGTCATCTTGAACTTGGAACGCTAAACCAATAGCAAGTCCAAACTCACGTAGTTTTGGAATGGCTTGATCTGTTCCATTAAAAATCGTCACTGCTGCCATCATAATTGCAGCAGAAATAAGTGCGCCAGTTTTATTACGATGAATATTTTCCAGTTGTTCTTGATTTACGTGCTTACCTTCGGCTTGTAAATCCAGCACTTGTCCATTGACCATTTTAGAAGTCGCAGTCGCTAAAATCTGCATTTGCTTTAATACAATTGGAGCGTCTACAGCAGCACCCTGATCAAATAAACGACTACCCAAAACTTCAAATGCCATCGATTGTAAAATATCACCTGCCAATAACGCAGTATCTTCACCGAATGCCACATGACATGTCGGTTGACCACGACGTAATAAATCATTGTCCATGCATGGCAAATCATCATGTGCCAATGAATAACAATGAATAAACTCAATTGCCACCGCTGCTCGGCGAACTGCCGCAGCATTTTGATTCGGATTTAATGCAGCTGTTGCATAGCAAAGTGCCGGACGAACACGTTTTCCACCCAACATCACAGCATGATACACCGCACCTTTTAACGGTTCTGGAATAGCAAAAGCATCCAGTGCTGTTAGTAAGTCCTGTTGAATACGCTCTTGCGCTTCAGTCAGGGCATAAGTAGAAACATCTGTTAATGAGGACACATTCACCTCGAATATTTAAATCAACTAAAATCTAGTATGTTTAGCAAACCCGTTGCTAAACCTATGGTCATTTTGACTTGTTGCATGATACTGCTTTCTGTACGTATTCTCTATGCTCATTGTCAAATCTGCTTATTAATCATTCACTGGTCTATTTATCTCTTCACATTCGATAATTTTTAAAAAGCACCATTAACATTCGAATAAATTAATACCGTCACCGTCGCTATAACAAGTACAATTTTTAGAGCTATATTTTGCTTGATATAAAGCTTGATCTGCTTTGGCCAAAGTCTCAGCTAAGACCCCATCTTGATATTGATGTGCAACGCCGCATGAAATCGAAAGTTTCAGAACCTTATCAGCATAGTTTGCAGACATAGCTGAGACTTGATGACAACATTGCTGTGCTATATGACATGCATCTTTTAATTGCATATCTGGCAACGCAATTACAAATTCTTCACCACCAATTCGAAATACGTAAGCATCCTCCATGCTTTCAATCACACGCATTAAAATTTGAGCAGATTTCACTAAAATTTCATCGCCAAAATCATGTCCATAAATATCATTAATCTGCTTAAAGTTATCTAAATCACACATAATCAAACTCATTTCAGATAAGTCTTGGCGTGCAAGTTTGAGTTGCCATTCTTCTATCTGCAAATCAAAACCACGACGATTCAGCACTTGTGTCAAATGATCGATATAGACTTGCTGCTTCAACAATTGATTGTGTTGCATTAATTTCTGTTCAGATTGTTTTAAATTAGTGATATCTGCACAACACAGCATGACATGCTTTAACTGACCATCATGCAAATAATGCGGTTTTAAAGTCAGCCAATAGTGTCGTTCACTTTCCGAATAAATAAACGGTTCAATATGCTCCATCTCTAAGCAACGCAAACTAAATTCAGATTGATTCGGCTGTACACTCAACATTATTTCGAGTTTATTGGAGATGAGTTGACTTAAGTCTGTTCGAAAACTACGTTGAAAAAGTTGATTCGCACACAATAAGTCAGCAGTTGCGGAAAAAAGCGCAGCAGGCATTGGCAGTGCATCAAGGACTGCTAAATGTTCTACTGAAAGTTCCTGTTTTATTAAGTCATTTTTAAGCATGTTCGAGCCAGTTTTTTCAGGGTATAGCTATGCGGAATGCTATCAAATGAAATGTGATAAATATCACTCTATTCTTCTAATATTAAATGCAGTACATATTATATTTAAATATATACTAAATAATGCTTTATATATTCATTAAAAGAATAAAGGCAAAAAAAAGCCCCTGCTGAGCAGAGGCTTAATAAAATTTTTATGTAAATTAATCGAGTGTATCCGCTGGTATACGCACCCAACCTTCCATCAATACACGCGCACTGCGACTCATCACTGCTTTTTTAACCACCCATTGGCCATTCTCATTCACCGCTTGAGCACCTACACGTAGCGTCCCAGATGGATGCCCAAAGCGAACAGCTTCACGCTCGCCTCCACCTGCTGCCAAGTTTACCAAAGTACCTGGTATAGCAGCAGCTGTACCAATAGCCACCGCAGCTGTTCCCATCATGGCATGATGCAGTTTACCCATTGAAAGTGCGCGAACTAGTAAGTCTGTATCAAGTGCCGTAATTTCTTTAGAACTAGATGATGTATAGGCTTTAGGTTTCGATACAAATGCAATTTTTGGCGTGTGCTGGCGTTTTTCAGCTTCTGAAATATCTGCAATCAATCCCATTTGCACTGCACCATAGGCCCGGATTTTTTCAAAACGTGCTAAAGCTTTTGCATCACTATTAATGACATCCTGTAATTCAGTGCCGGTATAACCAATCTCTTCGGCATTTAAGAAAATCGTTGGAATACCGGCATTAATGAAAGTTGCAGCAAAACTTCCTTCATCAGGAACCGTTAGTGTGTCCACTAAGTTGCCTGTAGGAAACATTGCACCACCATCTTCACCGTCATCAGCAGGATCTAAAAACTCAATTTGCACTTCAGCTGCAGGAAATGTCACACCATCTAATTCAAAATCACCAGTTTCTTGCACTTCTCCATTGGCCATTGGTACATGTGCAATAATGGTTTTATGAATATTGGCTTGCCAAATACGAACGGTGCATAGACCATTTTCTGGTATGCGTGCTGCATCCACTAAACCATTCGAAATTGCAAAAGCCCCCACTGCTGCTGTTAAGTTTCCGCAATTCCCGCTCCAATCAACAAAGGCTTTATCAATCGATACCTGCCCAAACAAATAATCGACATCGTGATCCGGTTCTGAACTTTTCGCTAAAATTACAGTTTTACTGGTACTTGAGCTTGCACCGCCCATACCATCAATTTGTTTACCATAAGGGTCTGGACTACCAATGACTCGCAGTAAAATTTGGTCACGCACTTTGCCCGCTTGCTGTGCAGCGACAGGTAAATCATCAAGCTTAAAAAATACGCCTTTACTTGTACCACCACGCATATAGGTTGCTGCAATTTTAATTTGGGGTGCAAAACTCATTTTTATTGAATCCTTGGATATTTATCATTGTGTTCTAGCAGACCATTCTTTTCTGCGTATTGGCATCATACAATGTTTAACTGAAGTTTTAACAATCACATGACTTAAGTATAAAAAAACAACACTCAATACCTTTTTCATATAAATGAGACATCCACCAATTCATTTAAAATAAAATTAATCTATTGATTGATATAATTTTAATCTAACAATACAGCTTAATTATTAATTATATTATTCATAAATATTTTTCATATATTTTGAGCTACTAGGCTATTCAATCTTGATCTATTACAATTAACAAAATTAAACCATTCTCGGGATGAGTAACTTGACTACCAATTCCTCCGAACTCAAGCGTGGCTTAAAGAATCGTCATATTCAATTGATTGCCATGGGTGGTGCAATTGGTACAGGCTTATTCTTGGGCTCCGCTCATGTGATTCAATCAGCAGGTCCTTCCATTATATTGGGTTATGCCATTGGTGGTTTGATCGCATTCTTAATTATGCGTCAACTCGGTGAAATGATTGTGCATGAGCCTGTCGCAGGTTCATTCAGCCATTTCGCGTATAAATACTGGGGTAAATTTCCCGGCTTCCTGACCGGTTGGAACTATTGGATCCTCTATATTCTAGTTGCAATGACAGAGCTGACCGCTGTCGCAAAATACATTAACTACTGGTGGCCTCATATTCCTGCTTGGGCATCTGTACTGTTTTTCTTTGTGATCATTACAGCTGTTAACTTAGGCAATGTGAAATTTTATGGTGAATCAGAGTTCTGGCTCTCTATCATTAAAGTAACTGCGGTTATTTCAATGATTGTGTTCGGTTTGTATTTACTATTAACAGCAGATTCAAACTCTACTGCATCATTTAGCAACCTTTGGAATCAAGGTGGTTTCTTCCCAAATGGCTTTGAAGGTTTATTCTTCATGCTTGCCTTCCTAATGTTTGCCTTTGGTGGTATCGAACTGATTGGTATGGCTGCAGCAGAAGCAGAAAATCCAAAAGAAACTATTCCAAAAGCCATTAACCAAGTCGTTTTCCGTATCCTCATTTTCTATGTGGGCTCATTAACGATTCTTTTATCTCTAGTACCTTGGAACCAACTTGACCTTGGTGGTCTAGATAAAAGTCCTTTCGTGATGATCTTCAGTCAATTGGGTATTGATTGGGCGGCACACTTACTTAACTTTATTATCTTAACTGCTGCATTATCTGTATATAACAGTGGTATGTATGCAAACAGCCGTATGCTTTACAGCTTGGCAAAACAAGGAAATGCACCTAAAGTTTTTGCTAAAACCAATAAACAAGGCGTACCAATTCCAGCTGTTTTACTTTCAGCGGTATTAATTTTTGGTTGTGTACTATTAAACTACTTTGTTCCAGAAGATGCGCTTGGTCATTTAATGTATGTGGTGGTTGGAGCTTTAGTCTTGAACTGGGCTATGATTACTATGACTCACCTTCAATTTAGACGCGCTAAACGCATTCTAAACTTCAAGACATCGTATGAAGCACTTTGGTCGCCAGTAAGTAACTATATTGTTTTAATTTTCATTGCTTTGGTACTCTTCATCATGTGGACCCAAGGTTTTATGGAATCCGTTTTGATGATTCCAGTATGGATTACAATCATGTTGCTGATGTTCAACTATCTTAATCCTAAAGATTTGAGTGACATCAAAATGAAAGAAGAGAAAAAAGATTAATCAATTTAAAAAGTTATTGTTTCGGCAATAACTTTTTTTTTAACTCAAATTGGAGTAAATTAGCCACCGTCTAGCGCTCTTAGCTTAACTGGATAGAGCAGTTGCCTCCTAAGTGACCGGCGTGGGTTCGAGTCCCGCAGAGCGCACCAGATGAACTTCCCATCATTTTTTGAAGTGTCTCATCGTCACTTTAGCCATTTTCATGAAATGAGTTACCCCCCTACTATTGAAAACTAATATCAAAACACTTCATTAATTTAAATTTAAAACATTTTTAATTAGTTCTTTTGCATTATTTATTTTACTGTCAATGTGCATTTCGATGCTCATAAGGTCAAAAATGCCAACTTTTTTCAATTCGTTTACGATCTCAGTTAATTTTTAAGTTTTTTTTCGCAGCCAATTAATATTTTTTTTAGAATATTTATTCTATTTTAATCAATGTTTTATTTTTATTTATTAGTACATTTACTCTAAATTATTCATTTTTTATCCCTATTTTTTAAACCTAGAGCATTTACTCTTATTTTAATTGTGCTATTTTTGTCACATGGCGTAACAAATAGGCTAAAACCAAGAAAAAGTTACGCATAACGAATATTTGCAGTATCCCCAAAAAACTAACAAGTTTGATTCGTATCTCAAGGAAAGACGAAGAATGAAATTAAAAACTTTAACTACAGCGATGATTCTTGCAACTGTACCAATGACAGGTGCATTTGCTGCAGCTTTAGACCGTTCAGGTCAGTCTATTTCTGCTTTCTTACAACCAGGGAATTACTTTGAAGCTGGGATTTCTGTTTTAGATCCAACAGTAGAAGGTAAAGCTAAAGCTGCATATGGTGGCGGAAATCTATCTGATATGGCCGGGGATTATTATTTCCCAACAGCAGCAATTAAAGTTCAGCCTACGAAAAATTTCTCATTCGGTTTGCTTTATGACCAACCTTTTGGCGCTGACGCTGCATATTCAACAAACGACCCATTGGTAGGTGCTGGAACAGGCTTATTTCATTTAAATGGTGAAAATACTGAAGTTGAAGTAACAACACAAAACCTTTCTTTTATTGTTGGCTACCAGCCTGTTGAAAGTATCAATATTTACGGTGGCGCAGTTTATCAAACTGTGAAAGGTGATGTCCAACTACGCGGCGCAGCTTATGGTTCTGCAGATGGATTGGGTAAATATAATGCAACAATGAAGGAAGATTCAGCAGTGGGTTGGTTAGCAGGCTTTGCTTATCAAATTCCAGAAATTGCTTTAAAAGCATCTGTAACATATCGCTCTGAAATTGAACATGAAGCATCTACTCGAGAGTATGGCCAAAGTAACGTAATGGCATTAGTTACAAGTAATCCTGCAAATGCAATTTTCGATGAAAATACAACAACAAACATTACTACACCTCAATCAGTAAACCTTGATTTCCAAACTGGCATCATGGCTGATACAGTTGCATTTGCAAATGTCCGCTGGGTAAATTGGAAAGATTTTAGCATCCGCCCAGAAAAATTTGATCAAATTGGCCAAACTTTAGGCGCAATAGGTCAAACGCCAGACAACCCAAATGGCTTTGATTTAGTGGCTTATACTGATGACCAAATTTCAGCAACTGTAGGTGTTGGCCGTAAGTTTAGTGAACAATGGGCTGGTAATGTATCTGTAGGTTATGACACAGGTGCGGGTAATCCTGTTTCTACGCTTGGCCCAACTGAAGGCTATTGGAACGTTGGCCTAGGTCTACAGTTTAGCCCTGCTCCAAATTACTTTATCGCTGGTGGTGTCAAATACTTCATGCTAGGTGATGCTGATGCACAACCTGCGTCAATGTTTGGTACTAACAATTCAATTGCATCATTTGAAGACAATGACGCATGGGCATATGGTTTAAAAATTGGCTATAAATTTTAATTAATTTGTAAAAGTAAGGCCATAGTTCGCTATGGCTTTAACTTTTTTGTTATCTTCTTCTATTATTTGATCAAACAATAAACATTTAAAATTTCTAAAAACGCATAGAAATAATAAGTTTTTTACTCTAATTTTTCATTTAAAAATCATAAAGATAAATATTTACAACTAGAACAATTACTCTAGTTATGCTTGTTTTTTAACTTCTTGCGTTCAATTTTAGAGTAGCAACTCTTATTTACTGTTTTTCTATTTATGTTACTTTCCACACACTGAAATAACATTAAAAGTTACAAACAGGGAAATTGTATGCAACTCAGCAACCTATCTAAAGCTATTCTGATCAGTGTAATGCCTATCACTTCTGTTTTTGCAGGTGGTTTAGACCGTTCTGGTCAGTCAATCTCAGCATTCCTACAGCCAGGTAACTACGCCGAAGCAGGCATTTCTGTTTTAGATGCTGAAGTAAAATCAGATGAATTGAATGTTGATGATATGGCTAAGTCATATTATTTCCCATCAGCGGCAGTTAAAGTTCAGGCTACAGATAAAATCTCTCTTGGCTTAATTTACGACCAACCTTATGGCGCTGAAGCAGAATATGATGCAACATCACCTGTTTTTGGTAATGGTATAGAAGGCACTAAAGTTGATGTTAAAACAGAAAATTTAACTGCTTTAATCGGCTATCAACCTACTGAAAACTGGAATTTCTACGCTGGTCCAGTTTGGCAAACAGTTGAAGCGAATATCAAATTGCGTGGTGCAGCTTACGGTGGCAACAGCAAACTTGGTACGTATAATATTGATGTTGAACGTGAAGAAGCATTTGGTTGGTTGGCAGGCTTTGCTTACTCAATTCCAGAAATTGCATTAAAAGCAGCCATTACTTATCGCTCTGAAATTGAACATAATGCTAAAGCGAACGAAACAACGCTTTTACCATCCCCTTCTTTAAGCGCACTTACATCTTCAGTTGATGCAACTACACCTCAATCAGTAAATTTCGACTTCCAAACAGGCATTGCTAAAGACACATTAGCATTTGCAAACGTACGTTGGGTACATTGGAGTCAATTTGCAGTTAAGCCAACGTTGCTTGGAAATGTAAGTTCAATTCCTGCGCCACATGTACGTCAAAACTTAATTGACTATTCAGATGACCAGTGGTCAGCGAATATCGGTGTTGGCCGTAAATTTAATAGCAAATGGTCAGGTTCAGCATCTGTAGGCTATGACTCTGGTGCAGGTAACCCTGTGACAACATTAGGACCTACTGAAGGTTATTGGAATATTGGCTTAGGCGGTCAATACAGCCCTGCTGAAAACTATTTCATCCAAGCTGGCGTTAAATACTTCTGGTTAGGTGATGCTACAGCGCAAACTGGTGGTAATGAAATTGGTGACTTTAAAGATAATCATGCTTTAGGTTATGGCCTAAAAATTGGTTACCGTTTCTAATAAGATAATCTGTAAAAAAGCCTCTTTATGAGGCTTTTTTATTTTTTATTGTGACACAAATCACTTTATTAGTTTTACCCCATAAAAGATATGATTAATTTATAAAAAATTAATATTTTCATATACTTAAATCTTTATGTAAAAAGTCATCTTGAATAACAATAACTTAAAATATTTTTTAGTATTTTCACTCTATTTTATATAAATCAACAGCTTTTATTTACCATTAGTTCAATTTTAGAGTCTTTACTCTTTTTTATTTATGATGTTTTTCGCACATGAATATGATTAAAAATAATTTACATATCTCATATTTTTATTAACGCATTGACGCGTTTTTTATACTAGGAAAGTAGAAGAATGAATTTAAAAGCATTAACAAGTGCCATTTTATTAGCAAGTTTACCAACCACTGGGGTATTTGCTGCAGCAATGGATCGCTCTGGGCAGTCAATTTCTGCATTTTTACAACCGGGTAATTATTTTGAAGCAGGGATTTCTGCATTAGATGCAAATGTATCAGGGAAAATTCAAGATAATTTCGAACCAGGTGGCGGTACGCCAAGTAAAGGAGCTAGCCTTCAGGGAACAGATCTTAGCGATATGGCTGATTCTTATTATTTCCCGAATGCAGCCCTTAAAGTTCAATTGAATGAGAACTTTTCATTTGGTCTAATTTACGACCAACCTTTTGGTGCAAAAGCTAAATACTCAACTACAGATGCTATTCAAAAAGGTGCTGTCAATTTAAATAATGATGTTGTAGGTGCATTTTACAACAATGGCGAAGCAACTGAGGTTGATGTTAAAACACAAAACCTTTCTTTAATTTTTGGTTTCCAACCAACTGAAAATTGGAATATTTATGCAGGTCCTGTTTATCAGACAGTTGAAGGCGAAGTTAAGCTTCGTGGTTCCGCCTATGGTCCATTTGGAGCTGTAAACTGTAATACACCTACTTGCCAAACTGGATTTAAAGATGAGGCTGGTAAGGAAAAATCACGCGGATATGACGCAAAAATATCAGAAGATAGTGCTGTTGGATGGTTAGCTGGTGTTGCATATCAAATCCCTGAAATTGCACTAAAAGCATCTTTAACCTACCGTGCCGAAATTAAACATAGTGTTGATGTTCAAGAGTCTATGATGACCCATACTACCCTTGGGTTTGCACTTCCAATCTTTAAGCCAAACTATGCATATAAGGAAGCTTCTACTGATGTTACTACGCCACAATCTGTTAACTTAGATTTGCAAACAGGGATTATGGCCAATACCGTTGCTTTTGCGCAATTGCGATGGGTAGATTGGTCGGAATTTAAAATACGCCCAAATAAATTTGGTCAAATGGCTTCTGCTCTAACTCAATATGCAGCTAAAACTGACCGTGGTTTTGACCTTGTTGCATATGAAAAAGATCAAATTTCTGCAAACATAGGTATTGGTCGTAAATTCAATGATCAATGGGCTGGCACAGCTATGGTTGGCTGGGACTCTGGTGCGGGTAACCCTGTTTCAACTTTAGGCCCAACTGAAGGCTATTGGAGTGTTGGTTTAGGTGGTCAATTTAGTCCAACACCACAAACATTTGTACAAGCCGGTGTTAAGTACTTCTGGCTAGGTGATGCAAAATCACAAGTTGCAAGTCATTTCGGTACAGATGAATATGCTGCAAACTTTGAAGATAACGATGCAATTGGTTATAGCTTGAAACTTGGTTACCGTTTCTAAGTTGCTTTAAAAACTTTGGATTAAACAAGAAAGGGCGCTATAAGCGCCCTTTTCTATAACTTGCTATTCAGAATTAAGCTGGAATATCACGCACTGAAGCATTACGGATTGCTTCTTTTAGTGCTGCATAGCCATGAATTGGCGGGAATTGCGGGAATTCTGCAATCACGTTTTCCGGTGCATCAAACAGGAAACCTTGATCTGCTTCACCTAGCATTGTTGTATCGTTATAAGAGTCGCCTGCTGCGATCACACGGAAATTCAGACCATGTAATGCTTTTACTGCTTGGCGTTTTTGATCTGGCTGACGCAATTTATAGGCAGTGATCATGCCCTTTTCATCAGTTTCAAGTTTGTGACAAAAAATGGTTGGCCAGCCCAACTGCTTCATTAAAGGATGTGCAAACTCATAGAAAGTATCTGAAAGAATAATTAATTGAAAATGAGTGCTTACCCATTCTACAAACTCTTTGGCGCCTTCAAATGGCCCCATATCTGCAATTACGTCTTGAATATCGTTCAAACCCAAACCGTGTTGTTTTAGGATATTTAAACGCTGAGTCATCAACACATCGTAATCTGGAATGTCACGAGTCGTTGCTTCAAGTTCTTTAATGCCTGTTTTTTTCGCAAAATTAATCCAAATTTCAGGTACTAAAACCCCTTCTAGATCTAAACAAACGACTTCCATGCACTCTACCCTCTGTTAAGTGAAAAAATTTTTTCAATATCATAGCGGAAGAATAAAAAAATGCATTGTTCTTTTTTAAATCTATTTTTTTCATAAGTATCTATTTTTTAGTGATAAGTGTGTTTTAGCATTTCCATTAAAATAGTTCTGAAATAAATTAATATAGGTTTTAACGTTCCAAGCCTATAGCCAGGACATTCATGACTACCATCCCTACTATTGACCTTGTCGATGCACTTGCATCTGAATATGCAGATAAATCACCTTCTGAGATTATGAAGCTTGCACTGAGCCAGCAAGGTGAAATTGCCATTTCCTTTTCTGGTGCAGAAGATGTTGTACTGATTGATCTTGCATCGAACTTAGGGATTCCATTTCGTGTATTTAGTTTAGATACCGGTCGCTTACACCCTGAAACTTACCAATTTTTAGATACTGTCCGTAAACATTATAAAATTGATATCGAAATCTGTTTTCCAGAAAGTGATGCCGTACAAAAACTGGTGACAGAAAAGGGCTTTTTTAGCTTCTATCAAGATGAACATAAAGAATGCTGTGGTATCCGCAAAGTACAACCTTTGCGTAAAAAATTAGCGACTTTAGATGGCTGGATCACAGGTCAACGTAAGGACCAAAGCCCAGGCACACGTAATGAAATTCCTGTTGTACAAGCAGACCCTGGTTTTTCAGGCCCGGGCAAGCAATTGATTAAATATAATCCTTTGGCAAACTGGTCTAGCGCTGATGTATGGAACTATATCCGTCTCATGGAAATTCCATATAATCCACTACACGAACGTGGCTTTATCTCGATTGGCTGTGAACCATGTACTCGACCTGTTTTACCCAATCAACACGAACGTGAAGGTCGTTGGTGGTGGGAAGATGCAACCCATAAAGAATGTGGTTTGCACGCCGGCAATATGAAAAAATAATCAAGAAAAAACCACTGATAAAGCAGTGGTTTTTTTCAACCTATTGATACACATAATTCCATATCATTCTGGTCTAAAAACGCTATACTGCAATTATCAATTTTATAATTCGAACAATGCTACTCAGATAAGAGTAGCTGTAGAAATTGCAGTGAGGCAATCAACGCTATGCGTCCATTACATCCTATTGATTTCATCTTCTTAAATTTAGAGAAACGACAACAGCCAATGCATGTTGGTGGTTTATTTTTATTCCAAATTCCTGAAAATGCACCCGCTACCTTTATTCAAGACTTAGTTGCAGATATTCGTGATTCCAAATCAATCCCAATCCCACCTTTTAACAATAAACTCAATGGCTTCTTTTGGGATGAAGATGAAGAATTCGATTTAGATCACCATTTCCGCCACATTGCTCTGCCTCATCCTGGTCGTATCCGTGAACTTTTGACATATATTTCTCAAGAACACAGCGCTTTAATCGACCGTGCCAAACCGCTTTGGACCTGTCATATTATTGAGGGTATCGAAGGCAATCGATTTGCGATGTATTTTAAAATTCATCATGCAATGGTTGATGGTATTGCGGGTATGCGTTTGGTTGAAAAATCTTTGTCGCATGATCCACATGCAAAAAGTATTGTCCCACCTTGGTGTGTTGAAGGCCCACGTGCTAAACGCTTAAAACAACCAAAAGTAAGTCGTGTTAAAGGCATTATGGCTACTTTAAAAGGCCAGCTAGATTCTACACCGCGTGTACTTTATGAGTTATCACAAACCGTGCTAAAAGATATGGGACGTAATCCAGATTATGTTTCGAGTTTCCAAGCGCCAAGTTCAATATTAAACCAACGTGTAAGCTCCTCTCGCCGTTTTGCAGCCCAGTCATTCGAATTTTCGCGTTTGTCACATATTGCCAAGTCTTTGGGTGTAACGATTAACGATATTGTCTTGGCAATTTGTTCAGGTGCATTACGTGAATACTTACTTGTACACAATGCACTACCGAAAAAGCCATTAATTGCCATGGTACCTGCTTCGGTACGCTCGGATGATTCTGATATGTCAAACCGAATCACCATGATACTTGCGAATCTAGGTACACATAAAGAAGACCCTTTAGAACGCCTCAAAATTGTTCGTCGTAGCGTATTAAATGCGAAAGAACGTTTCAAACGCATGAATTCAAATCAAATTTTAAATTACAGTGCATTTGTTTATGGTGCTGCAGGTTTAAATATCGCATCTGGTTTTATGCCAAAGCGCCAAGCCTTCAATTTGGTTATTTCTAATGTCCCAGGCCCGCAAGAGCCTTTATATTGGAATGGTGCACGTTTAGAAGCACTTTACCCAGCTTCAATTGTATTAGATGGTCAAGCATTAAATATCACCATGACCAGTTATTTAGATAAACTTGAAGTTGGTCTGACAGCATGTCGTAATGCACTGCCTAAAATGCAGAATCTGTTGACGCATTTGGAAGACGAAATTCAACGATTTGAAGCAATAGTGAATCAAGATGCCCCAAAGTTACAGGCGGTTAGCTAACCGCCTCTTTTCAAATTTCTAAACTCCTCAATAAAAGAACTTCTCAACAAAAAAGCCTTATACATGTATAAGGCTTTTTATAATTTTTCTTATAAAAATAGAATCTAAAAATAGAATCGTTATGTCTTAATTTCTTGAATTAACTCGTTTCAATTTAAAACTGCTCTGAGTTATTTGTGTAGTAATTATCAAGCATCAATTTAAATAGATCACTCATCTATTTTTCTTTTCTAAGGGTTCAATAAGCTCTGCTATTCAAGTTTAATACATATCTTTAAAGGATGCCGCACACTGCAATATAGCCTTTGCAAAATATACTTAAGCTTTAATTGAGCGACATTTTTTCAAAAGCTGATGGCAAGCTGCACGAATCATGCTTGCAGTAATCTGAACTTCGTTACCGCGATCATCAACGATATAACCTGAATGAATTGCTTTCGCCTCAACCACTGTTTTAAGACTGCTGTTCATTACTGCTTTGCTCATACCCATTATACACCTCATTTTGCTAAGCCATTTTTCGTCATTAATATCAAAAAATGGCTTTGGCTATTCGATGTGTCTAGTATTGAAAATTACAGTTGAAAAGTAAAATCTCAGATGTAACAAGTGTTTAACGATATTCTGTTACAATTTCAGCTGAGAATGATATCGTATTGCTCTTGCGTATATAGATTTTCCACTTGGAACTTAATCGTTCTGCTTATAAAGTGCTCTAAATCCGCAACTGCAGGTGCTTCAGCCGTTAACAATCGGTCAATCACAGAAGGATGTGCAACAACGGTAAAGCCACTTTGTGACTCATAAGCACGTGCATATCTTAAGATTTCTCGAAATATTTCGTAGCAAACAGTCTCGGCAGTTTTAACATAACCACGCCCCTGACAAGTTGGACATGAATCACATAATAAATGTTCCAATGATTCACGTGTACGCTTACGGGTCATTTCCACCAAGCCTAATTCAGAGACTTGAGTAATTTTCGTTTTAGCATGATCACGTTCGAGCATTTTCTCAAATTGATTCATCACTTCTTCACGATGTAGCGCTTCTTGCATATCAATGAAGTCAATGATGATGATCCCGCCGAGATTACGTAAACGTAATTGGCGAGCAATAACCTGAGTCGCTTCCATATTGGTTTTAAACACAGTGTCTTCTAGAGATCGGCCACCAACATAAGAACCTGTATTCACGTCAATCGTGGTCATCGCTTCAGTTTGGTCAATCATCAGGTAACCACCTGACTTCAATGCAACACGTGTTTGTAATGCCTTTTGAATATCTTCTTCAACATTGTATAGATCGAAGATTGGACGCTCCCCTGGATAATGCAATAAACGATTCTGCATACTCGGAACGAACTCTTGCACAAACTCACTTAACTTGCCATGAACTTCACGCGAATCGACCTGAATTTTAGACGTATCTTCATTGGCCAAATCACGAATGACGCGTTGTGGTAACGGCAATTCTTCAAATATCAATGATGGCACGACGATACTGCGCTGCTTGCGCTGTATGTATTCCCACAGTTTGGCAAGGTATGCCATATCTTGTGCAATTTCCTCTTCAGGAATGCCTTCCGCCGCGGTACGGACAATGACAGAACCTGGAAGATTATGTTGTTTTTGAATACGCTCAATCATGCTCCGTAAACGGTCACGCTCTTCTTCAGACTCAATGCGCTGCGAGACACCTGTATGACTACCATACGGCATGAGAACCAAATAACGTGAAGGAATAGAAAGATCAGTAGAAAGTCGTGCGCCTTTCGTTCCGAGCATATCTTTCATCACTTGAACAGTAAGTACCTGCCCCGGTTGTAGCAAGTCAAATACATTAGGTGTCGGTTGATTACGCTGCCATACCATATCATTGATATGTAAAAAAGCAGTTCTTGAAAGTCCAATATCAATAAAAGCTGCTTGCATACCTGGCAGTACGCGAACCACTTTCCCTTTATAAATATTTCCCACTAACCCACGCTTCACCGTACGTTCAACGAATAATTCATTGACCGTGCCGTTTTGAATCAATGCCACACGACATTCCATCGGTGTGACATTAATCAACAACTCGTCAGACATAACAAAACTCAAAACATTATAAAAATTCTGGTGTTTCAGCAGTTAATTTAGTGCCTTAACTGTCTGTAATAACTGTACGGTTTCATATAAAGGTAGCCCAACCACATTGCTGTAGCTCCCTTCAATACAAGGAATATAGCGCGCAGCTATTCCCTGAATCGCATAGGCTCCCGCTTTGCCTATCGGTTCGCCCGTTGCCCAATAGCTTTCCATATCATCTAGGCTAAGCGATTGAAATTCAACCTGTGTACGCACTACTATACTGCAAATTTGTTGTTTTGTACGTACGCAAACACCTGAATACACATCATGTTTGCGTCCAGAAATGAGTTGCCACATTTCAAATGCGTGTTGTTTTGATTCAGGTTTACCTAAAATATGATGATCGACACTGAGACTGGTGTCGGCTGCAATGACAATTGCATCGGGATATTCATCTTGTACCGCTTGAGCTTTTGCACGAGCTAGACGCTCGACATAATCTGCAACTGACTCACCCTCATGTACCGACTCATCAATATCGGGACTGAAAATATCAAAGTTTAGCCCCAACTGTTGGAGCAATTCACGACGACGGGGTGAGCTAGAAGCGAGAATTAAATGCGCCATTTTCTGAGTACATAATACAAAATTGGCCAAAGTAAAATGCTAGCCAATAAAGGTTGCCAATGACGTGCAAAACTAAACTGTAGCCCACTCATGACTTGTGCAATCCAGACAAAGAACAGATGTGCCACAATTGAAAGTGCAGCAATTATCCATAGATTTGCAAAGGTAAGTATGCGGCGCTCACGGGTTAAAAACCGCGTTACAAAGGCAATCACGACAAAACTCAAAGCATTCATGCCAAATGGTGCATCGAGTAGTAAGTCTGCAAATAGGCCCGTCCCGAAAGCAAACCAAATACCACACCATGTCGGCTGACACAGCACCCAAAACAACATGACCATCAACATAAACAGTGGACGCCATCCCGAAATATCATAAGACAAGGGATAAACCATCAACAAAGATGCCATCACAATTGAGATGATGATTGGAAATAATGGATCACGCTGTGTATGACGGCTCAGCTTAGCGAGTGACATGTGGTTGCTCCATCGCTAACGAATCTGAAAATAAAACCACAACATGATGACCACCTGCGAGTTGCGCCGCTGGTTTTAAATCAATTTGTGCGAATTCACCCGAATTGTGTCGGCTGACTTTTGACACTGTACCGACTAAATAACCCGCTGGGAAATGTGCCCCCAAACCTGAGCTATAAACTTTTTCACCCACTTTGATGTTGGCGCTGGTTGGTACATATTCCATCTTTAAACGACCTAAATCACCTGTACCCGTTACGATGGCGCGCATACCGGTATGCTCCATACGTACTGATAAAGAATGTTCTTTGTCTGACAGCAACATGACACGGCTACTATGTGGATAGACGTTAATAATCTGCCCCATAATCCCTTTGTCATCGAGTACTGTCTGCCCCACTTTTAACTGGCTGCTTGCACCACGATTAATCACGATAATATGGCGCAGTGGGTCGGCATCTGTACCGATCACTTCTGCAATTTCCATACGACCATCAATGATTAAAGGTGTATCAAGTAAACCGCGTAAACGGGTGTTTTCAGCAGATAATTCAGAAAGTTTTTGTAAGCGGACTTGAGCCTGTAATAACTCAGCTTGCATCGCAGTATTTTCACGGCGCAATTGAGCTTCAGACTTGGTTTGTTGATTTAGCCATTCTCGCGATAACACTGGATAGCTTGCAAGGGCATATATTGGATTATATGCCGCATACAAGACGTCTCTTGCCGGTTGAATTACATGTGGCATGCGCCAGTCGAAAAACAGCACAACCAAACATGTAATCACCGCAATGATAAATGAGCGAAAAGATGGCGGTTGTCTTGAAAACAGTTGCGTTTGCACCCGCCGAGTCCTTTTCTTAGCCTACAAATAACATGTCATGATTTGGGTTATCGAAGAATTCGAGAACCTTACCACCACCACGCGTCACACAAGATAGAGGATCTTCTGCAACTACAACAGGAAGGCCTGTTTCTTTCGCAAGAAGCTTATCTAAGTTACGAAGTAATGCACCACCACCAGTCAACACAATACCACGCTCTGCGATGTCAGAAGACAATTCAGGCGGTGTTTGTTCAAGTGCTGATTTCACCGCAGATACGATGTTTTGTAACGGATCAGAAATGGCTTGAGTTACTTCATCAGACGTAACTGTAATGGCACGCGGTACACCTTCAGCCAAGTTACGACCACGGACTTCAATTTCCAGTGCTTTCGCACCTTCATCAGGAAGCGCCATACCCACTTCTTTCTTGATGGTTTCTGCAGTGGTTTCACCAATCACACAGCCATGTGCTTTGCGTACATAGTTAATGATTTGTTCGTCAAATACATCGCCACCAATACGCAGTGAATCTGCGTAGACACAGCCTTGTAATGAAATAATTGCGATTTCGGTTGTACCACCACCCACATCGACAACCATCGAACCACATGCTTGCTCAACAGGCATGCCTGCACCAATTGCAGCAGCCATTGGCTCTTCAATTAAGCGAACTTCACGTGCGCCAGCGTTATAAACCGCTTCGCGAATTGCACGACGTTCTACCAATGTTGATTTGCAAGGTACGCATACCACAACACGTGGCGCTGGTGGAAATAGACGTTTTTCGTGCACTTTGCCAATAAACTGATTCAACATGGTTTCAGTTACTTCAAAATCTGCAATCACACCATCTTTCATTGGGCGAATCGCAGAAATATTTGCAGGTGTACGACCCAGCATTTGTTTCGCGTCAAGACCTACTGCGGCAACGATTTTTTGTGAACCACTGTGGCGAATTGCCACCACCGTCGGTTCATTTAATATAATGCCTCGTCCTGGCGCATAAATAAGTGTATTTGCAGTGCCTAAATCAATGGCAAGATCCGGCGAAAACAAGCCAATTAGTCGTTTTAGAATCACGGGGACGTTCTCAGTTAAACTTTTATATGGACGCAAGGTGGCAACTTTAACTAAATGTGATGATTTGAACAAGTCAATCGCTTATTATAAGCCACTATATTTTGATTTTTTTTAATACTGATTAGGTAATGTTATGTCTACATCGGATGCACAGCATTCTGCAGATCTAAATGCACAAACAGTTTCAGGGATTGCACATCTCGCACGTTTATCGCTGAATGAGACGCAATCTGCTGAATATGCTCAAAGTTTAAATAAAATTTTAGGCATGATGGAAACCCTGAAAGGCATCAATACCGACGGTGTTGAACCGCTCAAAAGCCCATTCGACAATCCACAGCCTTTACGTGAAGACCGCGTATCTGAAAGCAATCATCGTGAAGAATATCAAGCAGTTGCTCCTGCAACTCAGGACGGCTTATACCTTGTTCCTCGTGTGATTGAATAATTTTCATTCAGATAACCCATTTATTCAAATTAAACGTAAAGAAATATTTCTTATGACTGATTTACATCGCTTATCCATTCGTGAGCTGTCTGAAGGTTTGGCTAGTGCTAAATTTTCTTCACGCGAATTGACTGAACACTATTTAAAACGCATTGAAAAAATCGATGCACAAGTAAAATCGTATGTGACCGTCACTGCAGAACAAGCACTTGCACAAGCTGATGCGGCTGACGCGGCACTAAAAGCCGGTAATGCAACTGCATTAACGGGTGTGCCGATTGCACATAAAGACATTTTTTGTACCCAAGGTATTAAGACCACTGCTGGTTCTAAAATACTGGACAATTTTATCTCTCCTTACGACGCGACCGTTGTAGCGAAAGGTAAAGCTGCGGGCCTTGTCACTTTAGGTAAAGTGAACATGGACGAATTCGCCATGGGTTCAACCTCTGAAAACTCATATTACGGCGCAACAGCAAACCCATGGAATTTAAGCCATGTACCGGGTGGCTCATCTGGTGGTTCTGCTGCTGCCGTTGCCGCTGACCTTGCCCCATTTGCAACAGGTACAGATACAGGCGGTTCGATTCGTCAGCCTGCGTCATTCTGCGGCTTGACTGGCCTTAAACCGACTTATGGTCGTGTATCTCGCTTCGGTATGATCGCGTATGCATCATCACTGGATCAAGGTGGCCCAATGGCGCGCTCGGCTGAAGACTGCGCTTACCTCATGAATGTGATGGCAGGTCATGATGCGAAAGATTCAACTTCAGTTGAAAAAGACGTCGACAACTACGTTGCTAACTTAAATGATACTTCGGTAAAAGGTTTACGTATTGGTATTCCTAAACAGTACTTTAATGTTGCTGGTTTAGATGCAGACGTAAAAGCACGCGTTGAAGAATCACTGAAAAAGTTAGAAGAAATGGGCGCGACATTGGTTGAGATTGATCTCACCATGACGGATGCTTATGTTCCGACGTATTATCTGATCGCGCCTGCTGAAGCATCGTCTAACTTACAACGTTTTGATGGCGTGCGTTATGGCTACCGCTGTGAAAACCCTGTGGACTTAATGGACTTGTACAAACGTTCACGTTCAGAAGGTTTTGGTAAAGAAGTTCAGCAACGTATTTTGATTGGCACTTATGCGTTGTCTGCCGGTTATTACGATGCGTACTATGTGAAAGCACAAAAAGTACGTCGTCTCATTCAACAGGATTTCTTAAAAGCATTTGAGTCTGTAGATGTGATTGCTGCCCCTGCTGCACCGACAACTGCTTATAAGATTGGAGCAAACCTTTCTCCAGTTGAAATGTACTTGGGTGACATCTACACCATCGCGGTGAACCTTGCGGGCTTACCTGCAATTAACGCGCCTGTTGGTTTTGACAAAGACAACTTACCTGTTGGCTTACAGCTGATTGGTAACTACTGGTCAGAATCGCAATTGTTGTCTGTGGTACATCAGTATCAACAAGCAACCGATTGGCATACAAAACGCGCTGCAATTGCTGAGGAGAATGCATAATGGCTCAAGCTCAAAAGAAACCAAAATCTAACCTGATTGATGGTTGGGAAGTGGTGATTGGTATTGAGATTCACACTCAGCTTGCTACCAATACCAAAATTTTCTCAGGTTCATCGACTGTGTTTGGTCAAGACCCAAATACACAAGCGAGCCTTGTAGATTTAGCAATGCCGGGCGTATTACCTGTATTGAACAAAGAAGTGGTTGATCTTGCGATTCGCTTTGGTTTAGGTATCGATGCATATATCGACCAAGCGTCTGTGTTTGCACGTAAAAACTACTTCTACCCTGACTCTCCAAAAGGCTACCAAATTAGCCAAATGGACAACCCGATTGTGGGCTTGGGTCATATCGACATTCAACTTGAAGATGGTACGGTGAAACGCATTGGCGTAACTCGTGCGCACCTTGAGGAAGATGCAGGTAAATCAATCCATGACCAATTTGAAGGCATGTCAGGTATCGATTTAAACCGTGCAGGCACACCACTGCTTGAAATCGTATCTGAGCCGGATATGCGTTCGGTTGAAGAAGCTGTTGCTTATATTAAAGCGATTCACACGTTAGTGCGTTGGTTAGGTATTTCTGACGGTAACATGGCGGAAGGTTCGTTCCGTGCGGACTGTAACGTGTCACTGCGTCGTCCTGGTCAACCGTTTGGTACGCGTTGTGAGCTTAAAAACCTCAACTCATTCCGTTTCATTGAGCAAGCGATCAATGTTGAAATTGAACGCCAAATGGAAATCTTGGATTGGGACGGTACAATCGACCAAGAAACTCGTTTGTTTGACCCTGTGAAGATGGAAACGCGTTCTATGCGTTCGAAAGAAGAAGCGAACGATTATCGCTACTTCCCAGATCCTGACCTGTTGCCTGTGATCATTGCAGATGAGCAAATTGAAGCGGCACGTGCTGCCCTTCCAGAGCTTCCTGCTGCACGTCGTGCACGCTTTGTAGCGGACTTTGGTGTAACTGAGTACGATGCTCACGTACTGACACTGACTCGTGAAATGTCAGAGTTTTACGAAGATGTGGTGAAAGCTGCTGGTGGCGCTGCGCAAGGTAAGATTGCGGCAAACTGGGTGATGGGTGAATTCTCAGGTGCTTTAAACAAAGCTGGCCTAGACCTTGCTGATTCTCCTGTGTCGAGTGAGAAATTGGGTGGCATGATTGCACGTATTGTCGATAACACCATCAGCGGTAAGATCGCGAAACAGGTGTTCGGCTTTATGTGGGAAGAAGGCAAAACTGCGGACGAAATTATTGCTGAGAAAGGCTTGAAACAGGAAACTGATACAGGCGCAATTGAAGCAATTATTAAGGAAGTTCTTGCTGCCAACGAGAAGATGGTTGAAGAGTATAAATCTGGTAAAGAGAAAGCTTTTAACGGTCTAGTTGGTCAGGTGATGAAAGCATCACGTGGTAAGGCTAACCCTGCACAAGTGAATGAATTAATGAAGAAATTAATTGGTTAATTTATTCGCTAATTATTTGATTTCATGTTATAAAAACCTCGCTTAATGCGGGGTTTTTTTATGGGAGAAAGTATGGAAATTAAAATTTACTTTAATAGAACTAGTGCACCCCCGCTATTAGAAAACTTTTCAGGTTATCTCATTTTACTCTCTCCCTCTAATTGGGATGATTTTGGATACAAAACAACGTTTAATATCCATATTTGTGACTATTCTAAGAACCCTTGTATAAAGAAAAGTTTTGGTATAATTAAAATTGGTCAACTTGCGCAATCACCAACAAATAGTATTTTTGAAACAGAATATTTTAAATACTATTTTGATTTACCTATCCCACAACGCTTTCTAAACACACTACCAAATAATTTATTTTCTTTGCCAGAATACGAACACTTTTATTTCGATCTAGAAAATTATTTCTCGGAGGACTTAACTTTACTTAGTTCCTTTTACGAAAAAATTAGAGATATTGTTAAAAATAACTTACAGCATCAGATTCTAACTGAAAACTTTTTTATTAAATCCTTTAAAAGGACGATGTGTTTTACTACTCAACAAGAGTTTCAATGGTTATATGAAAAAACCAAATCTATAGATATTTTTGAAAAAAATATATTGAAAGCTAAGCAAATTCTTAACCATAATTATCCTGCTGATTTAGAAGAAGATATTAATATAATGCTACATGGTTTTCTTATTGCTACATTAGAGAATTATCTTGAAACAACGTTCATTACAACTGTACTTTCATCAGATAGCTTTATCCTCAAGCAAGCTTTAAACGATGGCTCAACCAAAGATTTAACATTCAAAATTCAAGAATTAAATAATTGGAAAAATACTCTTAGAAAAAAAGTAGAAGACTCTCTTAAAACAAAATCATTCCATAATGTTCAAACTGTTATTCCTATGTTTAAGACAACATTAAACTGTGATATTCCCAAAACTACTTGGCTAGTGCCAGCCGTTGAGAAAAGACATGATTGTGCTCATAGAGCTGGGTATACTAAAGAACAGAAGAAAATACGAATCTCAAAAGAAGATATCGATACCCTTATTACAAATATCAGCGAGTTCGTTAGGAAAATACAACTTCAAATTCTAAAAATAGATTAAATGTTCTCTCTCCTTTTAAGAAAGAATTATTAATTTATTTTCATAACTTTATTTATAGAATCAATCCAAACACTTCATATCTAAAACAACATGACTATCAAAAAAGCATCCTCCCTCACCAAACTCGAAGACTTGGGACGTATCCAACTTTCAAAGTCTTTCTTTATGCGTGACTTCTACCCTCACCCCCTTGCGCAACAGTGTCGCTCATCCCAAAGGGAGAAGGAGAAATCATTACCAATTAAATACTTTTATAAAATTAATATTGGAAGTTCCCTCTCCTTCTAGGAGAGGGCTAGGGAGAGGTTTTAGAAAATTATTAATGTGAGCGAGTTTTAAATTCCTATCCCGCAAAGGAGAGCTAATCATTAATACTTTAAAAAATTCTCCAACTCATTCGCCCTTTCCGTTGTCATATCCATGAAACAGCCCGCACTCGTTACACGTACAATTGAACCGCCATTCGGATCATAATAAAAGTTACAGTTCGCATCCCTATACTTCATCCATAAACGCTGTGTATTTTGCAGTTCTTTTTTACGTGTTGCGCTTAAGGTGTTCATCAAATTTTTATAAGCCTTATTCAAGCGCACATCTTGCCGTTTTGTTTCTGCTGCTGTGCACTCCACCATGCTTGCAGTTACACCGCCAGCTTTGTCCATACACGCTGTAAATTGCTTACTCAACGAACGATCATCTGCCTGTGCCATTTGTATAAAACCCAAAACAACCATCAGCGCGCATATAAATTGCTTAATCATAACTTTCCCTTTATAAATTTATAGATACAAATGTCTTTACTAGGAAGACCATTTTTATTTTTCCATTCATTTCCACACTAAAATAAAATAACAAAAACAGTGCGCATATCCATACTAATTTTAAGCACTGTTCTATTTATAGAAAAATCTAATGCAAATTTCGCTCTGTAATCCATAAACACCGCCTGCCTATAATTCAACCAAGATTTAAAAAACTAAATGTAATAGGCACAAAAATGAAATCAACCATCTTAGCAGCACACCAATACGGCCAACCTGAAGTCCTCGAATTTGCACAATACGAACTCCCACCATTAGCCGCAGGCATGGCGCGCATTCAGGTTAAAGCCTCTGGTATAAACCCCATTGACGCACGTCGCATGACAGGTGAATTTAAACATGCAGCCCTACCGCAAACCTTTGGTACAGAATATGCAGGTATCATTGCAGAAGTTGACGGCTCTCAAAATGAATGGACTGTTGGCGATGAAGTGCTCGGTTCAGGCGGTGCCTTTACCCATGCAACCGTGATTGATGTACCACTAGCAAATTTGATCCGCAAGCCGAAAAATATCGATTGGCCTATTGCTGGAACAATTGCAGGCGCAGCACAAACAGCCATGACCATTTTAGATGAAACGGGCCCTGCTCAATCTTTACTGGTACATGGCGGCTCAGGCGGAGTCGGTTCAATTGTGGTACAGCTCGCAGTAGAAAAAGGCATTGAGGTTGTCGCAACGGCATCAGCAGCCAATCAAGACTATATTCGCAAATTAGGTGCGATAGCTGTCACTTATGGAGAAGGTTTAGTTGAACGTCTAAAAGCAGTGCATCCAACACCTTTTGATGTCTCTATTGATATGATCGGCTCGGAAGAAGCAACTCAAACCTCTCTTGCTGTGGTCAAAGTTGGCGGATTTATGGGAAGTATTGCTGGTAGAAAATTATCTTCCAATAAAATTCAGCCAGTATGGGTTAAACGTAACACTAAAAACTTACAACATGTCGTTGATGGTATTGCTGACGGCCGTTTCACTTGGACAGTCAGCCGTGAATATGCATTTAAGGATGCGCAGCAAGCCTATAGTGATATTTTAGAAGGTCATACCAAAGGTAAAAGTGTACTGGTTTTTGAATAATTATTAGCTAATCCATAATGTAAATGAGCGCTAAACAGCGCTCATTTACATCATTATTTAACTTAAAAATATGTATTTCAAATTTAAAAACCTTATCGAGTAATACCCAATTTATTCCAAATTTCTGGGGTTAAAAATTTAGTCACCAATTTATTCAAATCGACATAACGCAGTACGCCTTGTAATTGTTGTTTAATTTCAGGCGTCTTTAAAATTTCATCCCCTGTGATACTACCAAGCTCTTGAAAACTATCACCCACAGCCTGTAGACCATCAGCTTTAATCACGGCCTGCGTTTGTGTAGAACATTGCTCCACCAAAATTCGCTGCATCACTTGCGCTAAATTTTTATCGAGTTGCGTTTTTTGCGCATCACTGACATTACTGTATTGTTTTAAATCTGGATGCGCTGCCAAGGCAGAAAAGGTCCATTGCAAAACCGTGGTTTTATCTGCGGCAGTGGTCGATTTCAATAAACATTGACTAAGCTGATCGACAGTAGGACTCGCCAAACTCACCTGAGTTGACCCGAGCATGATGAGCGTCAATAAAGCTAAACCTGCAGGTCGTGAAAAACGTAGATGTAATTTTTTAGATAAACCGTAAGCCATAGACCAAACTCCCAAAACTTGAGTCACCTTTGTATCATGAAGTGCTGTATTTGCTGTTTGGTCTATGTAACTCAACTATTCATTTTTGCTAGTCGGTGCATAGATGAGAGGATGAATTGTTGGCCTTCTATTCCAATACCAGTAAAAATATCCATGGGTATCGAGCAAACTATGGGTGGTCAATGTCGATTTATTGCTATCACCTCGCCAACATGCAAGTGCTGCATTACGGTTATTATGTAGGTCAATAAACTCAGGATTCGAATATTTGGGTTTCGCAGGAATGTATAAAGCATCTCCCGGATTGACCCATAAATCTGCCAAGTAAATCTTGCCAAGATTTGGGAAAAAACGCCCAACGGAGATGACCAGTGGCATTTGATCTTGATCTGTCGCGCAAAAAATATGCGGAAAGTCGTGATGTTCTAAATCAGTAGCCACAAAAGGAAATAAGGTTTTTCCACTACAGTCAGGCTTACCGCCATCTAGATAGGCAAAACAATGACCTGCCATTATGCCGTATTCATAATGAATTTCTGACAGTCGTTTTTGATTTGAATGAATCTGAATCGCTTCACCTGCCTGAACTAAGGTGATACCGAAAGCTGCCGCGGTTTCTTTGCTTGCCACCAATGGCATAAACTCGAAGTGCCGCCCTTCAAATTCAAGCTCCGTTTGCTCCCCCCAATTGGTAATTTTAGTCGAAATCTCGGAAGGTACATCGTAGGGATTTCCCATCGTCATTTTCGCATTGGTGGCTGACTCTGTAATTAAATGAATCCCCGCCCCAAGTGACGCTAGATATATTGGATGCCCTCGATCATTCAAAAAGAAAGGTGTTTGCTCGATATTGACTGTAATCTCTGTCAATTCTCGGTCAAATAATGGTGCATTAAAATAAGTTTCATTTACTGAACTCATGGTTTTTCCTTATTATTTTTAAAACTTTATCTGAGTACATCATTGGATCAGGATAAAAGCTTATTTCCCCAAATGGCTTTTATCCTGTTGACGTTTATTTCATACGATTCAACATATTTTTTGCCCCTGCATGGTTATAGTTGGTCGCTAAGTTTTGTAGGATGCCTTTTGCTCTTGCATTGGCGTTTGGATAACTTTTGCTATAAGCAGGCACTGATGTTAAGCATTTTGCAACGAGCATGCCTGATTCAGCATAGGCTCTATTGGCATTTGCACCATTTAATTTGCCATAGCTATAAGCGCGCTGTGCATTATTACAAGCGGTGACTTGGTTTTTACCCGCATTTAAGTCACGTCGTGCATTCACATACAGGCGCATTTGTATCTGCTGCGATGTTTCTGCAACTGGCTTCGCCGCTGGTTTATTTTCAGGCTCTTTGGCTTTAGCTTCTTTTTTAGTCTCTACTTCTTTTTTTGCTTCATCTTTCGCATTGCTTTTTGTTGTCGTTGCCTTTGCTTTGCTTGATGTTACTTTTTTAGCTACGTTTTCTTCTTGTTTATTATAATTTTTGCGACGTTCATCGGGTCCAATGATTGCTGTATACAAACTGACTAAGCGGGTTTCAGAACGGTCATTTGATTTACGCTCTGAAACGGGTTCAATAGCAACCATCCAGCGCTGTCCATCTGCCTGACTACACTGAAATACACCTGTACCCTGTTTTATGCTGCTATAGGTCGCTAATAATTTACGACTCCATACATTTTTGACTTGGCTCAAATTGCTTTTATTCAGTTGAATAAATTTGCCATTTTTGGCTTGGCAGTAGCTGCTCATATTTTGCTTGGGTATCAGCGATTCTGCTTTAACATTTTTCTTTTGTGGCCCCCAATCATAGACGTATTCTTTCGCCTTTCCATTTGCGCTATTTAGCCCTTTTTGATTGATCACTTCTTGTGGTGAAGCATAATGATTAAATGAATTTGGGTTTAAACTCTGCATGGTTGTACAACCATGTAATGCAAATCCAATACTCCCCACCCATAACATTGCCTTTAAATTCACAGCAAAAATCTCAAAAATTTCACCTCTAAAAAATAGCGTAATTTAATGCCTTTCACAATTTTATAACCTTGATTTTATTTATTATTTTTATAAATTTAATCACTAAAATCGCATGCATTTGAGATGTATACACATTTTATTCATTTTAATTTGATGAGTTTCACATTTTATTTGGATCTAGCGGTGTTTATGAAGAAAATAAAAAAGAACCTCCGAGGAGGCTCTTTTTTATTGCTTAAATTCTATTTAATTAGAATAAAAGCTGGTTATTATCTAACAATTCTTGAAGTGTGGTATTTACATTTTTCAATGTAAGCAACTCAGTTTCAGTATATGTCGAATCAGTAGCACTACCATCACGATCAATACTAATCACAGTATCATTACCAGATGTATTAACTTTAATATAATTACCAATATAATCACTGTCAGTAGCTAAATTACTTAATCCATCTTGCAATAGAGCATTTACATCAATTCTATCATCCTCTGTTACACTGAAATTACTCCAAGTATCGTGACCATTTCCACCAGTATTATCATCAGATAATAAATTGAAGATGACAGTATCTGCTACGCCTACATGGCTTGAATAACTATCATCATAACGGCTACCTGTAATTGAAGCGCCTATTCCAATATTCAGGTTCGCAGTATCAGATAAACCGCTCACATCATTTACAGTATAAGTAAAACTCTCTGTTTGACCAATACTGTTGCCATCTTGCGTTGTGTAAGTGTATTTACCACTTGCTTCAATATTTAATATTCCATAAGTACCAGTAATATTTACAGAATCCTGATTCTGCAGCAAAACATCATTCTGATAGATATGTCCATTTTCAAAGCGATATGTCTCTGCTCCTTGTTGAATGGTGAAAGTCGCTACATTAGAAACAATATCTTCTTCCAGTAAATTACCCTCTTCACTATATATACCCTCTATAGTTGTAAAGTCATTTAACGAAGTTTCAATCACTGAAAGTGTCGTATCAACTGTAAACTCACCATTATTTGCAGGCGTTGCCCCGAACGCGCCTGTATTAGTGGTTATATTTTCCACATTAACATTAAGGATATATTCGCCCGCAATTAAATCGTTAAGTGGAATACTTACCGTATAATAGCCATCCACTACTTGGGTACTGTCAGTTAAAGTTAATATACCGGTTGTCACTTCACCACTTTGACCGATAATTGTGTAGGTCGCAGTAACCTCGCCCCAATCCTCAGTTACAGAAGTATTCAATACTGTACCTAGTAATTCAGCCGTAATAGTTAATGTTCCATTAGCTACAGTATTTTCTGTAATGTTAAAGCTTTCTGAAAGTGTATAAGTATTTGTCCAAGTTGTATTAGTAACCACTGACCCTGTAATCGGTCCATTAGTTCCTGTAGCCTGAGCATCGACAACTTGTACTTTTGGTAATAACTCACTGACACTATTTGTTTGCGCGATCTTAACCGTTGCATCGTCATCAACTGCATCTACAGTAATCACACCATCGGCTTGAAGATCATTTTCATCCCAATCAATAGTTGATCCTTCAGCATCAGTACGGATATTGAGATAAGCTTGTGAAGTATTACCAGCTGCATCAGCTACTGTATAAGTGAATGTATCAACTTTACCCACATCATTAATATTCCCATTACTTACATAGCGATAAGAACCATCAGCTTGCATATACAAAATACCGTAATTACCAGATATCGCGGTTTCTGTATTATCTGTAGCAATTGGTGTATTCACAGCATGTGTAGTTTCAGCAGAAATGACTTGTGTCACTGTCAGACCTTCACCAATATCTGCTACATCTGAATCTGCTCCACTCACTAACACATTACCTACTGCATCTGCTGTTGAGTACTGAGTTGATGTTTCTATACTGATATTCACACCACTAAGAAGCCCTACATCAGCAATTGCTCTTAATAATTGACTTAGAGCTCCATCTCCTGACGGACTCGAGAAAGCAATCGTATAATTGCCTTCTGGTATATCAGTAAATTCAATATTTTCTGCTGTCATTACCGTGGTCAATAATGCTGGTGTTAACTGAAGAGCATTTTCAACTGTTGTAACAATCTCACCTGTATCAAGATTCACCAACATCAAATCAGCAGAAAGAGTTTGACCAAATAATGCCCCTATTGAGTCAACTAATGCTCTAAGATCTAAACCTGTTGTACCATTTACATCTATCGAAACATCTTGAGTGGTATCAGGAGCAACAGTAAAATTAAAGCCACCTGCACTTAAGTCAATCTCTGCTAATCCTGATAATACATTTGCACCAGCTAGTCCAAAAATAAAACCACTGTCGGTCAGATTATTTTCGATAACCGTGTCGAGTACATTCACATTATTTAAATCGTCATTGGCAAATAGAACTGCCTCAACAACTAAACTGTCTGTAATTGTGCTTTCATTGCCTGCTGCATCAATAGCTTGCACAGTAACGTTATAACTACCATCAGCTAACTCTGGAAGCTGGCCATCGGCAAGTGTCCATGTACCATCACCATTATTCACTGCGGTATAATTAATACTATCCACAGTCACAACAACTGTTGCTGTCGGATCATCAATTGTACCTTGTAAAGTTGGCGTACTATCACCCGTTGTATTTGTCACAAGAGTTGTTATTGGTGCTTGGGCATCAATGCTTGTACTTGCGGCTTGAGAAGGGTTACCAGCAGCATCAATTGCTATAACATTAAGTACTGCCCCATCTGTTAAGCCTGGATTTGTGATTGACCACAAACCATCAGCTCTTACGACTGTTCTGCCAATTTCATTGTTATTCTCATCAGTTACAACCACTGTTGAGCCCGCTTCTGCTGTACCTGTAATATCTCCTGTAGCACTTACAGGATTAATCACAGGAGCATCCGGTGCATAATCATCCAAAATATTAATAGTTAAAGTTGCGCTATCAGTCGTTACTCCATCCGCACCTAATATTGTATAAGTAAATACTTCTGATTTTCCGATAGATTCAAAATCACCATTTCCAATATATTCATATGAACCATCAGCGAAAATTGTTAAAACCCCATACTCTCCGTTAATGCTTACACCGCCCGTAGTCACCTCTTGCGGTGCACCGTCTCCAAATTGAATATGAGTAACTGTTGCTAGCTCAGGATTTTCATCATTGGTTAAAACATTATTATCGACAGAGTAATTTTCAAATGTCGTTGAAGTCACTTGGGTAGTAATGCTAGTTTCCTGCAATAAAGTCAGGGTATTTGAAAGTAGTGCGGTTGCTGCTGCATCAACAATCGTATCTAACAAACCGGTTACACTGAAGCCAAGTAAAGAAATTGCATCAGTATTACTTAATAAACTATCGTTTAATGCGCCAACAAGTTCATCTACAGGTAGGCCATTCACTAATGTAAGTACAGGCGGTAAGATAACCTCTGTGACTAATGCTGCAATAGCACCACCACCTAAAGCATTATTTACAGCATCAAGAACAACTTGTTGATTATCGGCACCTAATAACACGCCTGCATCACCGAGTTCTTGAAGTGAAATACCACCACCATCAGTATCAAGTAGATTAGTTAAGGCACCCGCATCATTACTGACTACAACACGATAAGTACCTGCTGGCAAATCAGATACTGTTGCAGTTAAGGTATTATCTCCTGTAATCCCTAATATTCCCAGCCCAGCTAAATCACCAACTAATTCAGAGTCTTGGGTGACTGCTGAATACACAATATTGCCATTTTCATCTAAAACATCAACACGATACGCATCGGCTACTGCAAGTAATGATGTTTGTGAAATTGAAATTGCAAGGCTATTTGTAGAACCAGAAAGTACCACTTCTGTTCCTGCATCCGCACCGCTAGTTGATTCAAGTAAATTAATCACTTGAACATTCTCATCAACAACAGCTGGCTCGGTTGTTGTGATTTCATTACCCATATCTAGATTTACATTGTCATCTAGAGCAATCTGGACTGCTGGTGCAGTTAATGGGATCAAGTCATCTAGTCGACCTTGTAACCCGTCTTTCTCAGCTTGTACTTCTGCCGGTAAGGTATTTACTGCATTTTGTGCGATGGCTTTTAGTTCGGCAGCTTCATCAATCGCAGCCTGGGCAACTGCCTGCTCTGCTGGTGTGATGAGACCATTACCATCTGTATCCGCATCAGCAATCGCTTGCTCGGCTTCGGCATAAGCTGATTCCGCTGCAGCCACCGCCGCTTCTGCATCCGCGATTAAGCTGTCCGTTGCATCGTCAATCCCATTGCCATCGGTATCGGTGACCGCTGGAACGGTGATGTCCGTTAAGGCATCAATTCGATCTTGCAATGCATCTTTGTCCGCGCTGTCTGGCAAGGCATCCACTGCATTTTGTGCTGCATCTTTAGCATCTTGTGCATCTTTTAAGGCATCTTCTAAAGCAGCTTTTTCTTCAGGTGTGATTAAGCCATCTGTATTGGCATCAGTGAGTGCATCTTCTGCTGCTTGATACGCATCTTCTGCTGCTTCAACCAGATCTGTGGCTAAATCAACTGGATTTTCTGTGCTGTCATCGACTCCATTTTCATTGGCATCGTTGACCGCTGGAATGGTGATATCCGTCAACGCATCCAAACGATCTTGGAAGCCATCTTTGGCATCTTGCACTGCTGCAGGTGCCGATGGTAAGGCATCTACCGCATCTTGCGCTGCGTCTTTGGCGTCTTGTGCCGCTTTGAGTGCTTCTTCAAGTGCAGCTTTTTCGGTTGGGGTGATTAAGCCGTTTGCATTGGCTTCTTCTAATGCATCTTCTGCGGCTTGGTAGGCATCTTCTGCGGCTTTTACTGCCGCTTCAGCATTGGCAATTTGTGCATCCACCGCATCATCAATGCCATTGCCATCGGTATCTGTCACCGCTGGAATCACAATATCCGTTAAGTTATCTAAACGGTCTTGTAGGCCGTCTTTGTCTGTACCATCTTTTAAAGCATCAACAGCTTTTTGAGCAGTATCTTCTGCAGCTTTAGCATCAGCAAGTGCTTGCTCAAGTTTTGCCTTTTCCTCAGGGGTAATTAATCCATCAGCTTGTGCATCGGTCAAAGCATCCTTTGCGGCTTTGTTCGCATCTTCTGCTGCTTTAACCGCCTTTTCCGCTGCATCAAGCAATTGACTTGAATTATTAGGACTCGATGAACTATCAGAGTCGTTATTTGCCCACCCTAAAATGCCACCTGCAGTTGCAATTGGTATTAACCAAGCCCATAAACCGGCAGTAGTATCTGAATAAAGTAAAGGATTGATCTCTTCTATAGGATTATAATTAATCTCTAAAAAACCGACCGCATTATCCCCTGTTTCTAAAATATATAATTTATTATTATCTTCTAAAACTACATCATTCAAATCTGGATTTTCAGAAAAATAATTTTCAATAACAAGCTGTTGACCATCTTTGGTTTTTATAATAAGGGAATTACCGACACGTTCCGCACTTTGTATATTTTCTCTCGTGGTATGAATAACAACGACTGAAGCCTCATTTAAAGTTACTTGATTGGTTTGTACATTTTCAAGAACATTATGATGCTCTTTAGATACGACTTGTACCTGCAACATGGGATTTCTCCTATCGGGCTTATTTATAGTTAATAGTTCTAATAAAGTTTTAGTAACTTCTAAATTGAAGTTATTTCCGATTACATGTTTTTACCTAGCTGAAAGGCTTTGTTGCATAAATATGTAAGCATCTGATTTAAATAAATTTAATTTTAGATCAAAAAAATAATCAAAACTTTTAAAATCATATAGTTATGAAATCTTTGTGCAACAAAGCCTAGCTGAAATAAAAACACATAGATTTATGTGCAATAGTTCAACAAAGTTACAAGAAAATCACAGTTAGCTTTTATTACACTTCTTTTACGAACAAAAAAGTCATTAAGCAAGAAAAATAATGCATTCAAAAGCACAAGTTTTAAGAGAAATTGTGACTTAGTTCACATTTAGTAGAGCAAATATGCTAATTAAATGTTAAAATAATTATCTGCTAGTCATTTTTTTTATCTATTCATTACTTAAAACAATTAAATCTAATACACTATTTATAAATATTTACTTTTATTTACAGTAATGCTTTTTAAATTATGAAACACTTGTATAGTTATTTTCTAACCTGATGATTTCATAAAACAATTATTATAAACCCATAAAAAAAACCTGCATTTAGCAGGTTAAATTCACAGTTAAGTATTTATTTTTTATTAAGTTGTTCTTCAAATATTTTTAAGCGCTTATAAATAGATAGCAATTCAATGATTGTCGGCCATGAGCTAATTAAATATTGAAATGATTCACGCACTTTCCCGAATACATTTCCAATTTGCATCATTAATCCTAATGTAATAGTGCCAGCTGCAATACTAGGAAATAGAATAAAAGTACCGTATATATTATCCAATTGTAAGTACCAGATACGAACCAAATTAAAATATGCATAGTGAAAATAAAGTCTAAAGTAATTAAATCTAACTTTTGAAAAAAGCGCTTTTAATGTTTGAGGTTGTGCGCGATCTGCATAATCTTCGCCATACACCAACTCTTTGCGATACGCCGCTTCTACTTTCTGATTATTAAATTCGAGTCCTGGTAATTTATAGCCCACAATCATCAGTATGAGCGTACCCACTACTGACCAAGCCACCGCAGCCCACATTAATGCATGCGGAATTTCACCAACTATTGGTAATTCTTTTACATGCGCAGACAGACTAAATAAAACAGGTAAAAAAGCAATTAAAGTCATCACCGCTTCAACTAAACTCACACCTAAACTTTCTGTGGTTTTTGCAAAGCGCATCGTATCTTCTTGAATTCGCTGAGATGCCCCCTCAATATGTCTAAGCTGATCCCAATGCAAGGTATAAAACTCATTCATTGCCGTACGCCAGCGAAATACATAATGACTTACGAAAAATAAGTTCAATACCGCAAACGTGACATAAACCAATGCAATATATAAAAATGTCATTATTCCCATATAAAGATCATTTACATTGCCGCCACCACTACTCAACATCTTTTGAATCAAATCATAAAAAGGGCTATACCAAGCATTAACAACCACACTCATTTGGACACCGAACCAGATATTAAACAATATTAATGCTGTGCCCCAGACTGACCATGGTTGCCATGGATTGCTTGACTTTACTTTCCAGGCCAGTGAAAAAATACAACTAGAGATAAAAAACCAAAGATAGAACCATATAAAGGAAGGTGACCAAAAACGGCTCACACCAATCGGTAATTCGGCTTGATGATAGTTCTCTGGTAAACCTATGATTGTTCCCCATTCACTGCCACCACTATACCAAAGCGCGATATTGATAAAAAACCAAACAATGAAGGACCCAAAAAACCATTTGGGATTTGGAAAAAAAGATTTAAACATCTGCTAAAAGAATTCCTTTATTTTTTTCTTTTCAAACTAACCTGCAATGATAAAGCTTAAAAGTTATATTACATTCAGTTTTATAGATAAATTATGTTCGAAAACACAATCTGATATATCTCATTAAAACTTTACGTAGATTTTTCATTCATTGTGTGCCCAATCAAGTGATCTAATGCAATTTTTAAGCACATAGCTGAATTTAAGCTGAAATTTTAACTTTTATTTCTTCGGAAAAGCGTATTTCAATAAAGAGAACTATTCGAAATACGAATAAAATAATGAACACTAATCTAAGCCGTATCTTTAGCACGAAGTTGCACAAACTCATTTTTTACTAAAAAATAAAATTCATGGGCATAAAAACAATAATTCCGATATAAATACCCAACTAAGTGAAAGAAATATTTATGAAAAAAAATATTTGAGTCATCCTACAATATTTACAAAAATAGTTAATTCACCAATAATATGCTAAGCTCAATTAACAACCAATGCTGATATGGGGAAGTAAAATGGAAAGCACGATTGTAGAACTTTTGCAACCAGTGACTTTAGAAAAAGAAAATTGTAGTCCCCTTGTTTTTGAAACGGGAACTGTACTGAAAGTCGTGATGCAAACTCCTGAAGGCCTATTGGTCAGTAATGATAACAATTTTAACTTTATGATTTCATTGAAAGATAAAAACCAAGTTTGGCGTGAAATTTAATTGATATCTATGCAGCCAGTTATATCACCCCCTACCTACAGTTGATATAACTGGATAAACCCTTCAACACCAAATTTTTTTGATTGTTAATATATCTATCTTAACTATAAACTTCATAAAGCCCCGCTTCTTTCATTTGTTTTGGTTTTTTATTTTTAATAAAAAATATTTTTCCCAATGCTCAATTTTATAGATAGGTTAAATATGTCAAATTTAGACATAGCTATTGACTTGGCTACACAACGTCATGCGGGTCAAAAGGACAAAGCTGGACAAGATTATATTCAACACCCTTTACGTGTGATGAATGCCGTCGATACTCAAGATGCTAAAATTGTGGCCATATTGCATGACATACTTGAAGATACAGAAACGACCGCTCACGAATTAAACTCCTTAGGTTTTGCTACACATATTGTAGACGCGATTCAAGCATTGACGAAACAAGCAGGTGAAACCCGTTTGCAAGCTGCTGAACGCACTGCTCTTAATCCATTAGCAGTAAAAGTCAAACTTGCTGACTTAATGGACAATATGGATGCCTCTCGTTTAACTCAGATAACTGAAAAAGATGTCGATCGCATGGAACAATATAAACTTGTTATCTCTCGATTATTAGCCGCTCAGAATAGCTGATTTAATTAAATACATATTTATATTTCTATCGAGTGAATAATTAATTATTAATATATTTCAATATGTTAAACAAACTAAATTTCTAGATCAATTTAATTAAACTAAAAAACTAGATATCTAACTCTATTAGGCTTTTATATTGTTTACAAATTCTATTTGCAAAATAAGGTTGAATAAATAAATCAAATATCATTTTTCAAGCACCCAATATATTGCATGCTTTTAAATAGATATTCTAGATATTTACTATTGAAACAGTTTCTATTTATCTGTCTATGCACCCTATAAGTAAGACGAACAACAGCTTCACAAACTGAAGTGCCAACTGCTCCCTCCCATTCAGACATGAACGGTATAATGGACATTTCGATATTATTGACCAGCAGTAGTCACAGGTAGAGATAAACCGTTTTCATGAGAGAGGCTATACGACTTCTTATTCTGTTGCGCTTTTCTACATTCTGTATCGGTGGGTTTCATCTGTACTTACCCTATTTAATACTAAAAATAATTGGGTAAATTTTCCCAATAATTACTCACTGAAGACATAAATTGGGGCAAACAGCTTAGGACAGGGTCGGACAATACAGCCAATAAAAAAGCCTTTAAACATTGAGTTTAAAGGCTTTTTTATATTCCGATGGATTACTTCGGAAAGAATTTTGGTGGAGATGGCGGGAGTTGAACTCACTAGAACTCAACCCTATCAATTTCTATCTAATATAAGTTATTGAATTATCTATTATTCAATTACTTGCATATGATAGTTTGTGATAGCCATTAAAAAAAGTGTGGCAAAAAATGTGGCAAAGATTTATTTAGCTTAGAACGGCTTTGTTGCACAAACCTATCTGTAAAGGCTTTTTCAGCGATATAATTTTCAAATGAAGAAGCCTACACACAAAATCTACCGCACAACCAATTGGCCCGCATATAACCGAGCACTCATGAGTCGCGGAAATATTGCCATTTGGTTTGATCCTGCTACGCAATGGTATGCGCCATCAAAAGGCAAACAAGGGCGAAATCAAACCTACTCCGACGCAGCCATCCAATGCTGCTTAATGATTAAATCCTTAT
>NZ_LZDS01000008.1 GCF_001678755.1 Acinetobacter gandensis
AAACTCTTCAGTTTAAAATCAATAGTGCTTTATTCAAAACACCAAATCTGGCTCATCAATTTTCTGACATTAATTTCTCAAATAAACTTCGAGTAATTTCTACCATCAATCAATGAAAATAATTTCGACTGATCAACTAGTAAAAATCCACACAAGTTGTTCTTCATAATCTCTTAATGATCTTCTTGCTGATTCGTCACCAGCAAGCTAGGTCGGCTATATTACACTTTATTTCTAAAGTGTCAACTAGTAATTCAAATTATTTTAAACTTTCTTTCTAAAACCCAACTTAATCAATCTTAACTAAGTCACTGTTTTATCAGAAGTTTTAATCTTCATCACCGCCGATGGATGTGCATTCTACAGCATTTCTTACCCAACGCAACACCTTTTCCCATTTATTTTTTAAAATATGCAACGTTTGTTTATTTATTCTGCAAAATGGGCTTTTTTTACTAAAAAACGTGGTTTTTAGTAAAAAATGAGCGCATAAAAAATTAATCCAAACCAGATAGAAGCCATAATTACGGGGAGGACACCGTATATTTCTATAGGTTTACGATAGATCCATCGAATAAAAGTAATATAAATCGTGATCAAGGGAATAATCACACCTACACTACTTTTCACACTATTGCTTTGAGTTATCCAGAAAATTGAAGGTAATAAGTAAGTAGCGCAATAAATAGCAATACAATGTATTCCGCTCGATTCAATTGATTCATTCGCACACTTTGAGCAATCCAAAATTTTTAGTCATGCTCAAAATGATGCTTTAAATCCATTTAAATTACCCCAAGCTGCAATAAGTAAAAATTTTTTAGTGGTCCCAAAAGACATCTGGGCAAATGGTATATCTAAATATTCTTCTAATTTAAACCACGAGATAAATTTGCAATAAGCATCCGCGCTAAGCTTTCGAATGCTACAAATCAAATTTAGAAACTCCGCTCCCTGAATAAAATCATACACGGGACTTTTATCAGGTACATATGCCACTAATTTTTTATATTCATCATTACTGGCGCTCTGTTCTTGTTCATTAATGTAGATCCTGCCCTGATCACTCTCCAATAAACCGGCAATCATAGGTAATAATGTAGATTTTCCTATTCTGTTTTCACCTGTAATAGCTAAGACACCGACTTCACACCAAGTCAGATTTAAATTATGAAAAATCGAATGGCCAGCATAACTTTTTTTATATTTTCTAAATGCTGAACAACCATTTAAACACTCTTTTTTTATTTTATTGAGTAATTGAATTTATTGTTAAGCTTTATCTATGTGCTTCAGCAAGATTTTTCATTTTAGTTCACTTCATCTTTAAACTCTAAATAAGCCAAAATCATATTGGACAACTCTCTCTTAAGCTGTTGTTCAGTAATTAAAAAGTCGTTATTACTCACATAGCGCATCATGGTAAATAAAGTACTGTTAATGATCACAAATGAGCGATTTTTCAGTGTTTCAAAGCTCCAATGTTGGTAGTAACGGTTAAATAAATACATGCCAACTTCAAAAAAATGTTTTTCCAAAACCTGAGAGGCATCTGAACGACTGTATTGATGCCAGTGTTTTAAAATCTCGATAAAGAAACCACGATCAGCTTTCAACATATCAAAACCAAATTGAATACTCAGTGGAATAACTTCGTAGATGGTCTGATGCTCTTGCTCTACAATCGTTTGTTTTAAGGCCAACCCCAATTGTTCTGATTTACGTAATAAGAGTTCTTCGACTATTTGCTCTTTATTTTCAAAGTATTGATAAATCGAACCTACACTTACACCAGATTTATCGGCAATTTTCGGTGTCGTCAATTCTAGCAAGCCATATTCTGCGATACACCACTGCGCCGCCTCCAAAATACTTTCTACAATGAGACGTGCACGCTGCTGCTGGGGTCTTTTTCTCATGCGTTACATCCAATAATCATTTTAATTATACGAATTGAATGCGAATAAATATTCGTATTAGTGTTGAATTAAACAACAACATTGAAGTATTAACAATGTCTACATTCTTTCATTCCAGACTTGCGCCGTTTAGCTCTACCCAGCAAAGTAACATTCTGAGCTTTGCCCTTACACATTTAACCAAGGGCTCGACTCAACCCAGTTATGCAGAATACCTGTCTCTAAACAAAGCACTGCAAACCGGTGACACTGAAATGGAAAAAATCATCACATGGATGATGAAAAATCCGAAGCTGCATCGTGAATATTTTGAAACGGCCCTATTTAAAGGGGTCGATCAGCTTCCCCATACCATTCCCGAACTGGAAGTGTTTTTTCAGCATATCCAACAGATTCCCAATTGGTTGGATCACACTAAAATTGAACATGCTTTGCAGTTTACTCACCGCTTAGGTATTAACAATGGGTTTATTTTAAGGGATTTATCCTTAATGGCTGGTTATCTCTATCCAGGTTTTAACCAACCATTAATGATGACTGGGGCTTTAAATAAACAAGCCGGCACACGTTTGGCTGAAACGACTAAATGGTGGATTGATATTACGGAACCGAATGGCTTAAATCGTTTTAATGCTGGGTTTACTTCGACTATCTATGTGAGGTTTATTCACGCTTTGGTTCGTCATCAACTACAAAAGGGCAAAAGTTGGGACAATACAACGTGGGGCACGCCAATTAATCAATTCGATCTTGCCATGACCAACCTTGCTTTCAGCAGTGTCGTGTTGCTAGGCATCCGCGCTTTAGGGATTTTTCCATCAAAGCAGGAATCTGAAGATTTTCTACACTTTTGGCGCTACGTTGGTTGGCTGATGGGAATCGATGAAAAGTGGTTAATTGAAAAAGAATCTGATGGTTGGAAACTTTTATATTGGATGCAATTTGTCCATCCGAAATCAGATGCAAGTAGCGCAGCGCTCGGGGCGAGTTTATCCAAAGAACCTTTTGAACGGCAGTATAAATATTTACGCCCGATTCAACAAAAACTTGCGTATCGACAGCATTTAGAACTAACACAGTTTTTTATTGGTAAGAAACGTATGCACAAACTCGGACTCAAACCTCAGTCCGCAGCTTGGTTTGCGTACTACCTTTTAGCACGTAATTTAGTGCTATATACAGGGGCAAAGCATATGCCGAGTTTAAAGCAAAGGTTACAAGAAAAAGGACGTGAAATACAAAAATTAGGCTTAGCGCTGTATCAATCTAAAGCCAAGCAATTGGCCAGCATGCATCAATAAAAAAAAGCAGAGTCTAGACTCTGCTTTTCATTTCGCAATCTATTTGGACATGATGCAAAGTTTAGAATTTCATGGAAATACGTGCCCAATAATTACGGCCAATATTATTAAACTGCTGATCCGTTGCAAGTCCAGTACCTGCATCACCCAACTTATTCAGATGTTCGGTATAAGCTTTATCTAAAACGTTGTCCACACCAACAGATAAATCCACACCATCATGAATATGATATGTTCCATTTAATGACAAGGTTCCAAAACCGCCACTCTTTTTCACATCATAGCCGACGATATTACCCTGATCTTTACTGATGCGGTTTTGACCATCAACTACTCGCCAAAATGCGCCTAGAGTATATTTATCTTGGATATAGCGTACATTTACACGTGCTTCTAAAGGCGAAATTTGTGGTAACGGTTTACTATCCGTTGTGTTTTTACCCCAAGCATACATTGCACTGACATCCGCCTGAATGGCATCACTAAATTGATACCCGACACCCGCTTCAGCGCCTGCAATGGTTGCATCTACATTTTTAGCGCCTGCACTAAATGTCGAACCATGATCATGGTAACTCATCAAAATGTAATCATTAATTAAGCCTGCATAAGCTGATGCCCATGAACTAAATGCTCCATGCGTATGTTGATAGCCCATATCCAACTGCAAAGTTTTTTCAGGATTAACACCGTTAAATGTATTGGTCGAACCTGCATTACCATGTTTAGGGCTGAATAGCTCCCAATAATCTGGCATACGTTCAACATAACCTAAACCAATATACGTTTTACCATCATCATGCTCAGGATGATGGTTTTCAAATCGAATAAAGGCACTTGGTAAGGTTTCTTTCAATTCAGTATTAAAACCACTATTCGCAGAAGCTGCACGTTCATCTTTTACTTTGACCTGATCAACACGTACACCTGAAACCAATTTGTTGTTTTCACTAAGCTGATAGCTTAATTCACCAAAACCGCCATAAGAATTAAATTGCATATCTTCAGTGAGTGGCTTATTCATCGATGGCATCATCAACGCAGTCATACTGCCCGCATGTTTATTATTTTGCGTATCTAAACCTATAATAAACTGCAACTTATCCCACTCATGTGTCACGGCCATACGTGCATTTAAAGTACGACGCGTCACCTGCATTGCCATTGGATTTGGCATTTGCATGGTCATGCCATTATCCATTTTCATTTCAACCAATGGCGGTGTACGTAAGCTAAAGTTGTCCATCACATGGTCGTTGTAGCTATAGTTCACTTGCGCTTCGATCTTTTTAATCACATCAGTGACATTTTTTTTCTCTACACGCAGCCCTAAACTTTCACGAGCAAACTGAGAACCATCCATACCACGGCCAGCATACACCGCTTCACCATCGGCCTTACCACCAGTCAGTTCGATCCAGGTATCTTCATCAGGTGTCCAACCTAAAGCTAAATCTGCGTTCCAACGCTCCCAATCTGAAGGTACTGTATTACCATGACCGTCTTGATAACTATCCGCTACTGAGCGACTAGCATTTAAGCGCACATATTTATGTTCATCACCCGCTGCTGCTTCAACGTTGTGATCTAAACGACCATAAGAACCCATAAGCACACTGGCTTGGCCACGATAATGTTTCTCTTCATCAAACAGTTCTGGTTTACGTTCAAATAAAACCGTCGCCGCTGAACCTGTATTGGCATATTGAACTGTTTGTGGGCCTTTAATCACCGAGATCCGATCATAACTTTCTGGTGAAATGTACGAAGTCGGTGCATCCATTCGACTTGGGCACGCACCAAGATTTTCAGTGCCATCCGTTAAAATTTTAATACGAGAACCAAACATTCCACGAAAGGTTGGATCGCCATTGGTCCCACCATTTTTAATGGCGCTGAATCCAACGATACTTTTTAAATAATCTGCACCGTCTGAGGCAGGAATCGGTTGAATTGGCTGTTTTGGATTGGCACGGACAATTAAACCATTGGCATCATTCCCTTGGTGTGCTGTAACCACGATAGGTGCGAGTGTTTGAACAGCAGTTTGTTCAGCCATATCTGATGGCATCTCTGCTGCAAAAGTCATATTGGAATAACACGCGACACAAATTGCAGCCGCAAGTGGCTGTAGAAAGAATTTAGGCTGAGCCATTTTTTATCTCACTGAATACATAAATATAGGCGTACTGGAGCCAGTTAAGACCCAAGTAAAAATCGTCGGATTTATGCAGCCAGTGGCGGGGCTCGACCTTGAGGGATTAAAAAAAGTTGCTGAAGGACAAACCAAACGTGTTTAAAGGCTTTTTGAAAAGCAATCAAACGCACTTGAATACGATCTAAGATTTCCTGTACATCAAGTTCTGGTGGCAATACCAAATTACCGTAAACCGTACAGTACTGACATTGATGGCTTGCATCATGTTCGTGTGAATGATTGAATTGAGTTTGAGCAACTGATATATGGTCATGGTGACCATGAGCGCTATGTTCAGAATGAACATTTGGAAGTAAAAGTGCACGCGTGATGGTTTCACAGACCGGAGCAATTTGATATTGCTTCGGCAACAAGGGCTGCAAAAATACAGCAATCTGTAAAAACACTGCTACAAAGGACAGTAGCAGACCACTACGTAACCACACAGGCAAACCCTAAAATTTGTCTGCCCCAAGTATAACAAAGCCCAATCGAAATTGGGCTGAGAATCCAGTTTTTTCAGCGAATACAATTAACGCTTCACTGCAACCTTCTCTTTTTCGCGCTGGCGAACTAATTTTTCTACTTTGTCTCGCGCACGCTGACGCTTTAATGGCGATAAATAATCTACAAACAATTTACCATTTAAGTGATCCATTTCATGTTGAATACAAACAGCGAGAAGTCCGTCCGCTTCAACCTCAAATGATTGACCTTCAAGGTTAATTGCCTGAATTTTTACGCGTGACGGACGCTCAACTTTATCGTATATTTGTGGAACAGATAGGCAGCCTTCTTCATAGGGCTGGGTCTCTTGCGTCAATGGCGTAATTTTGGGGTTAATAAATACCATGGGTTGATCTTTATTTTCAGATAAATCCATGACAATCAGCTGAATATGGTGATCTACCTGTGTTGCTGCCAGGCCAATGCCCGGTGCTTCATACATAGTTTCAAACATGTCGGCAGCTAACTGGCGAATTTCGTCAGTAACTTCTTCGACTGGTTTTGCAATGGTACGAAGACGGGGATCAGGGAAACTTAAAATAGGTAATAAGGCCATACGACGTCCTCACTTATGCCATTGATCAAAAAACAAAATGAAGGAATGCTTCATCAAAAAATTGTGTGTAATATCGTTATTATAACGCAACTACATACATAATTTTAGGAATTATGATAATGAAAAAGGTTTTGAAGGGCATGCCAACTTTTAGTGCCTTGGGGTTTAAAAAGCAATTATTGGCGCTTACCGTGTGTGTAAGTGTGGGGATGGGTATGATCAGTGTTGCTGAAGCTGCCCCTGCCCGCAACGTCAATCCACCTTCTTTAAAAGCCGGCGCACCACAGGTCTATGTGGTGAAAAAAGGCGATACGCTTTGGGATATCTCAAAACGCTTTTTAAAAAATCCAGTTCGCTGGCCTGAAATCTGGGCAAGTAATAAACACGTTAAAAATCCTCATTGGATTTTCCCAGGTGACCGCCTATTGATGTGTACTTACAATGGTCGACCGATCATTGGTAAAGATGAAGGTGATGGCTGTGAAGGAATCATTCGTCGCTATACAGGCGGCACCAAACTTCAGCCTCAAGTTCGTGTTGAATCATTAAACAGTGCCATTCCTGTTATCCCATTAGAATATATCAAGCAATGGCTTGAGCGCAGCATGATCGTTGCTCCTGAGTCTATTGAAGGTACACCATATATTCTGGGTACTGCCGATCAACGTGTATTGGCTGCCAAAGGTCAAACTGTATATGCACGCGGTCAAGGCATGCAAGTTGGTCAACGCTACGCCGTTTATCGCGAAGGCGAACCATACATTTTCACTGATGCCAATGGTAAAAAATACAATGCTGGTTTAGAGCTTACTCAAGTGGCGTCTGGTGTTGCTGTTCGCGGTGAAAATGACATTACCTCATTAGAGTTAACTGATACTTACAATGCTGAAGTTCGTCGTGGTGACCGTGTCCTTCCTGAATACGACCCAATGCTGCCAACATTGTTCTACCCAACCAATGCAGATAATGTGACTGCTGGTGGTAGCATTGTTCGCGTTATGGGCTCTATTGGAACTGCTGCAATTCACAGTGTAGTAACCATTGACCGTGGTAGTTTACAAGGCGTTCAATCTGGTCATGTATTTAGCGTAAATCAAAAAGGCGAAATCGTCACAGATCCGAAGACCAAAGAACGTGTTCAACTTCCGGGGCAACGTATCGGCAACATTATGGTCTTCAAAACATTTGATAACCTCAGTTACGCATACGTGCTAGAAAGTGAATTACCAATTAAAGTTGGTGCGAGCATTCAGCCACCACTGATGGACGACTAATCCTAAACATGGATCATCAATGAGGCTGACATACAGCCTCATTTCATTTTTAAAAAATAAAAAACATAAAAAGAAGACGGCAAAAGGTCTCTATATGCTTCATGCACTCACTCCTCTGCAACTCGATTACATTCGCCTGTGGTTTCTTGTACAGCACTCGCTCACGAGTTTTTATAAGATTCAGCAGCATTTTCCTTCACTGCAACATGCCCTAGATCCAAAACAATATGAAACTTGGCAAATGCTGGGGATTCATAAAAATCACTTACAACGCTTTCGTGATTTTCAACAAGATGTGAATCAACAACAATTCGAAAAATGCCTTGCTCAAATTCAAAAAGATTGTGACTTTGTGATTACTCAATGTGATCCCACCTATCCACAACAACTACAACATTATCAAGACAAGCCGCCACTATTATTCGGTCAAGGTAATGTTCAAGCCCTGATTCACCCCCAAGTAGCAATCGTCGGCAGTCGCAAACCAAGCCCGCATGGACGTCAAGTTGCCTATGACTTTGCCTACTATTTAAGTGAACAAGGCTTTTATATTTGTAGTGGTTTAGCCCAAGGAATTGATGAAGCCGCACATCGTGCTGCACTACAACACCAACGTACTCTTGCGGTCATAGGCACAGGGTTAGAACAGACTTATCCGAGTTCTAATCAAACGCTTCGACAAGACATTCTGAAGCGGAACGGTACCATCATCACTGAATTTTTACCCTTTACCCCGCCCCTACAGCACCACTTTCCTCGTCGCAACCGTATTGTCAGTGGCTTAAGTTTGGGTGTGATTGTTGCTGAAGCAACCTTAAAAAGTGGTTCACTCATTACCGCCAAATTAGCTGCAGAACAAGGTAAAACTATATTTGCCATTCCAGGCCATATATACAGTGAACATCATCAAGGCTGCCATCAACTGATTCGTGATGGTGCAATTTTAATTGATCATCCTCAACAAGTGATTGAAGAATTAGCGCTTGCAACGCAATGGCAAGCCGAAGCTGCAAACAACACCTTTGAAAAGAATAATATTGATCAAGCGCTTTCATCTACTACAAAACACATTCCCGATGACTTAATTTCGGTATATTTACAATTAGACTGGGTCGGTCAAGATCTAGATCAATTGTCTATTCATTTGAATATGGATGCTGCAACGCTAACAGGAAAGCTGATGGAATTAGAGCTTTTAGGACATGCGATTCAACAGTCTGGACATTACCTACGTTGTCGGATGGGCAAATTAGGTTCACAATAGCCCTTTGTTAAACAAATGAAGGGCCGAGAAATGATTACCACCTCTGTTGCCGAAGCAGCTTCCTGTCTCAAAAAAGGTCAGGTACTGGCATATCCTACAGAGGCTGTTTGGGGCCTAGGCTGTGATCCCTATAATGAGCAAGCCTTTCACCAAATCTTAAAGTTAAAACAGCGCCCTATAGAAAAAGGTGTCATTTTACTGGCAGCAAATGTGGCACAAGTTGAACATTTACTCCAAGGCTTAAGCCCAGAAATGCGCGAAAAAGTGATTGCCTCATGGAGTAATCGTAAACCCACTGAACGAGCAACCACTTGGTTGTTACCTGCAGGTGAACATATCCCAAGCTGGATCAAAGGCAACCACCCTAAAGTAGCCGTTCGCGTTACCACCCACTCTTTATGTGTCGCTTTATGCCAAGCATTTAATGGCTTTATTGTTTCGACCAGTGCCAATCCTGCAGGATTAAATCCGGCACGCTCTTTACAAGAAGCCAGTCAATATTTTGCCAATGATTTAGAGTATTTAAATGGTGATTTAGGCTTAAGCCAAGAGCCAAGCCAAATTATTGATGCTGAAACTGGAGAAATCATCCGCACTTAATTGCGGGTGATCAATAAACCTAATCATTAAATTTTAGACAAAAAAAAGCTCAGCCATATAGGGACGGCTGAGCATAAAAAAGGATGTGCATTAATCACATCCAGAGGGTCTTTAAAACTCTGGGTGAACAATCAAGTAATTCATCATCTGAACTTGATCATTTACGATGAAGGCATTATGTAATATTTTTTTATATTTAACAAATAGATTTTTTATATAAATCTAACTAATACAAATGCAATTTATTCATGTTTTATAACCATTTAATAAAAATATGTATCTATTTTTGATAAACTTTTAAGACGAGCATTTACTTTTTTAATTCAAAAATACGCTAAAAACTACACTTTCAAAAGATTTGTTCTATGCAATAATATATCTCGTTTGTTGTTTTTTTAAGCAATATTTCTGATTAATTTTTTTCAAAAATTACCCTTTCACTTTGCGCTGCGCCAATATTACCCCACCAATTGCCATGACGGTTCCAATACTGTGGTAAAACATCCACTGTTCACCCAACCAAAAATATGCAATCAAAGCAGTAAAAACGGGTGTGAGATTCATAAAAATACTGGTTCGATTTGGCCCGAGTTGCTGCACAGCGAGCATCCAAACCAATGGCGCAATTAAAGAGGGAAAAATGCCCGCATAAAATACACTTGGCGCATTTTGCATATTAATGGCATCAATACCGAGGTAGAGCAAAAAAGGGAGGTGGTAAAGCAAAGCAAAAAAAATCTGCACATAAAGGCTCAGTAACAACGGAATTTGTAACTGCCATTTCTTCAGAAACACCCCATAAAAGGCATAAAAGAACACGGCAAAAATCATCATGATGTCGCCAAGATGCCCACCCATTTGCAGTAAATTTGAAAAATCGCCCTGAGCAACCACAAACAGCAACCCAGTAAATGAGATCAAACAGCCAATTAATGCGTAAGGGCTCGGAATATCCTTGAGCAACATAAAAGAAACAGCAATAGTAAAGACAGGAATAAAAGCATTAATAATCCCCATATTCGTTGCCGTCGTATAATGTGCTGCGGTATAGCCCAACCCTTGATAAAGCACCATACCAAATGCACTGAGTACGGCCAGTTGCTTCCAGTATCGCTGAATTAATTCGCGTTGTTGCCACACTGTTTTTAGCATGAAAGGGGTTAAAATAATAAACGCCACGAACCAGCGATAAAAACTAATACTGACTGGTGAAATATAATCCGTCACATAGCGTGTTACAGTAATATTCAACGACCAGATAAAAACAGCAACCAAAGGTAAAAGAATGGCAAATTTCGTCCATCGTGGCTGAACTTGCATACGCCCTCCTTTGAGCCTTGAATGCATACAAATGTCATCTGGTTATTGTGCTGAATGTCGGTTTTAATTGAAATACATCATTTCAGACATTTATACCGTAGTTTAGACACAGCAACAGGGACGTATGCACAATTTTATCGAGCAGGATATTGAGTTATTCGAAGCACACTACATACAAAGTGACACGGTATATCCTCATTGCTGCCTGTGGGGAGATTTTAATTTTTGCTTAAATGGTGTGTTTGAATATGAAATTGCGGGACAACATCATCTCTCGCCTGCAAGCTATGGTCTTTGGATTCCACCACAAACCGAGCATTGTTCTTTTGCCATTGATGATCAACCGATCCGATATGTTGCGATTCGTCTAGCCCCACATTTATGTCAAAAATTTCCAAAGCAAACAGAGGTTTTTAGCATTCAACCTTTCTTCCGTTTGTTGGTGGAAGAAACGCTATCACTATCTGCACAACCCGATGAAATAGAACGTTATCGCCATTTACTACAAGTGTTGTTGGATCAATTACTTCATGCACCAAAGCATCAGCATTACTTGCCACAAAGCCATCATGTGGTGCTAAAACCCATTTTAGAATTTTTAGCACGATCCGAACATTTTGTATTGAGCTTACAACAATGCCTTTCCCAATTTTCGCTAAGTGAGCGTCAATTACTACGTCTAAGCCAAACTGAACTCAATATGAGTTTAGCCGAGTGGCGCAACCGCGCAAAAATTGTATACGCCATTCAAAAACTCAGAATGGGTGTCTCTATTAAGGCATTAAGCATTGAGCTCGGTTATCAACATAGCTCAAGTTTTATTACTTTTTTTAAACGCTATACCGGAAAAACACCACACCAACATCGCTAGGCAGATTCAAAAAAAGACATTTTCAAACTTTACGCTGTGCCAAAATTACGCCAAATATCGCCATCAAAGTGCCAATGGTATGATAAGACATCCACTGCTCGCCCAAATAAAAATAAGCTACTATAGCCGTCAATACTGGTGCCAAATTGGTAAATATACTTGATCGGTTCGGCCCCAATGTTTGCATTGCTTTCATCCACATAAATGGTGCAACAATCGAGGGAAGCAATGCGGCATAGAGTACAGGCTGATAATTCTGACCATTGAGAATTTCAAGTCCGAAATACATTAATAATGGGATATGCATCAACAAGGCCAGCAACGTTTGCATAAAAAGACTTGCAGCAAGCGTAATAGGCAATTTCCAATAACGTAGTAATACCCCGTACAACGCATAGGCAATGACCGCAATAATCATAAGCCCATCACCAAAATGAAAGCCGCCGTGCAATACAGTAAGCAATGAACCTTGACCAATGAGATAGAACAAACCAGAAATTGAAATCAAACTCCAATCACTGCATAACGGTTTGGTTTCTCTGCCAGTACCAGCCAACTCACCAAAATGGTAAAGATCGGAATAAATGCATTAATAATGCTCATATTGGTTGCGGTCGTACTGTGTCCAGCCCAATAAGACAGACATTGATAGACCAACATAGCCAATGAACCCAACACAGCCAACTGCCAAACGTGATGTCGTATTTGAATACGCTGACGATAGAGTGCCGAATACACAAATGGCAGCATCACAATAAGTGCAATCAACATTCGCCAAAAACTAATACTGACAGGCTCAATGACCGATGCTGCATATTTGGTTACCACCATATTAATGGCCCAAATCAGCACTGGAATCATAGGAAAACTATAAATCCACAATGGCATGGCGCTTGAATTTGAATCAGATGAACTGGCTTTAAACATACTGCGCGCAATTGATTTGATTGTGACTATAGTAATCAAAAATTCTATTTATATTTTGCTGATTTTCTCCTTTAATTTTCAAAGTTTTGAATAAATAAATCGGCCAATGAAATAGGTATTCCTTCTGCAACAAAAGCACTAAACACTACAAAAAATATGCAAAAAGCTAGATGATAAAGACTTGCCGTGACGATGTTTTCCCTTTAAAACAGGATTGGACATAACGACATCTATTAGGAATTATTATGACGGCTTCTGTATATAACATCCCCGTTAAAACGATCTCTGGTGAAGAGACCACATTAAATCAATATGAAGGTAAAGTTTTACTGTTAGTGAACGTTGCATCAAAATGCGGCCTTACCCCACAGTATGAAGGTCTAGAAAAACTGTACAGCAATAGCAAAGCGCAAGGTTTAGAAATTTTAGGTTTTCCAGCAAATAATTTCTTAGCGCAAGAACCCGGTTCGGATGCAGAAATTCAAGAATTTTGCTCACTGAATTATAAAGTCGACTTCCCGCTTTTCTCAAAAATTTCTGTTGCTGGCGACGACAAACATCCTTTATATCAAACATTAATTCAAGCAATTCCTGAGCGTATTGGTGAAGGCCCATGGTGGAAAGACTTAGTCGATTATGGTTTAACACCTAATCCAAAACCTGAAGTCCTTTGGAACTTTGAAAAATTCTTGGTGAATAAAAAAGGTGAAGTAGTGGCACGCTTTGCACCAGACATTACTGCAGAAGACCCTCGTTTACTTGACGCGATTCAAGCAGAACTTGAAAAGTAAAATGAATATTCAATAATTTGTAACATCAATGTAAATATCTACAGCGCTGTAGATATTTACATTTTTTTATTAAAATCAAAAATCTAATAAATTTTACCCATTTCGAAACTTCTTCACAGTTTGCTCATTATTTTTATATTTGAACAACATTCCTTTCACTATTTATCAATCACTTAGTCCTATGATGAAGTCATAGACAAACCGCTATAACAATTAGGTGAATAAATGAATACTCTCGTGAAAGCTATTGTTTTATCTCTTTCCACTGCATTGGTTGCTGCACCGGTTATGGCTGCGCCACAAGATCATCAACCAAAGAAAACGCAAGTTCAGCAACATAAAGCTCCAACGCATCAGCATAAGCAACAAGCTGATAAAAAAGTGTTCAAACCATCGAAAGATTGGAAAATTGGCCACAAAGTTCCAAGCCAATACCAAACTTCGAGCTACAAGTTCAACCAAAATCAAAAAAAACATTTAAGTAAAGCCGGTAAAAATCAGCATTGGATTAAAGTGAATGGTGATTACATCCTCATCAATGATAAAACTCACAGCATCATTAAAATTGTGCGTGGTTAAGATTTTATATCTCGGTGAAGAAAGGGGGCTCAATGCCCTCTTTTTTTAACATCTGAAAGAGCCAATTGGTTTTTTGTTATTGCTTTGCAACATTCTATTTTTAATCCACATTTAGCCCCTATATTCAATTCATAAAGACTGAATTTAGTGATAATCGAATGAAAAAGCTTGTACAGAATGCCCTTGTTCCTTTTGCCATTTTTACAGGTGTTTTGGTTTTAATTGGCTGCGAGCCTGCAACTACACCTGAAAATAATCAGCTGGATGCGAATAGCTCTGAACAAAGCATTTCTGCGACAGATACGCAAAATGCGCCAAGCAGCACAACTCAAAATTCAACTCCACTGAAAAGCGGCAATATGTTTTACATTGTCCGTGATGTCGCCGACATGCAATTGAAAGCGGGCAGCTATGTTGAGCAATTGAAACAAACCCAAAGCGATATTGAAACGGCGGTCAGTAGCCAAGACCCGATTCAACTGCAAAAGGCAGCCGATCAGCTACAACAACAATTGAAAGGTTTTAATCAGGCACTCAGTGGACTGAACCTAAAAAGCACTGAAATCAATGATATTCGCAGCAATTTACAAGCTGCCAATCAGCAAGTTTTGGCTTCACCCTTTTTAAATGGCCAAATGGATTTAACTCAAGTGGATATTCAGAAAATTAAAAATCAAATGGGCAATATCCAACTGGAGATGGTGAAACTTGCCAGCATGATCATTTCAGATCATTCAGCTCAAGAAAAAACATCAGAAAGCTAATTTTCTCTTAGCTCTAAACATGCAAGACAGACCTTTCGATCATACTGAACTGGTCTGTCTTGATTTTGCTCTATGTTATGTTGCTGTGGGATTTTGCATTAAAGCCGCATATCAATCACGATACGGCCATCAATTTTACCTTTTTCCATACGATCAAAAATATCGTTGATATTTTCAAGCGGTTCAACATGAATATGTGCTTTGACTTTACCGCGCGCGGCAATATCTAGCGCTTCTTTTAAATCCAGACGTGTCCCAACAATTGAACCACGTACCGTAATTCCCTCCAGCACCATGTTAAAGATCGACAAGTCAAAAGTGCCGGGCGGCAAACCATTTAAGACCATCGTACCACCGCGACGTATAATCGACACGGCTTGTTCAAAGGCTTTCGGAGAAACCGCAGTCACCAAGACACCATGACAACCTTCACCCGTTGCCTGCAATACCGCCTCTTTCACATCGGTTTTTAAGGCATTAATGCCGACATCGGCGCCGAGATTTTTGGCCAACTCAAGTTTTGAGTCATCAACATCAATCGCCACGACATTAAAACCCATTGTTTTCGCATATTGCACCGCCACATGACCTAGACCGCCAATACCGGAAATGGCAACCCAATCCCCAGTTTTAGCCTCGGTCATTTTCAGTCCTTTATAAACGGTGACACCAGCACATAGAATAGGTGAGATTTCCAGTAGATCGACACCCTCAGGAATCACACCGACATAATCACCATCGGCTAAGCAATATTCTGCAAAACTGCCGTTGACCGAATAGCCTGAGTTCTGTTGTTGTTTACATAAGGTTTCCCAGCCCGCATAGCAATGATCACAATGCCCACACGCTGAATATAACCAAGGAATACCGACGATATCACCAACTTCTAAATGTTCAATTCCTTCACCAATTTCAACTACTTCACCCACCCCTTCATGCCCGGGGATAAAAGGTAAGGTTGGCTGAACAGGCCAATCGCCATGCATGGCATGTAAGTCGGTATGACAGACACCTGTCGCGATAATTTTGACCAAGACTTTGCCCGGCGTGACTTTAGGAATTTCGACTTGTTGTATTTGTAGTGGTTGATTAAATGCAGTCACTACGGCTGCTTTCATTGTTGCCATATTTATTCTCTCCATCTTATAAGTGTTGAGATTATTTTTTAAACAACCTTGTTCTACTATAGAGGAAGAATAAATAGGTCAGCGTGATGAATTTGTAAGCAATTCTCTCGGTTTGCTACTTCTTGTGATTCACTGCCTGATGATCGGTTTATCGACTACACCTCACAAAATGTCATGCTGTAAATTTACAATATTTTTAATCTAAAATTTTCCGCATGTTGTTGATAGACCATATCCAAATCCATTGAAAAATTGAGAGTTTTTAAGCATGGGAAATCTCTCAACCAGAAAATAAACAACTGCCTCTTTTTCTTACTTTAAGATTGAGCAAATTCATAAGTATTACAGTTTTTATCTTGTCCGAGTGCACGTTGCACATCTTGCTTAAAACGGGCTTGAGCAAAATGATATTTGGCTGGCAGGAACAGGGTAATTCGAGTTTTGTCAGCTCCCATTCCCTCCACCAACATTTTATGCAGAAAAGCACCATTTTCTGTACGCGCCATCAGCGTGCCCTGCTCCAAATGTTCTTCCAGCCGATTGTCGGTATACACATAAGCTTCTGCTGAGGTGAACGCCACACAATGGTTATAGGCTTGTCTTAGGTTGCGAAAAGCGGATAAATAGGGAATTTCAAGTTCTGTACTGATGCCATTATCCACCGATTCTGCCACCAATGCGGCTTCAGTTGCGACATTCGGTGTGGTGACATATTGGCTTTGGCAGGCAAGCAGCGGCATTGCCAGCAATAAGCAGAAACATAATCGAAGTGTATACATAAAAAGTCCTGACCTATTTTGTTGTTATTGGTAGTGCAGAAATTGTAGCAAAAGCCTGTAGCTGCTTTAATATGCAATATAAGGCCTACAGATTTTTTCATCCACTATGCAACTGATTATTTTTACCGGCGTACAAGCATCGGGTAAATCCACATTTTATATGTTGAATTTATACCACAGTCATTTGCGTATTAATCTTGATATGCTGAAAACTCGACATCGTGAAAATATAATTTTTGAAGCTGGTTTAGTGTCTAAAACCAAAATGGTGATTGATAATACCAACCCGACACGTATGGATCGTGCACGTTATATTCAACGTGCGCGAGATGCTGGCTTTGACGTGATTGCTTATTATTTTGACACTGATTTGGCCAGTACTTTAGAGCGTAATAGTTATAGAGAAGGTAAGGCCAATATTCCTGAAATTGGGATTCGAGCCACCTATAAAAAATTAGAAATTCCCTGCTATGCAGAAGGTTTTACTGAAATTTTTAAGCTTAAAATTATTGCCAATGGCGAGTTTTCAATCTTACCGATGAACCCATAACCGCATAAACCAGTTATTCAGCTTGCTGCTGTTGCCATGTTTTAAACGCAGCTTGCATGGCTTGTCGTTCATACGGTTTCACCAAGCGACTTTCCAAAGAACTAAAATCACCTCTATAGGTTGCAGCCACCATCTCTTTTGCCAGTTCTTGAATACTGACACGACCACGATGCTCATATTGCTGCACTTCTTCATGCGTCAATTCCACATCCCAACAAGACACCACCGAACTCATGTCGACCGCAATACTTAAATAATATTGATCAAAATCTTGATAAAGTTCCCAAAAGTGTGGCTCAAAAGCAATGAGATTCATGGCAGGCAGCGAGATAAAAGAATGGAATTAATGTACGCCTCTTTTTGCATATTTTCTATACAACTTTAGATTTATCTGTTTATTTACCTTAATTTAGGCAGAAAAAAACCACCCTTTCGGGTGGTTCTTCAATCTCGAACTGCGTCTTATTGAGCGCGGTTTTTGATTTTGCGGATGGTTTCCAACTGAGCAGCAGTTTCTGCAAGAGCAGCAAGCGCAGCAGCAGAGTCCAAATCGCTCTTTTGATTTGCAAGCAATTGTTCAGCATGTTTACGTGCTTCAATAATTGCAGCTTCATCTAAGTTTTCGGCACGGACTGCAGTATCTGCAAGAACCGTAACGACGTGCGGTTGAACCTCTAGAACACCACCAGATACATAGATTAACTCTTCTGTACCATTTTCAAGCAGAACGCGAATTGCGCCCGGCTTGAGTAAAGTTACCAACGGAGCATGTCCAGGCATAATACCTAACTCACCGCCAGCACCTTTAGCAATTAGCATAGTTACAGTGCCAGAGTACAAAGACTCTTTAACACTTACAACGTCACATTGCATAGTCGCCATGAGAATCTCCTAAATTAGGGAACTAATTAAAGTTTCTCAGCTTTAGCAATCACTTCGTCAATACCACCAACCATGTAGAACGCTTGTTCTGGGATGTGGTCGTATTCACCAGCTAGAAGACCTTTAAAGCCACGAATTGTTTCTTTAAGCGGTACAAGTTTACCAGGAGCACCAGTAAACACTTCAGCTACGTGGAACGGTTGAGAGAAGAAACGTTGGATCTTACGTGCACGGTATACAGTAAGTTTGTCTTCTTCTGCCAATTCGTCCATACCAAGAATTGCGATAATGTCTTTCAATTCTTTGTAACGTTGAAGAACGTTTTGAACTGAACGAGCGATTTCGTAATGCTCAGCACCCACTACTAGTGGATCTAACTGACGTGAAGTTGAGTCAAGTGGATCGATCGCTGGGTAAATACCAGAAGATGCGATGTCACGGCTCAATACTACAGTTGCGTCTAAGTGAGCGAATGTAGTTGCAGGCGATGGATCTGTTAAGTCATCGGCAGGTACGTATACCGCTTGGATTGACGTAATAGAACCAGACTTAGTCGATGTAATACGTTCTTGTAGAACACCCATCTCTTCTGCAAGAGTTGGCTGGTAACCTACAGCTGAAGGCATACGACCTAAAAGTGCTGATACTTCAGTACCCGCAAGTGTATAACGGTAGATGTTATCCACGAACAATAGAACGTCACGGCCTTTACCGTTTTCGTCTTTTTCGTCACGGAAGTACTCAGCCATAGTCAAACCAGTCAACGCTACGCGTAAACGGTTACCCGGTGGCTCGTTCATCTGACCATAAACCATCGCTACTTTGTCAAGTACGTTAGAGTCTTTCATCTCGTGATAGAAGTCATTACCTTCACGAGTACGCTCACCAACACCAGCAAACACAGATAAACCTGAGTGAGCTTTCGCGATGTTGTTGATCAACTCCATCATGTTTACAGTTTTACCAACACCGGCACCACCGAACAGACCAACTTTACCACCTTTAGCGAACGGGCAAAGTAAGTCAATGACTTTAATACCAGTTTCTAAAAGGTCAGTAGAAGCAGCTTGTTCAGCATAAGAAGGCGCTTGACGGTGAATTGGTAAACGCGCTTCTGTAGCAACATCACCAGCTTCATCGATAGGGCGACCAAGAACGTCCATGATACGGCCAAGAGTCGCTGTACCTACAGGTACAGAGATCGGAGCGCCAGTATTTGTTACGTTCAAACCACGTTTAAGACCTTCAGTAGATCCCATCGCAATTGTACGAACTACGCCATCACCAAGTTGTTGCTGAACTTCTAATGTAGTTTCAGTACCGTCAACGTGGAGAGCGTCATAGATCTTAGGAACGCTGTTGCGTTCAAACTCGACGTCGATAACCGCGCCGATGATCTGAATGATACGACCGCTACTCATTGCTGTCTCCTCAATTCAAAATAATGTTAAACGGCAGCGGCACCACCAACGATCTCAGAAATTTCCTGAGTAATCGCGGCTTGACGCAGCTTGTTATAAATAAGTTGTAGGTTCTTGATCAATTCACCAGCGTTATCAGTTGCAGCTTTCATTGCAACCATACGAGCAGACTGCTCACACGCGATGTTTTCGATCACGCCTTGATACACCACAGACTCAATGTAACGAACCAACAAACCATTTAATAGCTCTTCAGCTTCTGGCTCATAGATATAGTCCCAACCGTATTGACGATTTAGACCCTTGTCTTCTTCAGCCGCAGCTAAAGGTACAAGTTGTTCGATTTTTTGATTTTGAGTCATGGCATTGACAAAGCCGTTTGACACTAGATAAATACGATCTAACTCGCCTTTATCATAAGCATCCAACATAACTTGTACAGAACCAGCTAACTGTTCAAGACTCGGCGCATCACCAACCTGAGTTGTTGCACCAAGCACTTTACCGCCGTAGTTTTTAAAAAACGAAACCGCTTTTTGACCAATTAAAGCAAATTGAACTTCAATTGACTGCTCTTGTTGCTGCTGAACGTGTTTTACCACTTTCTTGAACAAGTTAATGTTCAAACCACCAGCAAGGCCACGATCTGAAGACACGATGATATAGCCAACGCGCTTAACTGGGCGTTCAACCATATAACGGTGTTTGTATTCAGGATTCGCTTGTACCAAATGAGCAATTACACGGTGCATATTTTCGGCATACGGACGGCCTTGAGCCATGCGCTCTTGCGCACGACGCATCTTAGAAGCTGCTACCATCTGCATCGCTCGAGTAATCTTCTGCGTGCTTTTGATACTAGCTACTTTGGCGCGAATTTCTTTTAAATTTGCCATACGCTTAACCTAGTATTCAAAGGCCCTTTCGAGCCCTCGAAGGTTGATCCGTGAACCAAACCAACACTAATTAGCAAGTTGCTAAATTAGTAAGTTTGAGTCGCTTTAAAGCTTTCAATACCTGCTTTGATTGCTGCTTCGATTTCTTTATCGTAAGCACCAGTCTCGTCAATTTTTTGCATTAACGCAGCATTTTCTGAACGGAAGTAAGAAATTAACGCAGCATCAAATGCAACGATTTTCTTCACTTCAACGTCAGCCATGTAACCTTCGTTAGATGCATAAATTGAAACAGCTTGGTCAGCAATTGAGTAAGGAGCATATTGTTTTTGCTTCATTAACTCAGTTACACGTTGACCATGTTCAAGCTGCTTACGAGTTGCTTCGTCAAGGTCAGAAGCGAACTGAGCGAATGCAGCTAATTCACGATATTGTGCTAGTGCAGTACGGATACCACCTGACAATTTCTTGATGATCTTAGTTTGCGCTGAACCACCTACACGAGATACAGAGATACCCGCGTTCACAGCAGGACGGATACCTGCGTTGAATAATGATGTTTCAAGGAAGATCTGACCATCAGTAATCGAAATTACGTTCGTTGGTACGAATGCAGATACGTCACCCGCTTGAGTTTCAATAATCGGCAATGCAGTTAATGAACCAGTTTGGCCTTTAACTTCACCGTTAGTGAATTTCTCAACGTAGTCAGCAGATACACGAGAAGCACGTTCAAGTAGACGTGAATGTAGATAGAACACGTCACCTGGGTAAGCTTCACGACCTGGTGGACGGCGTAAAAGCAATGAAATTTGACGGTAAGCAACAGCTTGTTTAGACAAGTCATCATAAATGATAAGCGCGTCTTCACCGCGGTCACGGAAGTATTCACCCATTGTACAGCCAGAGTATGGAGCCAAGTACAACATTGCTGCTGGATCGGCTGCAGCTGCTGCTACAACAGTTGTATACGCCATAGCGCCAGTTTCTTCTAGCTTGCGTACTACGTTAGCGATAGTCGATTGTTTTTGACCGATTGCTACGTATACACATTTAATGCCAGAGTTTTTCTGAGCGATAATCGCGTCGATCGCCATTGCTGTTTTACCAGTTTGACGGTCACCAATGATCAACTCACGTTGACCACGGCCTACTGGGATCATTGTATCTACTGATTTATAACCAGTTTGTACAGGTTGATCCACTGATTGACGCCAAATTACGCCTGGTGCTACTTTTTCAACAGCATCAGTTAATTTTGCATCGATCGGGCCTTTACCATCAATTGGGTTACCCAAAGCATCTACTACACGGCCTAAAAGTTCTGGACCAACCGGAACTTCTAATACACGACCTGTGCAACGAGCTTTTTGACCTTCTTGAAGGCTTAAGTAGTTACCTAAAACAACGACGCCCACTGAATCCTGTTCTAGGTTCAGTGCCATACCATAAAGGCCGCCGTCGAATTCGATCATTTCACCGTACATTGCATCAGCAAGACCGTGAATGCGCACAATACCGTCAGATACCATAACAATGGTACCTTCGTTTTTAGCGGTTGCGCTGGTGTCCAGATCGCCGATACGCTGTTTAATGAGCGCACTGATCTCGGATGGATTCAGTTGTTGCATTGCGCTATACCTCAATCTTTTTAAAGTTCAGTCTTCTAAATGCAATTAAGCTAGAAGACGAGTACGCATTTTTTCAAGCTTATTAAGTGCAGAATCATCTATCACTTGGTCGCCTGCACGAATAACTACGCCAGCAATTAGGGCTGGATTAACTTCAACAGTCACGCTTACAGCAGCTTCGAATTTCTTCTCTAATGCATGCGCAAGCAATTGTTCTTGTACTGAAGTTAATGGGAATGCTGATTCAATCACAACATCCACAGTATTGTTATTCTGTGATTTAAGCTGCTCAAATTCTGCTGCAATTTCAGGAAGAAGAACTAAACGATTGTTCTCTGCAAGCAATGTCAAGAAGTTAGACACTGCTGCAGTTTGGTCTTCACCTAAAACTTTAGCGAAAAGAGTCACCTGCTCAGCAGGTGTAAGCTCAGGGCGATTTAGATAAGCTGAAAATGCTTCGTCTTGCACAGCCGCACTAAGCAATTCAAGCACTTGTGACCATGAGTCAGTTGCGCTTTGCTCAGAAGCGTAAGCAAATGCTGCTTTAGCGTAAGGGCGTGCCAACGTCAAGAGTTCAGCCATAATCCGCCTCTCTTAAAGTTTAGCAGCCAGCTGAGTCAGCATGGCATTGTGAGCTTCTGCATCAACTTGTTGGCTAAGAATTTTCTCAGCACCAGTTACTGCAAGAGCAGCCACTTGTTGACGCAATTCTTCGCGAGCAGCATTGATTTCAGTATCAACAGCTTCTTTCGCTTGTTGACGAATACGCTCACCTTCAGCCGCAGCTTGAGTACGAGCTTCTTCTACCAATTGCGCACCGCGACGGTTCGCTTGTTCGATCAATTGAGCCGCTTGTGCTTTAGCTGCATCTAACTCTGCTTTAACTTGTGCTTGCGCATCAGCTAAGTCAGCTTTAGCTTTTTCAGCAGCATTTAAGCCATCAGCAATTTTACGCTGACGCTCACTAATCGCATTGATTAGTGGTGGCCATACAAACTTCATGCAGAATGCAACGAAAATTGCAAATGCAATAGCTTGGCCAATCAATGTGAGGTTGATATTCATTGCTATTCCTCAATAGTTTAATTTAGGAATTAAGCTGATTAACCTACAAATGGATTAGCGAAGATGAAGAACAAGCCAATACCAACACCGATCATAGGCACAGCATCAAGAAGACCTGCGATTAAGAACATACGAGTTTGAAGTTGTGGAGCCAATTCAGGTTGACGAGCAACAGCTTCAAGGAAACGGCCACCTAGTAGACCAAAACCAATCGCAGTACCTAAAGCACCAAAAGCGATCAAAATAGCAGCTGCAATAGCAACAAGACCAAGACCTAGTTCCATGATAATTCCTCAGAGGTTAGGTTTATACCAAATTAAGTTAAAAATTGTGTGCCCAACCACCCGATGATAGTTGAGCAATACCATTAATGCTTTTCGCTAGCCATACTCATATACACGATTGTCAACATCATAAAGATGAAGGCTTGTAACGTGATAACAAGAATATGGAAGATCGCCCAAGGCACAGACAACGCCCACTGGATCCAGAACGGTAATAACGCGATAAGAATGAAGATTAACTCACCCGCATACATGTTACCGAACAGTCGAAGAGCCAATGAGATTGGACGTGCAATAAAAGTTACCAATTCAAGTAAAATGTTTACTGGAATTAATAAAGCTTTTAAAACTGGGTTACTTGGGTTAAATGGGTTAAGTGCAAATTCAGCACCGAATCCGACAAGGCCTTTCTCACGAATACTATAGAAAATAGTTAACGCAAATACTGATAATGCCATACCAAGGGTAATGTTAGGATCAGTAGATGGAACGATTTTGAAGTATACGTGGTGAGGATCCATACCAAACACATTTGCACCGATCAATTGAGCTGTATAAGGAATCCAGTCAACAGGGATCAAGTCCATCAAGTTCATGAGGAAAATCCACACGAAAATGGTCAATGCTAGTGGCGCAATTAAGCGCGATTTGCCATGGAAAGTGTCACGGACACTTGAGTCAACAAACTCGATAATCATTTCGATTGCAGACTGGAACTTGGTAGGAACACCAGCATTTGCTGCTTTCGCAACAATCCAGAACATGAAACAGAAAATCAAACCAAGGCCGATTGACCAACCCATTGAATCCAAGTGAATAGCAGTGAACCCCATCTCTTGAGCTTCTTTAGCAGTCTCAGCTAACTTCCACGTACCATCTGGCATTTTGCCATAGGTCAAGTTAGTCAAGTGATGCTGAATGTACTCGGTCGAAGTAAGGGCATGTTCTTCAGCAGCCATAAATCACACCTGGTCAATGTCAAAACTAATAGAGAAAACGAATATCGCGTGCTGCCTGATATCTCGTTTTTCTCCAAAAAACTTTTCAATTTTGTGTTGTGCTTATACTCGTTTTTTTAATCGTGTCGCCCAAAAAGGTGCAATCCACGACATACTTTGTACGAGTATAAAACCACAAAACAATGCTACCGCTGACAACGGTTTAACATTGATTAAAATCAAAATGAATCCAACAATCACAATAGCAAACTTGCCCATTAAGCCACGATACATGTTTGACAGCACCTGTTTAGAGGCACGGGCACCAGCCGCACGAAACGACTGCCATGAAAAGTAACTAGTTGCCATCCAGCACACCAGCGCACCTAATGCTGCACTATATGCTGTGGTCGTATCTTTAAAGACCCAACCAATCAGGGCTGAAACAGGAATCATTACTGCTTGTAAGATGACTAAAGCTTTCGCTAATCGTCGATCAATCATGCGACTAGTTCGGCTCATTTTTGTACACTCACAGCAATTATGCTTGACAAGTTTAACTGATGATTATTTTTAATCGCAGGCATTATAGAGTTACACCCCTTAACTTGCAATCTTTTCCCGACCTTAGTCGTGTTTTTTTCGATGTGCAAACTGCTCTCAAACTAATCAATAGTTGTTTATTTTTTACATTACTTTCGAGCATTTAGTGTGCATTTCTGAGTTTGATCTGCGAGTGTTTTCCATCCACTGATGAAATCCCCCGCCCCACTCATCGTTTCATCAACCGGTTGAAATACAATTCCACCGAGCTTTTGATACTGACTTTGATTGGCATGACCTTCAGCCAAGAGACACATTTTGCTTTGTGGACGATGATCTTTAAGAAATTTTATTTGCGCCAACGTTGGTGCCACATGCGGGTCATCCGTCAATGCCCCAGCAAAAGATAAATTCAACGAACGCTCGAGATATTGGTAAGCATCGTGATAAGACCAATACGGTTGTGCACGGTTTGTTACATCAACCTTTTGTGCTGACACCAATAATTTTTGTGCAAATGCGCGTGCATTTGCCCAATATTTTTCACGATTTGCTGGATACTGTTGTGAACGTAGTGCTGCAATAAAGAAACCAATGCGTACAGCATTATTCGGTTCAAGCCAAACATGGGTATCCACAGTGCCTTTAATGGCTTTACCACGAACATCACGTAATGGAAGTGCACTAATAATACCTGAGTCTAAAATCGCGATACTTTTGCCACTTTCATCCAACATTTTGGCCAACGGTGCTTCATGTGCTTTGCCCAACCATAAAACGAGATTGGCATCCTGTACCGTTTTACGATGCGCAGGTGTAAGGCTGACATCATGACCAGATTGATGATCAAGTAATAAAGTTGGCTGCTCCACCCCTTTTAAGACATCTTTCGCAATTAAGTAAATGGGCTGTGTAGAAACCACTAAACCCTGCGCCCAACTCATCACACTGAATAAGGCAAGACTACAAAAGATAATTACTCTGGACATGGGGAGAGAACCATAAAATGAATAGTGTTATAATATAACAAAAGTGCAAAAAAACCTACGGCTGTTCGTAAGTCGTTGTGCTTCATGTTAAGATTTAAAGTCTTTTTCTATAAACAGTTTCGTACTTGAGGTTGGCTATGAGCGCATGTTCACACGAACATCATAATGCTTTGCATGGTGTACACGATCATCAAAATGTCGAACAACGCCTTGCGGAAGCCGAAAACCTTTGTATCACCACAGGTGCCCGCCTCACTCCTTTGCGTAAGGAAGTATTGGAACTGATCTTAAATGCCACAGGCCCGATGGGGGCTTATGACTTATTGGCAAAAATCAAAAGTGAGTCTGATCGCCCTGCTGCCCCACCAACGGTCTATCGCACACTCGACTTTTTATTAGAGAAGGGCCTTATTCATCGTCTAACCTCTATTAATGCCTATATTCCATGTTGCCATCCAAGAGAAGGTCACCAAGCTGCTTTTTTGATTTGCACTGAATGTAAAATTGTCAAAGAAGCTTCAGCTCAAGGTCTAATGACGCAACTTGATGAATTGTCAGCGTCAGATGGTTTTACCGCGCATCACAGTATTATTGAAATTTCAGGAATCTGTCAGCAGTGTCGCAACAAACATTAAGTGCTGCAGCCGCACCGATTGTCGCGCTGCAAAATGTCCATGTTCGAATTGACGAGCGTGACATTTTAAAAAATGTTGATTTTGCTTTACATCAAAAAGAAATTGTCACGCTGATTGGTCCCAATGGCGCAGGTAAATCAACCCTGATTAAAGTTTTGCTAGGTATCGTCAAACCTGTGTCAGGTCAAGTCATAAGCAACAATAAACTGAAATTTTCTTATGTTCCGCAAAAGTTCAATCCATCTCACAGCCTGCCTTTACGTGTTTGTGATTTGCTTGATTTAGAAAAATGCGATGCAACAATTAAACAAGAAATCATCCGTGATACGGGTATTGCCAAATTACAGCAGTCTAAAGTTCAACAATTATCTGGCGGTGAACGCCAACGTGTATTGATTGCCCGTGCCTTACTTCGTCAGCCCGATGTTTTGGTTCTTGATGAACCCATGCAAGGTTTGGACATTCAGTCCGAAGCTGAGTTATATGACTACGTCAGAAGCTTGCCTGAAAAATATGGCTGCGCAGTGCTGATGGTGTCACATGACTTACAATGGGTCATGCAAGGCACACATCGCGTGGTGTGTTTAAACAAACATATTTGCTGTAGCGGCTTGCCGGAAAATGTACAGCAACATCCTGAATATCAAGCTATTTTTGGCACCAATCGTGTGTTCTATCAGCATCATCATGATCATTGTGCACACGGTGATTCAGCAACACCGTGTCAACATGACTCACGTCCACATATTCATCCAGAACCGGAAGCATAATTCATGATGGAATGGCTACAACTCCTTTTGCCAGCGTGGATTATGGGCTCTTTGCTGGTCTTTTTAACAGCACCATTGGGTTGTCTGATGCTTTGGCGACGTATGTCGTTTTTTGCTGACACGATGGCACACGGCACATTATTGGGTGTTGCCATTGCAGGTGCGCTCAGTTTGCCTTTGTGGACAGGTGTCACCTTAATCGCCTTACTGTTGGTGGCGATTTTATGGGTACTCCATGACCCACGTCTGCCAAATGACGCGTTGTTAGCATTATGTTCAGCAACCTTATTGTGTTCTGGCTTATTATTCATTCAGCATTTACCAAGTTTAAGACCTGAGCTACTAAGCTATTTGTTTGGTGATTTGCTCACTATTTCATGGGCTGACTTACCAATTTTTGCTGGGGTCATTATTTTTGCACTGATCGTTCTTTATAAAAGTTGGCAAGCACAAATTCAAATTGCCATTGACCCTGACATGGCGGTAAGTGAAGGTATTAGTGCCAAATGGCAACGCCTGATCTTTATGCTATTGCTGGCTCTGTTTACGGTATTGGCCTTACGAGCTGTAGGTTCGTTATTGATGGGGGCATTATTGGTGATCCCCGCTTTAACTGCACGGCTATTGGCAAACTCACCAAAACAAATGGTGCTTTGGGCCTTTGCAATAGCACAAGTGGGCGTGACGGTTGGTTTATGGTCGAGTGCGGGATTAAATACCTCTACAGGTCTGACCATTGTACTGACAATGGCGATTTTGTTTGCTGTAATCTTTGCCGTTCAGAAGTTTAAAAAGTTGAGTTAATGCTCATCTAAAATTAAGCCATGCAATCGTATGGCTTTTTATGTTTTACACTGCTTATTGAACCGTGCTCTTAACATCCATTTTACTGATGTACCAAACTCAATAAACTCGCTGCTGCTGCAAACAGCACTGCAAAAGTTCGATTCATATATTTTTGCTGTTTGGGGGATTTCAATAAGCGCAACACTTTGGCAGCAAGTCCTGTATATCCTGCCATGACAATCAGATCAATACTGACCATAGTCACCGCCATAATCAGATATTGAATCCACTGCGGCTTAGATAAGTCTAAAAATTGTGGCAAAACTGCCAATAAAAACACAATCGCTTTCGGGTTACTCATATTGACTAAAAAGCCATGCAGAACCAATTTAGAGCGCGATTTATTTGGTAGATCTTGCTGAATTTGAATCGATTGTATTGGTGCAGTCCACTGTAAATAAGCCAAATACAATAAATAGCAAACACCGAACCATTTCACTACCAAGAATGCCCACGGTGTCGTGGCAAACAACACCCCTACTCCTGCTGCGACGATACCAATTTGAACCAATAAAGCCAGTTGTAAACCGAGTGCATTCCAGTAACCATGCTTAAATCCATAATTCAAACCGCTCGACATCGACGCGATTGCACCTGCACCGGGAGATACACTAATCACCCAACACGCCAACATATATGCAATCCAGATTTGATAGGACATAAGCTGCTCAAGCTATAGAGGAGACTGTATTATATGACATTTACCTTATTTTCTTGGCAAAAATTACTGCTTAAAAATAAGTGTGAAGTCTACACACATAAGGAATGTTAAGGCACAATACACTTAGCCACATAGGAATTATAATTTTCAGGAGCCATGAATGTCTGCCCAATCTGTAATTTTACCGTTACCTTCAGATCATGCTCGTTTTATTGTTTTGCGTTTAAAAGATTTAACGATCGATGAATTAAAAGAAAAATTAGAAGATTTATTTACCACTCGTGATCGTTTAATCACTCAACATCCAAATGCTCAAATTAAAACAGCAGTCGCTTTTGGTCCAGAATTATGGGCGCAGCTATATAACCAATCACCTATAGGTTTTAAGCAACTTGCTCCAATTCAAGGCTCTTTTGAAATGCCTGTTGTACCTGCTGATGTGTTAATTCACATTGCAGCTCAGCGCACTGATATTTGCTTTGCCCTCAGCCAATCTTTCTTTGAAGGCATTCAGGATAAAGTTGAAGTTTTGGATGAACGTGTTTGCTTCCGTAATTTTGATGGTCGTGATTTAACAGGTTTTATTGATGGTACTGAAAATCCACAATTTCCTGATGACCGTGCTGAAACAGCATTATTGGCGGAAGATGCAGGTATATTTGCTGATGGTTCTTTTGTCTTTGCACAACGTTACGCACACAATTTAGATAAGTGGAAAAAGCTCAAAGTTGATGCACAAGAGCATGTGATTGGGCGTACAAAACTTGAATCTATTGAATTAGATGACGAAATTCAACCTGAAAACTCACATGTATCACGCACTGTAGTAGAAGATGGTGAGGGTGAAGAACTGGCAATTTTGCGTCATTCCCTACCTTATGGTGATGGCCGTGGTGACCAAGGTTTATTCTTCATTGCCTACACTAAAGATTTAAACATTATTGATGCCATGTTAGAGCGTATGTTTGGTACGTCTGGAGATGGAATCCATGACCGCTTACTGCATTTCGTGACTCCAATGGATGGTGCTTATTACTTTGCGCCGAGTGAGGAATTAATGGAAGAAGTTTTGGAAAACTGATTTTAAAAAAGCCGACGGGAGTCGGCTTTTTTAAAATTTAAATTTATAATATTAGTTCATTTTTTATTTTTAAAATTAATAGGGTCTGTTGACATTTCATAATGGTAGCCAAATAAAGATACAAGCTAAGGCAACAGAATTTTCATAGCTTTGCTTTAGCTTGTCATAGCGTGTGGCAATTCCTCTAAATTGCTTTAATCTAGCAAAGGTATTCTCAATTAAGTGCCTGATTTTATAAAAATACCAATCCACATGATCATTATTTGAAAGCGTATTGGATTTCTTGGGAATATTAGATNNNNATTGAAAAAAATAGARCGAKTGTCTACGAGTGATCAAGCTTAATCAGAATTTTGCCCTGTTTTTTCTCTGATTACAGGCTCCCTATCCATTAATCACTATTATTTCAGAGCATCCCGAATGGGTGCGAACAATTAATATTCGCTGCTCGTTCGAGCGAAGCGAGCATAAAAAACTTATGAGCGAAGCGAATTCCGAGTTGCTTTTGCTTTTTCTAAAATTCACAAAGAGATTGGCCAAAAAATTGCCCCTCGAATCGAGCGAAAGCGAGATTCAATAGAGTTTGAGCGAAGCGAAAACATAGGGCAATTTTTCATTTGAAAGGCTTTTAATTATTTTTAAGTTTTTAAATGCTTTTAAGTAAGCTGAACCTCTTTGTTTATAAGCTTTTCAACCACTATAAAGCTAGGTTTATCGACCCTTAAAGCTAGGTTTATCGACCCTTAAAGCTAGGTTTATCGACCCTTAAAGCTAGGTTTATCGACCTTAAAGCTAGGTTTATCGACCCTTAAATGAGCTTAATTTACAAACCAATTAAAATAGTCTATTGTATGACCTAGTTTAATTATAAATTTATTATTAGAAATGAGTGAATTAATCGTAAAGGATAATGCTTTAATTCAAGCCAGCTATACTTTAGACACGGTTGAACAAAGACTGATTTTATTAGCAATTGCTGAAGCTCGAGAAACAGGACATGGAATAACTGAAAATAGCCTTTTAGAAGTACATGCTAGTAGTTATATAAATACTTTTAATGTTGAAAAGCACACTGCTTACACCGTACTTAGAGATGCATCTAGAAGTTTATTTGATCGCTATGTGACTTATCACGACATCAATCCTAAGACAGGCAAGGATCGTAGCTTTCATTGTCGTTGGGTAGATAAAATTGGATATGAGCCCCAATCTGGAATTGTTTTCTTAAGGTTTACACAAGATATTGTTCCGCTAATAACAAGACTAGAAGAAAACTTTACTAAATATGAGCTACAACAAGTTTCGAGGTTAACAAGCTCTTATGCTATTCGGCTATACGAATTATTAATCCAATGGCGATCTGCAGGAAAGACTCCTATTTTTGATCTTTCTATTTTTAGACAACAGCTAGGTGTCGAAACTCAACAATATAAAACTATGAGTAACTTTAAAACATACGTTTTAGATTTCGCACTCAACCAAGTTAATGAGCTCACAGATATAACTGCTAAATATGAGCAGCATAAAAAAGGACGTACTATTTCAGGTTTTTCTTTTACCCTTAAACAGAAGAAAGCTTCTTCTACCAAGGTCGTTAAAGAGCAAAACCCAACTGATTTATTCTCAAAAATGAGCGATAAACAACGCTACTTATTTGCCAATAAACTTTCTGAATTACCTGAGATGGGACACTATTCAGAAGGTTCAGAGAGCTTTCAACAATTTGCTATTCGCATTGCCGAAATGCTTCAAGATCCCAAAAAATTTGAAGAGCTACTCCCTTATCTGCAAAAAACTGGCTTTCAATGTGCTTAAAATTTAAACTTGCTCATTTGTCTATTAGACAGTCTAATAGACACTAATTTTTTACAAGTTTAGGCATAGGTTTACAGTATGAAAACCCTTACAGTTCTTGAACTTTCCAAGCTGTACAACATCAATAGACAAACAATTTACAACAACATAAAGAAAGGAATTTTAAGTAAAAACTCTGATAACAAGATTGATCTAGCCGAAGCTATCCGTGTTTTTGGTGAACCTATCAAAAAACAGGATGTAAAAGATCCTGTAAAAGTAGACAGTCCAAATTCGGCAGAAGTTTTACTACTTAGACAGCAGATAGACATTCTAAAAAATCAGCTTAATGATGCCAAAGATCGTGAGTCTTTTTATCAAAATCAAATTGAGACGATGCAACGCTTATTAGAAGCCCCAAAACCTCAGAAGGTGGAAGATCCAACACCAGTTGCACCGCCTCAAGAGACCGTTGAAGCTCCAAAAGAAGAGGCAGAGATTCAGACTGAGATCGAAACACCTAAGAAACGCATTCCTGTCCCTGAACACGTTGAACCTGAGCCTAAAAAACGTGGCTTCCTGAGCCGTTTCTTCTTGCCGAATGGTTAAGTGGATCTGTACAAACTCGCAGAACAATGATCAAAGAATAGGCGTGGAACGTGACAAATCATTAAAAAGCCGTTCCAGTGCTCTGTTTACTGGAACGGCTTTAGTTAAGATATTGATGCTTATAGGAAAATTTCAAGCATTTCGTATAACGTGTATTATGTTAATTTTAGGAAAAGTGAATAATAAGAAATGAATGATGCAGAAAAATTTCAATTAAAAGTAGAGTTAGCATTAAACTTAAAATCAACCAATGACATTCAAAACTGGGCTGTAAATAGGTTAGATAAAAGTCCAACTGATTTATTAGCTTTGGAGATTTGTTTTTTCTCTAAAGATAAAGAAATATTAGATTATTTTAATAACATGAATATTGAACAGAGTAATATAGAGCCCACTCTTAAGAAGAAAATCTTTTGTGACGCATTAAAAAGATATGTTGAGAGACAGCTATCTATCGAATATTCAAAAGAACTAATTTCTAATCTATTTGGAATATTGCTAGAAATTTCTAGATACACTGAAGATGAAGATTTATATGAATTCATAGTTCACTATGACGATGAATTTGATTTGGCTTTAGGCGGTATTTCTAAATTAGAACCCGAAGATGTATGGCCTACATTTATTAATGATCTTGAGAATTGGCTTTCATCAAATTCCTAGTCTATTTAACATAATGGGCGTTATACGAAATGCTTTTTATAAATCCTTTGTTTTTCATATAGTTAAAAATTTTTAACCGACCTCAAAAACAGCAAAAAGCCGACTTTGAAACAAGTCGGTTTCTTTTTAAGCAATTTTGATACTTCTTGCCAATAAATTTGAATAAAAATTAATCAAAATGTCGTTTTTCTCTGAATTATCAATACAGCGAATCGTTAAATTATCCCCAATTTCTGCGGACAACTCTTGGGATAAAAATCAGCCAATTTTGTACGCCTGAGCGCACGCTAATTTAGGGATTTTGCGGATGTTCATCCAAGCTGGTCTTTAATATTATGAAGTCATAAGAGAACAGGACGTTCCGCAGAATAAAAATAAATAATCGCACAAGGATCGGCGGCACGACAGGAGTTATGCCAAGCGAACCAATACGAAAAAGCCCGACAGGATGTCGGGCTTTTTTACGTTTTGAATCTAGATTTCGTATAAGATATTTTATGTTCAATAAAGCTTTAACCTGTTCTATTTAAGTAAAAAATGTTTATACGAAATTGTTAGTTATTCAGTCAATTTCAGAATTAATTTCTTCGATAAAATTTAAAATTATAATTTTGTACTCTTCTGTTTTTTCATCAATTTTCCCCTGAAAGTTAACTGTTCCAGTGGTTAAAAATATATTACAAATTAAATTATCTAAACGGAAAACAATTTTCCCTGTGGTTGGCTCTGAAAAATTTCTTTTAAACCTTTCTTTGATTAATTCGATTAATTTATTTGGTTTATCACACTTAACCATTTGATTTTCCTATAAAAAATTTAAAAAATTAAGTAAAACATTAAGTATTAATAATTATTAGTAGTAAATATTATTGTATATATATGTTGTCATTTTTGAAAAATTTGTCAAGTGTTTTTTTTGTTTAAATAAGATAAGTATTTGATAAAATTTAATTTATATTTATTTGTGGGAAATATGGTATTTGGGGGAAACGAATGAAAATGAAAAAAATGAAAAAACTAATCAAAGAAAAAAATACATAAATAACAGTTATTTATGTATTTTTTCCTTTTTTTTATTACATTAATGAATAGAAATCACGCCCACCAAGGTAAATACTTCATATTTTTAGTACCTGCGGAAGGATCTACAGGTTTGATTCTTTTCTTCTCAACAGCTTTTTTTATTATTCGACTTACTGTTGCTCCACTACTTGGTTTAATTCCAAATCTCTCTCGTAATGTAGAGTTATTCATAGGTTCTCCACTTAAATAACGTAGAACACTATGGAAATATGTAGCTTCAACTTTCTCATCTATATCCATATTTTTGAACTCTTTGAATGAGAACATAATACATTTGATATGTTCCTCATATGTCTTAAAAGATGGAGCTGGCAACTGATATAATTCCGTTTCTTTTACTACCTTATCTATACCACTTCCTCTTTCTTCACATATTCCCATTCTTCTCAATAAAGAAGCCATTTTCTCATTTCTACTTTTTGGCGGAGAATCTAGAAAACGATCTATATCAATTAAGGGAATTCCAGGGTTGGTTATCTCCATTCTATTCTGAAATATTTCTATTGTAGGCCCAGTGCCTTTAATCGAAAAATCTTGATGAATTAGGGCATTAGCTATCAACTCTCGGATAGAGAGAGCAGGATATACAGGTACATTTTTTCTTAAAGCTTTACCAATTTCTTCATTGTCTGGAAGAATACGGTGAATATAGTCAATTAAACCTTCAAAACCAACGGCATAGCCTTTCTTTCCAGAATATTCAACAGGGCTACTAAACTTATCTTTCCCTTTATAAACAATTAAACGAACAATCTTTCTTTCTAAATGAGGGAAAATAGTTAAATCTTTAGCAAATAGTAGAGCTCCCATGTTAGTTATTAGCCATCCTCCAAATTGATTTCTTTGGATTAAATGCTCACTATGAAAGTCGGATAAAACTATCGAATCATCTACTGGTACTGGTCGTCCAACTAATTCATAATATTTTGTAGTATCTAAATAGTTAAGTACTTCATTCGTTTTCAAATGATCTAAAGCAGTCTGTTCTTCAAATTGTGCTTGTGACAAGATACCCCATAACTTTCTAGACTTTTCAGGGTAAGCAGATAAAGGACGTTTATTTGATCCAACTCTTAAGTATTCAACTTTATCAAAGGCTATTGGAATGTATTCGCAAGCCTTTATTTCAACAACAACTACTCGAAAACCATCACGCTCTAATTCATAAAAAGTAAAATCTATATGGGGCTTTAGTTTTTGTAATAGCCAGTAAGATAACTCTTGACCATTATCCTCACCATTATGTTTATCTTTGAATGGTTTGAAATTAGTACCAATTAGCTCTTTAGTTTTATCTCTGATACCAAAGATCATATAAGCAGATTTTTTATAATCTAAAGCAGCAGCATTAGATAAAGCTGAAATATATTGACCTAATTCATCTGGGCGTAAGGCATTAAATTTGAATTCTATCCATTCACACTCTTCGAATTGTAAGAGATAGTCTAAAAAATCAACTTGGCTTTCTTCTGATAAAACTGAATTAGGATGCGACATAATTAAATAGAGTAACTGATTTAAAATGGTAAAGTATTTATGTGAGGATTTAAAAAGTGATTTTTAAATCCTATAAAATTAACATAATACACGTTATACGAAAGGCCCATAAATCGGGCCTTTCGATCATTTGCTTAACATAAATTTTCTTACACGCTGCCTAGGTCAATCCTGGGCTTTTTGTTCAATCTGATCATTGGCAGTAAACATGCCAGGATTGGTGATCTTGATATTTTCCTGACATTGAGAGCAAAGCATTAGCCCAGTAAACAGCTGTACATTTTGCCTATTTCCACACAGCGTACATGGCTTAGAAAGCTGAATAATATTGTCCATCACTTAATCCTCTTTAGAAAAATGTTGCTATGCATACATCTAATGTTAGCTTTAAAAAATAGTATCGTCCAAAAACTCAGAGCCCACCTGTTTATTTATATATATCAGTATCTTATTTATTTTTTTATCCAAAATATGAGCTATAGCCTATATTCCACCATAGCCCAGATTTTTTATTTCATAAAACAAATATTTAAGTATATTTTTTCATACTTTGCAGCTCAATTAGGTGAGCTGTTATTTTTCATTTTTTTTCAAATAGATAGGCTTATATTTAGTATTTTTAAAGCTCAGCTTTCTTAAACCATTAAAACTCTATCTATACCTTATCTTACAAGGGTTTGAGGGGGGCATCGATAGATGCGTGGTGTGTGAGAAAAAATATTCGGCATGTGCCGAAACAGCTAAAACTTAACTGGCAAAATTGACGTACAGCGAATGCTTGAAATTAAGGAACAACAACTTAAATTTTGTTTCTCCTGAGAGAAACGCGGAAGCGTGCATTCCGATCTGCTGATCAAAATGAAAAAGCCCAAAACAACAAATCAGAGTGATCGATCTAAATCAGAATCAAGTGATTTTCTACATTGCTATAAAACAGCCTAGAATCGCATCTAAGCTTATTTATTCAAAAAACAGGGAAATCTATGTAAACAGGGCAAAAAAGCCGAATAAGCGCAAAATAGACGTATTTAGGATAATAAATGCAAAGAATCTTAAAAAAATTCAAAACAGCAGTTTTCAATATTAGATTGATATTGAAAAAAATAGAACGAGTGTCTACGAGTGATCAAGCTTAATCAGAATTTTGCCCTGTTTTTTCTCTGATTACAGGCTCCCTATCCATTAATCACTATTATTTCAGAGCATCCCGAATGGGTGCGAACAATTAATATTCGCTGCTCGTTCGAGCGAAGCGAGCATAAAAAACTTATGAGCGAAGCGAATTCCGAGTTGCTTTTGCTTTTTCTAAAATTCACAAAGAGATTGGCCAAAAAATTGCCCCTCGAATCGAGCGAAAGCGAGATTCAATAG
>NZ_LZDS01000009.1 GCF_001678755.1 Acinetobacter gandensis
TTGATGGCGCATACCATTGCGTAGCAGGATCAAACCAAATGGCAATATTTCCGCGACTCATAAGTGCTCGGTTATATGCGGGCCAATTGGTTGTGCGGTAGATTTTGTGTGCAGGCTTCTTCATTTGAAAATTATATCGCTGAAAAAGCCTTTACAGATAGGTTTGTGCAACAAAGCCTTATTAGACAGTGATACACGTAGTGATACAAGCTAGCGTCAGTTTTGGAGAAACGTACCAAACTACCAAAAACAAAAAAACCTTCTAAATTTTTGAATTTAGAAGGTTTTCTGCTTTATACAACCCCACAGAAAGCTGTATAAAAAGTAATCTTGGTAGGTATATCCAGACTCGAACTGGAGACCTCTACGATGTCAACGTAGCGCTCTAACCAACTGAGCTATACACCTGAAGTCCAAGCATCATATTCATTTTTATTTTTTATGACAAGCCCTTTTCTGAGTTTTTTAAACTTTGCGTACAAGTTTTAAGCAAAGCCTTAAAACATTGAATATCTTGAGAACTTAGCGCTCTACCTACATAAATTTCCTGTTCAAATAACGTAATAGCTTGTTCGAATGAATCCTTTTCTTGTTCAGGTACATTTTCAGCCAAACGTTGTAACCAATGCCTAAAACTTTCAGAAGTTCCTTTTTGTAGGTTCAAGGGTAATTTCTTTGCAAAATTGGTAATTTCTCTTTCGAGAGGGCTTAAACTTTTTCTTTTTTTCCACATAATCCATATAAAATAAAATACAACAACTCCACCAATACTCAATACAAGTATTAAACCTCCTGCATATGCAGAATTTACACCGAGCTTTTTGAACCATTGTTGTTGAGATTCAGTATTATAACCTACGACCTTGCTTTGCCATTGGTAACTCGCATAATCACTCCATACACGTACTTTTTTCAATATGGCAAATTGCTGATAGGCCCAAGTCGACTGCTTTGTTCCAAAAATTGTACGATCTTGTGCCATATAATCCTGCATTCCACCATCGATACGCTGCGGTGCGATGATGGCCGTCGGATCAATACGACGCCAATTTTGATTGACATAAACCTCTGTCCACGCATGAGCATCGAGCTGACGAACTTCCCAACTTTTACCATCTGGTGCTAATTGACCACCCTGATAACCCACAACGATTCGTGCTGGCACTCCAGCATAACGCATCAACATTGCAAAACTTGAAGCAAAGTGTTCGCAAAAGCCTTGTCGTGAACCAAATAAAAAATCATCGATACGATTTTGTCCAAGCACACCGGGGCTTAAAGTATAAACAAAGTTATTGTTTTGATACCAATGAAATACTTGATCTATATAACGCTCTGGATCCGCCCCACTTTTACCCCATAATTCTTGAGCCAATCGTTGAGACTTGTAATCTAACTGATGTACATAACGCGTATTTAGTTTAGCTAACCACTGTGACTGAACCACTTGCGGAAGCGATGCTATGCCTAACCATTTTAATTGAATTGGTTCGGTCCGAGCCGTTAAACGATAAGGCGTAATTCGACCATCTTGACCAAATAGAAATCGTGGCTCTGTAGGCACAGATTGCTCAAGGGCCATCACCCACATTACACTAGGGTCAGCAGCAAGATATTGGTACTTTAAAGTCTTGCTCGGTAGTATTTGTGATACATCAAATTGAGTTGCTTGTTGATTTACAAAATGACTGGTCCATTTAGTGCCATCATATTCATCTAATGCCATCCCCCGCCAATACAGCTCTGTACGTGGTGGCAAGGCTTGAATATCACCGATTATACGAAAAGCTAAACTACTCGACTGTGATAACTCAGCAATATCGCCTGGAGACATGCTGTCACTAATACCTGTTGTGGCTTTATTTTCAGGAATTGGAATGTGCCATAGTGGCGGCAGGCGTGGAAAAAAGAGAAATAGTAAGATAAAGAATGGAACAGCTAAGGAGATAAACTTTCCAACATGACCAATATCTTGTTTAATCGCTTGTATTTCACCGATTAAGTTTTGACTAAAACCAATGGTCTGTAAACGGTATAATCCAATAAAACAGCTCATTAACGCCGTTAAAACAAGCGCAGCCATGCCAAAAGATTGACTGAATAAAAAGCTACTCGCAATCACAAATAAGGCAAAGTTAAATATGATGATTACATCGCGTTTATTTTTCGTTTCTAGTGATTTGGCAAATAAAAATGTCGTAAGTACTGCTACACCTGCATCAACACCAATAAAAGTTTTATGGCTCAGGTAAATACTGATTAATGCACTCAAAGTCAGTAAATAAGTCCAAACTTTAGACAAGGGCTTTTTATTGACTCGCATATTGAGTAGCAAGCAAATCCAAATGATAAAAAAAACCAAAGTTGTCGCCATTGGAATATAAAGAACTTGAGTGGCAAGCACCAAAGCCAAAGTCAGTAAAATCGCACGTTGAATAGAAGGCTGAATCATATGTTAAGCCTGCGCCAATAAAAGTTTAGCTGTAGCCAATTGCTGTTGCCCTTGGCCAAATGGCAATTCAGCCTGTGGTAAATACATCGCATAAGTACAATTTAATTGTTCCGCTTGTTCAACTAAACCCATCATCAAACTGAGCTTTTCTTCATGTGAGTTCGCTGGCATTTGCTGATAATCTATTTCAAGTTTATGTTGATCAGCATATTGCTCAAATACTTTGACATATAAACCTTGCCCACGTGCTGCTTGCTTCCATGAAACAGCGTGCAATGAATCTCCTGTTTGAAAACTTCTCAGCTCACGAAACTCATCCATATCTGGTTCAAAATTTTGTTGATGTTGTTTATTTTCAGCAATTGTTACACTTGATTGAGGCGCTACCCAGGCCTCCTGTTGGACATATAAATATGTCCATGCTCTTACCAAGCCAAATGGATAAGTACTAAAAATCTGAATTTCAGGAATTGTAAATTTACCGCGGTGTGTCGTCTCAAAATTAATCTGAACATGATGCTGTTTGTCTTGAATGAGGATTTTTTGCAGATGTGTCGCTGTTTTAAACCAAAGATAACGAGCTTGTAATTGGTTTTGATTCAAGTACAAATTCACAATTTGAGGCTCACCAATTTGTGGCGTTTCCCCGACCACCACGTCAAGCGTTAAACCATGTAGTTGCTTAAACGTAAGATAAAAACTGATACACAACACTGCACTGATTAAAAAGCAAAAACCTAATATTAAGTTATTGGCATAATTCACACCTGCAATGAACGTGATGAAAATTAACGCCAGATACAAATAACCTTGCTGGTAGATGAAAATCAGTACATCTTTTTGAGTTAACTGCTTTTTCTGATCAATTTTAAAGCGTCTTGCAATCCACTGCTGCCATTTCGAAGCCAAAAGTCAGCTCCTTATTGAATTGCAATCTGTTGTAATAGTTGCTTTGATTCGGCATTGGACAAGCCGATACGATGTGCTACCACTGCAGCGAATACTGCTTGTATATCATCAGGATTGACATAATTTCTCTGTTCAATCAGCGCGTATGCTTGAGCTGCTTTTTTTAGTGCCAATACACCACGTGTGGACAAACCATGACGACCTTTTCGTGTTTCTGCGGCCAAATCCAAAATGTAATTAAGTATTTTTTCACTCAAGTGAATCTGCCCGACCAAGCTTTGCAGCTCTAATACTTCGGCTTCAGTAAAAACATGTTTTAAAGTCGCAATTAATTCATGGCGTGAGTCTTGTTGTAATAACAGTCTTTCCGCTTGTCGCGACGGATAACCTAAAGATAACCGCATTAAAAAACGGTCTAGTTGGGACTCAGGTAAAGCATAAGTACCGCTTTGAAATAAGGGGTTTTGTGTTGCAACCACCCAAAATGGTTGAGGCAGAGCATAACGTACACCATCGACCGTCACATAACCCTCTTCCATGGCTTCTAATAAAGCACTTTGAGTCTTTGGGCTACAACGGTTAATTTCATCTGCCAGTAAAATTTGGGTAAAAATTGGCCCCGACTTAAACTCAAAATGGTGCTCTTTTTGATTAAACATATTCACACCAATCACATCGCTGGCCAGCATGTCATTGGTAAATTGAATGCGTTGAAATTTCAGGCCTGCTAAGTGCGATAAAGCACTGGATAATGTTGTTTTTCCTAAACCAGGTAAGTCTTCAAATAGCACATGCCCGCCTGCCAATAGACAGGCTAAAGCCAATTTGGTTTGCTGATTTTTATCGAGAATAATTTGATTGATTTGATCAAGAAAAGTGTTAATTTTAGGATAATAGGACGCGAGTTTTTGCTCATCTACCAGACGATTTATTTGCTGTTGTTCTTGACGCTTCTCTGTTCCCCAAAACACCTTTTATTCCCCAATAAAAAAGTTGATTGATCACTAACATACAGGTTTTTAAATGGAAATACATTCTTTATAGCAAAACAATCTATGTAAAATCATACCTAATTTAGATTCCAATTAAATTTAAAAAGTATGCATCTTTCTTAACTTCGCGCCTTCGATTGCTACCTTGGCATAATAGCGCTCTGAATTTTTCATATCCTTTCGTTTAATCTCAAATTGATTGTGTAAAAAAAGCGCCTCGAAAGGCGCTTTTTTTCATTATGTGTTTAACACGGACATTTTTTCATACCGCCACCTGCTGATGGATAACGTGCATCCACACAGTAGCGGTAAAAGGTTTTTGCATCCATCGCTTCCAAATCAGGATGATGTTTTGCCATATGTTCCAAATAGTTTTGATAATCAGGAACACCTACCATCAAGCGAAAACTTTGCTGCAAACGCTGCCACAAGGTCGCAATACGTGACCAATTTTTCGGGTTCAGAATTAAATCCTTCTGCGACATAATGGTCATTTTAATGATCTTATAAATCACTGTTTTTCCACTTTTTGCAAACTTCAGGTTCATTCACTTTCCCCTATTAATGTGCTGACTTTGATGGCTCAATTTCAGCTGGATCACGATAAATTGCTTCTGCTTCATTAACCGATGGGTTTGGATTTGCTAATGCACGACGTACCACACCAATTGCAGCAAACAACATGACAAAAGCCACGATCATAAAGAATGCACATAGACCCGCATTAATTTGATTCGACAATGCCACAGTTTGCATCTCAGCAACTGTTTTTGCAGGCGCTAAAATTTCGTTCTTCGCAATTGCAGCATTAAAACGATCTGCTTGAGCCAAGAAACCAATTTTAGGATTTCCGTGGAAAATCTTCTGCCATCCAGCAGTCATCGCAGTGATAAACAAGAATACAGTTGGAATAATCGTCACCCAAACATATTGTTGTTTCTTCATTTTAAACAGGATCACTGTACCCAAAATCAGTGCCATCGCAGCAAGAATTTGGTTACCGATACCGAATAGCGGCCATAAGCTGTTAATACCACCAAGTGGATCGACTACGCCTTGATATACAAAGAAACCCCAACCTGCAACAGCTACAGCTGTACCCAACATATTACCAAAGAAATTATGTGAGTTTTTTACCGCAGGAATCACGATACCCACAGTATCTTGCACCATGAAACGACATGCACGTGTACCCGCATCAACAGCGGTTAAAATGAAAAGTGCTTCGAATAAAATCGCAAAGTGATACCAGAACGCCATCATTGAACGGTTATTGAAGATTTCCGTAATGATGTGAGCCATACCAATGGCAAATGTTGGTGCACCACCAGTACGTGACAGAATTGAGTTTTCACCCACTTCTTGCGCAAGTAATGTTAATGCTTCAGGCGTGACCACAAAGCCTAAAGTACGTACCGCTTCTGCAGCAGACTCAACCGTTGTACCAATTACAGCCGCTGGCGCATTAATTGCAAAATATACACCCGGTTCAAGAATTGTTGCGCAGACCAATGCCATAATCGCAACAAATGATTCCATTAACATGCCGCCGTAACCGATCATGCGAATATCTTTCTCATTATTCACAAGTTTCGGTGTCGTTCCTGAAGAAACGAGCGCATGGAAACCTGAAATCGCACCACAAGCAATGGTAATAAACAAGAACGGGAACATTGAGCCGGCAAATACAGGGCCTGTACCATCAATGAAATGTGTTACCGCTGGCATTTTCATTTCAGGTAATGCAAACATGATACCAATTGCTAAACCTGCAATAACACCAATTTTCAAGAAGGTAGATAGGTAATCACGTGGAGCAAGCAGCAACCAAACGGGTAATACAGATGCCACGAAACCATAACCAATCAGCCACCAAGTCAGTTCAGTACCTGAAAGAGTAAAGAATGGCCCCCAGTATGGATGTTGTGCAATATCACCACCGTAGATAATACCCGCCATCATTAATACAAAGCCAATTATAGAGACTTCAGCAATTTTACCTGGACGGATATAACGCATGTATATCCCCATGAAAATTGCAATTGGTACAGTAGCAGCGATACTAAATACGCCCCATGGACTGTTGGTTAATGCTTTTACAACAACCAATGCCAGTACCGCGAGAATAATGATCATTACACCCAAGGCACCAAGCATAACGATGATACCGGCAAAAGAACCCAGTTCTTGTTTTGCCATTTCACCCAGTGAACGACCATCACGGCGTGTTGAAATAAATAAGACAAGGAAGTCTTGTACCGCACCGGCAAGTACCACACCCACTAAAAGCCAAATTGTCCCTGGTAAGTAACCCATTTGAGCGGCAAGAATAGGTCCCACTAAAGGACCCGCACCCGCAATCGCAGCAAAGTGGTGACCAAATAAAACACTTTTATTTGTTGGCACATAATCTAGACCGTCAGCCAAACGATGTGCAGGTGTTAAACGTCGTTCATTTAGCTCAAATACTTTATTTGCAATGAATAAGCTATAAAAACGATATGCAATGCTATATACACAGATTGCTGCAAGAATAAGCCAGACTGCATTGACATGCTCGCCACGACTTAGTGCCAAGATACCGAACGATACGGCACCTAGAATGGCCACAAACAGCCAGATAATTTTTGAAGCCATTCCTGACTTCGGTTGAATGGTTTCCATCTCAATCCCTCATAAATATTGAAATAAATCAGCTTGATTTTTCTTGTTCGAGGTACTGCTGTTTCTTCCCTTGAAACTTTACTCCTGTTATGGCCGTTTTCATCTAATACTTTGGCATACAAAACTAAACCATTAGGTATAAAAAAAGGGATGATTCATCATCATCCCTTTCGATAATAGTCTATTTTTTAAACCATTATGCACGTTCTAAATAATCACCAGTACGAGTGTCTACACGAACGCTTTCTTCTTGCTGTACAAATAATGGAACACGTACAACTGCACCTGTTTCAAGCTTAGCAGGTTTACCGCCACCGCCTGAAGTATCACCACGTACGCCTGGATCAGTTTCAACGATTTTTAACACAACGAAGTTAGGCGCGCTCACAGTTAAAGGAACACCGTTCCAAAGCATGATTGTGCAAAGTTCGTTTGAGTCATCTTTCAACCATTTAGCCGCGTCGCCCATAGCAACTTTATCAGCAGCGATTTGTTCGAAAGATTCTGGATCCATGAAGTTCCACATTTCACCGTCGTTATACAAGTAGTTCATTTCAACTTCTTGGATGTCAGCAGCTTCTAGTGAATCACCAGATTTAAATGTTTTTTCTAAAACTTTACCAGTTTTAAGGTTACGTAATTTTACACGGTTAAAAGCTTGGCCTTTACCTGGTTTTACGTATTCGTTTTCCATGATTGAACATGGGTTACCGTCAAGCATGACCTTAAGGCCCGACTTGAAATCATTCGTAGAATAATAGGCCATGACTGGCTCACTCCAAACTTACTAACTTTAATCTATAGTGCTACGGGCTATGACAAGTCATTTAGCAAGAACTAACTTGAGCATAAAAAGCTGCCACATGCACATTAATGTGATGTTGCGTATTCTAAATGACCAATACACTATGTCGCAATGAAAAAATCCCGCTTAAAGCGCCTAAGATGATTAAGTTACACTCATACATGAAAGATCTTTGTTTATACAACAGTCATGAACAGGTAAAATTAGAGTGGTCTCAAAGCCAAATTAATTTTTTTAAATTGTGATTCATCATATATCCAATTAACTGAGATCAGCTAGAAATTATATTCTGAGCTCTGCATTTATCCGGCTTATGGTCATCCCCTAACCTAGCATTTTCAAACATTCGGCATGATAAACTATTTATTTCAAGAGCAAAACTGGCAAACTCAACTCAGTGATTTGATTACTGACCCACGTGAATTGCTTGATACCCTAGCACTTTCACATGATCAACTTTTGTCAGGTGCACTACTTGCCACGGATCAATTTCGCTTACGTGTACCACGTGCTTTTGTAGAAAAAATGCAAAAAGGCAATCCGCTTGATCCACTTTTGCTCCAAGTTTTACCGCATCATCTCGAACTTGAAGAGCATGAAGGTTTTGTCACCGACCCTTTAGGCGAAGAACAAGCCAACCAACAACCTGGCGTCTTACATAAATATAAATCCCGCTTTTTACTGACATTGACAGGTGCATGTGCCGTTCATTGTCGTTACTGTTTCCGCCGTCATTTTCCATACCAAGAAAACCTACCTAAAAATGATGACTGGCCAAATATCAAACAATATATTGAACAGCAACCCGATATTAATGAAGTGATTTTAAGTGGTGGTGACCCACTGACGCTGTCAAATCGTAAACTTCAACTCTGGATTGATCGTTTATCTGAAATTCCTCAGATTAAATTTTTGAGAATTCATTCACGAGTTCCTATCGTAATCCCCAACCGTGTCGATGAAGAGCTGGTTTCTATTTTAAAAAACAGTAGGCTACGCATTATTCTAGTGGTACACTCAAATCATGCATCTGAGCTTGATGATTTTACGTGCAGCCAGCTTCAACAGCTTGTCAAACAAGGAATCACCGTGCTTAACCAAGCCGTTTTATTGAAAGGGGTCAATGATTCAGCTGATGTATTGGTCGAACTAAGTTACCGCTTATTCGATGCAGGCGTGATGCCTTATTACTTACATGTTCTAGATAAAGTCAAAGGTGCTTCACATTTTGATACACCAGCGCAGAACATAGATTTAATATATAAAGAAGTTTTAGAGAATCTACCGGGTTACTTGGTTCCTAAACTTGTACGGGAAATCGCGGGCGAGAAAAACAAGACACCGCTTTTTGGGGCTTCAACTTTTTGAGTTAAATAATAAAGATGACCACGCATACTTCAGATACGTTTCAACATCCGACTGAATTAAAGCTGGATAAACTGAGCTTTTGTCCTACCAATGCCAAAGGACTACAAGAGTGGTTAAATGGCATTTCAATTTTACAATTAGGTACTTCATCTAAAGCACTGTTCAATGCGTTGCTAGAAATTTCTGAGCTCAAGTGCCAAGAAATGCTACGTTTTGATTTGGTTCAGATTCTTCATCCAACTTTGGAAAGTGTGCTTACCAGTTTAGAAAAGCACTTTACCAATCAGAGCCTAATTACGACGGATCGTAATGACCAAATCATTGAATTGGCCATGTTATTACGTAGCCATTTTGCCAAGATTTATATTGATATTGCCAAACGCTGTAACCAACAGCTTAATCAGCAAAAATTTTCAATTTTTTCATTTGGTCATAAAAAAAGTTTGCAAACCGCGCGTATTGCTTCGATTTACTATGCGCTACAACAAATGACTATGCTGTTGTATCAACAGCACATGCTGTACACCATGCCGGTTCCAGGGCAATGGCTCGCTGCACATCAGTTAATTGAATGTGCCATTGAACATAATTTTTATCAAAGTAATATTAATCAGGTTTTAGGTACACAGCACCAAATTGCTAATATTGCGCAAGCCTACGCACAACTGATTTTGCTGGATATATTTAATAATAATCAAATTCGTCCTGCTGAAATACACGGGTTATATTTGTGTAGTTATGATTGGGCGAAGCTCATTCAAATTTTACCAAAAGAAACCACTCTATCGCGTTATATTGTTGACTGTAAAAAAGACCACCCACCAGTATTAAACGCGAAACAAAATAATCAGTATCAACCCAATGTGTATATTTCTACACAGAGTTTACTTGAGCATTTGACTGAAACTCAGACTAAGAATGCCAACTATCTGTCGAAGAATGAGAAATTATTCTTAACCCCTGCACTGTATTTCCATATTCATAACATTCTGACCAACAATACAGAACGCCGTCATGAGCGTTATGAGTACTCGGCACAAATCAATATTTGTTTCAGTTTATCTGTTGCACACTTTTATCTTTCTAAAGGTAAAAACTTTAACGAAACACTTGAACTTGAAGGCAATTATCAATTCCATAATGAAGCTTCATTTGTTAATGCCAGTGATTCAAATATACCTACAGGCATGACCAATGCCAAAGCGCTCGACCGTGAAGCAAAGCAAATTCATAGCGCAGAAGTACTGGACATTAGTGTCAATGGCTACCGTATTAAATGGACAGGTACAACACCGGCCAACTTAAAAACTGGCGAATTTATTTTAATTCAAGAAAATGCTCAAAGCCCTTGGCGTGGTGGAGTCATTCGCTGGATTAAACAGTCTTCTGAAAAAAGTCTCGAACTTGGCTTAGAAGTCTTAGCACAAGACATCTACCCTTGTTCCGCGCATATTCGGACTGACCGCAACACAACGAATCACCAGCCAGCACTTTTGGTTCAAACTACACAACTTGACCAAGTATCAACCACGCTTATTTTGCCGGGTGCCAACCTGTTCCGCGAAAAGCAAACGATACACTTACGTCTAGGTAAAGAAGATCTAAAAGTTTACTTAAACAAAGCGCAGTTAGTAACGCAAAGCTTTATTCGCTTTGAATATGAATTATTGAATGAAGAGCAAGAAAATGTCGTTAAAGACTTTATTGCGAAACAGAGCAATGAAATCAAAAATAATGACTTATGGGAAGCATTGAAGTGAGAAATCCATTACTGTCTAAAAAGCTAAAACGTACGGAAACACGCTTACTGATTATTGATGATAATCAAATACGTTTTAACCAAATTCAAGATTTATTGACAGAAAGTGAGCATCAAGTTCAAGCCAGCTTACTCGACGATTTACAAAATTTTGAAAAACAACTGAATCTAAATTGGGACTTAATTATTTTTGGTCGAGCTTATGACCTGAAATATGAGCAAGCATTAAGTTTGGTTCAGCTTTCTAATCAACCGAACTTGCCAATCATTCTATTAAAGCCAGAAGATTATCAAGCGGAACAATACGCGAATTATATCCGTAAAGGCATTTATGACATTTTAGATTTAAACGAAATAGATAATTTCTATCTTGGTTTAATTCGTGCCCTTTCATTTAGTCGTTTACAACAAACGCAACAACATTTAATGGATGAACTGGAAACTGCGCAAACTCAAACACAAGCGTTGGTTGAAGATAGTCGTAAAGCAGTTGCAGTCATTCAGGAAGGTATTCATATTCAAGCCAATGCTGAATACTTAACTCTTTTTGGTTTGAATAATGAGGATGATGTCATTGGTTTACCATTACTCGACTTATTACAACCGACCGATTTGAATGATTTTAAACAGCGCTTTAAGAAAATCAGCCAAGGCCAATTTGATTTAGGTCGTTTCGATCTTTCTTCACAAAATGCTGCGGTGGTAAAACAAAACCCATTGAAGTTAGAGTTTATTGCAGCGACAGAAGAAGATGCGCTACAACTCGCTGTAGATATAACAACAGAATCTACAAGACAAACTACAGTTAATACCGAAAACGTTGCTCAGAAGCCGAAAAGCTACCAACAAATTAACCGAACGATGACCAAGCAGCCATCTACTGTTAATGCATTGGTATTATTTACCCTTTCATCGTGTTCTGATGCTATTTTACAATCCAATTGGAATACCTATAAGAGCTATTTCAGTAATGTAAAAGAGTTCCTCAAAGAACAAACCCATGTACCATTATTTAGTCTAGACAATGGCGCATTTGTGGCTTTATTCCAAGCGGATAATCAAGCTAAATTAGATTCAAAATTAATTGGCTTAAATACTTTAAGTAAGCCGCAATTATTGACTGTAAATAATGAAAGCTACCCACTGAATCTGCGTATCGGTTATGCAGTTTTAAATGGCGACCTTCGTGATGAATCACATTTGGAACAAGTCATTAGCCAGGCCTTTACGACTGCACTACCAACCAATCAGAAAGCACCTGAAATTGATTTAAATATTCCACTTGAATTAGAAATCCCTGCGCTAGATTTTGGTACGCCTGAGGCTCAAATTGCGCCAATTAGCGTAAGTAATGAAGCACCTGTCTTAAAAGCACTTCGTACAAGCTTAGAACGTGGTGAAATTCATCTTAAATATCAACAGCTTTATGATAAAGAAGATAGCCATTTATATACGTATGAAGTGACCAGTGGCTTCATTTTTGAAAACAAATGGAAAGATATTGCTCAACTACGTGAACTCGCTGAAGACTCTGAACTATCGATTAAATTAGATCGCTGGATTTTAGTTGAATCATGTAAGCAATTACATAATTTTATTACACAGTTCCCTGATGCAAAATTAATTGTAAACTTAAACAAAGAAGTCTTGTACAACGATCGTACCTTCCCTGAATTTATTTCGAAGTTAATTACAATTATTCGTAGTAAGGTGAAAAACCCATTAATTTTGCAATTTTCAGAAGAAGACATTCAGACCAATCTTGCTGATGCACAAAAAGCATTTATAGAATTACGCAAAAATGGTGCTGATTTAGCATTACGTAATTTCGGCCATTCAATGTATAGCGAGTCATTACTTCGCCAAGTAGATGTAAATTGCTTAACATTGGATAATAGCCTCACGAAGATGTTAGCCAATGATAAATCATGTCTAGAATTGCAGGAAAAAATTGCTGCCTTTAATGAAATCAGAAACGTAGAAATTCTACTACGTGAACTGAATGACATGACGTTGTTTGCCAATGCTTGGAACGTTGAAGCTCGATTTATTCAGGGCGATTACTTCCAGAAAAAACTAGATCATTTAATCGATATTCAAGACCAATAAGGTCTTGGATATTTATGCTGTCTAAAATTGACATTTCATTCAGTTTAAATAGGCACAAAAAAACGGGCATAAAGCCCGTTTTTTCGTTTTGGATATTAACGTTTGATAGAACGTGACATACCAGCAAAACGTTGTTTGAATTTGTCGATACGACCGCCAGTATCAACGTTTTTCTGTTTACCAGTGTAGAATGGGTGGCAAGCAGAACATACGTCTAGGTAAACAGTTTCTTTACCAAGAGCTGAACGAGTTTCGATTACGTTACCACATGAACAAGTAGCAACTAAAGTATCATATTTTGGGTGAATATCGGCGCGCATCGTCGATTACTCCTAAGATTCAAGAAGGTTTAGCTGTCATCGCAATTGATCACTCTTGTAGACATACAAGGAAGGCTTATAAAGCAGATCAACACCATAACAGACCATTCTTTTGGCCCACCGAGACGGATACCGTCAGAGCTAAGCACAACAAGTTGGGCAGTATTATATCTGATATAAATTGATTAATAAATAGAGCTACACCCCTCAATTGATCAGATTCGATAATGCCCTATTCTTTACTCAGTCTTTTCAATCCCACATTCAAATCTAGCAGCTTAGTTCAATAAGCTCGTTTGCCCATTCATACTGAAATTTAAAGTTTACCTGCTTGTTGCTTTGACCAAATATTTGCGATCACTCCACACACCATCAATTGAATCTGGTGGAAAATCATAATCGGTAAAACAATCATACCGAGTGGTTGACCAATAAATAAGATTTGAGCCATTGGTACACCACTTGCCAAGGTCTTTTTTGATCCACAAAAGAATATAGTTTTTTGATCAGCACGATTAAAGCCCAACCATCTAGGGACATAGAGTGCAAGTAACATCACGATAGTCAGTAATACTGAACACGCTACAATCAGTATAAATAAAGTCATTCCACTGACTTGATGCCAAAGACCTGCTACGACAGCACTACTAAAAGCGCCATACACCACCATTAAGATTGATCCTTGATCAAATACTTTAACGATCTTGGGTAGTTTTTTCATATACGGAAAGACCCATGGCCGTAAGACCTGACCTAAGATGAAAGGAACCAAGAGCAATAAAGTAATTTGGATAATCGATGCGGTCGGATCATAATTATGTTGTGATTGCCCCAAGATAAAATAAGCGACCAGTACAGGTGTAATAAACATACCAATAATATTAGAGAAGGATGCGCTACACACGGCACCCGCAACATTACCTTGGGAAACCGATGTAAATGCTATGGAGGATTGAACTGTTGAGGGTAAAAAACACATAAACAAGAAACCCCAGTACAACTCCTTTCCTAACATCGGTACAAGTATAGGTTTAGCCAATAAGCCTAATATTGGAAACAATGCAAATGTAAATGCGAAGACCAGCGCATGTAACTTCCAGTGCATGACTCCTTCTATCACAGCTTCACGTGACAATTTGGCACCATGCAAAAAAAATAAAATCGCAATTGCAGCGGTGGTGACCACACCAAAAATATCTGCCGCCTGCCCTGAAACTGGTAAAAATGTTGCCAATATCACCATAACAAATAAAAGTATCGTAAAACGATCAAGCGCTAACAGTTTCAACATCACTACATCCTGTATTGTTATTTCTAAACTTTATTTCAGACATAAAAATGCCCAACAAGTTAAATTTACCGAGAGGTAAACATTTATCTTACTGGGCATATATAAAAAAGCGAGTGCGATTCACTTATATTCGTTATTTAGTACAATGATTTAGCCTAAATGATAAATATAAAAACATCTCGCTTAGTTATTACGTGCATTGACATCTTGTTGAATCAGTTCGATCTTGTAGCCATCTGGATCTTCTACGAATGCAATAACTGTTACGCCACCCTTCATTGGGCCTGCTTCACGCACTACATTACCACCACGTGATTTAATCTCTTCACACGCTTGATAAGCATCATCAACTGCAATCGCAATATGACCATAAGCATTACCCAGCTCATACTCAGCTGTATCCCAATTGTGAGTGAGTTCAAGTACGGTATGGTTCGCTTCATCACCATAACCTACAAATGCAAGAGTAAAACGACCTTCTTCATAGTCACGTTTACGAAGCAAAGTCATACCGAGTACTTCAGTGTAAAACGCCAATGAGCGTTCTAAATTGCCTACACGTAACATGGTATGCAGCATGCGCATGATTCATTTTCCTAAACATTAATTTTGCTGATTACTATAGGCATTTAAATACAAAAGTTCAATTTGAATACCATTCGTCTTTATGTGCCTAGAAATAACTGAAGTACTATCCTTTAATACTAATGCGATGATACTTATCATTATGCCCATAAAAAAGCTCATCATAATGATGAGCTTTTTTATCTACTTCATATGTCTATTAAAGTCATTTTAACTACTTTTTTGCCCGTGTTCTCTTAGTAGCTTTGCAACCCAAACTACTAAAATTAAAATTGGAATACCGATTAAAGTTGTCATGAGGAAAAATTTTGGATAACCGATATTCGTCACAATCGTGCCTGAATAGCCGCCTAAGATTTTTGGCGTTAAAGTCATTAACGAACTGAAAATAGCATATTGCACAGCAGTAAATGAAACACTTGTTAAACTCGATAAGAATGCAATAAATGCTGCACCTGCTAAACCAGAAGCTAAGTTGTCAACAATAATGGCAAAGTACAACCATTTAGAACTATAAGGTTTAATCACTTTACCTTTTATTTCAACTTCATTTCCCGCTTGAGCCAAGTTTACAGGCTGAATATCAATATCAAGTACACCCGCCATATTCGCAGACGTATTTACATCATATTTGTGTTGCTTTGTAGAAATGACTTTCGTTCCATCTACAACTTGAGTCAATAATTGTTTAGAGCTTGAATTTACCAAAACTTGCCCCGGAATCGTCGCTGTGAAAATACCTTGTTTATCCAGTTTGGCATCGAAAGGTTTCCCATCTAACAACACCTGAATTTTCTGAGCATCACTTAATTCACGATTATAATGTCCACGAACCACAATACCATTGCTCTGCTCATGCGCACTTACAACGTTGTCTGCGGTCACAGGATAAAGCAATAATGCACCTGTATTTTGCGCATCATTTAAGTAAGGAATACTGACTGTAACTGGATACGAATCAGCAATCGAGTAAACAGCTGTTGCTGAAATCTCATGGTTCTGCTTTAACACATCCGTTGGTACTGTAATTTTCCAAGCACCTGTTTCATCAGGAATCGCAACATAATTTTTATCACCCACTTGGACTTTTACTGGATCTAATGATTGACCTGATTTAACTAATCCGATAAAAATCAAATTGGTTGAACTCGCTAAAATCGCACCAACGAACATCAACTTCATAATGTTCATACGCTGTGCAAGCAATCCGCCAAGAAAGCCACCTATAAGGCTAAAAATTACACCATAGACTTTAACCGCTTCAGCAATTTGTTCTTTGCTGAAATTTAAGTCTTGATAAAACACATTGGAAATCACACCTGCAATGATGTCTGAGATGCGATAAAAGCCAATCAACAAAAGTAAAACCAATGCGAGTTTTAACCCATAACGCTTAAAGAAATCTGCAATTGGATTTACCCAAGTTTCATACGCCATTTGCTTGTTCACAGCACCAGTTTTTACCAGTGTTGAACCAACGAGCAATGCGACGGCACCTGAGCCAATGAAACGTACAGCTTCTAAACTAAATAATAAGAAGGAATCTTTAACTTCCCAAGCGGTTTTTAATACCTCCAGCAGCCGTCCTGAATAGATATAGCTCAAGACAAAACTAATCACCGAAACGAAAAATACTGCAACCAAACGATAGTAATCACTACGTTTATAATCTTTTTGTTTCCGCTCTACATTTGGCTCACGAATACAAAGTGTGGTGATAATACCGACAAACATGACAGCTGCCATTGCTAAGTAAGTATATTTCCAAGCATCGTATATATAATTACCTTTGGCTGTACCTAAGTAAGCTGCCAAAAATAAAGCCCCCGCACCCGCAACAATCATCCCTATACGGTAGCCCGCATTATATGTAGACGCTAAAACGGTTTGCATTTCTGCTTCAGCAAGCTCGATACGATAAGCATCAATCACAATATCTTGTGTCGCAGCAGAGAAACCGAGCAAAACTGCGCCTGCCGCCATTTGATAAATATAGCTTTGACCTAAGGCTGGATCTGAAAAAGCCATAATACAAATGGCACAGATGATTAAAATCTGCGCGATCAACAACCAAGCTCGACGGCGACCAAGCTGTGAAGTTAAAAATGGAACAGGTAATTCATCAATCAGTGGTGCCCAAACAAACTTAAAGGAATAACCGAGTGCTGCCCAACTGAAAAAAGTTACCGCACTTTTATCAATCCCAGCTTCACCTAACCACAGCGATAAACTTGAAAATATAAGAAGAATTGGAATACCGGCTGAAAAACCGAGAAACAGCATAATCAGCGCACGCCGATCTAAAAACGCAGTAAAAGCAGATTTCCATCCTGAAGCTTGTGTTGTCATGACTCAGATTATTTTTGTCAAAATCGAATGATGCTATTCAATCGCTTAATCAATTTTGTTTCAACAACATTTATGAAATCATTGTTTTATTTTATAGAGAAATAATCAGCTGTTGCTTGATCTTTACCATCAAACCTGTATACCTTTAATCTATATTCTTTATCTTTTGTTTTGGATTCAACAGTGACCCAGCGACTTGAACAAATTCACTCTTCTTTATCAACTACAGTCAACGAAAGCAGCACAAACAAACCGCAAGAAATTCAAACGACTTTAAAGAGCGCATTTGATCAACCAGAAATTCAGAACACGCTAACAAAAACACAATTACCACCAGAGCAACTCACACACACACCTGACCTAAAAAAAATACCAACATCTACTAAACGTATAAAACCGCTAAATGATTTTTTAGGACAAGATCGTGCACGTGCTTCGGTTGAGGCAGGCATTGCATTGCCTTATTCCGGCTACAATATTTTTGCAGTGGGTACAGCTGGGCTTGGTAAACGCACCATGATTAAGCGTTTATTACAACAGCACGCGAAAAATATGCCAACTCCTTGTGATTGGGTATATGTCAATAATTTTAAATTTCCACGTGAACCTTTAGCCCTTCAGTTCCCAGCTGGGCAAGCTGTTAAGTTTCAAACCATGCTGCATCAAAGCTGGCAAACCATTTTAAAACAGCTTGAACGACGCTTCACTGCTGAAACGTATCACAATCGTATTGAAATGATTCGCCAACATGCCGGTGATGAACAACATCAAGCTTTAATTGAAATTACACGTGAAGGTGAAGACCTCGATCTAAAGCTCATTTCTCAAGATGATGAACATTGTTTCGTACCTGTGCATTTGATTGATGACAAATATCAAGAAATGTCCAAAGAAGACATCAATGCTTTAAATAGTAAGCAGCGCGCCGAAATTGCGTCCAATATGCGTTATATGGATAAAAAACTTGAACGCTTAGGCTTACATCTTGGTGATCTAGAAGATAATGCACGTGATAAAGTTCAATTATTAAACCGTGAAATTGCTAAACAAGTGGTAATTCCACGGATTGATTTAATTCAGAATAAATTTGGATCTGTAGCAGGTTTAGAGAATTATCTTAAATTGTATGCAGACGACATTATTAGTAATGTTGAATTTGTGCTCGAGCAAGAAGAAGATGATTTTACCCCAGGTCAATTCAATCGCATTCCTTCACGTTACCAAGCCAATATCATAGCAAGCCACAAGCCGAATGCTGGCGCACCAGTTATTTTTGAAGACTTTCCAACGCACTACAACTTATTGGGCCATGTTGAACAACTGACTCAAAATGGCACAATTACCACGGACTTTACTTTAATCCGTCCTGGTTCATTGCATAAAGCCAATGGCGGTTTTCTTATTTTAGAAGCTGAGCAATTACTGGAACAGCCGTATGCCTGGCAAGGTTTAAAGCGTGCCTTAAAATCTGGGCAATTAAAACTTTCATCGCTTGAACACATGCTCACTTTAACCGGTAGTATTTCAATTGAACCAGCTGCAATTGATTTAAATATCAAAGTGATATTGCTAGCTGAACCAGATATTTATTATGACATTTTAGAGCTTGAACCTGAGTTAGGCAGTGTCTTTAAAATCCGTGCTGACTTTACAGATACATTACAACGTAATGACATTAATGAGCAGGCTTATATGCAGCTCATTGCCGATTATGTACAAACAGATAAATTATTACCATTTGACCGCAGTGCTTTGGCAGCTTTATTGACCGACTCTAGCCGTCAAGCCGAAGATCAAAGCTCTTTGTCATTACACGCCCTCACCTTGGGTGACTTAATTCGTGAAGCACATCATCACGCTGCACTTTCGGGCGACAAAATGGTGACTGAAAATCACATCAATACCGCACTCGATCACCGTAAGTATCGCTTAGGTTATTTGCGTGAATTGTATTGGCAAGATCTCAGCCGTGGCACACAGTTAATTGAAACCAAAGGACACCGTCTCGGACAAATTAATGCTTTGTCTGTTATTCAATATGCTGATGTTGAATTTGGTTTACCTTCTCGCCTAACCGCATCGGTATATCAAGGTGGTGGAGATATTCTCGATATCGAGCGTAGTGTTGAACTCGGTGGCTCATTACATGCCAAAGGCGTGTTATTAATGTCGAGCTTTCTTAAAGCCCACTTTGGTCGTGAACAAATCTTACATTTCTCTGCTGCCCTCGCCTTTGAACAAAGTTATGGTCAAGTCGATGGCGACAGCGCAACTGTTGCCGAACTATCTGCTTTAATTTCTGCCATCAGCCAACTACCTATTGATCAATCATGGGCAATAACAGGCTCAATGAACCAATTGGGACAAGTACAACCGATTGGCGGCGTGAATGCAAAAATAGAAGGCTTTTACGATGCATGCAAGTTGCAAGGTTTAACCGGCAAACAAGGCGTAATTATTCCACGTCAAAACATGCAACATCTAATGCTACGTAAAGACGTAATCGAAGCGGTAAAACTTGGGCAATTCCACATTCATGCCATTGATACCATCGACCAAGCTTTAGAAATTTTGATGGCTCGCCCTGTGGGCACACTTGATAAAAAAGGACGTTATAGCAAAGGTTCAATTTATGCTGCTGTTATGGAGCAATTAGAATACTGGCAAGCAATTGAAGATGGAGCCGAGTTCGAGGAAGAAGAACCGAAGAAAAAGAAAAAAAAGAAGAAAGCCAAAAAAGACAAAAAGTCCAAAAAAGTAGATACTGCTAAAGAAGCTGAATCGAATGAAGAAAATATCGATGAAGTGAGCCCTAACGCAGAATAAACTTTGAGTGGAAACAATCGTTGAGTTATTCGCCGCACAATTAAATGAAACTTAGATTGTGTCGCGAATTTTCACCTAAATTTTAAATACTTCGTATATTTGAGATATAAAAAAAGCGCCTTCGAGGGCGCTATTTTTATTTGCATATTAGCATTTACACCTGTTGGTACATGCTAATTATGCTTCAGGAGCTGGGCTGTATTGTTCAACTAAAGGTTGTAATTCACCTTTTTGGAACATATCAAGCATAATGTCGCTACCGCCAATCAACTCACCGTTGATCCATAATTGCGGGAAAGTCGGCCAGTTTGCAATTTGCGGGAGAGTTGCGCGAATATCTTGATTTTCAAGAATATTTACATAAGCAAACGGACGACCAATTTGACTGAGTGCTTCTACTGCACGTGCAGAGAAACCACATTGTGGAAATTGTGGAGTACCTTTCATGTAAAGTAGAACTGCATGTTTTGCAATTTGGTCACGAATTAACGCTTCTGTATCGCGTGCTTGTTCAGTCATTGATATATCCTCAATAAATCTGCTTCGCATTATACCCAAAACTGAGTAAAACAATATGACTAAAGCAATATTTCATGTTTTATTTACATTTCAGCTTTTCATTCGGGGCATATTTTGCTTATATAGACCCCTTGATGCTCATATTTAATATGGCGTCTCCTCTATATTATTTCAATCACCTGACAGATAGAGTTAGTCATGAATAACATTACCCTTGCCCCTGTACAAACTGATCAACCATCACATTTGATGCCGGTATTTGGCCGCCAACCGATCAGCTTTGTCCGAGGTCAAGGTGCTCACCTGTATACAGCAGATGGCACAGAATACTTAGATGCACTTACAGGGATTGCTGTATGTGGTTTAGGTCACTCACATCCTGCTGTTACAGCGGCGATTGCTGAACAAGCTGCAACATTAATTCACACCAGTAACTTGTTTGAAGTGCCTTGGCAAACAGCTGCTGCACAAAAGTTGGCTGAAGTTGCTGGTATGGAAGAAGTGTTCTTCTCAAACAGTGGTGCAGAATCGAATGAAGGTGCAATCAAAATTGCACGTAAATTTGGTCATATGCAAGGTGTTGCAAGCCCTAAAATTATTGTTGCTGATCATTCATTCCATGGTCGTACCATGGCGACATTATCTGCGACAGGTAACAAAAAAGTTCAAGAAGGCTTTGGCCCATTGGTTGAAGGTTTTATTCGTGTACCTTTCGGTGATATTGAAGCGATTGAAGAAGCGGCGATTCACCACCCTGACATCGTAGCGATTTTGATTGAGCCGATCCAAGGCGAAGGTGGTGTAAATACTGCTCCCCAAGGTTTTAGCTACCTCGAAGAAATTCGTCGTATCTGTAATCAGCACAACTGGTTAATGATGCTTGACGAAGTGCAAACAGGTAATGGTCGTACAGGTAAATACTTTGCATATCAACACACCAATATTGTTCCTGACGTGCTAACTACAGCTAAAGGCCTGGGTAATGGCTTCCCTATCGGCGCAGTCATGACTCAAGGTCGTGGTGTTGGCGTTTTAACAGCGGGTAACCACGGTTCAACTTATAGCGGTACAGCATTAGGTTCACGTGTGGTTTATACCGTGATTGATACCATTCAAAAGGAAAACCTTGTTGAAAATGCTGCAAATATGGGCGCGTATCTTGTTGAGCAATTCACAGAGCAACTTGCGGAGCAAAACGTGACTGTTCGTGGTTTTGGCTTAATGGTTGGTATTGAATTACCAAAAGCTTGTGGCGAACTTGTTGCCATTGCACGTGATGAACACAAATTAATTATCAACGTAACTGCAGGTTCTGTGATTCGTTTATTGCCTACGCTGAATATTACACAAGCTGAAGCAGATAAATTGATCGAACGCATTGTGAAAATGGTAAAAAGCTTTCTAGCTTAATTATCCACGCATAAAAAAGCCGCTTCTAGCGGCTTTTTTTATTGTTATTCAATATAAGACATAGGCTAATTATGATGCGTCTTGGTATACACGTCCGCCAGGTAATTGACTGAAATACTGTTTTAAAGCATCTAAGCAACGGTGGATTTTAGTCGGTTGTTGATCACGCTTACACATCACTGCATATAAGGTAAAAGATGGTAAACGCCATTCAGGTAAAACTTCGACCAAAGATCCATTTAATAAATCTTTTTGAATATCTAAATACAAAATTCGCGCTACACCATGGCCCTGTAAGCACATAGATTTTGCAGCAAGCACATTATTGGTTGTGAAACGTGAATTAACTTCAATATGCGTGCGCTCATGTGTAGAAACATGCTCAAAACTAAACTGCTGATAATTTTTAACCAAGTTTATATGCAGTAAATCATGATTTTGTAAGTCTTCTGGACGAGAGATGAGTGAAGTCTGATTAATATAACTCGGCGCTGCAACCAAAACCTGCTCAACATGTGCAAGTGGTACGACTTGAAGATTCTGATCCTCAATTTTCGGGCTCATACGCAGTGCAATATCAATACGACCGTCGATCAAATCGATATATTGATTATCCGCTTCCAAATGTACAGATAAGCTACGGTGTGCAGACATCCAATGTGATAACGCTGGAATCACATGATTAGCGCATAACTCAGGAGTTGAAGCAATTCGAAGCTCTCCAACTAAGTCATCACGTAATTCATTGATGCGAATTTTACCGCGCTCTGCGGCTGATAGCATTTCTTGGCAGCTGTGAAAAAATGCTTGTCCAGCTTCAGTCAAACTTAACTTTCGAGTGGAGCGATGTAAAAGTACAACTTCCATGTCATGTTCTAATGATCTGATTTGCTGGCTCACGGCACTCGTGGTAATTCCCAACTCACGAGCTGCGCCGCTAAACGAATTTTTTTCTACAACGCAAGCAAAGACACCCATTGCTCGAAGTTGATCTAACATAAATTTCCCTCATAAACTTATGAGAAGCTTCATCTCTTGATAAAAGCAACTCATTGTATTATACGGGGATATTTTGCTTTTGCATTAGTTATTTAATTATTTGGTAAAACACTAGTCGGATTAATTGGTTTACCGTCTAAACGAACTTGAAACTCAAGCATAGTACGGTTTGTACCTGAAGATCCCATTTCACCAATTTGTTGTCCGGCTTTAACAGTTTCTCCACTTTTCACGTTCATTTTACTGTTATGAGCATAAGCCGTAATATAGCCATTAATGTGTTTTACTAAAATTAGATTACCGTATTCTTTCAAACCATCAGCGGCATAAACCACTTGACCATCTGCCGCCGCAAAAATAGCATCCCCCACATTACCAGCATAACGTGTTCCCTTCACATTTGAAGCTAAATTGTAGCCTTGGAGCACAGTAGGTCGTGCAACTGGACTTACCCAACGTAAACTTGATGAAGTAACAGCAGGCGTTGGTACTGGTGTACGTGTCACAGTTGGTGGTGTCGTTTTTGCAGGAACAACAGGTGCATTTTGTGTTGGTAAAGCAATCGTTTGTCGCTGAATAGGTGCAGCTTGTGTCATCGCCTGTGTCGAGGTCGTCCGACGTGCACCACCATTTTTAAGGCGAATTGATTGTCCAACATAGATACGATAAGGCTGCGCAATGTCATTCATTTCAGCAATAGAGATATAGCTCAGACCATAACGTGCTGCAATGCCACTTAAGGTATCACCCGAGCGGACAGTATAATAATCTGGCGCTGTCGCATAACGGGTCGCATTATTAATTTGTGGCTTTGACGCACAACCTGTCATAACAACAGTCGTAACAACAGCAGCAGATAAAACAATCGTCTTAAACAATGCTGCAGGAGCGGCAATAACGCGATCTTGTGACACCAGGGACATCATCTTCCTCACTAATAATTCGAAATAATATAGTCATTATGAATGGGCTAAGATTAGCAAAAAACCGTAGCAAAATAGTGACGGCTTTGCCAATTTCACAAAGTTATAACATTAATACTTACAATTTAGAAAACTCTGCATGCAAGTTATTCAAAATCTCGTAGTTTGTAGCGTCCATTTGTATAGGGGTTACACTGACATAGCCATTTGCGACTGCAAAAAAGTCTGACTCAATATCAGTTAGACCTTTTTTCGGCTCTGCAACTGCCTCTCCTGCTAAACCAATCCAATAAACTTGGCGACCTCGAGGGTCAACATGACTAGTAATTGGCTTAGACTGTAAACGGCGACCTTGATAAGTCACTTTAGTGCCTTTCAATTCAGCCACGTCAGGAATATTGACATTGAAAATATGTCGTGGCGGTAAATTCACCAATCCACCTGCAATAAAGTCATGCACCCATTTCGCAGCAACAGCATAATCTTGAGGATTGTTATAGCTGCGTACATTCGGCCCGGCAAATGACACTGCTATAGCAGGTTGTTTCATCAAACGCCCTTCAAATGCAGCACCTACTGTACCTGAGTACAGAACATCGTCACCTAAATTTGCACCACTATTAATACCACTAACGACGAGATCGAATTCAAAGTCGAATAAACCATTCATGGATAAATAGACACAGTCAGCAGGTGTACCATTGACAGCCCACATATCTGGAGCAATTTCGACAGGTCGTAAAGGACGATCAAGTGTTAAGGCACTTGAAAAACCACTACGTTCACTTTCAGGTGCAACAATCACAACACGACCCAAAGGACGCAATGCGTGTGCAAGTGCTTGGATACCGGGAGCAAAAACGCCATCATCGTTGGCAATTAATATATTCACTGACAAATTCCGTTACTGTTTTAAAATGACTCGCAAGAACATTTTATTGAAATATATGAATAATTATATATATTTACTTTTTAACATCCAGCATAAATATGTGAATACAAATGATTAAAACGATTGCATTACGGGGCATCTTGGGTTTAGGTTTGGCTGCATTGTTATCTCAAGCAGTCATTGCTGACGATGGCTTTACTCAAGATGAAGCAAATACCATCGTGAAAGAAGATATTGCATCGGCTCAAGTCATGGCAGAAGTTTGTCCTGCATTGATTGGTAAAAATGCTAAATTTGATACAAACATCACTACATTAACCCAATCTTATCTTGCTGATTATTCTGATAAGTCAATGACTTTAGCTAAATTACAAGCAGATTCAGAATACAAATCAGTACTTGAAGAAGCGCGTCAAGCTGCAAAAGAAACGGATAAAAGTGAACAAAAGTCAGTATGTGACGATGTTTTAAATTACGAAGCTTAATTCAGCTTTGATCAAACATTTCATTTACCTATAATTTATAAATTAAGTGTAATGATGTTGCTATAAAAGGATGAAGCAAACACTTCATCCTTTTTTCTTTCACAATTCACCACTTTCTCAACAGCTTCAATACAATTTTCTACTGATTCATAATCAATTTAAGATTAAGCTAAGTCTATTATTTTTATCGCTTTTAAGATTTCAGGTTATTTTAATGAAACATACTTTTATTCAATCTCTTTGTGCCCTTAGTCTTTCTGCTTTTGCTTTTACAGCAATGAGCGCTCATGCAGCAGATGAAAAAATTGAAGTAACACCAACCCCAGCAGTTACAAATCAAGAACTTGCTGCGATTTATGTTCTTTCTGAAGTTTGTCCAAAATTAGTCGATGACAAAGATCAAAACAAATTTAATGCCGGTTATGCAAAATTAGCCAAAGAATATATGCCAAAAGAAAAGAACGCTGTTACAGCTTTAGAACAACTGAGTAAACAGAAAAGTTTTAAAGAAGCTTTAAAGGAAGCCAAGTCCGATGCGAAAAAAGCTGGCGACAAGAAAAACGGCGAAATTTGCAAAGAACTTACCGCTTACAGTAAATAATACCAATTGGTTACAATACTTTTAAAATAAGCTCTAACACCCCATAGAAGTCAGCCTAGCTTTGTCCTAAAATGCTAGGCTCTTTGTGCTTATACCTAAGTTATTGGAACCACCCAGAATGACCCGAAAAACTGCCCTTGCTGCATTGCTATTAGCACCTAGCTTCTCATTTGCGGCAACCGTCTTATCTGCACCTCCAGAATTGAATAATAAATCTTATGTGCTGATGGACTATGAAACAGGGCAAATCCTTGCTTCTAAAAATGAAAACGAAAAATTAGCTCCTGCTTCAATGACAAAAATGATGACAAGTTACATCATTGAACAAAAGTTATTGAGTGGTGAACTGACTGAAGATGAAAAAGTACGTATGAATGAGTCTGCTTGGTGCCGCGGTAGCAGCTCTGAGTCTTGTATGTATGTACCTTTAAATGGCACAGCAACTGCATTAGAAATGTTGCGTGGCATTATTATTCAGTCAGGTAACGACGCTTCTAAAGCAATGGCTGAACATATTGCTGGCAATGAGGGTACTTTTGCCCACATGATGAACCAAGAGGCAAAACGTATCGGCATGGTGAATACTCAATTCATTAATGCAACAGGTATGCCTGCTGAAGGTCATCTCTCTACTGCTAAAGATATGGCTGTTCTTGCACAGCACATCATCCATGACAGTTCAAAATATTATCCAATCTACTCAGAAAAAGAATTTACGTTTAACGGAATTAAACAAGGCAACCGTAATGCCCTACTTTATACCGACCCAAGTGTAGATGGTTTAAAAACTGGTCATACCGATGAAGCGGGCTATTGCTTAACAACGTCTGCTAAACGTGGTCCACTTCGTTTGATCTCTGTGATCTTCGGTGCGCCGAGCATGAATGAACGTGCGTCTCAAACACGTGAAATTTTAGCTTGGGGTTATGCAAATTTTGAAACTGTAAAAGTTCAACCTGCTAAACAAGTTTTGGCTAAAGCAAAAGTTTGGTACGGTAAAGACAATGAAGTTCAAATTGGTCTTGCTGAAAACTTTAACGTGACCATGCCTAAAGGCGAAGCAAACGCGATTAAAACTCAATTGGTTGTTCAACCAAAATTGACTGCTCCTTTAAAACAAGGTCAAGTTGTGGGTAAATACGTTGCGACACTCAACGGCAAAGTGATTGCTGAAAAACCACTTGTTGCTCTACAAAATATTGAAGAAGCTGGTTTCTTTGCCAAAATGATTGATCACATCAAACAGTTTTTTAGCAACTTATTCTAAGTTTTAAACACATTTAAAATTTAAGACTAAAGTGAAGGCATCCATATTTCGGTATGGGTGCTTTTTTCATTTATACTCCTTCAATATAAATATTGAATGATGACGTCTTATGGCTAAAAACATCCGCCCTTATCTTGAACATCACCCTAAAATTGACGCAACTTGCTACGTTGATGAAATGTCAGTGGTGATTGGCGATGTTGTATTGGCTGAAAATGTCTCAGTTTGGCCATTTGCTGTGATTCGTGGTGATGTAAACCATATTCGTATTGGTAAAAACTCTAATGTGCAAGATCACTCAATGTTACATGTCAGTCATAAAAAAGCAGATAAGCCTGAAGGTTCTCCACTGATTATTGGTGAAGATGTGACGATTGGTCATCATGTGAAATTACACGGTTGTACCATTGGTAATCGTGTTTTAGTCGGTATAGGTACGATTATTTTAGATGATGTAATTGTTGAAGATGATGTGATGATTGGTGCTGGTTCACTTGTTCCACCTAATAAGGTTCTAGAAAGTGGTTATTTATATGTGGGCAGTCCCGTTAAGAAGGTTCGACCACTGACGGATAAAGAAAAAGCGTTTTTACCGTATTCAGCACAGAATTATGTGAAAGTGGCGAATAATTATCTTGATCAAAGTGAATAATCGACAGCTTTATTTTTTACACTTTTTTATTGCATCGTTTTATTAATAGACTAATTCAAACACAGAGTAACAATTTAATGTTGGTTAAAACTTATACTCTATTATTTAGCAAAATACTTTTCACTGGCATCATTTTAAGTTCTACAACTGCTTTTGCAAATTCACCGCAGTGTAAAGATGACTATGAAAAATTCATTGCCAAAGAGATTAAAGAAATTGGTTCAGCCTTCAATACAGGTAATTATGCATTAATCGCAGAAAAAACAGATTCATCTCTGATTAATTTTGCTGGTGGTACAGAAAAATATAACGCCATATTAGAACTTGCTGCAAATTCATTTAAGCAAAATAAAATACAAGTGACTAAAGTTGACACTTATCCTCCAAAACAAAGTTATATCATTGGCAAAAATGAGTTTTGTGCCGTACCCAAGCAAATCACAATTTCTATGAATGGCCGTAAAATGACGGGAGATCTTTCCTTTATGCTTGCAGTACGCCCTATTGATAGCAAAGAATGGAAATATATTGATGGTGTAGGTCTGCAAAAGAATCCAGATATGATCTATACCCTGTTCCCTGATTTACCTCGTGATAGCAAAATTCCGTTCATTGAGTAAAAAATTTTAACTATTAACATTACAGCGTTTAAAGTTATCCCTTAGATAGGCTGTAATGTTAATTCAATTAAAACTCCGTAAAGGTTATTTGAAAAAATCAACATAGCCACCGCCCCCTAAATTTTGTAGAATAGCGTTTTTAACCCATGGTGCTTTTCTATGACCGCTTGGACTGCTCACGTCACTGTTGCGACAGTCGTTGAAAAAGACGGAAAATTCCTCTTTGTTGAAGAACATACAGAAGGTGTTACGCACACTGTATTTAATCAACCTGCAGGTCATGTCGAGTGTGGCGAAACGCTGATTGAAGCCGCCATTCGCGAAACCATGGAAGAAACAGGTCACGATGTAGAGATCACCCACCTTTTGGGCATGTATACGTATACCCCACCAATGTTCCCTGATCGTACTTATTTCCGTTTCTGTTTCTTAGCTAAAGACATTCAGCACCATGCCGATGCACAGTTAGACACAGGTATTGTTGGTGCAGTTTGGATGACGCTTGATGAACTGATTGAGTCAGCACGTGCACGCAGTCCATTGGTGATTAAAGCTGTGCAAGATGCCCTTTCAGGTCAAAAATATCCTTTATCGCTCATTTACGAGCACCAAAATTCTCCCTTAATTTCAAATTTGGATGCTTAATCCTATGCAACAACGTGTCATCGTCGGTATGTCTGGTGGTGTAGATTCCTCTGTGTCTGCAGCACTTCTTCTTCAACAAGGCTATCAAGTTGAAGGTCTTTTCATGAAAAACTGGGAAGAAGATGACGGCACGGAATACTGTACGGCAATGGAAGACCTTGCCGATGCACAAGCCGTATGCGACAAAATTGGAATCAAACTACATACTGCCAATTTCGCCATGGAATATTGGGATCGCGTATTTGAACACTTCCTACAAGAATATGCAGCAGGTCGTACCCCTAACCCAGATATTTTATGCAATAAAGAAATTAAATTCCGTGCGTTTTTAGACCATGCTGTGAACTTAGGTGCAGACTTTATTGCAACAGGTCACTACTGCCGTCGTGGTGAAACACTTAAAAATTCACGTGGTGAAGAATATGCACCGCTGCTACGTGGCGTAGACCAAAATAAAGATCAAACTTATTTCTTACATGCAGTGCATGGCCGCGAAATTAATAAGACTTTGTTCCCTGTTGGTGAAATTGAAAAACCACAAGTTCGCAAAATTGCTGAAGAATTAGGTTTAGCGACTGCGAAGAAAAAAGACTCCACAGGTATCTGCTTTATTGGTGAACGTCGCTTTAATGACTTCCTGAAGCAATATTTACCTGCGCAACCCGGAAAAATCGTATTAGATACCGGTAAAGAGGTTGGTGATCATCACGGCTTAATGTACTATACGCTCGGCCAACGCGGCGGTATAGGTCTTGGAGGACTCAAAGGTGCTGAAGAAGGTGCTTGGTTTGTGCTTCACAAAGACATTGAGGGTAATCGCTTAGTGATTGGCCAAGGTCATGAGCACCCACTCATGCAAAGTACTATTTTATGGTCTGAAGCGATTGATTGGGTTGCAGGCGAACAAGAAATACCTGAAACAGGTTTTCGCTGTACGGCTAAAACACGTTATCGCCAACCTGACCAACAATGTACATTATTTAAAGACCCTGCTGCACCAAACGGTGTACGTGTCGAGTTCGATGAACCACAACGTGCCGTGACACCGGGTCAAAGTGTGGTGTTCTACACTGGTGAAGTTTGTTTAGGTGGTGGTGTGATTCATCATACCAATTCCCCTAAACCGGATTTTATTTCATAAGGATTGTTTCGGATGACAGAGTTACCGTTTCAACAGCCTCAAACTCTGAATACTCGCCAAAATCGCGCATTGGCGTTAGCTGCTGTTTTTCAAGCAACACAGCTAACCCATATGACCGCGTTGACGGGTACACAAAGTATTGGTGAAAGCGGTAATTTTTATTTTGAACATCTCATCAAAGCCAGTTTGAATATCCGTCCTAAATCCAATCAGTCCAATCAAACGCTCGATTTTTTTGATAAATTGGCGGATATTTCTCTCGGTTTAAAAACTTTAGAAAGCAGCATTACCCAGCCATTTAACACTTCCCCAAAATCTAGATTGCCTAAACTTGCAAATACCAAGCTACCAATGACCTATGCAATGACTTTATTGCAATTAGAAAAAAAAGTGTATAGCAATCCGAAGTTCGTTGAAATTATTGAACAATCCCAACAAAAAATTCTTAGACAGCTCTCCTTTTTCGATAATAATTATTTACATCCAAGTATCATTGCCAACCTTGCTCAAACATATATTGAAACTGCTGGATCAATTAATCCACGCATTATGGTTCGAGGCAACGCTGAAGCATTTAAAGATACAGCACATACCAACCGCATTCGCGCGACATTATTCACAGGCTTACAAATGGCTCACTTGTGGCGTCAGCTCGGCGGTAGCTCGTGGGGTATGATTTTCAGCAAGCGCAAGCTGCTCCAAGATATTCAAGATCTCGCTCGTTTACAGTATCAGGTGGTTTAACTGATGGCTGTGATGAACTTTGTTTTACGTTTAATTCCAATGTTTAAGGAATCGCTATGAACGCTTTAACCGCACTTTCTCCATTAGATGGACGCTACGCTAGCAAATGTGATGCTCTACGTCCTTTCCTCTCTGAGTTTGGTTTAATCCATGCTCGTGTGACTGTTGAAGTGCGTTGGTTACAAGCGCTTGCGAACCGTCCAGAAATCACAGAAGTTCCAGCATTCAGTGCTGAAACAAATGCAGCACTTGATGCAATTGTTGCGAACTTCTCTGAAGAAAATGCAAACCGCATTAAAGAAATTGAACGTACAACGAACCATGACGTTAAAGCGGTTGAGTACTTCTTAAAAGAGCAAATTGCTCACATTGATGAACTTAAAAATGCAGGTGAATTCATTCACTTTGCATGTACTTCTGAAGACATCAACAACTTGTCTCATGCTTTAATGCTTAAAAATGGCCGTGAAGTTTTAGTTGCCGCTATGCAACAAATCATCGATTCAATTGTGGCTTTAGCTGAAACACATGCTGAACAACCAATGTTGTCACGTACACACGGTCAAACTGCTAGCCCAACAACTTTGGGTAAAGAAATGGCGAACGTAGCTTACCGTTTAGCGCGTCAAATCAAGCAATTCAAACAAGTTGAACTTCTAGGTAAAATTAACGGTGCTGTAGGTAACTACAACGCTCATTACTCTGCTTACCCTGAAATTAACTGGCCTGCTCATTCTCAAGCTTTTGTAGAGTCTTTAGGTTTAACCTTCAACCCGTACACGACTCAGATTGAACCGCATGACTACATGGCGGAACTTTTTGATGCACTACGTCGTTTCAATACGATTTTGATCGACTTTAACCGTGACGTTTGGGGATACATCTCACTTGGTTTCTTCAAACAACGTTTGAAAGAAGGCGAAGTTGGTTCTTCAACAATGCCACATAAAGTTAACCCAATTGACTTCGAAAACTCTGAAGGTAACTTGGGTATTGCGAATGCGGTATTGGCTCACCTTGGTGAAAAACTTCCTGTATCTCGTTGGCAGCGTGACTTAACTGACTCAACTGTGCTTCGTAACATGGGTGTTGGTTTTGCACAAAGTTTGATTGCATTTGAAGCTTGCTCTAAAGGTATTGGCAAACTTGAATTGAATGCTCAACGTATTCTTGAAGACCTTGACCATGCTCAAGAAGTTCTTGCTGAACCAATTCAAACTGTAATGCGTCGTTATGCAGTTGAAAAACCATACGAAAAACTTAAAGCGCTTACTCGTGGTCAAGCAATGACTCGCGACATGATGGTTGATTTCGTAAACGGTAACGAGTTAGAAGCTGTTCCAGCGGCTGACCGTGCACGTCTTGCTGAAATGACACCTGCAACATATACAGGTAACGCTTCAACTCAAGCTGCTCAAGTGAAAGATTTAATTGCTAAGATCTAACGTCTAAAATCTAATTTTAGATAGATAAAAAACGAGGCTTAATGCCTCGTTTTTTATTGCGCCAAATTATTCAGATAAAGGACAATATTTTGCCCAATCATCTTTCATGCGCTGTAATTCACAACCGGTTAACACATCACTGAAATAGATATAATAGGTCACGTCTGGATATTTAATTTCATGGCGAAAAAGCATTCCACGTAATGACACAGAAAGTTCTTCAGGAAAATCATCTTCTAAATACAGTTCTTCAAAATCATAATTAAAATAACAGTTTTGTTTCGCTTCAAATGCTTCGATTACAGCCATTTGCAAATCCTAAAATTCTATCATTTGGAAATTCATCTAGTTTAACGGATTCAACAGATAAGATCGCTGAATATGTATTTCCAACTTCGAAATGAGCTACAAACATAGGTAATCCCCCCTAAAAATAATAGGATCTAAAAGTAGAATTTTCTCTTAAGATACGAGCAGGAGATTCTGCATGAAAACATCTAAATTTACTGACAGTCAGATCATGTCCATCTTGAAACAGGCTGAATCTGGCACACCTGTAGCGACCCTTTGCCGTGAACACGGCATGAGTAATGCTACCTTTTATAAATGGCGTGCCAAATATGGTGGTATGGATACATCATTAATGGCTCGACTGAAAGAGCTAGAAGCCGAAAATACCAGACTTAAAAAGATGTATGCGGAAGAGCGATTAAAGGCCGAAATCATCCAGGAAGCGATGGCAAAAAAGTGGTAAAGCCATCTTTCGGCGTAAGATGGCACAACAGGCAGTTGCCCAGCATGCCATTAGTATTCGTTTGGCTTGTAAAGCATTTGGCATTAGTGAAACCTGCTACCGCTATCAAGCCAAACTCAGCGATGACAATGCACTCATTGCTGAACAGCTCATTGAACTCACTGAGGAAAATTCCGATTGGGGCTTTGGTTTGTGCTTCTCGTATTTACGGCATGTTGAGAGTTGCTGCTGGAATCACAAGCGGGTTTACCGCATTTACTGTGAGTTGGCACTGAATCTGCGTATTAAACCGAGAAGAAGACTAAAACGGCATGCGCCTGAACCATTGAAAGAACCAATCCGAGAAAATCAGGTTTGGTCATTAGATTTTATGCATGATCAGCTTTCCGATGGTCGCAAGTTTCGATTATTGAATGTGATTGATGATTACCGCCGCGAAGGCCTAGCCATTGAAGCAGGGTTCTCATTGCCCACAATCAGGGTTATTCGTACGTTGAATCAATTGCTGGAGTGGAGAGAAAAACCGTTAGTGATCCGATGCGATAATGGTCCCGAATTTATCAGTCACGAATTTGTGCGCTGGGCTACTGAGCACGGTATTCGTATTGAATATATTCAACCGGGTAAGCCACAGCAGAATGCGTATATTGAACGCTATAATCGGACCATACGTTATAGTTGGCTGAGCAAGCATTTATTTGATACTTTGGATGAAGTACAAGATTATGCAACAAACTGGTTGTGGCATTACAACCATGAAAGACCACATCAAGCTAACAAAGGAAAGCCACCTCTAATGGCTGCTTAACCTCTACTTTTAACTTCGCTTATTTATGGGAGGATTACCCCTACTCGATGGATCGATTAAATATCGATTGGCTTGAGTTCTAACTGAATAATTGAAGGTTGAGATATTTGTATTTTGTTGGCCTGAGTTTCTTTTAAAATCGTTTGATCTTTCTTCGATATCACGACAATTTTTGTCATTTTTCCCTCAGTGTTATTATGTAATAAACATCTAATAAATAATTAGTTAAGTACCTTATCAAATTGATGTTGAACAAACAAACCATTCTATATATTTATTCGTCAGAATTATTTTTTATTTAATTTTTCACTAAAAAAGGCCATCCTAAAATGACCTTTTTATATCTATACAACAGCTCGACTAGACGAGACTTAAAATCATAATTTTGGATCTTTTAATTGAACCATGTTCGCATTGGCTTTCGTTAGTGATTCCATCACTTTAGATATCACAGCAGGAACCAATGAGTCAGCAATTTGAGCTGCCTGCAGGCCTAATTTTTCACCTAGCGTCGGTTTTTTACGAGTTTCAATTACATAAACATCATGCTGCGGTAAAAGACTTAATAAATATTCATCAGAGGTCTTAAGTTGATCAACTAAATTCAAATCTAGGGCGTCTTGACCATACCAATGCTCACCTGTAGCGACTTTTTCTACGTTCAGTTGTGGGCGGTATTTTTCAACGAAGTGCTTAAACAAGTTATGCGTTTGCTGTAACTCTTCTTCAAACTTTGCTTTACCTTCTTCAGTATTTTCACCAAACATGGTCACAGTACGTTTGAATTGACCCGCGGTATAAAGTTCAAAATCAATATGCTTTTCTTTTAACAGACGATTAAAGTTTGGAACTTGTGCAACCACGCCAATTGAACCAACAACAGCAAATGGTGCAGAGACAATTTCAGAACCAATACATGCCATCATATAGCCACCACTTGCAGCGACTTTATCTACACAAATCGTTAGTTTAAAACCTGCATCACGTAAACGTACCAATTGTGCAGCAGCTAAACCATAACCATGTACCATACCGCCTGGGCTTTCTAAACGAAGTACCACGCGGTCACGACCTGCTTTTGCAGTCGCCAAAATCAATGTAATTTCTTCTCGAAGGCTTTCGACAGCCGACGCTGCGGTATCACCTTTAAAATCGAGTACATATATTTTTTCATTATTTTTCTTACGCTGACGCGCTTCTTTTGAAAGTTGCTGTGCAAGCTGTAAAAGCTCTAATTTAGATGCAGTCGTTTGAGCAATTTTTTTTCGTTGTTCGTTAATACATGCATTCAAATGACTGACACGAATTTCAGCAGGTAATTTTGGATTATGAAATAGCATAATATTTTCTTTTCTCAATTCGACGCTAAGCTTATGTTTTAGATTAGGTCAATTGCATGCTTTTTCAATAGCAGTTTTACGAATAATGCAATTATATATATCGGCCCATGTAGTGTGTGCAGAAATTATGTTCTTTTTGCTGTCGGTATTATCGTCTTCTTCAGCCTACTTTTTACGCAAAGTGCGCTGTTCTTGAGTTTGCAACAGCTGATACTGACTTTCAACTTCCATCACTGCAAATAAGCGTATATAAAGACAGAAAATTCCATAATAAATCAGCCCGATCAGCACAGCATTGATAGGCCACCATGTTTGTATCCAAAAATCACTGCGGCGGTCAGACTCATTTGGCGTGATGACTGAATACATCAGAATAAATACCGCAATTATCATTATGAACACTGCAGCTTCTGAAACCCAGCTGTTCAACAATGTTTTTTTTCCTTCTGCTTGGGCTTTGTGATACCTATTCATTTTAAATTGCGCATGCGCACGTGTATATTCACGCCATGCCTGGCGGCCGCCCCGCTCTCGTAACTGAAGGCGCATCAAAATGTACAAAACTGGCCCCATAGCGATGCCAACAAAAACAAAGACGTCATATAGCCAGCGATGATAATTCGTCATACCTTCGCTTGCAGCTGTTGTAAATAAACCGTCATAAGAGATAAATACAGCAAGAATCAAACTGACCGCTACCAACGCTACAGCAATGATATGCGCAATATAAGGGGTACCAAAAACTGCTTTAAAATATGCTTTTTGCGTATTTTTTAATAATTCAGCCTGTTTTTTATCTTGAAGCATTATGTCTACTGCATAATAATTAGATATTAATCATAACAAAATAAAATTTAAGATTATGTTTTTTATAAAGTTAATATTTTAATAATATAAATACAGCTCACATGAGTACTCAATTACTAGATCTTTTTCACACTATATAAGGCTATTTAAGATCACTTATTCTCCTGTTTTTAATAAATTCACTCCAGCCTACTGATGAAGATTTGCTTATAGCCCTTGATATGTAATTCTAATCTAAAAAAACAGAGCTTCTTAGCTCTGTTTTTTAAATCATGTCTTGAGCTTAATTAACCAAAACGACCCGTGATATAAGCTTCTGTAAGTTGATGGTCTGGTTGAGTAAATACCTTTTCTGTCGCATTTACTTCAATTAAATCACCAAGATGGAAGTAAGCAGTACGATCAGATACACGCGCTGCTTGTTGCATTGAGTGGGTCACAATCGCAATAGTGTACTGATTTGAAAGCTCAGAAATCAGTTCTTCTACTTTAGCTGTTGCAATTGGATCCAGTGCTGAACATGGTTCATCCATCAAAATCACTTCAGGCGATACTGCAATGGTACGAGCAATACATAAACGCTGTTGCTGACCACCTGAAAGACCTGTACCTGGTTGATTTAAACGATCTTTCACTTCATCCCAAAGTCCGGCTTTACGCAGACTATTTTCCACTATTTCTTCCATGTCGTATTTATCACGTGCCAAACCATGAAGTTTTGGACCATAAGCGACATTATCAAAGATTGACTTTGGAAATGGGTTTGGTTTTTGGAATACCATGCCAACTTGTGCACGTAGTAAAACCACATCTAGATTGGGATCATAGATATCTTGATTATCCATCATCACTTTACCGGTTACACGGCAGCTATCAATGGTGTCATTCATACGGTTTAAGGTACGTAAGAATGTTGATTTACCACAGCCAGATGGACCAATAAAAGCAATTACTTCATTTGCATAAATATTTAGGTCAATCCCTTTGATTGCTTCAGTCTCACCGTAGTAAACATGAACATCTTGTGTGCTAATTTTTACATCAGTAGATTTGGCATCTTTCTTTTGACTTGTCTGTGTATCGAACTGAGACACAAACGAAGTCGATGGCTGTTTTTGACTGCCCTGAGCAGAGGTAAATTGCGTTTGTTCTGGATTCACGGACTTATCCTGTTCTAAGGAATTCTGTTCTGGAGTAATAACTGTATTCATATAATGCTCTCAATTACCAGCGTACTTCAAATTTCTTACGTAACCAAATGGCAAGACTGTTCAAGCCAATCATCAATGCCAGAAGTACAATAATCGCTGCTGCGGTACGTCCTTCGAAGAAGTTACGCAATTCATTGCCCTGCCATAAGAAAATCTGAACAGGTAAAGCAGTCGATTGATCAAGTGGCGTAGCAGGTACGTTTGCAACGAAGGCGCTCATACCAATGAGTAATAGTGGTGCTGTTTCACCTAAAGCTTGTGCCACACCAATAATACCGCCCGTTAAAATACCCGGCAGTGCCAACGGTAATACATGGTGGAAAACTGTTTGTAAGCGTGAAGCTCCTAAGCCTAAAGCGGCTTGGCGAATCGAAGGTGGAACTGCTTTTAAAGATGCACGTGTTGTAATAATTACGGTTGGTAGTGTCATTAAACTCAAGACCAAACCACCTACAACAGGTGCAGAGAGTGGCATATGCATCCAACCAATAAAGATTGCTGCACCCAACAAACCAAATACGATCGATGGAACTGCTGCAAGGTTATTGATGTTGACTTCAATTATGTCAGTGATCCAATTTTTCGGTGCAAATTCTTCAAGGTAAATAGCAGATGCCACACCAACTGGAATAGATAGCACAATCACTATCAGCATCATAAATAGCGAGCCCATAAATGCGCCTGCTAAACCAGAAGTTGCTGGTGAACTACGTGAGTCTGGATTTTTAAAGATCTCTGTATTGAAGCTATTGGTGATAACACCATCGGCTTTTAACTGATCAGCCAATTGACGTACTTCAGGGCTGAGCTGTTGCTGTTCATCTGGCAAACTACGGTCAATATTACCCGCTAACCATACATCGACATTCGCATCAGCTAAAATTTTAAAGTCCTGCGTTTTACCAATCAATGACGGATCTTTCATCACCATATCACGTAAGCGATAAGATTCAGAACTGGTGTAAATGCTATTCAACTCATCACTTTGATTGGCAATTTCAGGGGCTTTTTTAACAATACCATTAACAATGAGTGCATCCCAATCCACCATGCCCATTTCAGTTTGCCAAGCGATAAAACGCTCTTCAAACTGTGCAGGTGACTCACCTTCTTTTTGAACCGGTTTAGGGCCGATTTGAATAATTGCTGGATCAAAAAACACCGGCACAGTCATGCTACTTTGCCAAAATGCAGGTAAACCTTTTGCCAAGATGCTGCCAAATAGCAAAGCAACAAATAATAAACCTGTAATGACCGCACCGAAGCCAAACATACGAAACGTCTTTTCTTTACGGTGACGTTTTGCCAATGAGCTTTCGATGATTTTTTTACGTTTTTCACGCTGCTCAGCCGCAGCCTGCGGATCGAATGTTTGATCCATATTTGATGTATTAGTCGTACTCATTCGTATTGCTCACGGTATTTACGCACGATGTACAGCGCAACAATATTCAGACCTAAAGTAATTACAAACAGCGTTAAGCCCAATGCAAAGGCAACTAAAGCCTGAGGACTCGCAAAATCTGTATCACCTGTTAATTGATTAACAATAGTAATTGTGACTGTCGAAACCGCTTCGAGTGGATTGATATGTAACAGCGGACTATTACCAGCGGCTAGTACCACAATCATGGTTTCACCAATTGCACGTGATGCTGCAAGCAAGAACGCACCGATAATACCCGGCAATGCTGCTGGAATAACCACTTGGCGAATCGTTTCAGATTTAGTCGCACCTAATCCGAGTGAACCATCACGTAGCGCTCGTGGCACTTGAGTAATAATGTCATCAGATAATGAAGAGACAAAAGGAATAATCATAATGCCCATGACAAAACCAGCGGTTAAGGCACTTGTAGCATTAATATCGAGCCCAATCATTGCGCCTAAATCTTTAGCAAATGGGCCAATAACCATTAAAGCAAATACACCGTAAACAATGGTTGGAATACCTGCTAATACTTCAATTGCAGGTTTTGCCCATGAACGGAAACTTGGTTTTGCATATTCAGCAAGATAAATTGCAATCATTAGACCAACAGGAACAGCTACCAATAATGCGATACCACTCACCATGAGCGTACCCCACAATAAAGGTAATAAGCCGTAGCTGCCTTCTGCACTTCCCGAAGTACTAAAACCTGGGTTCCATTCAGTACCAAAGAAGAAATCGAGTGGATTAACAAAACTAAAGAAGCGCATTGCTTCACTAAACATCGACATTACGATGCCGACAGTGGTCAAAATCGCCACGCCTGAACATAGTGCCAATGCCACATTTAAAACTTTTTCAACTTGGTTTCGTGCACGATATTTTTCTGCAATGCGACGTTTAGCCATCACTAAACCAATCAATGCCGCACTTACTACAACTGCTAATTTCGCAAATGAACCAATGTTCTCAATTTTCTTTAACTGTTCTGCTGCTGCAAGTTCATAAGCAGCTGGTGTGTCGCTCACCCCAAAACCTGAAGCCAATGCTTGTACACGCTCAACCATCACGCTTGTACTCGCTGGATCTAGCGTCGCACGAATTTGTTCAGGCACATGATTTAAAATGACTTGTTGAAAAATACTTGGTTCAACTAAATTCCAAACAATCAGAATTAAAAATGCTGGGATACCACACCACAACGCGACCAATGCACCATAGTAACCCGGTCGAGAATGCAGCATCGCTGAGTTATTCCCTTTACCTGCAAGTTTACGACTCTTGGTTAAGCCAACTTGATAGGCAATGGCAATAATCGCCAGTAACACACCAATGAGGAGCAGATTCATGTAATCTCCACTGTTTCTTCAATTACACATTTTGAAAAAACTGTTTCTTTGCAAAAAAACCAATGGCAGGTCGACCCTGCCATTGGCTATTTCCATACTTTTATTTAACAGCTTTACCCGCTTTGAAGTTTGCAAGTACCGCAGCACGTTCTTTGTCAGACATTGAAATCAGACCTGCTTTTTCAAGCTTAGAACCTTTACCAGATACTTTTTTGCTTACAAAGAATTCTGTAAATTCTTTCAAGCCTTTGATTGATTTAAGATGCTCACCTTTCACGTAGAAGAACAATGGACGTGATACAGGGTAAGAACCATTCAGAATTGTTTTCTCAGATGGCGCAACGTTGTTTACTGTCGCTACACGTAATTTGTCACGATTTTGATCATAGAAACCTAAACCAAAAACACCGACTGCATTTGGAGATGTTTTTAAACGTGCTAGTGTTTCAGTGTAGTCACCAGCAATTTCAATCACACGGCCATCTTTACGGAATGTAGAACATGCCTTTTTCTGTGCATCTTTATCTAGCTTCGCAAATGCTTGGTAAGTTTCACAGCCAGCATCTACCATTTTCTCTTGGAATACTTCACGCGTACCGTGATTTGACGCTGGAATGACCAATGTAATTGCTTCGTTAGGAAGAGTTGGATCAATTTGGTTCCAACGTGTATATGGGTTTGCAACCATTTTACCGTTTGATGGTAATTCAGCGGCTAAAGCAGCAAATACATGTTGTGGACGTAATTTGAATGCCGCTTTTTTAGCGTTTGATGCAAACACAATACCGTCATAACCTACTTTAATCTCAAGAACTTGGTTTACACCTGCTTTTTTACAAGCAGCAAGTTCAGTGTCTTTAATTTTACGAGATGCATTAGCAATATCGATAGTGTTATCACCAACGCCATTACAGAATTGTTTCAAACCACCAGAAGTACCACCAGAACCTACAACAGGTGCTTTAAATTGTGGGAATGTATTACCGAACTCTTCTGCAACAATACTTGCGTAAGGCAAAACTGTAGAAGAACCAGCAATTTGGATCGTGTCACGAGCTGCATTTGCAGTTGTTGCAACAGCTGCCCCTGAAAGTGCCAACGCAATTGCGATATGATTGAAGCGCATTCTCATCTCTCTTTATTGATGCATTTATTGGAGTACGCCACTTTCTAATAAAGTCTTGTACTTTTTCGATATACGCATTTTGATTTTAGAGTATGACAGTTAGGTTACATCTTTATGACGCTTTTATGATAATTGATGATTGGCCTTTGATTTAAATAAATTTCCTTTATTTTCAATATGTAATAAATTTTAGCAAAGTATTAATTGGTTTTTATATTGCTAAGAAATTCGTAAAAATTCACTACATTGTCATATTTTGTATTTCCGAATCGTCTGAAAAAACATAACCCACCCACTGTCATCTATTACTTTTTATAATACTAATCTTCATTTTCTTATTCAGTTTTTGGTGGTGTATCAGAAAGTATGCTGAGTTAATAAAGGAGAGTGACAGCCGAAGCAAGATGATATATTTGAGGTTATGAAGACACAAATACAGATCAATTGCCCCGACTGTCACAGTCCCAGTTTAAAGAAAAACGGCAAAAAAAGCTATGGCAAGCAGAACTATCAATGTAAGGACTGCAAACGCCAGTTTATTGGCGATCATGCCCTAACTTATAACGGC
>NZ_LZDS01000010.1 GCF_001678755.1 Acinetobacter gandensis
TTTTGATTGATCGAAAGCTTGCGAGGAAGCTGAGATCAATTGATTTTTCCAGTCAATAATTTGGTTTTGATGAACATCAAACTCAGCACTCAATTCAGCAAGTGTTTTTTCTGCTTTAATCGCAGCAAGTGCTACCTTAGCTTTAAAATCATTTGAATGATTTCTTCTTGGTCTACGTGCCATAAAATACTCCATATATTGATGTTTATAACATCATTTGAGGAGCAGAATATCACTTATAGGAGTTGTTCAAATTTACGGATCCATCTCTCAATTGTACTTAGATGAACATCGCATTCAGTTTGATGATGTGAAAGGCTATATTATTGATGGTGTCGTTTTAAACAGTTTGTCAGAGCGTTTGGAATATTTGTCAAATCGAAAATTAACGCATTTTGACGATTTAAAGCAACTCTATTCAGCTGCAATGATTATCAATGAAAAGATTGATTTAGAAATTGCCAATCAACGCTTTGTTGCTCGATTAGGGAATACAGAAGAAAACTTATTGCAATTTAAGCAATATCTAAAATTGTTAAATGATTACTATCGACAGTTTATTCGAGACAAAAAATAAAGCCGGAAAATTTGGCTTTTAATTTTGCGATTCAATATTCTCTGCCATGTTTTAACTTATCGATTGTGTTGTAATTTCACCTGAACATCATTAGAAAATCACGCATGTAAAATGCATCGTGTTAATATGTTGCTCAGGTGATTAAAACATTAAAAGCTTATTACATCATGTTCCAGCAAGAAATTTCACAACTCAATCTTAAGCAGCTTAAAGCTGGTGAAAAGCGATGGGTCGGTAACTTACAAGGCTCATCTGCGGCATTATTATTTAAAGAAATTAGTAAGCAATCGAAGCAGCTTTTTATTATTGTTGCGCGAAATAACCAGCATCTGGGGCAGCTTGAAAGTGAGCTGGAATTTTACGGAATTAAACCCACAATTTTCCCTGATTGGGAAATTTTGCCCTATGATCGACTTTCTCCACATCAAGATATTGTCTCTGAGAGATTAGCAATATTATCGAATATGCCGCAGCAGGGAGTATTGTTACTGTCAGCTTCAACCTTAGCACAGCGTGTTGCGCCTGCATCTTGGGTGTTGGGTGAACATTTTGATATAAATGTTGGGCAAAAGTTTGACCTAGAACAACAAAAAATGCGTTTGATTCAGGCAGGTTATCACTTGGTTGATACTGTTTATGATCATGGTGAATTTGCTGTACGTGGAAGCATTATGGATATTTATGCATCGGGACAAAGTGCACCGATTCGCATAGATTTATTCGATGATGAAATTGATACTTTAAAGTTTTTTGACCCTGAAACGCAGCGTACCACACAAAATCTAGAACAATTTACAGTCTTGCCTGCCAAGGAGTTTCCGCTGAAAGAAGCACGTTCATTGTTTCGTGATCGTTATGCGGAAAGCTTTCCAAATGCAAATCCAAAGAAAAACCCAATTTACCAAGATGTACAAGAAGGTATTGCATCACCGGGTATTGAGTTTTATTTACCCTTATTTTTCTCTGAAAAAGCCATGCAAGAGCAAAGTACGCTATTTTCGTACTTACCAAAGAATGGCGTTGTCATTACAGATAAGGCTGTCGATGACAGTTTATTGCAATTTTGGGCAGATGTAGTTCGTCGTTATGAAGACCGTCGTCATAATGTCGACCAACCGATATTGCTGCCTGAACAATTATTTTTACAACCTAACCACATTTTAGAACAACTCAATAAGTTGCGTCGTATTGTGGCATCAGCAGAACCTTTTGATGAAAAAGCAGGTGTGCTCAACCTCGCTGCTGAAATTCCACCACGTTTACCAGTCGATCCAAAAAAAGAAAAACCGTTTAGCGCAGTTAAGCAATATATTGATAATGCAAATTATCCAGTATTGTTAGTTGCTGAGAGTGCTGGTCGCCGAGAAACACTTAAAGATGCATTACGTCCGAGTTTAGGTGATATTCCAACTGTTGAAAGTTTTGATGATTTCATTACTTCAATGCATGCAATTGCGATCACCAACGCACCTTTAGATCGTGGCTTGCTACTGAGTAATAAGCTCAGTGTAATCTCTGAAAATCAGTTATATGAACATCGTGTGGTACAGCGTCGTCGAAAGCGGCAACAGGAAGTCTCAGAAGAGTTTCTTGTACGCAGTCTGACTGAGCTGAATATTGGTGCACCTGTTGTTCATATCGACTATGGTGTTGGGCGTTATGCAGGTTTAATCACTTTAAGTATTGATGATCAAGATCACGAATTTCTGCAATTAGACTATGCAGATGCAGCGAAAGTTTATGTACCTGTCACGAATTTACATTTAATTAGCCGTTATAGCGGCGGCGACCCTGACCTTGCACCTTTACATAAGTTAGGTACGGATGCTTGGAGTAAAGCCAAACGTAAGGCTTTAGAACAAATACATGATGTTGCAGCGGAGCTGCTGCATATTCAGGCACGTCGTCATTCGAAGCCAGGTTATGGTTTTGAGTTAGATCAAAGTTTATATATGCAGTTTGCGAGCGGTTTTGCATATGAAGAAACCCTTGATCAAGCCAATGCAATTGAAGCCACTTTGTATGATATGCAACAAGCTAAACCGATGGATCGTTTGGTCTGTGGTGATGTCGGCTTTGGTAAAACTGAAGTTGCAATGCGTGCGGCTTTCGTTGCTGTACAAAATAACAAACAAGTAGCGGTTCTCGTGCCGACGACCTTGTTGGCACAGCAACATTATGAGTCGTTCAAAGATCGTTTTGCCGATTGGCCTGTCAGAATTGAAGTACTTTCTCGATTCGGTTCGTCTAAGAGTCATACAAAAACCATTGAAGACTTAGCCGACGGCAAAGTTGATATTGTGATTGGAACGCACAAAATTTTGCAGGAAAGTATTCAATTTAAAAACCTAGGTTTAATGATTGTCGACGAGGAACACCGCTTCGGAGTGCGTGATAAAGAACGTATAAAAGCATTACGTGCAGATGTTGATATGTTGACACTTACTGCTACTCCAATTCCACGAACTTTAAATATGGCTTTTAGTGGTATGCGTGATCTTTCGATTATTGCAACACCACCGGCACGTCGTTTAGCGGTGAAAACTTTCGTGCAAGAACATACTGGTGATGCCATTAAAGAGGCTGTATTACGCGAGTTGTTACGTGGTGGTCAAGTATATTTCTTGCATAATGAGGTCGACACAATTGAACGTGCAGCGGAAAGTTTACGTGAACTGGTGCCTGAAGCACGTGTCGCAGTTGCGCATGGTCAAATGAGGGAGCGTGAACTTGAACAAGTGATGCAGCAGTTTTATCACAAAGAATACAATGTATTGGTGTGTTCAACCATTATCGAAACTGGTATTGATGTGCCAAATGCCAATACCATTTTGATTGAACGTGCTGATAAACTTGGCTTGGCGCAATTACACCAATTACGTGGTCGTGTTGGACGTTCCCATCATCAAGCTTATGCTTATTTATTGGTGCCTTCAATTAAAGGTCTGAAAGGTGATGCTGAAAAACGTCTAGATGCAATTTCTCGCGCTTCAACTTTAGGTGCCGGTTTTATGCTCGCCACTGAAGATTTGGAAATTCGTGGCGCAGGTGAATTATTGGGTGAACAACAAAGTGGTTCTATGCAAACCATTGGTTATAGCTTGTATATGGAAATGTTGGAAAAAGCCACCAAAGCCATCCAAAAAGGAAAAACGCCTAACTTTGATTCGCCATTGTCGTTGACTGCTGAAATTAGCTTACATATGCCTGCATTGATTCCTGATGATTATTTAGGTGATGTTCATCAACGTTTATTATTTTATAAGCGTATTAGTAATACAGATACGCAAGAAAAACTCGATAATATTCGAATGGAATTGATTGATCGCTTTGGTTTACCGCCACAGTCGGTAAAACAATTGTTCTCTGTCCATCAATTACGCCTCAAAGCAGAGCAATTGGGTATTACCAAAATTGATATTAGTTCACATGGCGGTAGTATCGAATTTTCACCAGATACACCTGTACAAGCGATTTCAATTATTCAAATGATGCAGAAACATCCAACCTTCTTCAGAATGGAAGGCGGGCAACGTTTAAAAGTTATGGTAATGCTTGAAGAGTACGATAAACGTATTAAATTTATCAATGACTTACTCGATAGCCTATTGAAAGAATTATCTTAAATCATCAGCCGAATATGAAAAAAATGCAGCTTAACTTGAACAAGTTGCTGCATTGCACTGATCAGGTAGTGTTTCTTATGAAGAAACGCTTGATTTTTCTTAAAAATTTATTAAAGTCGTAATTAAGCAGAGCGTTATTTCAAATGCAGTTTATTTGTAATGAAAGGCTCTGTGCAGAATATTCACACCTCTAAGGATGTGATAGTATTAGCCATCATTCTAATTTTGCATCATTTATAAAGATATGTTTAGTTTACATCCACAACTTGCTCAAGATACGTTTTATGTAGGCGACTTTCCACTGTCAACATGTCGTTTAATGAATGATATGCAATTTCCGTGGTTAATTTTGATTCCACGTGTGCCTGGAATTACTGAACTTTATGAATTGAGTCAGGCAGACCAAGAACAATTCTTACGTGAATCTAGTTGGTTATCAAGCCAATTATCACGTGTATTCCGTGCGGACAAAATGAATGTTGCTGCTTTAGGTAACATGGTTCCACAATTGCATTTTCATCATGTAGTACGTTATCAAAATGACGTGGCTTGGCCTAAACCAGTTTGGGGTACGCCAGCAGTTCCTTACAACAATGATGTATTGGCTCATATGCGTCAAACATTAATGCTTGCGCTTCGTGGCCAAGGTGATATGCCATTTGACTGGCGTATGGACTAATCCCGATTTACGGACAATATCAGGATGGTAGAAGAATGAATGTCCGTAATGGAGCGACTAAGTGCCGTTAGACAACTTAATCAGCAAAGAACCTAAACAGTTTGAGTATTTCCATCGTATGATGGGATATATCATGCTGTCTTTGGTGGTTGTTGTCTATCATTACACCCAGCCGGATACGCAATACCAAATTTACATTCCTGTATTTTTGTTCTTTCTTTTACTGATTACGCCAAAACTTTCTCACTGGTTAATTTATCGTTATAGCAATCGGGTAAAGCGTAGTGTTTTATTCCTCATTGATATTGTGATTATTTCAGTGATGCTGTCGGCAGTTCATTTAAGTTTAGTGCTGACGTTCTTAGCTATTTTTGCACTGCTCTATACTTCAATTTACAACAAAATTAATTTTCTCTTATTGTCATTAGCAAGCTTGATTGGAATTGCAGTATTTTACATCTGTAATATCTATGTATTTGGATTCCAAGAATATTTCGAGGCAACAAGCAGTGAGTTAACAGTGCTTGGCTTTATGTGTTTGATTACCTACTTTGGTGTAGGTACCTTTTATCAGCGCAGTCAAGTTCAATATATCAGCAATAAAAAAGACCACTATTACGATCAAATGAATCGTTATATGGAGTTTGCAAACCAACTTAGTCGCTATGCGCCAATGCAGCTTTGGCAATCGATTATGAAAGGTGAGTCTGAAGCTAAAATTGAATATAAACGTAAGAAGATGACTATTTTCTTTTCAGATATTCAGGGTTTTACCGAACTTTCTGAAACGCTTATTCCAGATGATTTAGCATTCTTACTCAATGACTATCTCAGTCACATGACCGAAATTGCTAAGCAATATGAAGCCACGGTTGATAAGTTTATGGGCGATGCAATCCTCATTTTCTTTGGTGATCCACACAGTCAAGGTGTTGAGCAAGACGCGAAAATTTGTCTTGAAATGGCGATGGCCATGCGTCAACAAATGAAATTGTTGCGCGAACGTTGGATTAAAATGGGTTATCCGCCATTACATATCCGCATGGGTATTTCGACGGGTTATTGTCACGTAGGGAATTATGGGGCTGCACATCGTATGGCTTATACCATTGTCGGTCGTGATGCCAATTTGGCAGCTCGTTTACAAAGTGCTGCAGAAGTCGATGAAATCTTAATTTCTGATGATACACACCATTTAATTAAAAGTGATTACCTCTGTGCACCCAAAGCACCTATTTTCCTAAAAGGGATAAAAGGGCCAGTTCGTACATGGCAAGTTATGGAAAAATACACATCACAAAAAACCGATTACCAACGCTGGTTCGATTACGAGTATAAAGGTTTTCATTTACTGTTGAACTTGGATGAAGTTCAAAACTTTGAATATCCTGAGTTGATTCATGTATTAGAGCGAATGATTAAACGCCTTCAAACCCAGCAAAAAATGACAAATTCCGAAGGTATTGTTAAGTTAAATCTAGAAGATGAAGTGATCGAAGAAGTGAAAAAGACCGAATTTCACTAACTTATAATTAAAAGTCACATTCGGACATTTTACTTTTCATTGCGAACCATTTCTCTAGAGCAATCCATTTTTATAATGTTGGTAAGTTTTATAAAGCTTATTGTTTGTAAGTAAACGGATTGAATTGTTTTCATCAAAAAAGCCAGCGTAAACACTGGCTTCTTGGAATCACAAATTTTATTACAAGACTTTAGTTTTTAGTGGTTTTCAGAAGCATGGTTAATGGTGTACTTCGGAATTTCAACTTCTAAGTCTTCATTTTCAATTTTAACTTGGCAAGATAAGCGTGAGTCAGGTTCTAAGCCCCAAGCACGATCAAGTAGATCTGCTTCAACATCATCCATTTCATCTAAGCCATCAAAACCTTTACGTACAATCACGTGACATGTTGTACATGCTTTAGACATATCACAAGCATGTTCAATTTTAATGCCGTTTTTTAACATGCTTTCACACAGGTTGGCATTTGCTTCTACTTCAAACTCAGCGCCATTTGGGCAAATCGTTGCGTGAGGCAATACTTTAATACGTGGCATAGTCTTTACCTATAAATTAATTTGAGTTTGACCAGTCATCGAGTTTTGTGCCTTTTAATGCGGCATCAATGTGCTGATTCATACGTGCAGCGGCAAATGCATCGCTATGTATTTTAAGCTGTTCTACAGCATGTTCAATAGCTTTGATATCTGTTGTCTCTAATGCTTCATCAAGTACAGAGCGGGCAGATGCTAGAGAGGCTTGTTGCGCTTCAGTCATCAAATGCGCATCAACTTTTAGTGCTTGGTCAAGCGCTTCGAGTTCACGTTTTGCTTCTACTTTTGTTTCTTGTAGATGACGTAAATTTTTGTCTTCTTCAGCAAACTTATAGCCATCTAAAAGCAAACGTTCGGTATCTTCGCTTGATAAACCATAAGATGGTTTGATATCAATTTGTGCATGTACGCCAGAAGTCGTTTCTTTTGCTGAAACACTCAGTAAGCCATCAGCATCAACTTGGAAAGTCACTTCGATGCGTGCTTGACCAGCTGTCATTGGTGGAATGCCACGAAGCACAAAACGGCCCAAGCTACGGCAATGCTCAACCAAATCACGCTCACCTTGAACAACGTGAATCAACATCGCTGTTTGGCCATCTTGATAAGTGGTAAATTCTTGGCGACGCGCAACTGGAATGGCAGTATTACGTGAAATTAAACGTTCTACTAATCCACCCATTGTTTCTAGGCCGAGTGAGAGTGGTGTAACATCAAGTAGTAAAGAGCCATCTTTCGAGTTACCAATCAACTGATTGGCTGTAATCGATGCTCCAATTGCAACCACTTCATCTGGGTTAATTGTGCAAAGTGGTTCTTGATTAAAGACGTCAGCAACCGCTTTTTGCACCGCATAAGAACGTGTCGAACCACCGACCAAAACCACATTTTTGATGTCGTCAAGTTCAAGCTTGGCATCACGCATCACGCGTTTACAGACACTGATGGTTTTGTCTAAAGCAATTTTAATGATGGCTTCAAAGGTAGGGCGGTCTAAAGTTAAAGATTGGTCTAAAACTTTAAGCTCTACACTTTCAGCATCTGTTAGCGCTTCTTTGGCTTTGCGTGCAGAAACAATAAAATGTGCATATTCAGCATCATCTAGGGTTTCAATATTGAGTTGTTTCTTTGCCCATTTCACAATAAGACGGTCTAAGTCATCGCCACCAAGAGCAGTGTGACCACCTGTAGCTAGAACTTCAAATACACCTTGTGAAAAACGTAAAATAGAAACGTCAAAAGTACCGCCACCTAAATCATAGATCACATAGTTTTGGTCATGAGCTAGATTGGTGTCTTGGTCTAAACCGTATGCCACTGCAGCAGCAGTCGGTTCATTCAATAAACGTAAAACATTTAGGCCAGCAAGTTGCGCTGCATCACGTGTCGCTTGACGTTGAGCTTCGTCGAAATAAGCAGGAACAGTAATTACCGCGCCATTTACAGGATTTTTTAAACTGTTTTCTGCGCGGTCTTTCAGTTGTTTTAAAATTTCTGCAGACACTTCAACAGGCGTTTTACGGCCTTGACTGGTTTCAAAAGCAGGCATCTCATTCGCTTCACCTACAAGTTCGTAGGGATGTTGAAACTTAATATCTGCTTTAGAACGACCCATAAAACGTTTAACAGACACAATGGTATTTTTTGGATCAGTCGTTAAAAACGGTTTTGCATCATCACCATATTGCGATGTGTTTTCGCTGTAATGTGCAATTGACGGAAGTAACACTCGACCGTGTTCGTCGTTGAGCACTTTTGCTTTGCCTGAAAGTACCGTGGCTACTAACGAGTGTGTCGTGCCAAGATCGATACCAATTGCAATACGGTGTTCATGCGGCGCACTTGATTGACCAGGTTCTGCAATTTGCAAGAGAGCCATGTGTTACATCCTTTGAGCGTCAAATATTAAAAATAAATTAAAAATCATCATCTAAGTCAAAACTGTCATCGTCTAAGAAGCGATCTTCAGTTTTGTCGATATCAGCCATTACTTTTTGGAAGAAGCGGAGTTTACGAACGGTATCGCGCGCTTCAGCCCAGTCTTGGTCGTCATAATCAATTTTGAACTCACGTACCAAGCCATCAATCCATTGCTGAACTTCAGTTTTAAGAGAGCTTAGATCATCGGCTGATTGAGCCTCATCTAACTGCTCACGAATTTCTAAAGCATCCTGCAAAAATTCAAAATCACTAATCGATTGATCGAGATGATAATCTTGTTTTTTTAAACTTAGGAGGTACGCAGCCCGGCTATCTACATTGGATAAAGCTTTAAACGCTTGATTAATTTCACTTGATTTAATCAGCGCAAGATCTTTGTCTTCGGCTTTATCTGGGTGATATTGTTGCTGCAACTTTAAAAACTCTGATTTTAAAACTGCTAAATCAATATCGAGTGCTACGGGAAGGTTAAACAACTCAAAATGATTCATGGGAGATAAGGTCCGCAATAGATGTGCAAAAAGTGGTGCTTTAAATGCAATTAAAACAGTGAATATTACACTGTTTTAATGCCAAAAGAGGGAAGTGTAGGCTTAAACAGTGAACGATTCACCACAGCCACATTCGCCTTTTTTATTCGGGTTGTTAAATTCGAAGCCTTCGTTTAAACCGTTTTTGACGTAATCCATCTCCATACCTTCAAGATAAACTAAGCTTTTAGGGTCAATAAAAACTTTAACACCGTGCTGATCAAATACTTGGTCATGTGTGTCGATTTCATCTACGAATTCGAGTACATAAGCCAAGCCTGAACAGCCTGAAGTTTTCACGCCAACGCGAATGCCTTCACCCTTACCGCGATTTGATAGGTAATTGCTGATATGAGTTGCAGCATTTTCAGTTAAATGGATCATGAAAACTCCGTTAATCTTTCTTAAAACGCGTGAACAATTAAGCTTTTACTTTCTTGCTACGGTAATCTTCTACAGCAGCTTTAATTGCATCTTCAGCAAGTACAGAGCAGTGTACTTTTACTGGTGGAAGAGCAAGTTCAGTTGCAATATCAATATTTTTGATTGCTTGAGCTTCATCAAGCGTTTTGCCTTTTAGCCATTCTGTTACTAAAGAGCTAGAAGCAATTGCAGAACCACAGCCATAAGTTTTGAAGCGAGCTTCTTCAATTACGCCGTTGTCATCTACTTGAATTTGTAAACGCATTACATCGCCACATGCAGGTGCACCGACCATACCTGTACCAACGTTTTCTGCATTTTTATCTAAAATACCAACATTACGAGGGTTTTCGTAATGATCAATTACTTTTTCGCTATAAGCCATGATGCGTCTCCAAACCTCGGGGTCAGCCTTAAGATTTAATATGAGGGTGAAATTAAGTTAATCAATGAAATCGCCTCAATAAAAAGCGATTTCATTGGAATGAATTAGTGTTCAGCCCACTCTACAGAGTTAAGGTCGATACCTTCTTTGTACATATCCCAAAGTGGAGAAAGATCACGTAATTTTTCTACAGCAGCTTGAGTAATTTCAAGTACATGGTCAATATCTTCTTCAGTTGTGTATTTACCGAAGCTGAAACGAATTGAGCTGTGCGCTAGTTCGTCAGATAAACCAAGTGCACGTAGCACATAAGATGGTTCTAAGGTTGCAGATGTACATGCTGAACCTGAAGATACTGCTGCATCTTTTAGTGCCATCATCAACGATTCGCCTTCAACAAAGTTGAAGCTTACGTTTAAGTAGTTTGCAACGTTGTGTTCTGGGTGGCCGTTTAGAAAAACTTGTTCAAGACCTTGTAGGCCATTCCAAAGTTTGTCACGAAGTACACGTAGACGAGTTTGTTCTGCAATTAGGTTTTTACCTGCTAATTCGAATGCTTCACCCATACCCACAATTTGGTGAGTTGCAAGTGTACCAGAACGCATGCCACGTTCATGACCACCGCCATGCATTTGCGCTTTAATACGTACACGTGGTTGACGACGTACATAAAGTGCACCAATGCCTTTAGGGCCATAGATTTTATGGCCAGAGAAACTCATCAAGTCAACTTTCATAGTTGAAAGATCAATTTCTACTTTACCAGCAGCTTGAGCAGCATCTACGTGGAAATAAGTTTTGTTTGCGCGAGTTAATTCGCCAATTGCAGCAACGTCAGTAACAGTACCAATTTCGTTGTTTACCATCATGAGTGAAACAAGAATTGTGTCTGGACGAAGTGCAGCTTGAACCATTTCAGGTGTAATTAAACCTGTTTTAGCTTCTGGTTCAAGGTAAGTAATTTCGAAGCCTTCTTCTTCAAGCTCACGACATGTATCAAGAATCGCTTTATGTTCGATTTTACTTGTAATAATGTGTTTGCCTTTAGAACCGTAGAACTGAGCAATACCTTTTAGTGCAAGGTTGTCAGATTCTGTCGCACCTGAAGTCCATACGATTTCGCGTGGATCAGCTTTTACAAGATTGGCTACTTGTTCACGAGCATATTCTACTTTTTCTTCTGCCTGCCAGCCGTAAGCGTGAGAACGTGACGCTGCGTTACCAAAAGTACCGTCAAACGTTAAACATTCCATCATACGTTCTGCGACTTGAGGGTCTACAGGAGTAGTTGCTGCATAGTCAAGATAAATAGGACGCTTCATGTCAAATACCTGTAACCGATAAAAGGGCTGAATCAAAATTTGTTGAGTTTTGGCGAAGTGATACGGTTTGAACGTTGTCACGTGCTACTAGGTCAGCAAGGGTGATTTTTGCAAGATAATCGGCAATGTGGTGGGAGAGTTCCTGCCATAAATCATGAGTTAAACACATCGCACCATTTTGGCAGTTGCCTTTATGGTCACAACGCGTTGCGTCAACTGTTTCATTTACAGCTTCAATAATTTCCAAAACAGTGATGTCTTCAGCACTACGAGCAAGGTGATAACCACCATTTGCTCCACGGATACTGGACACTAAGCCGTGACGCTTCAATTTAGCAAATAACTGCTCTAAATAAGCTACTGAAATGGTTTGACGAGCTGCAATTTCGGCAAGAGTAATCGTCTGTTCAGTAGGCTGCAAAGCGAGATCAAGTAGGGCAGTCACTGCGTAGCGACCGCGAGTTGTTAAGCGCATGATTCGATACACATGTTAAGTCTAGATGTGCAGATTTTATGAATCCTGACTAAAATAGTCAAGTTTTTTTGATGTTGTTTAAATGTTTTATTTTATGTGAAAAATTATGTATTTAATTGAACCACACATTATACACTAATAACGTTATTAAAAGAACAGATATTAGACTAAATACGATATTAATTCGCTTTTGACGACGTTCAATACGTTTAATACGGTTTTTATATTGCTTCACTTCAACCTGTAATGTATTGATTTTTGAACGTTGTTGCTCAATTTTTTCTAAAAGCGGGGCAATACGTTTCTTCGATGCAACAACATTGTTTTCATCGACAGGTTCAGATAACCAATGTTTCCAATCAGCTAAAATTTTTGGAACACTAAATAATGAAACTAAATCACGGAATTCGTCTTTGAGGACGATGTCACCATCAATACGCATGCTTTTGATACTTTTGCGATTACCAAAAACAAAAATTTTAACCAAGTCCATCAATGTAGTACGCACGTCTAGGTCAATGGCTTTGCTTGGTGATTTAGTATCAAATAAGATGCCATGCTCAGTAAACTGAACATAAAAGTCAAAATAAGGAATGTAGCTATTTATTTTTAAAGCAATCTTTTGATCGACAAATTTCTTCGCTTGTAATGCGACAACACGATCATGTTTGAGAATAAAGGTAAAAATAGTCTCTAGAACAATCAATGTCATCGTCAGCAACAAATGAGGTTGAGCTTGACCTTGTTGCGTATCGCTCATAAAAAATCGGTCCTTTAAAAAACATCAATGCATTGTGTAATGAGCTTCCTGCCCATCTTCGAACTAAGAATATACCAAAAACTTTGCAATTCACCAGCTTTGTAGAACAGTTTAACGAATCTATCAAGTATTATGTTTGCTATTCTATTGAGAATTTGTAGGATTACATGTCAGTACGCACATAAAACAATCAGGAGAAGTGCAGCTTATGGAAAATACCGAAAGCGTGAACGATGATGTGCAAGAACAGGTAGAAAAACCACCAAAGTCAAGAAATCGAGGATTTTCAGACCGAAAATCTAAGATGGATTTTCGTAAATATACCAAGCAAATTTGGTTGGCAGGTTTAGGTGCTTTTTCACGTGCTGAAGGTGAGGGAAATAAACTTTTTGACTCATTGGTCAAGGTTGGAGAAGAGCTTGAATCAAAAACCATTGATATTGCAGACCAAACTGTAGAAAAAGTCTCTGAAAAAGCCAAAGAGTCGGTTACAGATACAAAAGATAAAGTTGAAAAAATCTTAGATAATGGTGTTAATCATTCCTTAAACCGTTTAGGATTGGTCACTGTAAAGGATTTACAGCACTTAGAAAGGCTTATACTTCAATTACATACGAAGATTGACCAATTAGCCGAAGAAAATGCCCAATTGCGGACAGAAATACGAAAAAAACAGTAATGTTTTAACTATTATTTAATTTTCAAGGTTTTTTCGTCATTTTTTTTGCATAAAAAGAGGTTCAGGAGTATTGCGTTTGACCCTAAAGCATTGCTATAAAGGCGCTATGGCGTTTTAAACACATTCTTGGACCTTAAATAAACGATATTAAGAGGACGTAATTTTCATGAATAAATCAGAATTAATTGATGCAATTGCAGACAATGGGGGATTATCTAAGGCTGACGCTGGTAAAGCTTTAGATGCAACGATTGCTGCTGTTACCAACGCGCTTAAAGCTGGTGATACAGTAACTTTAGTTGGTTTTGGTACTTTCAGCGTTAAAGAACGCGCTGCACGTACTGGTCGTAACCCACAAACTGGTGCGACTTTAGAAATCAAAGCAAGCAAAGTACCTAGCTTCAAAGCTGGTAAAGGCTTGAAAGATTCTGTAGCTTAATTCTGTTAAGCACATGAAACGCGCCATTTTTGGCGCGTTTTTTATTGGTAAATGTGATTAATCAATATATCGCATTCATTCATCACGGGTTTTCGGTTAAAATTCACCGCAAATAAAATATTGGAATACTTATGGAATCGTTTCGTAAAGTCATTAAGGGTTGGTTGGGCAAGGTCTTGCTCGTTTTGTTTTTGACCCCTTTAGCACTTGTAGGTATTGAAGGATATTTTAGTGGTGGATCAAAAGATACAGCAAAGACTGTAAACGGTACTGAAATTTCTCAAAAAGAACTCGAAGCACTCACGAACTCTTTAAAAGAACAATATCTTGCTTATGCTCAAGGTGATGAGACCTTATTAAACCAAAATTTCATTAGCAATAAAGCAATGGACACTTTGGTATCACGCCAATTGTTATTACAACAAGCTGACAAGTTAGGCATTAGTTTGAGTGATGCACAAATTGTGCAAATGATTCATCAGCAGCCGAGTTTCCAAGTCAATGGTCAGTTTTCTGATGAGCAGTTTGCGAAATACCTTGAATCAATTGGTATGACGAATCGCGCATTCATTGATAATTTACGTAAAGACCATGCATTGAAAATGTTATCTACAACATTTATGAATTATGCATTAGTAAGTAAGTTAGATATTCTGCAAATTGCTAATTTGCAAACTGAACAGCGTACTATTCAGTTGGCGAGTATCAATCTTGAAGATTATAAGAAAAATGTGAAAGTGAGTGATGCAGAACTTGCAGCTTACTATGAAAAGCATAAAAACTTGTTTAAACAAGTAACGAGCGTGGATGCAGACTTTGTTGTGTTAACACCAGCAAATGTCGCTGCGCCGGCTACACCAGCGACTGATGCTGAATTGCAAGAGGCTTATAACCAATATGTAGAAACAGCACAGCAAGCGATGAAGCCTGTTGTGAAGCATATTATGATTACTGCAGATACGCGTTCTGATGCAGAAGCTAAGAAATTAGTAGATAGTATTGCTGCGAAAATTAAAGCAGGTATGAGTTTTGATCAAGCTGCAGCTCAGTTTTCTGAAGATCCTGCATCTAAAGCTAAAGGCGGTGAGCTTGCAACGTATGAAAAAGGTGTATTTGGTGATGCCTTTGATGCTGCTGTAGTAAGTTCAAAATCTGGACAAGTCTCTGCACCAGTGAAAACTGATGCGGGATATCATTTAATTGAAACGGTAACGCCAAAAGCAAATGTTGGTAGTTTGGAGCAAGAAAAAGCGCGTCTACAAGCTGAAGTTGCGCAAGCGAAAACTGCTAATGTCTTTTCAGATACTGTAAATAGTCTGAATGATATGGTTGTAAGCAGCGATGCTCTTGATGTGGTAGGTCAGGAAGTTAAAGGTGTACAAGTTCAATCAATCAATGGCTTGACGCTATCTTCACAACATCCTGTATTAAGCGATGCTAACGTTAAAGTTAAATTGTTTAATGATGATGTGAAAAATGGTGATCGTAACGTATCTTCAAGCATTCAGTTAAAAAATGGCGATGTGGTTTGGGTTAAAGTACGTAATTATCATCCAGCAGGCGTTCAAACTTTAGCTGAAGCGAAAGCGAAGGTAAAAGCGAAATTGATTGAGCAAAAAGCTTCAGATGCGGCTAAAGCTCAAATTCAAACAGCATTAAAAGAGTTTGCTGCTAAACCGGCTGCGTCAGTTGCTAAAGGTAATTTAAACTTTGAAAATGCAGGCACATTCACGCGTGCTGATGGTTTATTAAAACGTGAAATTCAGCGTGCTGCATTTAGTGTAAAAGCACCTAAAGAAGGTTTCTGGTCAGTGACAACAACAAATTTACCAAATGAATTGGTGGTTGTTGCTGTAACAAACGTGAAAAAACAAGCTGATGATGCTTTAACTGGTGAGCAGTTAGGTGAACTTGCGAAACTTTATCAACAGTTACGTGGTCAGCAAGAATTTGATGATTACACACGTTATTTAAAAGATCATGCAAAAATCAAATAATTGATTTTGGATTAAAGACCAGCCTTCGGGCTGGTTTTTTTTGGCTAAATTGCTCAATTAAGAAATTTATTTTAGCGAGTGTGCAAATGCCAAGATGGATTAAATCAGTTAGATTAAAAGTTAAAACTGAAAATTACGTATAAAAATAATGTAATAGCAATAAAGGATAAATGTGATGGATCACTTAACCGGTTTGAATCTTAAAAATTTTATCGATTACAGAAAAGCTTTAATTTCCTATTCTTCCTTTAAAGTAATGATAGGATTACTGCTTACGATGTTTAGCATGTGCACTTTTTCTGCCGAAATAAATTTTCAAAATGTATTGCAACAAGAAAGAGCATGGGCTGGATTAACGAGTAAGAAAGTAAAAAATAACGATATTGAGTGGGCGTATAGCGAGGGTGGAGATTCGCGGAAGCCAACACTACTACTGTTACATGGTTTGTCAGGTACACGTGATAACTGGAACCGTGTAGCCCGTTACTTAACACCGAATTATCATGTTGTTATTCCTGATTTGCCCGAGCATGGGGAAACGATTGTTACAGATCAGTTTGACCTATCTATACCGAACCAAACAGAAAAGTTAAGACGGTTTATTGATGCTGCTCAGCTGAATCCAAACTTGCATGTGGCCGGTCACTCAATGGGTGGTGCAGTTGCTATGCTCTATACAGCACAGTATCCATTAGAGGTGAGATCATTGATGCTTGTCGATACAGCGGGTGTATTTAAAACTGCAAATACGATTTACTTAAAGGATACAACGAAGCTTAATGATTTAGTTGTGCGTAAAACAGGTGATTTTGATCGACTAATGAGCCTAGCAATGCAAAGTCCACCTTTTATTCCGCAGGAAATTAAAACTGGACAGGAAAAGCTCATGATCAACCAATCGAAAAATACAACAAAAATGGTTGATCAATTGGTTGCGATGTCTAAATATTATACTCCAGACGCATTCGCTTTATTGGTTAGAGGCATTGATGTAGCTGTGTTTATCGTGTGGGGAAAGCAAGATAAAATTATTAATGTGGATGTGGCTAATGAGTTAAAAGCGCTATTTAAAAATGCTGAACAACCTTTGATATTGAATGGTGTTGGACATCTGCCGATACTTGAAGCAGAGCAGTTGGTGGTACAGCCTTATTTGATGTTTTTATCAAAAGTGAAATAACCGTCTATTGAGCAGTACAATCTAAAAATAAAAGCGAGATATTTCTCGCTTTTATTTTGCTTATTAGAAGATTTAATAGATTATGTACGTACCTTAATCTCGTAACCCGTGTATTTACGTATATTGATTACACCGGTATCTAGAATTAAATACTGACCTTTAATGCCTTGTAATTTTCCACGAATAATCGGAGTCTTATCCAAATTATGTGACTTGATCTTTTCAGGATATTCGTCCACAGGATAAATAAATTGACGAGGCAATTCATCTTCAAGTAATTCAACCGTTTCATTGAATTCGAGCTTTTGACTGAATTCATCACGAATGGTTTGAATTTTGGGTGCAAACTCTTCAACCAATTGATCTCGGATTTCAATTAGGTTAATAGGATCAGCTTCGCCTTTAAGCAATTTACGCCAATCTGTTTTATCGGCAACCTGTGTACCAAACATGACTTCAAGCTGTCCTGAAAGACGGCGAGAACCAACTTTCATAATGGGGAGAGCTTGTGTAGCGCCTTGATCTAACCAACGCGTTGGCATTTGTCCAAGACGGGTAATACCCACTTTCAAGGCACTCGAATTTGCTAAATAGACGATATGCGGTTGGAAGCAAACTTCATGTGCAAAATCGTCTTCACGGCATGTGCCTAAATGATAATGGCAAGTTTCAGGCTTCATAATGCACATATCACAAGAGGCTTTGGTTTTCATGCATTTAAAGCAATGGCCTTGTGAATATGATTTTGGCGTTTTTGCTCCGCAAGAAACACAGTAAATATTTCCAGTCGCTTCAATCTCAATTTCTTGACCTAAATTAAATGGTAGGTCAACTTCTGAACGATCTAGAATAAATTTATACTCAACATTTGCCTTGTGTGTATGTTGATCAGTTACACTAAGGTCCTTAAGACCTGCATGCATTTTATGGCAAATGCCTTGTAGTTCCATACGAATTCTCTCTTCAATAATAAGGATGCGGCAAATGGCTGAACAAAATGTCATCACTTCTATGCTAGACGATTTGTCGAAAGAGCAGCCTATTTCAACCGCAATCTGTATTGGTCAAAATCTTGAACAATACAATCAATTTCATCCAATTCTATGGCATCATTTTAACGTAACTGAGTTTTTAAGTCTGCCTTTTACCCAGCGATTTGATCTTGGCTTTGTGATTTTGGATAGCGAAATGATGCGAGGCTTAGATGAGCAGCAAAAATCTCAGATGTTGGTCAAACTACGGGACTTGCTGGCAAAACGAATCGTGGTGGTGAGTACATTACAAGATGAACAATTATTGCGTGCACTTGGCTTTACTCAGTTAATTGATAAGACCACTCATGATAGTGACTTTGCATTGTGGCAATTTAATATTTTAACCTATAAACATATCCCAGATTGGTTTAACTCTAAGTTTTGGGCGAACCCAGAAAATTGGAATAAATTCCGTTGGTAACAATGATTTAGTTGTCTAATCTTTGCAAAAAATAACAAACTGCACTTATTGAATTGTCTTTTCCCACGTATGCTGTAACGAGGTTTATCTAGGAATAATAAAATGACAAATTTAAATAGCATTGTGGAAATTTTAGCAAAGCAAGCGTTAGGTGGAGCAGGTGCTCAAAACCAACAAGGTGGCTTAGGCGGTATTTTAGGTTCTGTATTGGGTCAGTTGGGTAATAATGCAAATACTCAAAACACACAAACCAACGCTCAAAATCAGGCAGGTGGTTTGGGTGGTATTTTAGGTTCTGTACTGGGTCAGTTGGGTGGCGCTGCGCAACCACAGCAACGTACTTCTGGCGGTGGCGCATCTACAATTTTAATTGCAGTATTGCCTTTGGTCTTGGCATGGATTCAAAAGCAAGGTGGTTTACAAGGTGCATTGGATAAATTACGTGGACAAGGTCTAACCAGTCAAGTAGATGACTGGGTGTCTACAGGACCGGGCGAGAATGCAGCTGTAAACACTCAGCAAGTACAAAATTTATTTGATGATGCTGAAATTGAACAAGTGGCGCAGGAAACACAAACACCGAAGCAAGATGTTTATAGTGCAATCTCAACTGTATTACCACAAATTATTGATTCATTAACACCGCAAGCGGGTCAAACAAATCAAAATGAAGCCAATGATGATATTCAACAAGTACTCAATATGGTTTCAGGTTTCTTAAAACGTTAAGTCTGATTGAATGTAAAAAGCCAGTTTAGACTGGCTTTTTTTATGGGCTTTAAAAAAATTAATAATTTGATTTGTGGTTGCAAGTTCAAGAAGGATTAAAGAGTCGGTTGGATAAGCAGATTTTTTTGCCGACATAATGTGATTTTTTTTGCCGAATTAAAATAATTTGAGATTGAAATTCAAGTTCCCCAAATTCAGGTTCAACTTGTACATAATGCAGTTGACCAAATTCATCTCGTACACGTGCTTGAGCAGAAAAGCCGGGTCGAGCATTACCACTCGAAATCGTCGCTAAACGACCGAGTAAATTGACTGAATGTTTTTTATATTTTGGTGGGACGACTTGATCTAAGCAATGAATCATAAAAACAGTAAAAAATATTGCGATAATCAGTGCGGGAAGGAATAAATAATATGAAGGTACAAAGTGTCCTTCTTGTGCATGAATGCAAAATTGCAACACATAGCCTGCAAAACTAAAATTCATTAACAAGAAAAATAAAATCAAAGATTTAGAGAATTTTACATTGAGCAATGCTAATTCATGTAAACGCTGTGGAAATATGCGCTTTATTAATTGTGTCGGTCTAAAATTAATGTAATAGCCAATGGTTTCCACCATGCCCAACAAAAGCACAGCCAATAAACTTAAATGAAAAATAATTAAGTTGCTGTCTGTGAGAAATGCGGACATGGCGAAGTTCCAAAGGTTATTCTTCTGTGAGGTAAATTCCACCATCAGAATGCACGTTAATACTTACTTTTTCAAGCGCTTGACCTTGGCAAGGGCCAGAAATACATTCGCCTGTTTCTACAGTGAATAGAGCACCATGTGTTGAGCATTCAATGAACTCTTGGTCACGGTCTAGAAACTGGTTTTCTAAAAACTCTAATTCGACTTGTAAGTGCGGACATAAATTCTGGTAAGCGTAAAACATACCATCACGTTGAGTGATGAAAATGGTATCGCCATCTGGTGTTTCAAAAGAGCGTGCTTCACGTTCAGGCACGTCATCTGTCATACAGATTTTAAACATTAAGCACATTCCTTTTGAAATGACTGTAATAGGGCAGCATAGTCTTCAACGTCTAAGCGAGGACCAAATTGAGAAACAACTTCACTTGAAATTAAAATAGCAAGTTGTGCAGCAGTTTTATAATCATGGCCTGCATTAAGTGCATATAAGAAAGCGCCTGCAAAAGCATCACCCGCACCATTGGCATCAACAGCAGTCACTTTACGACCAGGCACGGTAAATGTCGCTGATTCGTTATGAATTAAAGCACCTTTGGCACTCAATGTAATGACAATGTGTTTACTTAGTGTTTGCAATTTAGCAAGTGCAGATTCTAAATTATCAGTTTCTGTGTACATGAGTGCTTCTTGTTCATTGCAGAACAAAAGGTCAACGCCATCATCGAGTAATTCATCTAAGCCTTGACGTGCATATTGCACCATCGCTGGATCGGAGAGTGTTAAGGCAATTTGCACACCATTAGCTTTCGCTATTTTGCGGGCTTGTTTGACTGCTTGGCGAGCTGTGTCAGAGGTTGAGAGATAGCCTTCAATATATAACCATTTCGCAGTATTTAATGTGCTAAAGTCAATTTGAGCATCAGTCAATTCAGCAGTAATACCAAGATAGGTATGCATTGTGCGCTCAGAGTCAGGGCTGACAAGTACCATACATGTACCGGTCACACCTTCACTGATTGATTGGGTTGCAGTTTGAATGCCAGCTTGGTTTAAACCCTCTAAGTAAATTTGACCAAGATCTTCATTACCTACACGGCATGCATAAAATGCAGAACCACCTAAGGCACTGAAAGCTACAGTTGTATTGGCAGCAGAACCACCTGAAGCTTGACCTTTATATTCCTGAGTCGCTTGAAGGTTGTTATACAAAGCTGCCTGAGTATCACCATCAGTCAATTGCATGGTGCCTTTTTGCAGATTTTGTTGAGTTAGGAAGTCATCGGAGACTTTGAATTCCTGGTCAATAAGTGCGTTACCAATTGCAAAAAGGTCAACTGTTGCCATGTTGTTCAATCACATCAAAAAATGAAAGTGTTAAGTTTACACGATTGCTCAGGATTGCTGTAGTTTGTTGAAGAAAATTCAATTAGAAGACAAGTGTGTATATATTTCACTCATATTGATCATTTTTTTGAATATTTTTTTTAAATTGTTGCCGTTTTAATCAGCTTTGCTATTGTATAAAAGCTATTTTTTTAATCTTATAGAGCTACAGGGTTTAAGTGCAGTAAGTTGAATTTTGCTGTTGATATAAATAGATAAATTGATTAAAAAGTGTGGATATATGGAAATAACTATTCGCCAAGCTGACCAGTTGCCAGCTCAAATTGAAAATATTGCTGCTTTAGCGCAGCATGAAGGCTATGTGTTTATACACCGTTTAATCGAAGAATTTCGTAGTGGTAAAAACCGTTTTGATCAAACTGGCGAACAGCTTTTATTGGCTTATGATGGCGATAAACTAATTGCTTGTGGCGGCTTGAATCAACAATGGGGTGATACTGGTATTGAAGAACGTATTGGTCGTGTGCGCCGTTTTTATGTGCATCCGCAGTACCGTCAACATGGTGTGGGGAAGCAATTGCTCATTGAACTTGAAAAGGGGGCAAAAAAACATTTTTCAGCACTGTGTCTAAATACAGATACCAAATCCGCAGCAAGTTTTTATCAAAAGCAAAACTATGTGTTTGTAGAGAGTCATCCAAACTACAACTATTTTAAATATTTAGTTTAGCGGCACCTTTTTCAGCTAATAGGTTTAAATCTTAAAGTTTGAAATGGTCTATAAACTCTCAAAGCATCCTTCGGGATGCTTTTTTGTATCTATAGTTTGGTGAGATGCTTTAATTTAACTGAATGAAAGGATGAGCTGAATTTGAAGATGAATAAAATAGCCTAAGTAGATTAATATTTAATTTGACTCATATAACTTCTTACAGCACCTTAATAAATAATTAAGTTTTGCAGTCAATGATAAGGATAAATATTTATAGAGAAATAAGGTATGGATACAACTGAGCTTCGGCAGCATTTAATCAAAGTTCCTGCCATTACCGCTTTGTTTTGGATCACGAAGATTTTTGCGACCACTTTTGGTGAAACCGGTGGTGATGCAATTTCAATGTCCATGAATTTGGGATATTTGGTCAGTACCTTTATTTTCGCAGCGATATTTATAGTATTACTATATTTTCAGATACAAGCCAAAAGTTATAAGTCATATCTGTATTGGGCAACCATTATTGCCAGTACCACAGTAGGGACGACCTTAGCAGATTTTGTTGATCGTTCCTTAGGTATTGGCTATTTAGGCGGAACTTTAATTTTAATTGGGCTGGTACTGGTTTCTTTATTCAGTTGGTACAAAGTTGAAGGCACAATTAATCCGCATAGTGTCAATCAGCCACGGGTAGAGATTTTTTATTGGCTGACCATTACCTTTTCCCAAACCTTGGGTACGGCTTTAGGAGATTGGGCTTCTGATAGTGCAGGTTTGGGGTATATCGGTGGCATGGTGTTATTTTCCAGTCTCATCGTGTTAATGGCATTGCTGTATTACTTTAGTTCTGTATCACGGACTTTACTGTTCTGGACTACCTTTGTTTTAACGCGCCCATTAGGCGCTGTGGTTGGCGACTTTTTGGATAAGCCGCTAAGTTCAGGTGGTTTGGATTTAAGTCGATTTGCTGCTTCCTTTGTGTTGCTGATTGCAATTTTGATCTGTATTTATTGGTCAACATGTCAAGATAAGTATCAAAACAAATCCATTCAGTAGCGCCTTTCTATCACAATAATAGTTGATAGGTTAGACATAGAACATGATTGGATAGGTCGATGGCTTTAAGTAGATTAAAACGGTTGGAAATATCGTTTCATTGAATCCTGATCGGATTTTTTAAGGTATACTTTGCCGTATCTTATAAAGTAATAGATTAGGAGCACACATGACTGTAGATGTCACTGAAACCATTTCTCAAACTGTTCATCCCGCGTTTCAGTTGATACGTCAACACCATGTTGAAGCCTTAGACATTTTAGTCTCTGAATATAAACATAAAGTTACTGGTGCAGTGCATTATCACTTAGCCACCAATCATGACGAAAATGTATTCTTAGTAGCGTTTCGTACTCAGCCGATGGACTCGAAAGGCGAAGCGCACATTCTTGAACATACAGCATTATGCGGTTCTGAAAAATTTCCTGTACGTGATCCGTTTTTCTTGATGATTCGTCGTTCATTAAATACCTTTATGAACGCATTTACTGCGGCAGATTGGACAGCTTATCCATTTGCAACGCAAAACAAAAAAGATTTCCAAAATTTGCTTGAAGTCTATATGGATGCGGCTTTTGCTGCGAATTTGAATCCTTTGGATTTTGCGCAAGAAGGCATTCGTATTGAGCTAGAAAATGGTGAGCCAGTTTATAAAGGCGTGGTCTTTAATGAAATGAAAGGTGCAATGAGTTCACCTTCAGATCAACTTTATCATCAACTTGCACATCATTTATTCCCAGAAACGACCTATCATTACAACTCTGGTGGTGATCCGAAAGACATTCCAGATTTAAGCTATGAAGAACTGGTTTCCTTCTACAAATCACATTATCACCCAAGTAATGCTGTGTTCATGACCTTTGGTAATGAGCCTGCTTATAACTTGCAAGAACAATTTCAAACTTTAGCCTTGTCTAAGTTTGAACAAGGCCAAACGCTGTACTCTAAACCAGAGCGTCGTTTAGCAGCACCTGTCACTGTGACTGAGACCTATGCAGTGGATGCAGAAGACCTGAAAGACAAGACTTATCATGTTCTTTCATGGTTATTGCCTGAAGCGAGCAATATCAAATTGCGTTTAGGAATGCGTTTGGTTGAAGGTGTATTGTTGGAAGACTCAGCATCACCGCTGCGCCATTACCTAGAAACCTGTGGTTATGCACAATCAACAGGCCCATTCATGGGTGTGGATGATTCAAACTTTGAAATGACTTTCTTCTGTGCAGTTCAAGGTTCAAATCCTGAGCATGCTGAAGAGTTTAAAAATGGCGTATTCAAAGTACTTGAAGATGTTGCATCGAAGCCTGTAGATGCTGCACTGGTTGAAGCGATTTTGCATCAGATTGAATTGCATCAACGTGAGATCAATGGCGATGGTATGCCATATGGTTTAAGCTTGATTTTAAATGGCTTGAGTAGTGCAATTCACCATTCAGACCCAATTGATGTTTGGGATGTGGATACTGCCATTGAACAAGTCAAAGAAGAGTTGAAAGACCCAATGTGGCTTTCAAACCTAATTCAAGAATACTTGCTAGATAATCCACATCGCGTACAACTGACTTTAGTTCCAGATGCAGAGAAAAATGCGGTAGAAGCTGCTGCTGAAAAAGCACGTTTAGCTGAAATTGGCGCTCAACTGACTGAAGAGCAGAAAGCTGAAATCATTGCGCAAACTGAAGCGCTGAATGTGCGTCAAGATACCCCAGATGATTTGAATTTGTTGCCAAAAGTGGGTTTAGAAGATATTCCTGCACAATTACAAATTGTGCAAGGTCAACTCCGTGAAATTATCAGTAATGGCTTAGATACACCTTTAAATCTTTATCATGCTGGTACGAATGGTATTTACTACCAACAAGTATTGATTCAAATACCTGATGAAGTCGTACAATCGCCATACTTCAACTTACTGTCTATTTTGATGGGTGAAGTGGGTGCAGGCGAATATGGTTATTTAGAGCTGCAACAATTACAAACTGCTGTAAGCGGTGGTTTAGGTATGGGCGCATCATTGCGTTCAAAAACTGATGATAAAGGTCAAATCAGTGCTTGGTTAACACTAACTACTAAATCACTGGTCAATAATCTTGAAGCGATTCGTTTATTAAAATTAGCCTTTGAACAACTGCGCTTTGATGAAAAGAACCGTATTGTTGAATTGTTGCAACAACGTAAAGCGCGCTGGCAGTCTCGTGTTTCTGGTTCGGGACACAGCTATGCCATGCAAGTGGCTAGCCGTCAGCATAGTGCACTGGCACTACGTGATTATCACAATACTGGCTTAGGTGCATTGAACTGGTTATCTGATCTAGTTGCGAATATTGAAAAAGATGAAACTGCTTACAACGCTTTAATTGAAGAGCTACAACTGATACATAACCGTTTGCTAAAAGCCCCTAAACAATTCTTGTTGGTATGTGAAGAGCATCAATCAGACCGTTTGGTTGAAGAAGTGCAAACCGTTTGGGATAAAGTTGCGATTGAAAATATTCAGCATGAACTTACACAGGTTGATTTTGCCAATAGCAGCAATGACGAAGCATGGTTAATTCAAGCCAATGTTCAATTCTGTGCTTCAGCATATGCTGCGGTTGAAGTGTCACATCCAGATTCTGCGCCATTGATGATTCTTGCGGCTTATTTGCGTAATGGCTTCTTACACAGTGCTATTCGTGAAAAAGGTGGCGCTTATGGTGGTGGGGCGAGCTACGATGGCAATGCATGTTCATTCCGTTTTTATAGCTACCGTGACCCACGCTTAGCAGAAACTTTTAATGATTTTGAAGCGAGTGTGCAGTGGTTACTGAATGCTGAGCAACAACCGCATCAATTAGAAGAAGCGATTTTAGGTCTGATTGCGAGCATGGATAAACCGGGTTCACCAGCAGGTGAAGCGATTACTGCATGTTATGCATTGTTACATAAGCGTACGCCAGCATTCCGTCAAATGTTACGGGAACGCCTGCTAAACGTAACTTTAGACGACTTAAAACGCGTTGCTGTTAAGTATCTGTTTGAACAAAAACCGACTAAATCAGTCGTTGCGCCTGTGGCAAAACGTGAAGCATTGGTTGAGCTAGGCTTTGATATCAAACAAGTAAATTAAAACAATAAGGGGTAGATATGGCGTTCAAATCTCTTGAGCGTACTACATTGCAACTGAGCCTAATTGCGCTCAGTTCGATGTATGTCAGCAGTGCTTATGCACTTAATGGTGAAGTAACAGCTAATCCTGCCACGCCAGAAGCTTGCGTTGCACTTGAATCGAATGCTGAGCGTTTGTCATGTTATGACGCGTTGTTTAAGATTCCTGAAGAAGTTAAACCAACGCTTGTTTCTGAGCGTCAGGCTGCGCAAGAAATTAAGCCAGAGCCAACTGAGCCTTTAAGCCTAAAAGAAAAAGTTTCTCATGCTTTTTCAGATCGCTTATTCGCAGTTGAGGCACCAAGTTTAAATCCTAATTTGTCTTTATTGGACAGTCGTTGGGAGTTGTCACAAGAAAGTAAATTGGGGACGTGGAATATTCGTGGTTATCAACCTGTGTATTTAATGCCAGGTTATTGGACTTCAGAAAAAAATGAACGTCCATCGAGCCCAAATGAAAACAATACTGTCAATGCCGATCAGGAACAAAACCTGAAGTCGATGGAAGCGAAATTCCAATTGTCTCTTAAGACCAAAGCGGTTGAAAACTTATTTGGAAATAATGGTGATGTTTGGTTGGGCTATACGCAGTCATCACGTTGGCAGGTTTATAATGAGGACGAATCACGTCCATTTCGTGAAACCAATTACGAGCCTGAAGCAAGCTTAGTATTCCGTACGAACTATGAATTGCTGGGTTTAAATTGGCGTATGCTGGGTGTAACTTTCAACCATCAGTCTAATGGTCGTTCTGACCCACTTTCACGTAGTTGGAACCGCGTCATGCTGAACCTAGGTTTCGAGCGTGATAACTTTGCTTTAATGCTGCGTCCATGGTATCGCTTAGAAGAAGATGCTAAGGACGATAATAACCCAGATATTAAAGACTATATGGGACGTGGAGATTTAACAGCGTTCTATCGCAAAAATAATCATGATTTTAGCTTGATGCTGCGCCATTCTTTAAAGGGTGGAGATGATTCTCATGGAGCGGTACAGTTCGATTGGTCATTCCCAATTAACGGTAAGCTACGTGGTCAATTCCAAGTATTTGATGGTTATGGAGAAAGTTTGATTGATTATAATCACCGTGCAACCTATGTAGGGCTAGGTGTTTCTCTGCTGAATTGGTTCTAAAACGTTGAATTAAAAAAACCACGCTTTGGCATGGTTTTTTGTGCTATTTAGTTGTGATTTTGGCTATTAGCCAATTTGTATTTCCGAAGGTGGGTGTTTAAGGCGACTTTTTTTCGGAGTAGCAATTAAGTAGGCCAAAGTTAGGGGGCCGAGTCGTCCAGCAAACATCAATAACATGAGTGCTACTAAGCTTGCTGGTTGTAATTCGCTGGTTATACCTCGTGACAAACCTACGGTACATGCAGCGGAAACTGCTTCAAATAACAAATCTAAGAAATGGTGTTTAGGCTCAAGTAACAATAGGCTAAATAGGCCAAAGAAGATTAAAGTGACGGTAATAAAAATCACTGCAAGGGCTTTAAATGTAGTTTTTTCAGAAATAGAGTGATTAAACACACGCAGTTCATCTTCACGTCTTAAAAAACTAATTACACTCAAGACTACAATAATGAAAGTACCGACTTTAATACCACCAGCGGTACTTAGAGAGCCACCGCCAATAAACATTAATAACATCGTTAATAAGGATGATGCATCCGTCATGCTTTGCATAGGTAAGCTGTTAAAGCCAGAAGAACGAGGAACTGTGGCATGGAACCATGCGTTTAGCGCTTGATCGCCAATTGACATGTTGGCAAGCGTCGCAGGATTTGTTGCTTCTAAAGCCCAAATCACGACAAATGCAACCACATTTAGTCCCGCTATGGTAGAAAGTATTAACTTACTATTGGTTGTAAGCTTTTTCCAACTTTTATTACGCTTAATATCCATGAGAACCAAGAAACCGATCCCACCAATGATATATAGCATACTAATGGTAAAAGTAATGAAATAGCGATCTGCGAAGCTCATTAAGCTATTGGGGAACAGTGAAAAGCCACCATTGTTAAAGGCGGAAACACTATAAAAGGCTGCATAAAATAGGGCCTGGTTGAAGTTATATTCTTGCATCCAAGCAATGGTTAAAATGACAGTGCCGATCAGCTCAAAAAATAAAGAATAGAGAAATACACCTTTAATAGTCATCGAAACTTTGGTGAGACTGGTTTGTCCAATTGTTTCCTGCGCCATAATTTGCTGTTTGAGGCCCATTTTAGGAGACAAACTCATTGCTGCTAAAATGGCAAAACTCATAAAGCCGAGCCCGCCACATTGCAGTAGTCCCATAATCACAATTTTACCGAATACCGTATATGCTTCTCCGACATTAACGACAGATAATCCGGTAATGGTGACAGCTGATGTTGAGGTGAACAGGGCATTTAACCAAGACAAATCACCATGATGTGAAATGGGTAGTTTGAGTAAAAGCGTACCTAATATAATCAAACCTAAGAAGCCTAGCGCTAATATGCTAGGTGGACTGAGGTTAATGGTATTTTGCTTTTTATTGTGTAATTTCATTTTAGCTATTCAATCTATACTTGAAGCGTGGAAGATCAATTAAGTTAATGGAATTTAATTGCTGACCTTGAAGTATTTGGCGAGTCTGCGTAGGGGCTCAATCAGACCTTCAATGACAAGAATATCGCCAGTTTGTAAAATCAAATTTGGGTCTAGACTATATTGAATATCTGTTCCGCGTTTATGCAAAATTGTTTTGACTTCAGGTACATGGTCCATCATTTGATTTAAACGTGTCCCTTGCTGAGACTCTTTAATCTCAACTTTCACTAAGTAGTGGTCGTCTTCCAACACCATATAGCGACTCACCATCGGGTAGCTCAGTGATTGTGCAACACGGACACCCATGTCTTCTTCAGGATGAATGATTTTGTCGACGCCAAGATGTGTCAAAATCATGTGATGCGCTTTGGATTTAGCTTTGGCCCAAATTTTGTTGATCCCCATGTTTTTAAGATGGAGCACACATAAGATGCTGGCTTCAATGTCTTCACCTATGGCAACGACAACAGCTTCACAGTTTTGAATGTTTAGCTCTTGCAGCACATGCTCATCTGTGGCATCTGCAATGACTGCATGTGTTAATTGGTCTGAGATATTCTCAACAAATTTTTTGTTGCTATCGATACCAATCACATCATGTTTTAAGCCCATGAGTTCAGTTGCAACTGTAGCGCCAAAGCTACCTAAACCAATTACCGCGAATTGAGCCATAAAATCCCTAAGTTATTTTAAAGTTATAAATTGAGTAAATGGTAGCGTGTTCCTTTAAAGGCGGCTATTACAAATTACATAATCCATTTAAATCGAAAAGCTCTAATTTTTTATTTCTTCATCGTTTTGATAGGCATAAAGTTCAGCAATATTGGGACAATTTTCCATAACTTGTTGGTATTTAAAAATTTCATAGCCTAATTTATTTTTTAGAATGTATTGAAATTGATGCTGATCATCTTTGATGACATTTAGGGTGGCTTTACGAACGAGTTCGGAATTGTTCTTTAAACGGTTTAAGCTATCGCATGAAAATTCACGTATGATAGCTTGAACAGATTCCGGAGCGGTTTGATCACTCAGCTCATCAAAGCGAATATATACAATGTAATTTGGATATTGATTCAGCATTTCAGCTTGCGCGGTATAGCCGTAAATATTTTCTAGATTTTGCGTACGGGACTGATTTGGAATTTGTTTCATACTTTGACGAATCTTATCTTCCTCTTGTGTAAGTTGATAAGCCGGATATGCATAAAAATATCCACCTAAACCCACAATAGCGATCATAAATAAGGCATAAAAATTCAATTTAAATATCCATTTTGTTTTATTTTCAATGGATTATAGAGTGCGGTGAATTTAACGACAATGACGGCGTTGATGAATTAAATAGATGAATATCTTTATTTTGATGTAGAAAATAGTTGCTGCAAATAAAAAAGCTGGAATCTAGATCCCAGCTTTTTTATAGAAGTTTTATTTATTTCAAGAAACGTTGGTAACCCAAGTTATTGGTAATTTCAACGTATGGATAAGTAATACTTTCCAATGTTTCCACTAAACCATCTGGGTTTTGTTTCGCATCAGTAGCTTCCATACCAACAAGTACACGACCTTCAGCTGCACCGTGGTTACGGTAGTGGAACAGGGTAATGTTATGTGTTGGACCAAGACGTTCTAAGAATGTTAACAAAGCACCTGGACGTTCTGGGAATTCCACACGGAATAAACGCTCATTTTCAATATCGGCATGACCGCCAATTAAATAACGAATATGCAACTTAGCTACTTCATCATCAGATAAATCATCAACATCATATTGGAATTTTAATGATTCAAAGATGTCTTGTCGCTCTTTTTCACCGCCTTTTAAACTAATACCTACAAAGACTTGTGCTGCTGTTGCACAGCTGGCACGGTAGTTAAATTCGGTAATATTACGACCTTGTAAAGCACGACAGAATTTGAGGAATGAACCTTTTTCTTCGGGAATAGTCACAGCAAAAATCGCTTCTTTGCGTTCACCAAGTTCTGTACGTTCAGCGATATAACGTAAACGATCGAAGTTCATGTTGGCACCGCATACAATCGACACGCAGTTTTTACCAACAAGTTCATGTTGTGCTACATATTTTTTGATACCTGCAAGTGCCATTGCACCTGATGGTTCTACAATACTACGGCATTCATCATAAGTATCTTTGATGGCAGCACAGATTTCATCTGTATTTACAAGAACAACATCACGTTCGACAATTGGGCCTGAGTTATCTGATTTTTGTAGTTGAATCACTTCAAATGGTTTTTCACCAATTTGAGCAACCGCAGTGCCGTCAGCAAATAAACCAACAGATGGAAGGATTACACGTTCATTGGCTTCGAATGCTGCTTTTAAACATGCTGATTCGTCATATTCAACAGGGATTACTTTCACGTGTGGAGCAACATCGCCTAAGTAAGCCGCTACACCTGCAATTAAACCACCACCACCAACAGCAACAAACACGTAATCCACATCACGCCATTGACGCAAAATCTCATTACCAATGGTGCCTTGGCCAGCCATAACGAGTTCATCGTCATAAGGTGGAATAAAGGTCATGCCTTCATCTGTTGCACGTTGAATCGCATATTTATTGGCTACGTCAAAAGAATCACCATGTAATACCACTTCACCGCCAAGACGTTTTACTGCTTGGACTTTAATGTCTGGCGTGGTTTTCGGCATCACAATAATGGCGCGAATTCCCAGTTTTTGACCAGATAGAGCCACACCTTGTGCATGGTTACCTGCTGAAGCCGTAATAACGCCACGTTCCAACTGAGATTTCGGTAATTGACTAATACGGTTATATGCACCGCGTAGTTTGAAAGAAAAGACAGGTTGCAGATCTTCGCGTTTAAAGCGAATGTTGTTGTTTAGCTTTTCACTAATTCGTGGCGCTGCTTCGAGTGGGGTTTCGATTGCAACGTCATAGACCGTTGCCTGTAATATTTGTCGAACCAAACGAGACAGCATGTTAATTTTCCATCTAACAGTTTAAAATAGGGGTTTATTGTAACAAACCCCTGTACATTTGGGCTGAAAAATCAGCGTCTAATGTCAAAAAATAGTTGAGCCAAGTTATGAGTCTGTATGCAACCCAAGATGAAAAGAAACAAGCTGCTGCAAAAGCTGCGTTAAAGCATTTGCCTAAAGGCGGTATTTTGGGTGTGGGTACAGGAAGTACTGTTAACTTTCTGATTGACCTATTACCGGAACTTCAACTTGAAGCTGCTGTAGCAAGCTCTGAAGCAACTGCACAACGCCTTAAAAAGTTAGGTATTGAAGTTGTCGATATGAACCATGTAGGTGGTTTAGATGCCTATGTAGATGGTGCAGATGAAATTGACCGCCACATGCACATGATAAAAGGTGGCGGTGCTGCACTGACTCGTGAAAAAATCGTGGCATCTATTGCGAAAAAATTCGTTTGTATTGTTGATGACTCTAAATGGGTTGAACAATTAGGTCGTGAATTTCCACTTCCTGTAGAAGTGATTCCAATGGCACGTTCTGCTGTTGCGCGTAAAATCGTATCTTTAGGTGGTGACCCCGTTTATCGTGAAGGTGTTGTGACTGATAACGGTAATGTAATTTTAGATGTTCATAACCTAAATATTTTGAATGCGTTGGAACTTGAAAAAACCATCAATGACATCCCTGGTGTGGTGTGTAACGGTATCTTTGCAATAAACAAAGCAGATATAGCTGTTGTAGCCACTGATAACGGTATTGAAGAGCGTACAGCGGTTTAATATGCTGAAAGTTCCCTCTCCTTTTAGGAGAGGGTTAGGGAGAGGTTGTGTTAACAGTTCCCTCATCCTAACCTTCTCCCAGAGGGAGAAGGAACTCCCAATATATTTTTGAAAACTGTTCAAATTTTCAATTTTATGTATTGTTTACGAACTTTTAATAAAAGAAGAAAATGCCCCAAAACCTTCCAGAAATACAAATCACCCGAAAATTACGCGCAACACGATTAAGACTGCGTGTCGAACCTACACAAATTAAATTAACTGTGCCGCAATTTTGCACACAGCGCCAGGTTCAGGATTTTTTAAAACAATCAGAACAATGGATGATTGAAACATGGCAAAAGCAGCAGGAAAAATCAGGGCAAATTGATAAGACATTTCCAACTGAATTAAAACTATTCAACCTAAAAAAACCGTTACAGGTTGTTTATCAAACACAGAAAAACTCTTTTATTTTAGATCAGCAAAACCATCAGCTTTTTGTTAGTGATCGCCAGCCCGAAAGTTATTTAAAAGCTTTCACAATTGCCTATGCCAAAACACATTTACCGCCGTATTTGCAAAAGCTGAGCATTGAAACGGGTCTGAAATTTAATCAATGCGCAGTACGTCAACCCAAAACACGATGGGGCAGTTGCTCTGCTAAACATGACATTATGTTGAATAGTGGATTAGTACTTTTTCCACATGAAATTGCACGATATGTGGCTGTACACGAGTTAGCACATACCAAGCATTTTGATCATAGTGCAAGATTTTGGGCAGAAGTGGAAAAATATGATGCGAATTTTCAGCAGCATAGGAAAATACTAAAAACGACGCCAATGCCTTGGTGGTGGAATATTTGAAGGTTGAAATCTAGACACTTATGTGTTGTGCTTGTTTTTAAACAAAAAGTTTCTTTTATCTAATAATGATTGAATATATTAGGATTTTTTATTTATATATTTAGGTTAAAGAGAAAATTAAAAATAAAAGAGAGCAATGAGAGTGATGAAGCTATTAGGAACTTGTGGTGCTTTGATATTGGTTTGTAGCTTTAATTTTGTTTGTGCTGAGGATTACAGCGGGAAAAATGTACAAAGGTTGAATCCAAAGATTTATAAAGTAGATGATTTAGAAGAAAAGACACTTGAAATGCTAGAAGAAGGATATGTGCCTATATCTACTGAAAAATTAATTGATTATTCCTATAGTAGAAGTATGAGGGATATTCGACAAAAAGCTTTACTTCATGGCTCAGCTATTGCGGTTTTTAGTAGTGAATCTTTAGGCAGTAAGGTTGTTTATGATACCCGTATGCATCAGCCAGAGGCTGCAAGAGTTTCTGGTGGTGATAGGGGGAAATATGATGTCAATAATTTAAATAATATACCGGTAGGCACGATAGAAAGCAGACCAGCCCGATACCAATCTTTAAGTGATCAGTTAAATGTCGTTTATTTTTACAAATTTAATTCAATAACAGGTATTTATCCTACTGAATTATCCCAAAGGGATAAAATTTATAATAGTATTCAATCAGGTGTTATCGCTAAAGTGGTTAAGCTGGGTTCTCCTGCTGAAAATATGATAATGTCGCAAGATATCATTTTAAAAATGAATGATGAAAATATTAATGATGTCAGTGCATTTGTTGAAAGTTCAAACTATTTAAGAGGAAACACGGTAAAGTTTGAAATTTTAAGAAAAGGACAGAAAATACCTGTAGAAATTAGTTTGAAACAGTAATAGTTGCTACAAACAGGGCAATTGCACCTTTCATCCAACGTAAGTTTAGTTCTTTCTGAAAATATGTTTTCTCTTAACCTGATAAAAAATATCTGTATTGCAATAAACCCTAGTAAAACAGTTCAGAAAACCGAAACTTCCTGTCATACTACGCAGTCATCAAATGGATACTTTGAATAGAGGTAAAGAGCGTGATTGCAGTAGGTATTGTCGGTGGAACAGGGTATACAGGCGTTGAATTGTTGCGTCTATTGCTACGACATCCAAATGCAGAAGTAAAACTTCTGACTTCACGTACTGAAAATGGTCGTCGTGTTGACGATATGTTCCCAAGTTTACGTGGACATACAGACCTTTGCTATTCAGACCTAAATATAGAAGAACTTAAACAATGTGACGTTGTATTTTTTGCAACACCGCATGGCGTAGCAATGAAACATGCTGAAGAGTTGGTTGCAGCAAATACTAAAGTAATTGACCTTGCCGCTGACTTCCGCTTGCAGGACTTGGCTCAGTTTGAAAAATGGTATGGTTTAGACCATGCATGTCCAGAATTATTAAAAGATTCAGTTTACGGTTTATCAGAACTTAACCGTGAAAAAATTAAACAGGCCAATGTGATTGGTAACCCAGGTTGCTACCCAACTACAGTACAGCTTGGTCTAGCGCCAGTACTCAAGGCTGACGCATTGGTGAAACCTGAAAGTATTATTATTGATGCAAAATCAGGTGTATCAGGCGCAGGCCGTAAAGCCAGCCTAGGTATGATTTATTCTGAAAATGCAGATAACTTTAAAGCCTATGGCGTTGCAGGCCACCGTCATCATCCAGAAATTGTGGAAGCATTAGAAAATATTTCAGGTCTAAAAGGTGTGTTTAACGAAATTTTATTCGTACCGCATTTAGTACCGATGATTCGTGGCATGCTCAGTACAATTTATATTGATCTAACTGATGCAGGCACTGAAGCAGACTTACAAAGTTTATATGAAGCTTTTTATGCCAAAGAACAATTTGTTGATGTCATGCCAGCAGGTAGTTCACCAGAAACTCGTACGGTGCGTGGTGCGAACCAATTACGTATTGCGATTTGCAAACCACAACCGAAAAAATTGGTAATTCTTGTTGCGCAAGATAACTTGGTTAAAGGTGCGGCAGGACAAGCGGTACAAAATATGAACTTAATGTTTGGCTTTGCTGAAAATGCAGGCCTACAAGGCATTGGTTTATTACCATAAAAAACGTTTTAAAACTTCACACCCATTTCAATCTAGATTTAAATGGGTGCTTTGAATGAACCAAAATAAGAGATGACGATGTCGAATACAGAATCAAATATCACGTCACAGCCGGATAACAGTGAAAAAACGCCTTTTATGAAGACGAATATGCCACTGGCAGTTGGTGCAGCAATACTGGCACTGAGCAGCGGCTTACTCGGATACAGTATTGGTCATCGTCAAGGCTTAACGGTTGTTGGTTATGATGCTGATGCAGAACAGCTCGTAGATGTTGTGCAGAAGCAGAAAACTGAACTTGCAACATTAAACAAAAATTTGAATGCTGCTATCCAAGAACGGGATGTTGCAGTTAGTAATTCAAATGATTTGTACTTGGCTGTTAATAAAGCACGTGATGAGCAAGAACATTCAGGTAATTTAGGTATTTTATATCGTGAAGTGTTACGTCAGCGTGGAGGGATGCCGCTTGCTGTACAGCATTTAGCGATTAAACCTTTGCCTGAAAATGCATTTGAATACCAACTAGATTTAGTACAAGTCAGCCCATCAAAAAGCTCTGTTTCGGGTAGTGTTGAAATCCGCTTAATTAAAGGCACAGAAGCATTGGCTGTACCATTAGAAGATAAAAACTTTAATTTCAGTGAAAGTGAGCGACTAACAGGTCGCTGGACGATGCCAAAAGGCTTCAGTCCAGATTTTATTGAAGTACGCTTATCGGGTAGTAAACCTGTTATTCGTCGTTTTAGCTGGTCTAAAGGTCAGCCTGTTGAAAATCAATCAGCATTCCTTTCAGAAATTCCACAAACTGAAGCAAGTGTTAACTAAGTGCGAAACCCAAATTCTATGCGAAGTAATAAACGTCAAATGTGCTTATCTGACATCAAAAACTCTTTTCACCAATCTGGTTTGATCGATTGGCATCTGACTCCGAGTCTAAGTCAAGGCTCACATGAAGATGGAGATTCAGATATTCAGGTTTTGACTGCTCCTCCTGAGTTAAAGCGTCCGCCGATGTATGCTGTCGTATTAATGAACGATGATTACACCCCAATGGACTTTGTTATTGAAATTTTACAACAATACTTTGCTTTGAATCTTGACCAAGCTACTCAAGTAATGCTAACTGTACATTATGAAGGAAAGGGTGTTGCAGGGGTTTATCCGCGAGACATTGCGGAGACTAAAGCAAACCAGGTCAATAATTACGCTCGATCACAAAGTCATCCATTACTTTGCCAGATTGAGCCAAAAGATTAATAAGGGGATTACATGCTCAGTCGTCAATTAGAAGTATCATTACGTTTGGCTGTCAGCATGGCTCGTCAAAAGAGACATGAATTTTTGACGGTAGAACATTTATTATTGGCTTTACTGGACAATGACTCTGCTGTAAATGCATTAAAAGCATGCGGTGCAGACATTATCGTTCTTCGCAAAGAACTTGAAGAATACGTCGAACAACATACCCCTAAGCTTGGTGAAAATAGCGATCAAGCACCACATCCAACAGAAAGTTTTGACCGCATTTTGCAACGTGCGATTTTCCATGTGCAATCAAGTGGCAATGACCGTACTGTCGAAGGTGCTGACATTCTAGTTGCGATGTATTCAGAACGCGATTCGTTTGCAGTTTATTTACTGAAACGTCATCAAATCAATCGTTTGACATTGACTCAATATTTGTCACACGGTACACGCAAAGATGAATCACAAGTAGAAGAAATTGAAGAGCTTGATGGAGAGACTTCATCTTCTGCCAATGCGGGGCCACTTGAGTTATATACAACCAATTTAAATGCCGAAGCACAAAAAGGCAAAACTGATCCACTGATTGGTCGTGAAAAAGAAATTGAGCGTACAGCACAAATCCTTTGCCGCCGCCGCAAAAACAATCCATTACTTGTTGGTGATCCTGGTGTAGGTAAAACCTCCATCGCCGAAGGCCTGGCGTGGTTAATTGTGAATGGTAAAGCGCCAAAGCCACTTGAAAATGCTGAAGTGTTTAGCTTAGATATTGGTGCATTAGTTGCGGGTACAAAATACCGTGGCGATTTTGAAAAACGCTTAAAACAACTTTTAAATGCATTAAAGAAAAAACCTGAAGCGATTTTATTTATTGATGAAATTCACATGATCATTGGTGCGGGCTCGAGCATGGGTAGCACAATGGATGCCTCGAATTTGATTAAGCCTGCTTTAGCAAATGGAACATTACGTTGCATTGGTTCAACAACCTTCCAAGAATATCGTCAAGTCTTTGAAAAGGATCATGCTTTATCACGCCGTTTCCAAAAAATTGATGTCAATGAGCCCTCAATCTCAGAAACCATTGATATTTTACGTGGCTTGAAATCTAAGTTTGAAGATTTCCATCATGTTAAATATGAAGATCAAGCTCTCGTTTCAGCAGTTGAACTTTCTGCCAAGTTCATTAATGATCGTTTCTTGCCAGATAAAGCTATTGATGTAATTGATGAAGCTGGTGCGCAGCGCCGTTTGAAAGCTGAACAAGATGATACGGTTATTTCAGTTGAAAACATTGAAGATATCGTTTCTAAAATTGCGCGTATTCCACCGAAAACAGTATCGAAAGATGATAAAAGCGTTTTGGGTAATCTCGAACGTGATCTTAAGCGAGTTGTGTTCGGGCAGGATGAGGCAATTGAAGCTTTGGCATCTGCCATCAAGCTTTCTCGTGCAGGATTGAAAGCACCTGACAAGCCAGTAGGTAACTTTGTATTTGCTGGGCCTACCGGTGTGGGTAAAACTGAAGTGACCAAACAATTGGCGAAATTGTTGGGTGTTGAACTTGTTCGTTTCGATATGTCTGAATATATGGAACGTCATGCAGTCTCACGTTTAATTGGTGCACCTCCGGGCTACGTCGGTTTTGATCAAGGTGGCTTACTCACAGATGCTATTCATAAAAATCCGCACTGCGTACTGTTGCTTGATGAAATTGAAAAAGCACATCCTGATGTCTTTAACTTGTTATTACAGATTATGGATCATGGCTCGTTGACGGATAACAATGGTCGAAAATCTGACTTCCGTAATGTGGTACTTGTGTTGACTACGAACATCGGTGCAGAAAGTATTTCACGTGTAAGTATCGGTTTCATGGAGCAAGACAACAGCCGTGATAACCAAGATGCAATGAAAAAAGCCTTTTCGCCAGAGTTCCGTAACCGTTTAGATGGTGTGATTCAATTCAAAGCCTTGCCAACAACAGTTATTGAAAGTGTCGTAGATAAGTTCTTAACTGAACTACAGGCACAATTAGATGACAAAAAAGTCATTCTTGAAGTTGATCAAGATGCGCGTGAGTGGATGGCAGAACAAGGATATGATCGCCTTATGGGTGCACGTCCAATGCAGCGTTTGATTCAAGAACATCTGAAAAAACCACTTGCTGAAATGATTCTTTTTGGTGAGTTAGCAGAACATGGCGGTAATGTTGCAGTTTCTGTGAAAAAAGAAAATGGTAAAGCGGTTGGTTTGAAACTTGAAGTATTTGAAGATCAAACGGCTGAACCTGCTTAAATTGCTTTTATGAATAGAAACCCGTGTTCGCACGGGTTTTTTATGTGCTTATATTTTTGGAATGAAAAAGGCTATCAACGATGGATATACAACTCAGTAAAGTCTTAGCTACGTTTGGACTTTTTCTGATTACTGCAGTGATGGAAATCTTAGGTTGTTATTTTCCCTATTTGATTTTAAATCAACATAAATCGCAGTGGTTATGGATCCCAACGGCATTGGCCTTAGCTGCGTTTGTATGGTTATTAACATTACATCCAGCTGCTTCAGGACGAATATATGCAGCCTACGGTGGCATTTATATTTTTACAGCATTAATGTGGCTAAAATTTGTTGATCAAGTGAGCTTGACTCGTTGGGATATTATGGGTGGTGCAATTGTATTGGTTGGTGCAGCGGTCATAATTTTACAACCCCAAGGTCTAATACGCTAAAAATTGATCTAGTTTCATAAACCTTGTTGTATCAGAGGAGTGTTTATTTAAATTTGCACTCAGTATTTTTAATGGTGATTTCGTATTGCTTTGTACCCGAGCTTAGATCCATTTCAATTTTATATGGGTTAACACGTTGAAATTGATGCTCGAATAGTAATTCACAGTTTTGAAGTGAATTATGCTTGATGAGTTGCTTTACTTTGAGTTCACCGACTGATTGTTCAAATTGGGTAAAATCAGGAGTGGTGATAATGCCATCAATTTCAATCTTATCCGCTTCCACTTCCATTTTTTCCATCAACATGTTTTGATCAACTTGATAGGGTAGAGTGCGTGAATCTTCATCACTAATTGCAGCAAGTATTTCGTTTAAAGCTGTTTTGTTTTTAATTTTAAAATTACTGTCTAAAATCTGCTTTTTCACCAAATATTGATCTAATTCACTTGGTTCACCAGCATAAGAAAAAGTAGATAAGCTCAATCCAAGAGCCAATAAGCAAATATTTTTTAAACGCATAATCCTAATCACTTATAAAACTTATGGTTTTATTAAAACATGTGCATATAAAAAAAGCACCTTTCGGTGCTTTTTTTAACAAAAGATCTGATTATTTTTTCATATTTTCATTCAATAAAAACTCAACCAATGCTTTTTGTGCATGTAAGCGGTTTTCAGCTTCATTCCAAACCACTGCATTTTTGTGATCAAGCATATTTTCAGAAATTTCTTCACCACGGTGTGCAGGTAGGCAGTGCATAAATAAGCAATCAGGATGTGCTAAGTCCATTAAGCGTTCATTTACCTGATAATCAGCGAAAGCTTTTTCACGGATTTTTTGTTCTTCTTCTTGTCCCATGCTCGCCCAAACGTCTGTAACAATTAGGTCAGCATTTACTGCAGCATCTTCCGCAGAGCTAACAAGTTCAGCACAATGAGCAAATTCAGCTAAAAATTCAGGTTTTGGTTCATAGCCTTTTGGTGCCGCAATTTTCAATTTAAAGCCCCACATGTGTGCAGCTTCAATATAAGAATTACACATATTGTTGCCATCACCAATCCAAGCAACAGTTTTACCTTCAATCGAACCACGGTGTTCAACGAATGTTTGAACATCGGCAAGTAATTGGCAAGGGTGGTGGTCATCTGTTAATGCATTGATTACAGGAACTTTCGAATAAGACGCAAAACGTTCAACAATGTCATGTCCAAACGTACGGATCATAACAATATCAAGCATGCTAGAAATTACACGCGCAGAATCTTCAACTGGCTCACCGCGACCAAGTTGTGAGTCTCGCGAAGAAAGGAAAATTGCACTACCACCAAATTGGCTCATACCTGCTTCGAACGATACACGGGTACGGGTGCTCGATTTTTCAAAAATCATACCCATGACTTTACCAACGAAAGGTTGGAAAACTTCATTGTTATGTTGCTTGCGCTTGAGTTCGATTGCGCGTTGCACAATTTGATTGAGTTCTAAAGTCGATAAATCGCGTAAAGTTAAAAAGTGACGTAGAGCCATTGTTACTCCACAATAATTGCTGAATCAAAAATACAGAACAACAATTAGTTGTTGGTTAGTTAAGAAAAAAAGGAATCGATTAATATACTATAAGAGATACAAATTGCAAAAAAACTAGCGTTTTTGATGACCGTCTAGGAATCGATCAACGCAATAACTGATGTAATCGTTGGTTTCTTGATCATTTTCATCAATTGAAATGCCCATCAGAACACGCCATTCCAAATTTCTTAAAATGCCAAAATAAAATTGCGCTGAAAATAGTGGCTTTTCACAGAATAACAAACCATATTCATGTGCTTGCGCTAAGGTTTCTGCAATTGAGCATTGTACATGTTTGGGGCCTTGTTCATGGATGTGACGCGCAATTTCTGGATTACGCCCAGTTTGTTCTAAAACTAAGCGCATAAAGGCGGCATTTTCTGGCAGCGCAATATGTTTATGGAAGTTGACCAAGTTGAGAATCAGGTAGCTACGAAAATCGGTGTCTTGATCGATGGTAAAAGGTAGACAAATATCTTTAAAAAATAAGCTACGGCGATAATCACAAATCGCTTTAAACAAACCGTCTTTATTACCGAAATATTTATAAATCGAGGCTTTAGAACCACCTGCATGGTTCACAATATCGTCTAGTGAAACAGCCTCGAAACCGCGTTGCAAGAACAATTCTGTTGCACTGTCTAAAAGCGCAACACAACGCTCATGGCCCCGCCGAGTTTGTGGCAGGTCACGTGCTAAAGGTTCGATGTGCGCTAAGTCTTGCATATAACGATAATGTGCCAATATAACAGAGAGAATAATTGAAATTATATCAAAAATATGCACACATTACTTACTTAGTGAAAAATAGAAAATCTTTGACTAAAGGCTAATAAGAAAAGTGTGAATAGTGAATATTTTGACTAAAGTTTTAGAGTTTTTAGCCTAGAAAGCCATAGAGTTGGGAGAATTTATGGATATACTCAAAACTCAAAATTAAAGTAAATGCCGTGGAAAGGAATATGACACAACAAACGTCTGCAGGCTTAAGATTTAGACAAGCATTGGAAGTAGAAAAACCATTACAGATCATTGGCACAGTAAATGCCTATGCAGCAATGATGGCAAAAGAAGTTGGATATAAAGCTATTTATTTATCTGGTGCAGGTGTTGCGAACTATTCATATGGTTTACCTGACTTAGGCATGACCAGTCTGGATAACGTTCTAGAAGATGTACGTCGTATTACAGAACGTGTAGATACGCCATTATTGGTGGATATTGATACAGGTTGGGGTGGTGCTTTTAATATTGCCCGCACTGTGAAGCAAATGATTGCTGCTGGCGCTGCGGCAGTTCATATTGAAGACCAAGTTGCCCAAAAGCGTTGTGGCCACCGTCCAAATAAAGAGATCGTCACTCAACAGGAAATGGTTGATCGGATTAAGGCAGCAGTAGATGCGAAGACGGATTCAAACTTTGTCGTGATGGCACGTACTGATGCACTACAAAAAGAAGGTTTGCAAGCAGTTATAGATCGTGCATGTGCATGTGTAGAAGCGGGTGCAGATGCAATCTTTGCTGAAGCGATGACTGATATTACCATGTACAAAACTGTCTGTGATGCTGTTGGTGTGCCTGTACTGGCAAACATTACAGAGTTTGGAGATACCCCTTACTACACCAAAGAAGAATTAGGTGAGCAAGGGATTAGCATGGTGCTTTACCCATTATCACCAACACGTGCAATGCAAAAAGCAGCACTCGAAGTGATGCAGGCGATTCGCAATGAAGGTACACAAGTGAATGTACTCGACAAAATGCAACAACGTAAAGAACTGTATCAATTCCTTGATTATCACACTTTTGAAAATACCTTAGATAAATTATTCACAGAAGGAAAATAAAAATGGCTGAAGGAAAAGTACTCACGGGCGCAGGATTGCGCGGACAAGTTGCTGGTAAAACAGCATTGTCAACTGTAGGCAAAAGTGGTGCTGGCTTAACTTATCGTGGTTATGACGTTCAAGACTTGGCAGAGAATTGCCAGTTTGAGGAAGTTGCGTACCTTATTTTCTTTGGTGAATTACCGACAACAGAACAACTTGCTGCATACAAAGCAAAATTAAAATCTTTACGTCAATTACCGCAAGCGTTAAAAGAAGTTTTAGAGCGTATTCCTGCAGATTCACATCCAATGGATGTGATGCGTACAGGCGTTTCAATGTTAGGTAACCTTGAAACTGAAAAATCGTTTGAAGAGCAACAAGACGTTGCAGATCGTATTTTGGCAACCTTACCTGCAATTATTTGTTACTGGTATCGTTTTAGCCATGATGGCGTGCGTGTAGAAGAAAATACCGATGATGATTCAATTGGCGCACAATTCCTACACTTACTTCGTGGCGAAAAACCAAATGAATTGCATGAGCAAGTGATGAACGTATCACTGATTCTGTATGCAGAGCATGAATTTAACGCGTCAACATTTACAGCACGCGTTTGCGCTTCAACTTTGTCTGATATGCATTCATGTATTACGGGCGCAATTGGTTCATTACGTGGTCCACTACACGGTGGTGCCAATGAAGCTGCAATGGAAATGATTGAAAACTGGACGTCACCAGAAGAAGCTGAGCGTGAAATGCTTGGTAAATTGGAACGTAAAGAAAAAATCATGGGCTTTGGTCATGCGATCTATAAAGACAATGATCCGCGTAATGGCATTATCAAAATTTGGTCTGAGCGTTTAGCAAAAGACGTTGGCGATACCGTACTTTATCCAGTATCTGTTCGCTGTGAAGAAGTCATGTGGCGTGAGAAGAAACTATTCTGTAATGCTGACTTCTTCCACGCTTCGGCATACCATTTCATGGATATTGCAACAAAACTATTTACACCAATCTTTGTGATGTCGCGTGTAACAGGCTGGGCCGCGCATGTAATGGAACAACGTGCAGATAACCGTATTATTCGCCCAAGTGCAGACTATACTGGTCCTGAACTGCGTAAAGTGGTGCCAATTGCTGAACGTTCAGCAGCATAACTAGAGTATTTATAAAAAAAGCCTCTTCGGAGGCTTTTTTATTTTAAATAGAACAATTATTTACTTAATAAAATGGGATCTTCAACGGTATATCCAGTTTCAAATGGGATACCTAAGTATTTAACTGTGCTGAGTAAATAAGGCTGTTGAGGTACTTTGTAGGTTTGTGAAACTTTTAAGCCTTCTTTATATGTTTCAGCGGTTTGTAATGCGCTTTTATATGTTGAATTTTTAACACGGTATTGATATTTCCACTTATCTATGGTTTCACTGGGGTCATACCAAGCTTTGGCTGTACCATTCATGGTTGTGATCATTTGTATTCGCACATTGTTGTTATTAATCGGTGTTAAGCGAGTCAGTCGATTTTTTATTTTTTTTATCTCTTTATCAAAAGCTGTGCTGTCTTGATCATAGTCAATACGTTTAGTTTTTGGATTGATATAGAGCGATTTAACAGTGATGAGTTGAGTAGGTGATTTCGCATTTAATTGATAGTAGTAAAGTTGCGGTAAACGACCACGGCCATCATGAAAATGTCGCATAACATAAATTTTTTGATCTTTCTTATCAAAGCCTAACACTTCGATATTTTGTGGTCCACCAACAGTTGCATATGCTGACAATGAAAATAAGCTAAAGAACGCAGCACTAAAAGTATGTAAATGATTCATGCAATGCGCTCCAAAAAAATGAACTTAGAGAATATTATGTCGCTTAGAAAGCACTTAAACCGATAAGATTTGTATCTATTTATTGTTGGATTAAGTTTAAGATATTGCTAGCGACATGAGCAGTCAGAATATTCAGTCGTTCTAATGGCGTGCCTTCAATAAAATAATGGTAATTTGATGTTTGCCCTCTAAAAGAAATAGAAATATAAAAAGTACCTTCAGGTTTCTCCAATGTCGCACTGCCTCCAGGCTTTAATAACCCTGTACAGGCTACAACAAAATCGGCATGCTTAAAAAGTTGGTGACCATGTGTAGCCATAGCTTCGGTCACTTCTGCAGATTCTGCAGTAAATGCAGTAATTATTTCATTGTCTATTTTTAAAATTTCACGCTTAACCGAAGGATCATAGCTTACAAGCCCGCCGAGTAAGATGTCTGCGCCACTATTTTTATATATAGAAAACTGACTACACAAATAGCCTGAGCTTGCACTTTCAACAAAAGCGATGGTTAAATTGTGCTGTTGCAATTGATCACAGCATGTTTTCAAAATTGACATTGCGCTAAAGTCCAATATTGTGTGAAATAAGTTTTAGTTAGAATGAATTTCTAATCAGATATCTATCTATAGATCGATATTTTACCTGAGTTTAAAAGTGAAAAATGCTTAATCGATTAGAAGCTGAACAAAATAACCAATTAAAGGTTTCCTATCCTGCTAAAGGGTGTTAAAACTTAAAATAAAGAGCGTATCAAAAGTGGGAACATTTCAATGAAAACGACTGTTAAATATGTAGTATTAAAAAGCCTAGACTATCAGTTAGGCACACCACTTTTTCAAGAAGAACTTGATGTGGATGGTCTTTATTTTGATCAAATTCCATCTATCATCCAGTATCAAAATCACCAGTTTAAAGTTAAAAGTAAAGAGTTAAAGCGAGTTTATTTAGCTGAAGAAAATGAAGACAGCCAAACGATTATTGTTAAAGTTTTATCTGTATAAAATTATAAATAAGAATTGCTCTCATTTATAATGAGGGCTTTTTTATTATTTAAAAACTTCCGGTGAAACATATTGTAATTTTATTTTAGATTGAATATAAAATAGATAATAAATATTTAATACACTTATAAATTTCATTTATCAGGATTGCTTGATTAATTAATATACTTTTATATGCGTAAATTTTTTATGTTTTATTTATAATATAAGCTGTTTTTTCATGGGGGTGAATAAATGGATTATTTGAAATTTCTTAAAAGCTTTAATACAACAGGTACATATCTTTTTTGGCAGTTGTACTTTTAATTTTCTTCGTGATCTACTTTTATGTAATTAACCCAACGTGATCTAAATTGTAAGAATATTATTTTATGTTTTCATAACGCTACACTGTAAATGGGCTTGTGCTGTTAATTTATATACTTTAGTGATGAGGATGTAGTCATGAAGTATATTGTAGTTTGCATGTGTGCCTTTATTTTTGTGCTGAGTGGGTGTCAAAATGATCATGACAATAATCAAGAACCGCAGACCCCGCACGCCTTAGATAAAGACTAGTCGCTAAGTTTTTTACTTGGATTAAAATTCAAATGGGGTCTATATGAAAATTTTAGTAAGTATAGCATGTGGATTAATTGCGCTTGGGTTAAGTGCTTGTGCGACATCTCCACAAATTGATCAATCAAAACATGTAATTGGTATGGCCAATCCAGCGAGTGTTTATTGTGAACAGGTTGGTGGACAAAGCCTTATTCAAAAGACTGAGGAAGGCGATCGTGGATTTTGTAAATTAAAGAATGGTCAGTTAGTTGATGAGTGGCAATATTATCAACATGGTCTATCAATTTGTAAGCCTGAATTAACACAAAAATTAATTGGACAAAAAAATCTAACTGATGCGCAAATTCAAGCGCTGACTAAAGCAAAATTAGTGCGCGTTGTTGAACCTGGTCAGCCAATGACTATGGACTATAGAGTTGAACGTGTAACAGTAACAATTAACCCCAATACCAAGATTGTTACAAATGCAATATGCGGTTAATAATTAAAATGTTTAAAAAGTCTACAGATGTAGACTTTTTTATAGCTAAAACTAAGTTATCAATAGTTTTACGTCGAAGTTAATAAATTTAAAAATATTTATTAACTCATATTTATTTCAAGTATTTATTAATGCCATGTATAAAGATGAAGCCTCACAAATTGAAGCTATGTGTAGATACATTCAAGTGTATGGCTTGGTCAATACATTTAAGAATAAGGACTGGAAAGCTTTTGCACGGGGCTAAGACGGAGCAGCCTACGCAAAGAATAACGGCTTTGTTGCACAAACCTATCTGTAAAGGCTTTTTCAGCGATATAATTTTCAAATGAAGAAGCCTGCACATAAAATCTACCGCACAACCCATTGGCCCGCATATAACCGAGCACTTATGAGTCGCGGAAATATTGCCATTTGGTTTGA
>NZ_LZDS01000011.1 GCF_001678755.1 Acinetobacter gandensis
GAAACAAATCGGCAAGCAGCATACGGTAGGCATAGAAGGTAATAACTGTCGCCTTAGGCACCGATTGCGACGAGCCGTTCGAAAGACCTGCTGCTTCTCAAAGAAGTTTGATAACCACTTTAAGGTGTTTGATTTGGTATTCTTCTATGTCAATTATGGCTATGTCTGATGCCAGCATACTTTTTAGAACACCACCTAGTATTTTAATTTCTAACCACTTAACAGAGTTTAAAACTTTATATAATCAGCAGGTTTATCCACTTTATCTATATGAAGAAGCCACCCAAGATAAAAACGTTGGTTTAGGCGATCTATTCGATGAATCGCTGGATTTAACTGTCACTCAAACCAAGTACGAGCGTAAAGACGGCATCAGTGACGAAGGCCTACAGCACTTTCAAACGGCGTATCCAAATGAGCAGATCGCAAAAGAAGACATTTTCTATTACACGTATGGCTTGTTGCACAGTGAAGAATACCGAGAGCGTTATGCGGATAACCTTACCAAAGAACTTCCACGTATTCCGTGCGTAAAGAAAGCCGAAGATTTTTGGGCATTCTCTAAAGCAGGACGCGCCCTTGCTCACTGGCATCTCAACTATGAAACAGTAGAGCCATACAAGGCAACATTGGACACAGGTACTACGCCGTATAGCCAACTAACCGCTGATGACTTCCGTGTCGAAAAAATGAAGTTTGCCAAGAAAGGTGAAAAAGGTACGGTCGTTTACAACAAGCGCATCACGATCAAGGACATCCCTGTAGAAGCGTATGAATACGTGGTGAATGGTAAGCCTGCACTTGAGTGGGTAATGGAGCGTCAGGGCGTTTCTACGCACAAAGACAGCGGTATCGTAAACGATGCCAACGATTGGGCAATTGAAACGATGAACAACGCGGCTTATCCGCTTGAATTGTTCTTGCGTGTGATTACAGTCAGCCTTGAAACAATGAAGATTGTGAAGTCATTGCCGAAGTTGGATATTTAAATTTTGGGCACTAGAGTTATCTAGTGCTTTTTTTATTTAGAAAATAAAGCTAAGGGTAGCTATGTTCGAATCATTATTAGAAGGTTTTAATAATCCTAGTCTCAGGTTCTTTATCTTCGATAGTAAAAATGATCATTTGATTTACGGCGATAAGGACTTTGATGAATATCATTGGGACCAGGCAAGGTATAATAAGCCCCGAATAGGTGATTTTTTCCTATATAGAAGACCCCAAAAAGCATCTGAAGTTAAAGGTCAATTTTATATATATGGTCTCGGAAAAATAAAAAGCATTCAGAATATCAATAATGTAGATGATGCTACCCAGAAAAAGAGAGATAAACATGTCATTGCTCACGTAGAGCAAGGTATACGTTTCAAGGACCCAATTTTACAATCTGACTTGGAAGACTTTGAGTGGACCTTTAAGAAACGAGGAAATACCTGGGAACATTTTTTTCAACAATATGGCATGAACGAGATTAATCAAACTGATTTTATTGCCTTATTGAAAATGGGCTTAGAAAATCAACTTGATGCTTTAGATATGTCTTCAGTAGAAGAAGATATTGATTATCGAGTTGAAGATAAAAGAGCAAATGTAAAAATTCGAGGCAAGGACCAACGTGATTTCTCTTTGCAAGTTAAATTAAACTACCAATACCGCTGTGCTATTTCTGGTATTACGTCCAAAGAGTTTCTTATTGCATCTCATATCATTCCCTGGGCAGTAGATTGGGATAATCGCAAGAATCCCTTCAATGGCATTTGCTTATCATCGTTATTAGATAAGGCTTTTGATAAAGGCTATATAACTATAGATCAACAATACAGAGTTGTTATATCGAATAAGGCCAAAGAGGACAAAGCTTTATTTATGTATTTGAAGCAATACGAAGGTAAAAAATTAGAAGTACCTAAGCAATATTTACCTAAGCAAGATTTCCTTGAATGGCATCGAAATAGGTTTATCAATAATTAATCTACTCATAAAATGAATGTGTAAGCTGGAAACTTAAAAAGCCCTACTCTGATATAAATAGTCACCTATTAGGCACTAGGTTTTAATTAAAACCATAAGTAATTAATTTATATTAAAAATATAATTGTGATTACATTCTGTATTGGTAAATAAGACCTCAGATTTTAAAAACCATGTTTGAAAATAAAGGGCATAATCTCATTGATTTATGTCCTTTTGTTTATGTTTGAACCTAAAAAAACCAGCATCATGGCTATTGCTTAGCCACGGTTAGGGCTAAACAAAATTTTAAGAATGTTTCTGATAATATCTTTAAATTTCATACCATAAAATGGGTTTACTTCAGCTCGTTTTGAAGCGGCTGTCACTTTATTTTTAAGCTTAGAATACCCAGGAAATTCATCTTGTTTAGATGCGCTTTCGACAGTCGCTAAAATATCAAAAATGAAAGCACGGTTTAATTTTGAATGAAATGGAATAGCTTGAAACCAATCTTGATTAAATTGGGTATCAACAAAAATTTCTGGAATTTTTGAATCAATTGCATAAAACATTGCTTTTGTTCTCATGCATTTACTACATTTTCCACAGTTTTTAGGCCGCGCAGAATAATCTACACAAATTGATAAAGTACTTAAATCCAGTTGAGATTGATTCAAAAAGGCAGTTTTTTGTGCCCGTGTGACATGGTCATCCAATGTGGTTAAATCGGCATTATGATTCTTCATTAATCGATTGGTTGCTGTGTTTGAGCCGTAAGGATGAACGAAAAATTGCTGATCGAGCCTGTAATCTGCTGCAATGCGATAGTGTTGATATTTATCAAAGAGTGTTGCACATGAAAATAAAGAGAATATATGTGTTACATGTGAGCCTTTAGGGTTACATCCATATTTACTGTATAAGTTATAGGCATCGGTTTGAATGATATGGCTCGTGTTAAAAACTTCCTTTCGAAATGCTGCTGTTTGATCGAGTAAGGCTTCAAATTTTGCATGATCATCAAACTTATAATCCATACCATGTACAGTTAAACAATCTGAGTCTTTGCCGTGTTTTAAAAAGTGGCTGTATGAACTAAAAGTTGAATCTATGCCACCGCTAAAAAAAGTCAGGTTTTGTTGAGACTGTTCTGATTGTGGCTGATGGATAATACTCTCTGCTGTAATTTGTACAGCCTGATATAAGTTCGGTAACCAACTGGCCCACACTTTTGAGACGAGTTGTGCTGATTCAATAGATTGGATTGATAAGCTGCCTTGAATATGTATATTCAAGCCTAAGCGCATAGCAATCGGTAGAAATCCCCACATCGCAAAATCATAGAGCTTTAAAGCGGGAATATCTTGGTTAGGTAAAATATAACGTATATCCCCGTAATTGCTTTTCGCCACAATTTTATTTTTAGTTAGATCAATATCGCATTTAATAATGAGCATATTCAGTAATTTTAAAAAGACACTGAGCGATCTTACCTGAAAAAATGCATCTGTTCACAAAAGCAGCACGAATTGTGGAGGCGAATTATTTTTTAGCTGGTATGCGGGAATCTAGTTTTTTCTGCCACACGAGCAACAGCAAACAAAGTAGTCCCACGCCAATACAAAAACCGAGTACGCCTGCGATTAAACCAAAGTGATCCGACAAATAGCCTGCGGCAATAATTGGAATGATCGTACCTAAGTAACCGATAAATAAATATGTTGATATAACCGCAGCTCGATTCTCGGGACGTGTCATTTGATGGACAAGCCCAAATGCACCCAATAATCCAAGTCCATGCCCAACACCCACCAAAATATCACTGATGAAGAATAAACTGCTCCAATGCAGTGTCATACAGAGTGCAAGTAGAACATAACTACAGATCAGCACGATTAAACCGGCATTTACACATTTTGCGGGTTCAAATGATTTAGCAAAAAACTGAACTAAGGCAGAAACCAATAAAATACTGGCGATGGCTGAACCACTGACTAAAGGCCCGTGCCAAGGTATGGCTTCTTTAACGAATGACGGAGCAAGTGAAGCAAATAAACTAAAAGATCCAAATGCACAAAAAGCAGTTAAACCCGCAATATAAAAGCGAGCTTTAAACTGAGGTTCAGGTAATTCAAGATGAGGCGCGATTGAGAAAGGTTGAGGTTCAAAAGACGGAGTTTTAATCAAAAATAGGCCGATTAAACAAGCAATCCCACCTAAGATCACTGGAATATAGGGAGTGATTAATGGCGCGGTTGAAAATTGTGCGATCAAGCCACCAATGAACGGACCTAATCCAAAACCGATAACAGTGATGATTGAACTAAATTGTGGCGCATTTTGTTTATGTTGTTCTGGAATAGTATAGACCAAACCTAGCATTGCCGAAGTGCTAATCAGTCCTGAAGCGATACCAATGATAAAACGCCCGATAGATAACCACAGTGCGTTTTCAGCAAAAACTGACAATGTCAGCCCAAGTACAATAAAACCTAAGCCAATTTGTAGCGTTCGCAGAAAACCAATACTGTTACTGGTACGCCCTAGAAAAAGCAAGGTTGCCAAGCACCCAAACATATACGCGACAAAAATATAGGTGATGTGGCTCGGCAGCAGCCCCCATAGTTGCTGGTAAATCGGATACAGTGGACTTGCTAGTGCGGTACCAATTGTACCCATACAGAGTGCAAGGCTGACCATTAAAAAGGGTCGCCATGAAGCTTTTGTCGTCATGTTTAGGTCGCATTATATAGACAGTAAAACAATCTATATTGGAAGGGAGAGAGAGCCTAAGAGTGTAAAAGGAATGTTTCACTTAGGTCAATCAATCTGCGCAAAACTTATCCATAACGTTTTATTAATGTCATAAACTCTTCTAATTCTTGCTCATTGATGGACACACCTTCAGGTAAAACATGATGGCGCAAATGTGCTTCGATTAATTCATTCATCAATCCATTGATTGCACCTTTAATCGCTGCGACCTGTTGTAAAACCTCAATACAACCTGCTTCTGGTTGTTGTAAGGCTTGATCTACCGCATTGATTTGTCCTTGTAAGCGCTTTACTCGATTCAATATTTTTTTGTCTTGATGTAAATGGCTCAATACAATTCTCCCGAAAATAAATATACTATGGGGGAGTATATTTAAGCATAAAAAGATTATGAGTCATTCCCCATCGGTCAGAATCCATCATCACCAATTTGATGATGGAAATCCACTCGCGCAAAAACGTATTTTGCTTGCCACCATTTTAACGGCAGTCATGATGTTTCTAGAAGTCATTGGAGGATGGATTTTTAATTCCATGGCACTCTTGGCAGATGGTTGGCACATGAGTTCGCACATGTTGGCTCTAGGTTTAGCTTATTTTGCTTATCGTGCAGCACGTTATTATGCAAAAGACAGTCGTTTTAGTTTTGGTACATGGAAAATTGAAATTTTAGCGGGATATAGCAGTGCCATACTCTTGATGGTCGTGGCATTGTTTATGGCATTCCATTCGGTTGAACGTTTATTTAATCCTGTTCAGATTCATTATAACGAGGCGATACCGATTGCGATTTTAGGCTTGGTGGTGAATTTAATCTGTGCATGGTTGCTGCATGATGACCATCACCATCACCATCACCATGAACATGAACATGAACATGAACATAGTCATCATGCCTTGCAGCCTGAGCATGGGCAGCATCATGATTTAAATCAAAAAGCTGCATTTATGCATGTGGTTGCCGATGCAGTGACATCGGTACTGGCGATCATTGCTTTATTTGCAGGAAAATGGCTAGGTTGGAGCTTTCTTGATGCTGTATTAGGAATTGTAGGCGCAATTTTAGTTGGAAAATGGGCATTTGCTTTAATCAAAGAAACAGCAGAGACTTTATTAGATGCAGAAATGAATCATCCTGTTGTCACTGAAATTCGTGAGGTTTTGCAAGATTTACCAGCGCGTGTTGTTGTAACCGACTTACATGTTTGGAAAGTGGCGAAAGGGCAATTTTCTTGTATTGTTGCTCTTGAAACACAAGATACGCTTACTGCTGACCAAGTCCGTGCAGCCTTATCAATTCATGAGGAAATTGTGCATATCTCGGTAGAAATTAATCAACCCTGTATTGCTTAGATGTTCCACGTGAAACCAGTTGTGGCGTTTGCGTAAGCATGTGAAAAAATTTGAAGACAAGTTTTTATTTCGACATAGAATGACAGCAAATATTTCTATAAATGTGTTAAATAGATGATTAAACAACTTTGTGCATTGATGGTGTTAGCCACTGCGACTAGCCTCACTTTTGCTGACGTAAATGCTGTACAAAAACAATTGCAGCAAAAACACCCAAGTTTAAAAATTGAAAATATTCAAACGACTGAGATGCCTGGAGTATATAGTGGCTTCGTTGAAGATCAGGTGATTTATGTCAGTGAAAATGCAGACTACATTATCGCAGGTTCGATGATTCGTCTAAAAGATCAGAAAAACCTGACCAAACAATTGATGATGAATCAACAAAAAACGGATTGGAATAAACTACCCTTTCAAGATGCGATTAAAAGCGTAAGGGGGAATGGAAAACGTCAGATTGCGATCTTTTCTGACCCAAATTGCCCATATTGTAAACGTCTTGAATTAGAGTTGGCTAAACTCAATGACATTACTATTTATACTTTTGTCACAGCATTGAAGCCGCAATCAATTACACCATCAAAGCAAGTTTTTTGTGAAGCTAGCCCAGAATTGGCCTGGAATAATTTAATCGTCAAAGGTATTCAGCCCAAGTCTAGCAAGAGCTGCGCTAACCCAATTGAACGTAATTTAAAACTAGCTAAAAGCCTGAAATTGGGCGGTACTCCGGGTATCGTATTTGCCAATGGGGCGATCGTTACAGGTGCCTCTCCTGCTGCTGAATTAGAGGAAATGTTGAAAGAAGCACAACCCTAATTTTTTGCAAAAAAATACCCGTATTCAACGGGTATTTTTATAACTGATGCTTTTTGAATTAAGCACGGGTTTTTTTAGTCACTAAATTATAAATAAATAGAATGACAATCGCGCCAATGACGGACGCAATAAAACCAGCAGCAGAATTTTCACCGTATAAACCTAATACTCGTCCGCCAAAGGTGGCAAGTAAGGAACCAGCAATCCCAAGTACAGTGGTCATAAGGAAGCCGGCTTTGTCATCTCCAGGATGGATCGCACGCGCGATTAAACCAGCAATAAAACCAACGACAATCGCAACAATGAGTGACCACATAGTAACTCTCCTTTTGTTATCATGTATTTGTTTTTTACGACATGTTCAGATTCTATAATCTGCCAATTTGAATTTGATCAATAGGCTGATCATGCTAAAAACTGTTGTTTTTTTGTTCAAAATACACGACCAAAAATAAAAAAAGTGGCCTTCGGCCACTCTTAAGTATCTGATCTGTATTAAAGACCAATTTCACCAATAAATGGAATATGGCGATATTTTTGGTCATAGTCCAGGCCATAACCAACAATAAATTTATCTTCTACTTCAAAGCCTAAAAATTTTACATCAAGTTCAATTTCACGGCGTGATGGCTTGCTCACCAACGTACATAATTCAATTGAGTTTGGATTGCGGGTTTTTAAAATTTCTAAAACTTTGCTTAGGGTATTACCTGAGTCAATAATATCTTCCACCACTAAAACATCTTTGTTTTGGATGTCGCCGTCTAAATCTTTTAAGATTTTTACATCACGCGTTGATACCGTACCACCGCCGTAGCTAGATACCGTCATGAAATCTAGTTCGTGTGGTTTAGAAATTGCACGGCATAAATCCGCCATGAAAATCACAGAACCGCGTAAAAGGCCAATTAACACCAACTCTTTGTCGCTGTTAGCATAGTGTGCATCAATGGTTGCGCCAAGCTCTTTCACTTTAGCTTGAATTTCTTCAGTGGAAATCAGTACGCTCATTTGAACAGACATGGGTAGATACCTAAAAAAGCAAATCAAAAAATAAAAAAGGTGTTGACTTGCAACACCTCTAAAGATGATCCAATTTTAATACATCTGGCTCACAGATGCATCTTTTTTGCTGCTGAAAATGTAATCAGTTTGGCTTGGAAGTACTATCACGCTTGAGTAAGCAGGCACAGCCGAGCAAAAACAGCCCCCATTTAATGTATGTTTTGGCATGCTTTGCAATGTGTGGATCTTGGCTAGTTTTGTTTGACATAGGCACATTGTCCGTACACATAGGTGGCATGAATATTACGGTCATCGCCCATCAGCATCAGGGCGAAAAGTGCATCTTCCAGATTTTTAGCGCGTTGCTGACGTAAGGCTTGTAAAGCTGTAGCTTTTAAATCGAGCACAACAAAATCAGCTTCTTTACCGATATTGAAATTGCCGAGTTTGCCATCTAAATCAAGTGCTTTTGCGCCGCCTAAAGTGGCGTGATATAAGGCTTCAAAGGCAGATAACTTTTCCCCTTGGAGCTGTTGTACTTTATATGCTTCATTGATGGTTTGCAGTTGGTTAAAAGAGGTGCCAGCACCAATGTCTGTGCCCAGTCCTACTTTGACTTGTTTTTCCCAAGTCTTTTTCAATGGAAATAAGCCACTGCCTAAAAATAGATTCGACGTAGGGCAAAATGCGATGGCTGAATCAGTGGCATGCATGCAGTCCCATTCGCTGTCTTGTAAATGCACACAGTGTGCGAAGACTGAACGAGATCCCGTCAGTCCATAATGATGATAAACATCCAAATAACCTTTTTGTTCAGGGAAAAGTTCATTGACCCAAGCGATTTCATTTTTATTTTCGCTGAGATGGGTATGTACATAAACATCCGGAAATTCAGCTTTGAGCTCCCCTGCCCGTGCCAATTGCTCAGGCGTTGAGGTTGGGGCAAAGCGAGGCGTGATGGCATACAGGTTACGGCCCTTGCCATGCCACTTCTCAATGAGTGCTTTGGAGTCGTTGTAGCCACTCTCAGCTGTGTCACATAATGCTTCAGGTGCATGACGATCCATCATAACCTTGCCTGCAATTAAACGCATTTGATGCTGTTCAGCGGCTTGAAATAAAGCATCGACCGATTGTGGATGAACGGTACAAAAAACAAGGGCTGTTGTGGTTCCGTTTTTGAGTAACTCGTTTACAAAGAACTGTGCAATTTGCTCTGCATAAGCCGGATCTTCAAATTGGATTTCAGTTGGAAAGGTATAGGTATCGAGCCATTCCAGTAGCTGTTCACCATAAGCTCCCATCATTTCCGTTTGTGGATAATGAACATGGGTATCGATGAAACCCGGAACAATCAATTGATCGGAATAATGCTGTACTTCAACCTGATCTGGGAGATGGTGTTGGCCATCAGACCATGGACCGAACCATTGAATTTTTCCGGCTTGCGTAATTAGCAAACCATCTTCGAAATAGCGCACTTGGTCGTGAATTTCACGTGCTTGGGCAACTGTATTCTGAATATCTAGGAAGCGGCCGCGAATTGCGGTTGATGCGATAACAGAAGACATGACATACCTACAGTTTAGAATTTTTTCGGTTGATTGTAGCTTAATTTGGCTAGAAAAGGCGTTGCTGTAATTAGAGGATCATGTTCTAAAACATCGAACAGCTATTAATGTATGTCGAGAGCATGTCATTTTTTCAAAGCGATTGATTAAATCAATGCGCTTGTGTCAGGCTAAATCGAATCAAAGAATAGAATTCAACCGTGTATCTATGTCCTATCCAATGCATCCTGTGAATCAATCACAGCTTGAAGCCACGTATGTTGAGCGCTTGCAGCAACTGATTCAGCAACATGACGGCATCATGTCTATTTTAAAGCAGCTTTATTTGGTGGATGCCAGTGCGTATATTGCCGCAGGTGTAATTCGAAATATGCTGTGGTCAGTGCTACACCAACACAGCTATACACTTTCTCATACTGAGGTGGATATCATATTTTATGATGCTGAGGATAACGGTACTCATAGTGATCAGATCCAAAAAGAAATGCAGTCTTTCTTTCCATTGATACAATGGGATGTGACCAATCAAGCGGTGGTACATCATTGGTATCGTTTAGATAATGGTGAGTCTATTCAGCCGCTCAAATCAATTGAGCATGCTTTGTCGTTTTGGCCTGAAACCGCAACTGCTGTGGCGGTGAAATTAAAAGCGGAGCAAGAAATTGAAATCATCGCGCCCTTTGGTCTGAACGATTTATTTGAGCTCAAGTTGCGTTGGAATCCACGTTTGGTCAGTTATGCCGTATTTCAGCAGCGAGTGGTTTCTAAACAATGGATGCAACGTTGGCCTAAGCTCAGCCTTGTAGATGCTAATGTTGAAAAATAAGTTCGAAATGGCCTATCAAATTAAGATCGATCAATACTAAAAAAGCCCTCCAATTGTAGGAAGGCTTTTTATTTATTCGCTTAAATATCGGTTGATGCTAGGTACTTAAAGCATAGTCTCGTTGTACTTTTTACTGTGTCGAATAGACAGCCAAGCGGTAATTGTAAGTGTAATCACAATAAAACCGAGTGAAATCCAAATTGGCATGTGGAATACATCCAGCAGCAGCATTTTACCGCCAATAAACACTAAGATGATGCCCAGGCCATACGGTAAGTAATGCATTTTAGATGCAGCACCAGACAATAAGAAGAACATCGCACGCAGACCTAAAATTGCCATTAAGTTTGCAGTTAAGACAATAAAGGGATCAGACGTTACCGCAAAAATCGCTGGGATTGAGTCGACTGCAAAGATCACATCAGAAGCTTCGACTAAAATTAGCACCAAGAACAAAGGCGTTGCCCAAAGCATGCCATTTTGGCGGACAAAGAATTTGTCTTCATGCATTTGTGGGGTAATGCGCATGTGCTTACGTAACCATTTTAAAATGGCCATATCTTCAATATTGGTTTCTTCTTCGTCCTGACCTTTAAGGAACTTAAAGCCGGTATATACCAAGAACGCACCGAAGATATACAGCACCCATGAGAATTCTTGAACGAACCACGCACCAATAAAAATAAAAATTGTGCGCAGCACAATCGCACCAAGTACCCCGTATAGCAATAATTTACGTTGTAATGCTGGTGGAATAGCGAAGGCTGCAAAAATCATCAGCCAAACGAATACGTTATCAATTGCGAGGGATTTTTCTAATAAATAACCTGCAAAGTATTCCATGACTTTGGTGTTTGCGATGGCTACACCAGCAGTTTGTTGTAAGTAAAGCCAAAGTGCGCCACCAAATAAAGTTGCGACAGATACCCAAGCAATACTCCAATAGGCAGCAGTTTTAACTTTAACCTCTTGGCCTTGGTTATTTTTAAAGCCTAAAAAGTCGATAAGAAGCATCACGGCAACTAAACCGAAAAATGCCAGATACAGCCACAAGGTGCCGATCGTTTCCATGTGTATTCTCCACATCCAACAACCAGCCATAAAAAAACCTTGACCAGTTGCCAGACGCAATAAAACGTCTGAGACAACATGATCAAGGTCTTGCCTACATCTTACTGTAATGTTTTGCAGTGAGATGCTCAGATACCGACTTTTTGCAAAGTGTAATGACGATATTCTGACACGTAAATCGGAATTTACGCTTGGAGGAGGCTACTCCCCTTGTTCAAATTCTGTTTTGGACTTTGTCCAAATATGCGGCGAAGCATGACAGTTTTTTAACATGAGTGCAATGTGGTTTTACAAAATATCTAATTTTGCTCTAAAGTTTTAAAATCAGCACGTTGTACTAATACGAATGCCAATACAGTACCCATTACCGCGATCACACCGCCAATCAGGCCGATGTAACTCAAGCCAATGTGTACACTAACCATTCCGCCTAAGAGTGCCCCACCGCCAATGCCGACATTGTACAAACCTGAATAAATGGCCATCGCAACATCTGTAGCATCAGACGCTAAATTTAAGGTTTTAGACTGTAATGCCAAACTAAAGCCGATAATGCTCATACCCCAAAGTAAACAGACAGTGCTGATACCGCTAAAACTTGAGGCTAAGGGCCATAGCAATAACATGGCGATTGCAAGGATTGCAGTACACAGCGGAATCGCCAATTTAGGATATTTTCCACCAAATTTTCCAAATAAATATGACCCAATAAAGCCTGCTGCACCAAAGATTAACAATAATGTGGTGGTTTGCATTGAGCTGAAATGAGCAATATTGAGGGCAAAGGGTTCAATATAACTATAAGCGGTGAATTGTGCTGTGATCACAATGATGGTTAATGCGAATACCATCATCAGACTAGGGCGTTTGATCAATAGTTTTAAACTACTAAGAGAGCCTGAGTTCACGCTTGGTAATTTGGGTAAGGTCTTGGCAAGAATCAGGCAAACAACCGTTGCGCCAATAGCAATTAAGGCAAAGGTATTGCGCCAGCCATAGGCTTCTCCGACCATACGGCCAAATGGAATACCGAGGACCATGGCCAAGGCTGTTCCTGTTGCCAATAAACCTAAGGCCTGAAACTCTTTGCCTTTGGGTGCGACGCGCACAGCAAGTGATGCAGTAATAGACCAAAATAATGCATGCGAAAATGCAATACCAATCCGGCTGACGAGTAGTGTGTTAAAACTCCATGCAAAATAGGACAACACATGACTCACGATGAACACAGTAAACAAACTGATTAATAAGAAGCGCCGCTCAATGTTTTTGGTCAGTAGCATGATGGGTAAAGAAATTGGTGCAACCACCCAAGCATAAAGGGTAATCATAATGCCAACATCAGTGGCTGCCATACTGAAGCTTTGACCTATATCACTGAGTAAGGCAACAGGGATGAATTCAGTGGTATTAAAAATAAACGCGGCAAATGCCAGGGCAATCACACAGATCCATGAACCTGATGATGGTGTTTCGGAGGGAGAAGCAGACATGATTGTCTTCGCTTAATAAGATAAACCATATTTTAATGCGAGTTACGAGCGAGGGAAATGCTTAAGTAGGTGCAGGTATAATTAGAAGTAATACAAAAGCAACAGTATTTTAGCGATTAAAATGCGAATTTATAGAAAAATCAGAGGATGAGATAGATGTTCGTACAACAACAAGATGACCAAAACAAAGGCGCATTTTTTATTGAGCAAGATGGTGAGCGTTTAGCTGAAATGACATATTCCTGGGCTGGAGAAGACAAATTCATTATTGATCATACAGATGTCAGTGACAGCTTGAGAGGGCAAGGTGTTGGACGTCATTTATTGGATGCTGCCGTGAATTTCGCCCGAGAGAAACAGGTAAAAATTATTCCACTGTGCCCTTTTGCTAAATCCGTCTTTGATAAAGATGAATCTATTCGCGATGTTTTACGCTAATTCAATATGTGAAAAGCGGCATAATAAAAAAAGCCTGTTCATGTATGAAACAGGCTTTTTTTGATGTTGTACATGATTTGTTTAGTTGCTTTTAATAGCGTGATTTAAACATTGAAATAATCAGTAATGTTGCAGCGATAAGCAATACCAAGATTGCGAGTGTATAAAAATCCATAAGAAAAATCCGGCGAGTGTGAATAGTGTTATTTTTAAATTAATGTGAAAAAGAAACAGATTTATTGTGCTTCAACAGCTCATTTATCTTGTTTTTATTCTGTACAATTACACTTATTTGTTTGTTACATCACATATTTTTTCATAAACAGAGGGAGATTACAGTGACTTTTCAGTATCAGCAAAACGGTCAAAAGGGCGAATTCTTTCAACTGAATGAGCACGGTCAACGTATTGCCGAAATTAGTTATATTTGGCGGGATGAACATACCATTATTGCGAATCACACTTGGGTCGATGATTCATTGCGTGGTCAGGGTGTGGCAAGGGTATTGTTAGATACTTTGGTAGCCTTTGCTCGAGAGAAACAATTGAAAATTGTGCCTACCTGTTCTTATGTTGAAGTCATGTTCCGACGTGAAAAAAGCTTTGCGGATGTTGTAGCTTAAAGAATGTAAAAGTTTCGCCATGTTGGATTTTATTTGAAAATTTCAGAATAAAAAAAGCCCGCTTCGCAGGCTCCTTTTATTTCATTTGATTGAGCTAAGCTTTCAATGCTGCAATGAGCTTTTGATGTAAACCACCAAAACCGCCATTCGACATAATCACCACAGCATCGCCCTCACCTGCCTCACTTACGATGGTTTGAACGATGTCATCAAGTGAACGTGCCACGACAGCTTTGTTCGGTGCTGCTGCAATGACTGGAGCAAGATCCCAATCTAAACCTTCTGGTTGATACCAAATCACTTCATCTGCTAAACGTGCAGAATGTGCAAGGCCATCTTTATGGCTACCCATACGCATGGTATTTGAGCGTGGCTCAATCACCGCCCAAAGCTTACGTTCACCCAAGCGCTTACGTGCACCTTCCAGTGTGGTATCAATTGCAGTTGGGTGATGAGCAAAGTCGTCATACACTTCAATGCCACGTATAGTGCCTAGTAGCTCCATACGACGTTTTACACCACCAAAATTAGACAAAGCTTCACAAGCTGTAGCAACAGAAACACCGACATGTTCAGCTGCTGCGATAGTCGCCAAAGCATTGGCTACGCTGTGCTGCCCTGTCATGTTCCATTGAACTTCACCTTTTACCACACCGTGTTGTAATACTTTGAAGTGAGAACCATCGTTCGATAGTTGTTCTGCGTACAGTTCAGACTTTTCATTGGCATCTAGGCTGGTTCGTACCACAGGTGTCCAGCAACCTTGTTCAAGCACTTCGTCAATATTGGTTTCTGTAATAGGTGCAATGATGCGACCTTCAGATGGAATCGTACGTACTAAATGATGGAACTGTTTTTGAATCGCAGCCAAATCATCAAAAATGTCGGCATGATCAAATTCTAGGTTATTTAAAATCGCCGTTTTTGGATGATAATGCACGAACTTCGAACGTTTGTCGAAGAATGCAGAATCGTATTCATCTGCTTCAACACAGAAGTATTTTCCACCGCCTAAACGTGCACTCTCAGTGAAACCCAATGGCACACCGCCAATCAAAAAGCCTGGTTCTAAACCTGCTTGATCGAGGACCCAAGCGAGCATGGTCGTTGTTGTCGTTTTACCGTGTGTACCTGCAACACCTAAGACATGCTTGCCTTGTAATACATGGTCAGCAAGGAATTGCGGGCCTGAAATATAAGGAAGACCAACATTGAGCATATATTCAACTGCATCTATGCCACGCTTCATGGCATTACCAACAATCACAAGATCTGGATGCGGTTGTAAATGGCTGCGGTCATAACCTTGCATTAAGGTAATGCCTGCATTTTCAAGTTGGGTCGACATGGGTGGATAGACATTTTGGTCTGAACCCGTCACCTTGTGTCCTAGATCACGAGCAAGCAGTGCTAATGATCCCATGAAGGTGCCACAAATACCCAAAATATGCAGATGCATTCCTTATTACTCCACTTCTTTTATAGACACATCACCTTGTTTTTAGGGCTGTTGTCAGATTTATTTCAATTTGAAAGCAACCATAGCAAGGGTCTTAGCTAAAAGATAGATTTTTTTGTATCGTCATCGATAAAAAATCGCTGGTGAATCTCCTTGACAGGTCTGCCCTTTTTTCGATGTCTAACTGCATGAAAAAAACCAGTACATATGCTGAATTTAAGTCTGAAATCCGTACAATAAAACCTAAATTTTTCAGGTCTGCTCCTTTATGTCTTTAGCGCTATTTTTGTTGCTGATTTCCAATTGTTTTATGACATTGGCCTGGTATGGTCATCTCAAGTTTTTGCATGATGCGCCTTTGTGGCAAGCGATTTTATTTGGTTGGGCAATTGCGCTACTCGAATACAGTTTTATGATTCCAGCAACGCGTTTGTTGGCAAAACATGGATGGTCTTTGGGACAGATGAAAATTACCCAAGAAGTCGTTACTTTATTGGTGTTTGTCCCATTTATGATTTTTCTTTTTAAACAACCCTTTAAATTGGATTATTTATGGGCGGGTTTATGCCTTTTAGGGTGTGTGTATTTCGTATTTCGCAGCGCTTAAATTTAACAAATACGTATTTCATCATTTAACCGATGCGTGTTTGCGGGCATTTTAGTACTTTACTCCACTCAGGGTCTCTTGCAGTGGAACCTTCGTAGTAAAAAAACATAATTATTTACTTCAATGGCTGATTTTTCGAGAATTCAAATTTTTCATAAAAAAAGCCACTACGGTTAATTGGAGTGTTATCGCCTTTTTGTTGCTGTAATTGGCTCAAGTCTTTTCCAGGTAGATTGATGTTGAGTTGAATCTTTTGAGTAAAGCTCTGAGTACTTATACTTAGAGCGAGAATTACGTAGAGCTATTTCATGTTTAAAACATCTTATACATATTGATTTAATGAAAGTTTTAATAAAATTGAAAAAAATAAAATTATTTTCATAAAAAAATTATGAAGTTTTCTTTTAAAGACAACCGTTAAATTTTATTGAGATGAATTTTCAGTCTATAATATGGGGCTCTTATTAAAGCTTGGCTCTAGTCGAGATTTACTCTCTCTTACTTTAATCTCTGGAAACATTGCAATGAATGCGGCCGCTTCACAAGACACTCCTCTCGTTGGAATTATCATGGGTTCTCAATCAGATTGGGCAACGCTAGAAAACACTGCCAATATGCTGAAACAGCTTGGCGTCCCTTTTGAAGCGGAAGTGGTGTCTGCACACCGTACTCCAGATCGTTTATTTGAATATGCTGAAACTGCACGTGATCGTGGGATTCAAGTGATTATTGCTGGTGCTGGCGGCGCAGCACATTTACCAGGTATGTGTGCAGCAAAGACTGATCTTCCTGTACTCGGTGTGCCGGTTAAATCATCAATTTTAAATGGTGTAGATTCACTGCTTTCGATTGTACAAATGCCTGCTGGTATTGCAGTCGGTACTTTGGCGATTGGTCCAGCTGGTGCAACCAATGCGGCAATTATGGCAGCACAAATTTTAGGTTTAACACGTCCTGAGATTGCCAAAAATGTTGCGGATTTCCGTGCAGCGCAAACTGAAAAAGTTGCTAGCAAAAATATTCCGGGTCAAAACTAAAGCCAAGCTTAATACGGGACAGATGTTATGAACAAAACCATTGGTATTTTTGGTGGCGGCCAACTCGGTCGAATGATGGCGCAAGCAGCGCTTCCACTAAACATTCAATGTACCTTCTTTGAAGCCAGCACAGATTGTCCATCCGCTGCTTTGGGTCAAGTGATTTCGACGCAAGCACAAAATGGTTTACAAGACTTCATCAACAGTGCCGATGTTTTCAGCTTAGAGTTTGAAAATACGCCTTTGACTGATGTTGATGTCTTGACCAAAAACAAAGATTTGCACCCTCCTCGTCAAGCTTTAGCGATTGCTCAACATCGTTTGTCTGAAAAAGCACTATTTGATGAATTGGCGATTCCAGTTGCGCCGTATAAAGCAGTGACTTCATTGGAAAGCCTGCAAGCTGCTGTAGCTGAACTGGGTTTACCAATCGTACTGAAAACTTCACGTGGTGGTTACGATGGTAAAGGTCAATTTGTACTGCGTACAGCCGATCAAATCGACCAAGCTTGGGCGGAACTTGGCCCCGCGGGTGAATTGATCGCGGAAAGCTTTGTAACCTTCTCACGTGAAGTTTCAATCATTGCGGTACGCGGTCAAGATGGTGATGTGAAAACGTGGCCACTGGCTGAAAACCACCACCATAACGGCATCTTGTCACACTCTATTGTTCCTGCACCGAACAGTGTAGATTTACAACCTGTAGCGCAAGACTACATCACCCGCCTGCTTAATCATTTGAATTATGTGGGTGTGTTGACCTTAGAGCTGTTTGTGACGGACAAAGGTTTGTATGCCAACGAAATGGCACCACGTGTGCACAATTCAGGTCACTGGTCAATTGAAGGCGCTGTGTGCTCACAGTTTGAAAATCACATTCGTGCTGTAGCAGGTTTGCCTTTAGGCTCGACTGAGGTGGTTCGCCCAACTGTGATGATTAACATCATTGGTCAATATCCGAAGTCTGAAGAAGTATTGGCGCTCAATGGCGCACATATGCACCTGTATAACAAAACAGAGCGCGAAGGTCGTAAAATTGGTCACATTACTCTTATGCCGAATGATAGTGCTGAATTGACGCCTTTATGTCGTGCATTGGCGAAAATTTTGCCGAATCCACTGGCACTTAGCGAAGATATGAGCATTTAAAAGCAAGTTTGAATGATAAAAAAGCGGTCATGCAAATGGCCGCTTTTTTTATGTTTACAGTTCGGGCATTATTGCGCCTCTTTGTAATATCACACCGTTTATCGGTGAAACAATAAGAAACTATTGATCATAAAATGTTCAGTCGTTTATAAATATTCTGCGTTAACTATCGCATCTTTGTTGTGCTTATAGCTCTATGTATAGTCTGGCAGCATCTAAAAAGAATAATGCCTTTTTGAATTCAAATTTTGTTTTTAAATTTAAACAATGAATTTGAATTCAAAAAACCGACAATCAAAGCAATGAATTCAAAGTTTTTGAATTTAAATATGAAAAATGAATTCATTAAAAATATTTTGAATTTAAACTCTATGAATTCAAATTAATAGATGTGCTTAAAATGCAAAAATTTTGTTGTTTTTCCTGTATAAGATTTTGATTATAAAAATGAATGTGAAAGAAAATGTTTGTGGATAACTTTTAGCTTAATGAATTTATATTTTTAAATTTAAAAGTTTTGAATTTAAATTTGAAGTGCTATTTTTTATAAATGAATTTAAAATTTTCCTTGTGGATAACTGTATTTGAATTCAAATTTTAAAAATGAATTTAAATAAGTATAAAATATGAATTTAAATTTACGTTTTGAACCTTTAACTTTTGTTTTGAGCTGCTATTGTTAAAACAACAATTTAAATTCAAAAAAAGATTAAGGGTATGAAACATCACTTAGGATTTGTTTTCGGGACTGCTTTTTTGGCAATGACTCAGGCAAATGCCGAGTTGATTATTAATGGTCAGTCCGTCAATGCGTCAAGCATGCCTGCGATGAATAGCGTCGCGCCAAAAAATAATTTTCAAAGTTGTCTTGCCAACTTGCGCTCACAAGCGATCAATGCGGGTGTGAGTGCCTCGACGTATGATCGATATACGCAAAATTTAAGCCCAGACTATTCAGTCATTGAAAAATTGAACTATCAACCCGAATTTTCCACACCGATCTGGGATTATTTATCTGGTTTAGTTGATGAAGAGCGGGTGCAATTCGGTCAGCAAAAATTAGCACAGCACCGAGAAGTCTTAAACCGTGTGGCAGCAGCCTATGGTGTGCCTGCGGAAACTGTGGTTGCTGTTTGGGGCGTGGAAAGTAATTTTGGTGATATTGCAGGAACTTATCCTTTATTACAGTCTTTAGGTACCTTGAGCTGTGAGGGGCGACGTCAAAGTTATTTCCGTGGTGAGTTTTTTGCTGCTATGCGGATTTTGCAGCGTGGTGATTTAAATGAATCACAGTTGAAAGGCTCATGGGCGGGTGCATTTGGTCATACCCAATTTATGCCAAGTACTTATGAAGAGTTGGCTGTCGACTTTGATGGCGATGGCCGTCGTGATTTGGTTTCGAGTACTACCGATGCTTTGGCATCAACTGCGAACTTCTTAAAAAAACGAGGCTGGCAAACTGGTCAACCGTGGGGTTTTGAAGTCAAAATTCCGGATGGCATGTCGATCAGTGGAGAAAGTCGCCGTAATAAAAAGTCTTTAGACAGCTGGATGAGTCGTGGTTTGGTTCGTGCAGATGGGACGGCTTTAATTCAAGGTAATCTTTCAGGCTCGAGCCAAGCAGGATTGATGGCTCCAGCAGGTGCAAGTGGCCCAGTATTCTTAGTGTTTAAAAACTTTGATGCCATTTATAGTTATAACGCGGCAGAAAGTTATGCTTTAGCGATTGCGCATTTATCGGATCGTTTACAAGGCAAGGGCGCTATTATGGCAACTTGGCCAACTGATGATCCAGGTACTTCACGTGCTGAACGTCGTGAAATTCAACAGTTCTTGCTCAATCGTGGTTATGACATTGGCAAAGTGGATGGGTTAATTGGTGATAAAACCCGCCAAGCAATTCGTCAGGAACAAAATCGACTTGGTTTGAGTCCGACAGGTCGTGCAGGTCAACAAATTTTGCGTGCGTTCCGTAACGAAAATGCGAAAGCAATGATGAATTAACTTTAGCGGTTTCTTTTGTAATGCGTGTAATAAGAAGGTCTGCTTCAGCAGACCTTCTTTATTTTGTTTTAATGATGCAGATGAGGGTTAAACAGCAGTGATGGTGCCTAAAATGCGGTAGCCCGCAGCACCTGTTACGCTAGGTAAGTTTCCACTCAATTGATTCATAAAACGCATCGCTAACCAAGCAAAAGCAGTAGCTTCAACCCAAGTCGGGCTTAAACCTAAATCTGCGGTACTTTGTACTGTCCATTCATGTTTACGTAAACGCCAGCGCAACTGCTCCAATAAATGTGAGTTATATGCACCGCCACCACAGACATACACTTCACCTGTGTCCATATTTGAGCGGTAAATCGCTTTTTTAATAGCACGTGTGGTGAGTTTCATGAGTGTTGCTTGAATATTTTCAGGCGTATCTTCAAGCTCGTCATATTCGAGATCTCCGCGCCAATCCAAAATCTGTTCATCAAGCCATTCTAGATTGAAGTCTTCACGACCAGTACTTTTGGGTGGTTCTTTAGAAAAAAATTCATGAGCTTGCAGGCGGTCGAGTAAGCTACGAATAGGTTGACCATAAGCCGCCCAGTTACCATTTTCATCATAAGGCTGGCCAGTATAACGTTCACACCAAGCATCCATTAAAATGTTAGCTGGACCTGTATCAAAGCCATACACGGCTTCAGGTTGACCTGCAGGCAACATGCTAACATTGGCAATACCACCCAAATTTAATATCACACGGTGAATACTATCGTGTTGGAAGAGCGCTTGATGAAATGCAGGTACCAACGGTGCCCCTTGACCACCTGCAGCCATATCACGACGGCGAAAATCTGAAATTACAGGGAGCTGAGTGAGCTCAGTGATAATATTGGGATCACCAATTTGCAGAGTAAAACCATGTTCAGGACGATGTCGAATAGTCTGACCATGCGAACCAATGGCTTTGATTTGACTACGATCAAGCTGATTTTTCTCAATCATCTCATTGATGCCATGACCAATCATTTGAGCCAGTGCGACATCGGCTTTACCCATACGATCAATTTCGTTGTCATCTGGCAAAGTGAGTGCCATGAGTTCATCGCGAAGGTCTGGATCAAAAGGAAGGGTGAGTGTCGCGTGAATCTCTAAAGGATCAAAAGAAGCAGCAACAATATCGACACCATCCATACTCGTGCCGGTCATTACCCCAATATAGATCGCTGTCATGATGATTCTTAAGCCTGCAATATGCTGAAAAAGTGTTAGTATATCGCACAAATTGAATAACTGATGTGTTTGGGTTTTGTGATGTCAAATTTCCTGCCGGCTGAAGAACAACTTGCCCTCATTCAACGAGGCACTCATGAAATTATTTCTGAGGAAGATCTTCTTAAAAAGTTAAAAGAAAACCGTCCGCTTAAAATTAAAGCGGGTTTTGATCCTACAGCACCAGATTTGCATTTAGGTCATACAGTTTTAATTAATAAATTAAAAGTATTCCAAGACTTAGGTCATGAAGTTTACTTCTTGATTGGCGACTATACTGCAATGATTGGCGACCCAACGGGTAAGAGCGCAACGCGTCCGCCATTGTCGCGCGAAAAAGTATTAGAAAACGCAAAAACATATCAAGAACAAGTCTTTAAAATTCTTGATCCTGCAAAAACGAAAGTTGTTTTTAACTCAGAATGGTTTGCAGAAAAATCTGCTGCTGACTTAATTCAGTTGGCGTCACAGCAAACTGTAGCACGTATGTTAGAGCGCGATGACTTTACAAAACGTTATAACAGTCATCAGCCAATTGCGATTCATGAATTTTTGTATCCATTGGTACAAGGTTATGACTCGGTTGCATTGCATGCAGATGTTGAGTTAGGTGGTACAGACCAAACCTTTAACTTGTTGATGGGGCGTACCTTACAAGGTCGTTATGATCAAGACGCACAAGTGTGTATTACTGTGCCTATTCTTGAGGGTTTAGACGGCGTAAATAAAATGTCTAAATCGTTAGGCAACTATATTGCAGTTTTTGATGCACCGGGTGCGATGTACCAAAAAGTACTTTCAATGCCAGATGCATTAATTGAACGTTATTTTGACTTGTTGAGCTTTAAAACTGTTGAAGAGATTCAAGTATTGCTCAAAGAAGTGGCTGAAGGTCGTAATCCACAAGATGTGAAGAAAATCCTTGCGCTTGAATTAGTTGAACGATTCCACGGTGCTGAAGCAGCGGCGAACGCGCATAAAGGTGCAGGTAACTTGATTACAGAGGGTGAATTACCTGAAGGTACACCTGAAGTGACGATTTCTCGTGGTGCATTTGGTGGTGAAATCTTTATCACGTCTATTCTGCGTGAAGCTGGTTTAACCAAAAATGCGGCACAAGCAAAAGATGCAATTGGTCGCGGTGCGGTAAAAGTAGACTGGGAAGTGGTTGATGCGGGTTATGCTGTGTCAGAAAACAAAACTTTAATCATTCAAGCGAGCAAAAAAGCGATTGCAAAAGTCACTTTTACCGACTAATAAATTCTTGAATTTTTAGTTAAGTTATTGAATTAAAAGCAGGCTTCCGCCTGCTTTTTTTATACATTTGTTATATGAATAATATAAATAAGCAAATTCAAAAAAAACCTTATAAAAACAATACTTAAATTTTGCCAAATGTGTTGCATTTCCTGAATATTATGTATAAGATTTATTCATCTAGAGAATTTATATACCATCTAGAGGGTACATAACGATAACTCCACTTTTTATCAGTCTCTTCCCCAAGGGACTCTTTTTTTAGTGAAGTAAACAGATAACTATAATAACTACACGATGGATCGACTAAAGATTCAATTCTAAGGGAGAGATTTTGGGAGAGATCTTTCCCTTTTTTATATCTTCAATTTCATTTCTATATCTTTTTATACATGCGATATCGACCTATCATTTGTGCTAATCATAAAAAAGCCCCCGTTTTGGGAGCTTTGGTATTCATGATCTTATTGTTCTATATAGTAAGGTGTCTATATAACGTAGTATTTAAAACAGCTGCACGAAATCTTTAAGCCTTGGCATTGAGTTGAATAAAACTCAATTTTGGTAAAATTCGTTTCACTAATGTGCCGACCAAAAGTGCGGTGATAATAGTGCCTTCACGTACCCCAATCACTTCATGAAGCACGATCCAACTTGCAAGTGCCGCAATGCTCACTAAAACAATATCTCCATAGGTTTTACAGTTACCGAATTCGAGTTGATAGCGGATCGCGATAGCTTGGTATAAACCTTCAGCCGCAAGAAAGACTAAATTGGCTTTCACCACCAAACATACGCCAAAGGCCGTAATTAAACAGCTCATGAGGCAAGCTATGAGTTGTAAAGCGTAGTTTTCAATGCTCCAACCTTGTGTCAGCCACATTAACCCATCGATAAATATGCCAAAAACAACGCCAATAGGCAGTTGTAACCACTGCACCCATTGAAAACGCGATCTTAAAATCAGCATTTGCAGCACAATCATCACTATATGCATGAGTACTGTTAATGTGCCCACACTCATGTTGAATATAAAGCTAAAACTATAAGGGACTGAGGAAATAGGAGAGGTGCCGAGTTGTGAGTGGATAGACAGCACTACGCCAAACGCCAATAAGATAAGTCCAGACAGTAAAAGCATTAGTCGAGAAGGAAAGTGAGCAGGCATGGTTATAGCTGAAATAAAAAGCAGTCTAAGTGATCAAATCTATCGCTTCTATGCTGCTATAGCCGAAAAATAGCCCATATTTTGCTAAATGATCGTTATTAGTGATTGTTTAGATGATATGTGCTTCATCAGAAAAAGTGACTATAGATGTAATTAAAATGATTTTTGGGAAAAGTAGGCTTATGGAACAATAAGTCCAAATGAAAAATAAGAGTAGTCAATGAGCTATTACGATACACAGAATAAAGATGAACAAATTGATGAAATATTAAGATTTTTATTTGAATATCAGCCAATGCAGATGAAACAACAGTTATTTGCACAAACCAAGCAACAATTCGACGCATTAGATATAGCAGCAAAGTATCAACTCTTTGCATTAGTGCGTGAGCAATTACCTAAACGAGCAAAATTATTTTTTTCCGCAGAAGACTTTATTGGTAAACAGCAAGCAATTTTAGATGTGATGCAATATTTAGTCTGCGAGTATGAATAAAAGTATCTAAATATATAAAAGTGGATGAAAGAATAATAATTATGATCACTGTTTAGGATGGCGATTTAATTTAAAAATGTTTTTTGAGGTTATTTAGCTTGGATTTGAAGCTTTAAGCAACGTAAAAGCACTTTATTACAGTGTAGGATTTGGTGGATAGGGTGGTTAGATTGTTTTTTGAACTAAGGTGGGTGACTTAGATCTAAAAACTCTGAAAGTATTTTTCTTTCAGAGATCATTTAAATAAATAAAATCCCAAATAAAATGATTTTTTTTATAAAAAATGGCTAAAAAATAAGTAAAAATGCAATTTTTTTAGCAAAAATGACTATAAAAGATACATACGTGAAAAATATAGTGAATTGGGGGTTGCAATGATTCTGAAATGCTCTAGAATGCACTCCATACCGACGAGATAGACGGAAACGAACGAAACGCGAAGCGTTGAGTTGTTAAGTTTATTGAAGTCCAGCATCTAATACTGACGAGGTATTAGAAAGATCATTAAGAGATTATGAAGAACAACTTGTGTGGATTTTTACTAGTTGATCAGTCGAAATTATTTTCATTGATTGATGGTAGAAATTACTCGAAGTTTATTTGAGAAATTAATGTCAGAAAATTGATGAGCCAAG